>NZ_LAYO01000111.1 GCF_000980875.1 Leucobacter sp. Ag1 | reverse complement strand
GGGGAGACGCCGTGCGCCGAGAACCCGACGTTCGCGCCCTCGGGCACCTCGTCGACCTCCTCGACGAAGATCGCCCCCATCTGCTCGAGCGTGCGCACCACGTGGACGTTGTGCACGATCTGCTTGCGCACGTAGACGGGAGCGCCGAATCGATCGAGCGCCTTCTCGACCGCGACCACCGCGCCTCACGCCCGGCCGTCCGTGTGTTCATCTTCCTGGTTCAGGGCAGACAGCGTGATTTAACGCGGGAACGGCGGCCTTTCAACCGTCCTTCTCGAATTCTCTGGTGAACCAGCCCACCCATCGGGTAAGCCGGATTAGACAGGTCGGGTTTATCGGAGCCTGACGGTGACCCGTACATTTCGACGTCCGTCCCTACCTCCTGATCTCCCCGGCGCACCTGAACTTCGCAAGGGTCACCGGCGCATGCCTCTGACCTCCGAACGGGAGGAGCGCAGAATCATGACAAGACAAATAAACAGACCGGAGCTTCGTGCTGCGCGGGAAGCGCAGGTTGAGGAGCTGCAGGAGACGCTGACCTCGTCGGTAGAGGCGTTGGTCACGGGCGAGGACTGGAAGCGGGCGCTCACGTTCGTGGCACAGTTCCGCAAGCGCAGCGTGAACAACGTGCTGCTGATCTTCGCTCAGCACGAGGCCGCGTTCGCTGCCGGTCTGGTCGCCGATCCGTATCCGACGTATGTGGCTGGGATGAAGCAGTGGCAGTCTCTCGGGCGTGAGGTGGTCGACGGGCAGAAGCCGTATGGCATCCTCGCGCCGTTCAAGGCGCGGTTCGCGTCGGCGACGCCGGGCAACCCGGATTCGTGGCGCAGGCTCAAGCCGCGCGAGCGGCCGAGGCCGGGCGAGTCGGTGCGGGAGCGGATGATCGGCGTCACGCCGGCCCGAGTGTTCGACATCTCCCAGACTAAGGGTGCGGAAGTGCCGCTCCCGCCGCGCCCGAAGCTCCTGGAAGGCGAGGCACCTGCCGGGCTGCGCGAGGGCCTGATCGCGCAAATCGTTGCGGCGGGATACGAGTTCCGGCCGGTGCCGCATGAGCGAGAGATTCGCGGCGCGAACGGGCTTACGCACTGGAACGAGAAGTGGGTGGCGGTGCGCACGAACATGGACGATGCCGCGCAGGTGAAGACCCTGGCGCACGAGCTCGCCCATATCCGCCTGCATGACCCCGAGGATGAGGACGCGACCCGGCATCGCGGGATCGCGGAGGTCGAGGCGGAGTCGGTGGCGCTGATGATCGGTGCCGCGCACGGCATGGACACCGCCGCCTACACGATCCCGTATGTGTCGGGGTGGGCGGCGACGGTGGACGGGAAGGATCCGGTGGCGGTCGTGAAGCACACCGCCGAGCGGGTGCGGCAGATCGCCGTCTCGATCCTCGGCCAGCTCGACACCGTGCAGCTTGGCACTGGGGAGCCTCCCGGTCTTGTCCGCGAGCCTCCTGCTCGTGCTGCGTCGAAGCAGCCGACACGCACCGGACGCACCTCCACCCCGAGGTCGCGCCCCGCACGGGCTGCAGAACCGGCGCACAAGGCAGTCGAAGCACGGGGCCTGTCATGAGCGCCGGCCAGCTCCTCGCCCCGGTCGCGGGCATGACGCTCGCGGACGCCGCCCAGCACTATGCGAGCCAGGGCGTGCCGGTGTTCCCGTGCGTGCCTGGCGAGAAGCGGCCGCTTGTCGCGCATGGCTTCTATGATGCGACCGCCGACCCCGGGCAGGTTGCGGCGTGGTGGCAGAAGTGGCCGGAGGCGAATATCGGCATCCCGACCGGTCCCGCGTCGGGGCTCGAGGTCGTCGATGTCGACGTGAAAGGCGATCCGCCGCGCGGCCCGGAGTCCTGGCAGCGCGCCACCCGCGCCGGCCTTCTCGATGGCTGGGTCGCTCACGTCGTCACTCCGTCGGGTGGGTTGCACGCCTACTATCCGGTGGCGGAGGCTGAGCAGCGGTCGTGGGCGTCCGGCACCGCGCAGCTCGATTTCCGGGGTACCGCCGGCTACATCGTCGCCCCGCCCTCCCGCACGCTCGTCGGTGGCGAAGTGGCGGCGTATCGGCTTCTCGAACTCTCGCCTGATCCCGCGAAGCCGGTGGATGCTGCCGCGTTGCGGGAGTTCCTCGACCCGCGCCCGCCGCGCGCGTCGTGGCAGTCGCGCCCGTTCCGCGGGAGCCTTGAAGAGCGCACCGCGCATATCGCGGCATGGCTGAGCGGGCGGAGCGAGGACCGGAACGTCGGCCTGTACTGGGCGTCCTGCCGCCTCGCCGAGAACGGTGCCACGCTCTCGGAGGCGTTCGATGCGCTCGGGCCGGTCGCGGAGGACATCGGCCTGCCACCGCGGGAGATCGAGCGGACGATCCGCTCCGCCTACCGCGGCCCCGCACAGCCACCCCCGGCGCAGAGCGATGCGCGGCAGTCACAGGTGCGACGTGAACCGGCGAGCCGAGGGCGGGTGCTCGCATGACTACGACGGCGGTTCGCGGAGGTGGCCGGCTTGCGGTCGTGACGGCGGTGGCGGGCACGGTGCTGATCGCGGCGGGAGCGTTCTGGTTGAGCTTCACGGCGCTCGCGGACTTGGCGCGCCGTTCGGGGATCGATGCGGGGCAGGCTTGGGCGTGGCCGTTGATCGTGGACGGGATCATCGTCGTCGCAACGGTCTCGGTCGTCGCGCTCGCGGGCACCCGGCAGGCGTGGTATCCGTGGCTGCTGCTGATCTGCGGGGCCGGCCTGTCGGTCACGGCGAACTCCATTCACGCGCTCGTCGCCGCCGATGCCGATGTGCCCGGCGTGCTCGCCGCATCGGTCGCAGCGGTGCCGCCGGTGGTGTTGCTCGCGATCACGCACCTCACCGTCATCCTCACCCGCCACCACGCCGTCCAGGCACCCCCGGACGAGAACGTGGAGATCACCGAGGAGCGGGCGCTGCCGGTGTCGTCGGCGGTGACATCGGGGACGTTCCCGCTGCCCTCGATCATCGAGGCCCGCCCGACTGCACCGGGGCCTCCCCGAGCCGTGCCGGGGGGTCGGGGTGTGGCGGAGGCATTGCGCGCGGAGGGGTGGTCGAACAAGAAGATCGCCCGGCATCTCGGCGTCCATGCCTCGACCGTCGGCCGCTGGTTCGCCCCCGATCAGCACGCCCCCGCCAGCCAGGTGCCTGAGCTGGTCGGAGACGATCTCGAACCTGAGCTTGACCCTGAATCCGATGTTGACGAGGAGGAGGAACCCTCATGAATCCCGATGACCAGGCCCCGGAGCTGGGGCCGCCGGAGTCCGCGCACTCGCGGCTGCACCCGGCACTTGCGGCGGCGATGGCCGCCGAACGCGCACGACCGGCCGAGGAAGCCTCGGCGGAACGGTCGATGCTCGCCACGCACCGCGACCCCACCCTCACCCAGCCGGACGCCACCACGACGCGCACCGAAACCCCGGATGCTGAGACCCCGGAGGCGGAGGGGTGGCGGCGCACGCAGGTGCGGTGGGTGCGCCCGACCGAGCTGATCGCCGGCGGCAGCGCACGGGCTACCGGCTGGGGCGTGGACCTGCGAGCCGAGCTGCTGCGTCGCGCCCGCGAATCCGTGCACGAGCGCCGTGCTGTCCGGGCGGAGCGTCCTGAGCAGAGCGAGCGGGTGAGACGGCTGCCTGATCTGTCGATCGGCGGGCGCCGGAGAACCCCCGCCCGCCGCGAGGTCGAGCGTGCGGGGATGGGGCTGAGGTGAGCTGCCATGTCCGCACGCATCGACTTGCTCGCGCAGGACCTTCCCGGCCCCATGCAGCCCGGGAGCACCACTCCGATAGGAGGTGCCATTACCATGACCAGCAAACACACGAAGAGAACCCCCGCGACCGCGCCCAGAACCTCGGGCGGGGCGCGGGGGTTCGAGCATCCCGAAGGACTCCGCGCCCTGCTGATCCGCCTGCACGAGCAAGGCCAGTGGGCGTGGCAGCACGACTCCGAAGTCGCGGAGCTTATGCGGCATGCCGCCGACCGCTACGCTGCGCTTGCCCGTCGGCACGGCCTCGACCCGTGGGAGGCCGCCGCTGCCGCGTTTGATGCGATGCGGACGGGGGCGGTGCGCCGAGCCGACGATCCCTGGGCGGTCGTCACCCGCGCCGTGCAGGTGACCTGCATCGCCGAGGAGCGCGCGAACGGGCTCTTGTGTTCGGTGCATCAGGCGCGCCGGCCGAAGTTCTCCGTCCACCACGACGCCGAACGGTTCTCCGACCGGGAGAACCCGCTCACCGACTACCATCCCAGCTTCCGCGCCCCCGACCCCTTCACCGACGCCACCGAAGCGGAGGCGGATGAGGCCGCCGGGCGGGTGGGTCCGGCGATCGAGGATTGCGTCGCTTTGTTCTACTTCCTCGGCTGGCCAGAAGAGGCGGCCTGTTCCGGGATCGAGTACATCGTGACCCGGCTCGCCGAGTGCCCGTCGCGTGCTTCGGCGTTCGAGTCGCTGCGCCGCGACTACCACGCCCGCGCACTCCTGGACCTCCCGGCCGGGTCGTGGCTGTCGATGCTGCGGGTCGTGCTCGGCAACCCCGACCCGATTCATGCGCACACGAGGGTCGCGCGCGGGGTGCTGCACCGGCTCGTAAACGAGGAACCCCTCCGCTCCCTCCTCACGGATGAGGCCGTGCTGTCGGAGGTGGTGCTCGCAGCGCCGGGAGGGGGTGGGTGTCGTGGCTGCGAGTAGTCCCGGGCATATCGAGCTGGAACGCGCCCTCGACTCCATCGTCGTCGGTACCCGGCATCGCACCGATCTCGGCGACATCGACGCCCTCGTGGAGTCGATCAGCCGTGTCGGCTTGTTGCAGCCGATCACGCTCACCCCGGACGGGGTGCTCGTGTGCGGGTGGCGCCGCTACCATGCGCTGCGCCGGCTCGGGTATCGCACGACGAACGTGTGGATCAGGTCGGGCCTCACGGACCGGCTCAGCCAGCTCCTCGCCGAGCAGGACGACAGCGCCATGCACAAGCCGCTGTCGCTGATCGAGGCGGAGTCGCTGTACCGGGAACTGAAAGCCGTGATGGCCGAGGACGCGGCGCGCCGGCAGGAGGCATCCCGCTTCGGCAGCACCACCCGAGAAGATGACGATGCTGCGGAAGCCGGCGATATTGCGGGAGCCTCCGGTGCCGTCGAATCGACGGCACCGCGCTCCGCCGGGGAAGCCAGGGTGCAGGCGGCACGCGTGGTGACCGGGCGCGGATCGCAGACGATGCTCGAACAGATCGGCCGTCTCAAGGACCTCGCGAACGACGACACCCGCCCCGAGCACATCCGCGCCCAAGCCGTCGAGGAGCTGGCGCGGATCGAGGCCGGCGGGAAGGTGCATGGCTCGCACCTCCGCATGAACGCGGCCCTCTCGCTCGATGAACTCGACCGCCTCGCCACCGATCCTGGCACGCCGGAGATGGTGCGGGCGCAGGCCGCGACCTCCGCGGCCGAGGTTCGGGCCGCAGGGCAGGAGGCGCGCACGGCGGAGCTTGCGCAGCTCGCCGCCGACGCGGTTGCCCGGATCACCGCAGCGAAGCGCGCCGGAAAGAACAAGGGGAAGCCCGAGGCGCGGCCGCGGCTGGCGCTGGTGATGCTGCCGCCGCGGGCGTTCCTCGCATTGTGGGCGGACCTGGACGGATGGACGACCCGGTACGACGCTGCCGAGATCGCACAGGCGCTCACTGCCGCGGAGTGGGAGCGGGTCGAGCGGGTGTTCGCCGAGACCGTCGCCTTCCTCGCGATCATCCGCGACCTCCGCACCGGCTCTGCCGGCACGGCGGATGCTGAGCCGCGGCGGGCAGGGGTGCGGGCGGGCTGACGCTCCCAGGCAACACTGCCGGGCGCGGGATGCGCACCTCCTGAGCATCGACTTCCAGGAGGCTTCGCATGGACCCGAACGCTGACCGCCCGCCCCGCAGGCTCTTCATCGCCGCCGCAGCCGGCGCGACCGTGCTCCTGCTGCTGATCGGCGTCGGCGTCTACGGCCTCCTCCGCGGCCCCGCCAGCGCAGACACCCCGCACACGCCCGCCTCGCCGACAAGCCCCGCCGAGGAGACGCGACAGCCGAGCTTCACGCCCCGCGCGGTGACTGAGACTGCGGAGGCGGAGGCGTTTGCGCGGTCGGTGGCGGAGCGGCTGTTCGGCTGGGATACCGGCCTCGAGTACGGGCCGGCCGACTACATGCAGCGCCTCGTCGATGTCGCCGACCCCGCAGAAGCCCCGGGCCTGGCCGCGGATGTGCGCGGCTACTTCCCGGAGGCGCGCGCCTGGGGTGAGCTGCGGCAGTACCAGACGAGGCAGTGGATCGAGATCGACAGCATCGTCGTGCCTTCGGATTGGGCAGCCGCGAAGGCGCAGGCCGGTGCCGGGCAGCTCCCGCCCGGCGCGATCGCCTACACGATCACCGGCACCCGCCACCGCACCGGCATGTGGGATGGGCGGGAGACCTCGGATGCGTGCCCGATCTCGTTCACGATCTTCGCCGCCTGCACCAGCGGCGATGGGTGCCGGCTGCTCCGGCTCTCCGCCGTCAACCAGCCCCTGAACTGAACTCGGGCCTCTGATGGTGAAGAAGCTGCTGATCCTCGGCCTGGTGCTCTTCTGCCTGGGCCCGTCGGTTGCGATCGTGAGCGTCGGCGCGCTCCTCGGCCCCGTGCTGTGCATCACGGGATCGCTCACGGTCGGGCCGATCCCGGATTCCCTCACCGCGACCACCGCCGACGGCACCCAGGTCACGCTCGACCGCAAGCAGCTCACCCATGCTGCGACGGTGATCACGACCGGGGCGGGCATTCCTGGCGTCGGCCAGCCCGGCGTGCGTGTCGCGCTCACGGCGGGGCTCACGGAGTCGCGGTTGCGGATGCTCGCCAACACCGGCGCCTACCCCGAGTCGGGGTCGTTCCCGAACGATGGCGACGCCTCCGATCACGACTCCCTCGGCATCTTCCAGATGCGCCCGCAAGCCGGATGGGGCACGGTCGCGGAACTGATGGACCCGGTGTATCAGTCCCGAGCGTTCTACGGTGGCCCCGACGGACCCAACTTCCCGACACCGCGCGGTCTGCTCGATATTCCCGGCTGGCAGCAGATGGACCCAGGAGCCGCGGCGCAGGCGGTCGAAGTGTCCGCGTACCCGGATAGGTACCGGAACTGGCTGCCTGTCGCCGATGCAATCCTCACCGCCCTCACCACTCCCGCCAGTAGCGGCGGAGGGAGCACGAACGGCCCAGGCCCGGTGCCGGAGACTTCGCGCATCGTGTTCCCGCTGCCGGAGGGCACCTACACCAGCACCGACTCCTTCGGATGGCGCACTGACCCCTTCACCGGGGAGCGCGAGTTCCATTCCGGCAGCGACCTCGCCGCCGCCGATGGCACCCCCATCTCGGCGATCGCCGACGGCCGCGTGACGGTCGCCGAGTTCTCCGCCGGGTGGGGCGGGCTCATCATCGTGGAGCACACCATCGGAAACGAACGGGTGGCGTCGTACTACGCGCATATGTGGCAGGACGGCATCTACGTCACCGCCGGCGAGACGGTCAGCGCGGGGCAGCACATCGGAGATGTCGGCTCGTCCGGCCGCTCCACCGGCGCGCACTTGCATATCGAGATCCGGCCGGGCGGGCAAGGACAGCCGCCCGTGGACGCGGTCGACTGGCTCGCACAGCACGGAGCCGTCGCCACCGGCCCCGGCACGCCCCGGCAGGGCGGCTGCCAGATCGGGGCCGGATCATGAACGTGTTTCCCGACTTCGGCGCGGTCACCGGCGCAGACGGGCTGACCGAAGCGATCGGGGCCATGTTCACGATCGTGCTCATCGCCGCCGTGCTGACGCTCCTGATCTCTGCGATTGCGTGGGCGATCTCCTCCTCGACCGGGAACCCCTACACCGCGCAGAAGGCCCGCATAGGGGTGTTCGTCGCGCTCGGCACGGCGGCGCTTGCTGGGGCCGCCGTCGCGTGGACGAACTTCCTGATCGCCGTCGGCGACACCCTCTGACTCCGCCCTGACCTTCCCGCGTTTCGCCGGATCGCTGGGGCGCACCTGCCTGCTGGGGACGAGTCGCGTCCCCGCATCGACAGGAGGACCACCCGTGATTGACATCAACCCGAACAGCGACGGGCTCCCCGGCATCGCGCAGCTGCGCGAGATCGTGGGCGCGGTCATGACGGCGGGATTGATCCTCGCCGTGCTGGCATTGATCGTCTCGGCGATCATCTGGGGTTTCGGTGCGAACAGCAGCAACCCGCACCTGGCATCCAGGGGAAAGACGGGCGTGCTCGTCTCCTGCGGGGCCGCGATCCTGTGCGGTGCGGCGGTCACGCTGATCAACTTCTTCTGGACTGTCGGCCAGGCCGTCAACTGACCAGGGCTGGTGAGTCACGGTGAGCATCTGCGACGCCCCGATCATTTCCACCGTCTGCACCGCCGTCGGCGAGGGCCCCGCCGGGGTCTTCTTCCGCTGGGTCGCCGACGCGATGGGGCTGGCCGTCTCGACACTGTTCCAGGGCATGTGGGAGGTGTTCTCCACCACGACCGCCGTGGACATCACCTCCGACGGGTACCTCCGGGTCTACAACATCCTCTTCGGCATCGCCGTCGTCGTGACCTTGCTTCTCTTCTGCTTCCAGCTCATCGCGGGGCTCGCCCGCCGCGACCCCTCCGCCTTGACCCGCGCCGGCATCGGGGTCGCCAAGAGCGTGCTCGGGTCGTTCGTGCTCATCACCTGCACCGCCCTGCTCCTGCAAGTGACTGATCTGCTGTCGGTCGGGATCATGCAGGCCGCCGGCGAAACCATCGAGAGCATGGGCGGCCGGCTCGCCCTCCTCATCGCTGGCCTCACCGTCGTCGGGGCTACCAGCGGGGCCGGGGCGCTGCTGATGATCTTCCTCGCCGGCCTCATGATCGCGGCGATCTTCATCCTGTGGTTCTCGCTCCTGATCCGCAAAGCCCTGCTGCTGGTCGCGATCGTGCTCGGCCCCATCGCCCTCGCCGGCCTCACCTGGGAAGCCTCCCGCGGATGGTTCAGCAAGTGGGCGACCTTCGTAGTCGCCCTGATCGCCTCGAAATTGGTCGTGACCGTCATATTCCTCGTGGCACTCACCCAGGTGGCGACCCCGCTCACCCTGGATCTCGCCGTCCTGTCGGAGCCCATCGCCGGGATAGTTCTGCTGTTCATCGCCAGTTTCGCGCCCTACATGGTCTACAAGTTCCTGGCGTTCGTAGGTTTCGACATGTATCAGGCCGCGTCGATGGAGCAGGAAGCGAAGTCGGCCCTCAACCGCCCCATCCCCATCCCGTCCAAGCCGAACGCGGGCAATGTGAAGCAGGTGCTCGACGGTGGTGGCGACGCGAAGGGCACACCGTCCGCACCCGAGTCCGCACCGGCACCTGCCCCGGCGGAAACCCCCACGGCCAGCGCACCCGCTGCGGAAGGCGCTGCCGCCGGAGGAACCGCCGAGGGCACGACCGCCGCAGCATCGAGCGGTGGTGCAGCGGTTCCAGTCGTCGGCGGAGCGCTGCTCGTCGCCGAGGTGGTCGAAGAAGCCGCAACTGCTGGCCCCGCGCTGGGCGGTGCTGTCGGCGAGGTCGCGGAAGGGCACGCGGCCGCGGCGGGCGAGAATGCAGCCCCGCCCGCGACTGCGCGGGCGCAGCAGCCGCCCGCGGTGCTCCCGCCACCGAGTTCGCGGCCATCCGATGCCGGTACGGAGGGGTGAGCGGTCATGTCCAGCACCAGCACCCCGTTCGAGCTGCAGACGATCCAGTTCTCACGGCTCACCCGCCGGGGCATCCTGCTCGGGCTGTCGCTGTCGCAGTTGATCGTGGTCGCCTGCGCGCTCCTCATCGTCGTCGTCGCGCTGTATACGAGCGGCGGTGCGGGGCTTGCCTGGTCGTCGCCAGCGTGGCTGACGCTCGCGGCGATCGCGTGGGTGCCCGTCTCGGGGCGCAAGCTTATCGAGTGGGCGCCGATCATCACCCGCTGGCTGATGCGCACCCGAACGAGGCAGACCCGCTACCGTCGCCGCATGATCCGGCCCCGCCCGGCCGGCACCCTCGCCCTCCCCGGCGACCTCGCAGCCCTGCGCGAGTGGCACGATCCCGAGACGGGGGCGGCGATGATTCACGACCCGCACGCGCAGACGTTGACGGTGGTGCTGCGGGTGCAGCATCCGGCGTTTGTGCTCCTCGACCCGGCCGAGCAGCAGCGCCGGGTCACCGGCTGGGGCCGGGTACTTGCCGCCGCGTGCCGGTCCGGCAGGATCGCCCGCATCCAGGTCATGGAGCGCACGCTGCCCGATTCGGGGTCGGGGCTTGCCGAGTGGTGGCGGCAGCACGGCACCGACGATGGCTCCTGGGCGGCCACCACCTACCGGGAGCTCATCGAGCGCGCCGGCCCCGCCGGCGAACGCCACCAGACGACCATCTCCCTCGCACTCGACCTGCGGGCCGCCACCCGGCAGATTCGCTCCGCAGGAGGAGGCATGGCAGGGGCGGCGGCGGTGCTCAGGCAGGAGATGCAGTCGCTGCAGACCGCGCTGCGCAGCGCGGAACTCGCGTTCGCGGGCTGGCTCACCCCGGGCGATGTCGCCCTGATCCTCCGCACCGCCTACGACCCCGCCGCAGGGCCCGCCCTCGAACGCCACGGAGCCCTCGGCCGCCACCTTGCCACCGCCGGCCCGGTCGCGGTGAACGAGGCGTGGGACCGGCTGCGCTCCGACAGCGCCCACCACGCGGTGCTGTGGATCAGCGAATGGCCCAGGGCGCAAACCTTCCCCGGATTCCTCGCCCCCTTGGTCCTCAACGGCGGGGTACTCCGTTCCCTGTCGCTCCACTATCTCCCGGTCAGGGCTGACCAGGCGGCGCGGGATCTCAGGAAGAAGAAGACCGAAATGATCGCAGACGCAGCCCAGCGTCGGAAGATCGGGCAAGTCGAAGACACCCAGGCCTCGGCGGAGTTCCAGGACGTGCTCCAGCAGGAGTCGGAGCTGACCGGGGGGCACGGCATCCTCCGCGTGATCGGCCTCGTCTCCGTCTCCGCACCCACCCCGGGAGAGCTCGATGCGGCGGTCGCTCAGATCGAGCAAGCCGCGATCCAGTCCTCCTGCGAAACAAGGAGGCTCGTCGGCCAGCAAGCGCAAGCGTTCACGGCGGCCGCTCTCCCGCTCTGCCGCAGCATCTGATCCTGCAAGGGAAACATCCCGGTGCACCTGGCACAGCTGGCGCACCTGGGAGAAGACCCCGTTCTCTGAAAGGAGCCGATCATGCCCACCCTCCTCGAAGATGCGCAGGATGTTTCTGCTGCGGTGCGGAACTTCGCCGCTTCGCTTCGCGACGCCGCAGAGCCCCGCGATATCTACCCGATGCTCGGGGAACTCCTCGGCACCTCCCGATCTCTCACCGCGGTCTTTGGCAGCATCTCGGCCGCACTCACGGACCATCACCCGCAAGCAGCCGACGACCAAGGCAACCCGGAAGCCGGGGCGAATGCCGTGCAGCAGACGCTTGACCGGTTACGGGAAGCGAGAAGCCTCGCCGTCCAGATGGAAGCCGCACTCGACCAGGCCCTGCAATCGGCAGGCACCATCGCCTTGCGCGCCCCAGCACCAGCCCCCGCCCCGGCCCCGGCCCCGGCACCCCAATCTCCCCGCTACGTCAACATCGTGTTTCTCCAAGGCGAGGACGCCGACCGGATCATCGAGACGATCACCCTGCACGACCCGAATGCAGCGTTCACAGAACTCGCCGGATACGACTGCGGCGACGAGACCGTAGAGGCGGCGCTCGAGAACGGGTACGTCTACGACAGGCCCCCGATCGGGCAGCTCGACCAGACCCTGACCCGCGACGTGTACACGATGGTCTACAACCCCTTCATGGGGCACGTCGGCCTCTACCGGGAACACGACGCCCTCCCCGATCCCGCACTCCTCGGCATCGAAGGTCCACCCTCGCACGCCGCACCCGCCCCGGCTGGTGCAGTGCCAGAGTGTGAGGTGTCACGGGCGGATCGTCTCGGCACCCCGCGAGTGAACCGGGCGACCTATCCGACGCGGGCGAGCCTGCGGGGGCTGGGCGCGTGACCGGCCGCCACGCCAGCCCCCACCCGTTTGATGAGGGGCAGCTGCATACCTCGGTACTCGTCGGGCCGGAAGGCGAACGTCGCGCCCAACGCCATGCGCGTCGGCAGGCCGCCGCCAGGTTGCGCGCCGAAGCCCGCACGGCCCAGGCGGCAGCGGCACGAGCCGAGCGAGAAGCAGCGAAGAAGGAGTGGCGTGCGACCAGCTATCTACCCCGAGCCGGTGAGTCCGGGGCTGCGGCACTTCGCACGCCGGGCAGGTTCAGGCTACCGAGACATCAGGACACCTCGGCGACGCTCGCCGGGCACTACCCGTTCCTCGCCGAGGGCGGCCTCGGCTCAGCCGGCACCTTCGTCGGGCAAGACCTCTACTCCGGCGGCTCCTTCGTCTACGACCCCTGGGAGCTATACCGGCAGGGCGTCATCACCGCCCCGAACATGATCCTCGCCGGCATCGTCGGCTCCGGGAAGAGCTCGCTCGCGAAGGCGCTGTACACGCGGGGGCTGCCGTTTGGGCGGCGCGTTTACGTCCCCGGGGACCCGAAAGGCGAACACACCGCCGTCGCTCGCGCCGTCGGAGGGCGAGCGATCCTCCTCGGCCCTTCTCTGCCTGCACGTTTGAACCCCCTCGATGCCGGGTACCGGGCTGCGGGGATCGCGGATGAGGACTGGAAAGCGCAGGTCGCAGCACGCCGCCGAGACCTGATCGGAGCACTATCGGAGACGGTGCTCGATCGCCGTCTCTCGCCGGTCGAGCACACCGCGATCGACGTGGCACTCGCCGACGCGGTACGCTCCGCAGAGGTGCCGATCCTGCCGATGGTCGTCGACCGCATTCTTGAGCCCTCACCCGACGACGACCCCGACGGCAGGCTCGCGGAAGATGGCCGCATGGTCGGGCACGCACTCCGCCGCCTCGTCGCAGGCGACTTGTCCGGCATGTTCGACGGGCCATCCACGGAGACCTTCGACCCGACGTTGCCGATGCTCTCCCTCGACCTCTCCCGCGTCGCCGAGAACTCCGCACTGCTCGCAGTGCTCATGACGTGCAGCTCGGCCTGGATGGAGGCCGCCCTCCAAGACCCGAACGGCGGCCGGCGTCTCGTCGTCTACGACGAGGCCTGGCGGCTCATGTCCTACCCAAGCCTGTTGGCCCGGATGGATGCGCAGTGCCGGCTGGCCCGGCATTTCGGGATCAGCAACCAGTTGATCTTTCACAAACTGACCGACTTGGAGAACGTGGGCGATAGCGGGTCGCGGATGCGCGCCCTCGCCTCCTCGCTGCTCGCGAATGCGGAAGTGCGGGTGGTGTATCGGCAGGCGAGCGACCAGCTCGAGGCGACCGCGGAAACCCTCGGCCTCACCGGCACCGAACGATCCCTCCTCCCGACCCTCGGCATCGGGCAGGGCTTGTGGAAGATCAAGGACAGGAGCTTCGTCGTGCAGCACCAGCTCCACCCGGCCGAGCTCGAGCTCTTCGACACTCGCGGCCGGATGCTCTAGAACGTGCTCATGTTCGGTCGGGATTCCTGAACAAACCACCGGATTCCCGAACGAATCGTCGCCCTGAGTGACGGTTCGTCAGCCTCAGTGAACGGTTGCGGGTCCGGGTTCGAGGGGTCAGGCATCTTTCGGCACGACCAGGACTTGGGTGGAGCGGTGCAGTACGAGCGCGGACCAGCCTTGCGGGGAGCTGCACGCGAACTCGAAGTACCCGGCCTTGCTGCCCGGATCGGTGAGCTGATACTCGATCGTCACCGGCCGTTTCCTCCCTGGCGGGATCACTCGCATCCCGACCACGAGTTCGTCGGCGAACGCATGGCCGGGCAGGCGCCGAAGCCCGTCTCCGCTGGTGAATGACTCCCGCACAATCCCGGATTCCTCCCTCGCCTCGCTCGCGGCTGTGACTTCTCAGCCTGGCTCGGGAAGACGAGAAGCAGACGAGAACTTGGCACACGGGGTGGGTCGGTGGCGTACCTGACTGTTGGCCGTCGTCATCCCTAGCGGCGGCGCTCGTTCCAGTCAGGAGTTCACTATGTCGCATACCGCTCTCGTGCCACCCGATACCGCACCGCCACCGGGCCGGGCCATCGCCCGCATGGCGGCGATCCTCACCGTGCTGTTGATGCTCTTCGGCGGCCTGTTCTTCACCCCGGCACCCGCGCAGGCGGCCACCCTCGGGGTCGGGTACGGCAACGAGGACCTGTGGCTCGGCAGCTTCTCAAGCCACGGCCGGCAGGCGTACTGCATGGACCTGGACGCGCTGCCCCCATACGGCACGACCGAGCATCCCGAGCTCAAGACCACGCTCGATGAACTCAGCGACACGCAGCTCGCCCGGCTGAACTACGTCATGGGCCGCTGGGGTGAGTCGCAAGACCCGAACATCACGAGCGCGGTGCAGCTCTATGTCTGGGATGTCGCCGACCACGGCAACTACACGAGTCGGGGCGGCGACGGGCACTTCATCACCCGCGTGCCCGCGAACGCGCAGGCCACGGTGCTCGCGAACCTCGCCGCGATGCGCGATGCGGCGGCGGCCAACGCGGTGCTGAATCCGTCGGTGTCGATGTCGATTCAGATGGACGACCAGTACCACGGGCAGCTCACCATCAGCACGAACCCCGCCACCGCGACCGGCACGGTCACCCTCACCGGCGGCACCTTCGCGAACGGTTCCGCGACGGCGACGCTCGGCGCGGGCACGCATCAGATCGTCGGCACCCCCGCTGAGGGGGCGCCCGAGTACCGGGTCGAGGCGAGGATGTCGGCTCCTGCGGTTGGGTACGGTGCCGGTGTCGACCTGTTCTACACGCCGGGTGAGCAGCGGATCCTTGGCGCCGCGTCCTTCGAGCCGTTGACGGCTTCGGCGCAGTCTCCGGTGATTCCGCTGGACTTCCAGCCGGTCATCGAAACGCAGGTGTCTTCGAAGTTCGTGCAGGCTGGCGATCCGATGCTGGACGACCTCACCGTGTCGGTGACCAAGCACTCCTGGATCGAGGTGGGCGGCCAGCCGGTTCCGGTGGTCGCGGAGGGTCGCCTCTATGGCCCGTTCGACGCGCAGCCGGCCGAAGCGAACGCACCCCCTGCCGGTGCGCCGCTCGCCGGCACGGAAGAGCTCACGCTCACCCATGCCGGTCACTACACGTCGCCGGGCACGATCATCGCGCCCGAGTCGGGGTTCTACACGTGGGTGTGGTCGATCGATAAGACCGCGCAGGGCGGCTGGGGGAAGTACCTCACCGATTCCTTCACCGACAGGTTCGGCCGGGTCGCAGAGACCAGCGTGGTGCCGTTTCAGCCGGAGGCGGTGTCGCAGGCAAATGGGCGTCTCGTGAAGCCCGGTGATGAGGTGACCGACACCATCACCGTCGCATCCACGAACGGGGTATGGCTGAAGCAGAACGGCGAACCGATCCCCGTGATCTTCGAGGGCACCGCCTACCAGGTGCCCGGCACCCTGCCCCCGGCACAAGGTACGGGGATCCCCGCGGATGCGGTGCCGCTCGGTACCGTCACAGTGACCGCGACCGGGCCGGGCACCTACACCTCGCCGAAGGTGACCCTGCCGGATGCCGGGTTCGTGACCTGGGTGTGGGAGGTGAAGAAGAGCAGCCAGTCGGAGTGGGTGCGCCCGTTCATCGCCTCGGATTGGCGCGACGACTACGGCATCAACGTCGAAACACACAGTGTCCGCTGGCCGCTCACCATCACCTCGGAAGTCCGCGAATACAACGTCCACAAGGGCGGGCGGGCGTTCGACCGGATCACTGTCAGCGGGTTCCCCGAGAACCATCCCGAGTTCGAGGGCGATGGCTACTGGCAGCCCGACGCGAAGGAGCTCACGCACACCGTCTACGGCCCCTTCGCCACCGATGCGGAACTGACCGAGGACATGGAACTGGACGATGCGCCGGTGCTGACCCGGATCACGACCCCGGCGAAGAACGGGGTCTACGACATCGGCTACACGGACGAGGATCGGGTTCAGCCGACGGAGCCCGGCTACTACGTCGTGGTGACCCGTTTCGAGGGCGACGACCGGGTGCAGCCGTTCACGTCGTCTCCGGCTGACATCTGGGAGCGGTTCTTCGTGCCCGGTCCTGAGCAGTCGCTGTCGGTGGTGACGCAGGCGCAGGCGTCGGCGTTCGTCGGCGACCCGTTCGAGGACACCGCACTCGTGCAAGGCTCCGCAATCCCCGAGGGCGCGTATCTGGTGTTCCGGGCGTATGGGCCGCAGCCCGCGGGCGAGGACCCGGTCTGCGAGGTGCCGTTCTTCACCTCGGAGCAGATCACGGTGACCGAGGCCGGGCACTACCGTTCCGGCACGACGAGCACCGATGAGGCCGGGCATGTGTACTGGGTCGAGACCTTGTACGGGAAGGACGGGAAGGTGCTCGCCGAGGGCCGCTGCGGTGCGCCGGGCGAGACGACCGTCGTGAGCGTGCGGCCGCCGGGTACCCCGGAGACGCCGGCGCCGGAGCAGCCGGAACTGCCTGAGGTGCCGCCGGAGCTCGCACTCACCGGCGGCACCGCCTTGGGTGCCTGGGCTGGCGGCGTAGCCGCCGTGCTGCTCCTGGCTGCTGGGGCGACGCTCTGGTTCGGCCGGAAGCTCGCGCTTCACCGGGAGCGCATGCAGGACGAGGGCGAGGAGGTGACGATCGAAGAACTCATGAACCAGTAACGCACCCCCAGGACGGGCGGAACCCGCAGACCCCTTCACCCCCAGGTCTGCCGGCTCCGCCCGTTCCCGTGTCGCCTCTGACGCACCTCACTCCCGTAGACGACCACACGCAAACGAGAGGAAGGGGCCGACGATGGCGACGTTTTCGGAGGACGTGCTCACCCGGATGGAGCTTGCGGCGCTCGCCGAGCCCGGCAACCCGGTCACGGGGCAGCTCGTGCGCGCGATCGGCCTGACCGAGACGCTCGCCCTGATCCGCGACCCCGGCGCGGCGATCCCCGCTGCGGTCGATCCGCTCCAAGGGGTCAGGTGGCGGCAAGCCGCCGCAGCCCGGCAGGCCGACACGCTCCGGGATCAGATCGCCGAGCTCACCGACCGTCACGAGTTCCGGGTGCTCACCCCGGGCGGGGCGGGGTGGCCGGTCGCGCTGAACGATCTCGGAGATCGGGCACCGCTCATGCTGTGGGCGCGCGGGAACCCCGAACTGCTCACCGCCTCCGTCTCCTCGCGGGTGACGATCACCGGAGCCCGAGCCGCGACCGCCTACGGCGTGCAGGTCACGCAAGAACTCGCTTCGCAACTCGCCGCCTCGCCACGCATCATCGTCTCGGGCGGCGCCTACGGCATCGACGCCGAAGCACACCGTGCCGCGCTCACCACCCGCCCCGGCTCCACGGTCGCAATGCTCGCCGGAGGCGTCGATCGCCCCTCTCCGCGTGCGAACGCGCCCCTATTCGAGCGCATTGCAGAAAGCGGCGGCCTGCTCGTCTCCGAGGCCCCGCCCGGCAGTGCGCCGACACGTGCCAGGTTCATCGCCCGCGCCCGACTCATGGCCGCACTCTCCGGAGCAACAGTGGTCCCGGAAGCGGGGTCGAGATCGGGAAGCCTCCGGATCGCGGTCACCGCATACGATCTCGGCCGCCGAGCGGGCGCCGTGCCGGGACCGATCACCTCCGCTGCGTCGGCCGGCTGCAACCTGCTGCTCGCCGAAGGCTTCGCCGAGGTCGTCATCGGCGCCGCCGATGTCGAAACAATGCTCGACCCGGCCTCGGAGGCGTTCCGGCTCCCGCCCGCCTATCAGCAGGCCGCCCTCCGCGCCGCACCCGATCACAGCCGCGCCGCACGCCGCCTCGCACTCTGACCCACCCCTCAGCCGCCCATGCCCTCGGGCGGCTGTTCCTTCATCCACTCGATAGGAGAACTGTGCCGATGTCGAAGCGTGCCCGCTCGAAGGCCGACCCAACTGCGGTAGTGATGGTGCGCATCGTCGTCGCAAGCGACGGCACCTTGTCGGTGACCGTGGACGGGGCACCGTATCTGCCGCCGGAGTTCTCGCCGCCGTGGCGGCGCTCCGCCTACCCGCACATCGTGGACGCCATCAGCCAGCACACTCGCCGCACGCTCCGTATCGATGTCATCGAGACCGACGGACGAGTCATCACCGACTACCGCACCCCGCCCAAACCCAGACCTGTGAGTCCCGAGCCCGCCGCGGCTCCGGTCATCACGGCCACGCAGTCGGCAGCACCGCCCGCGCCCATGCAGGTGGTGCCGCGGTTCGCGCAGCTCGCTGGCAGCGGCTTCGTGCCCGGTGAGGATGTCGCGGTCGCGGTCATCATCTCCCACACCGAGACCGCACCCGACGGGATCGCCCGCGCCTTCATCGACTCCCGGTATCTTGCGGCGTGCCCTCCGGGTGAGGCGATCCTCGTGGGTCGCATCTCCGGCACCCTCGTACTCGGGCGGCCCGAGTGAACGGCCAGCTCCGCCCGACCGGGTCGATGGGCGACGAGCTCACGAACGCCGCGCTCGTCTCCCTCGCGGCACTCGGCGTGGCCGCAGTGCTGCTTCGCATTGCGGGCAGCATTGCCGCGTTCCTCACCGGCACCCCGCAACCAGAGGCGGGGATCGGAGCCGGGGCGGCTGTGCTCCTGAATCCTGGCGATCCCGCCGCCGCACTCGACGCGCCAGGCCTCAACATGATCGTCTACTGGATCGTAGCGGGGCTCCTCATCGCAGGCTGCGCGGCCGGGGGCTGGTGGGTGTGGTCGGCGATCCGGCACCACACCCGACAGCAGGCGCTCGACCCAGACCGGATCGTAGGTGTCGCGACTCGCCGCGAGGTCGCACGCGCCGGCTCCATCAAGGCGCTCCTCGCAAGAGCCGGGAACCTGCGCCCCTCTCTCGAACATCCCGAACCTGCGGAGATCGGCTACCGGATCGGCAGCTCGCGGGGCGTCGAGGTGTGGGCGTCGGTCGAGGACTCGCTGCTGCTCATCGGGCCGCCCCGCTCCGGCAAGGGCGTGCACATCGTGATCAATTCCATCCTCGACGCGC
Organism: Leucobacter sp. Ag1; assembly: GCF_000980875.1. Lineage (GTDB taxonomy): Bacteria > Actinomycetota > Actinomycetes > Actinomycetales > Microbacteriaceae > Leucobacter > Leucobacter iarius. The sequence goes on along the minus strand of NZ_LAYO01000111.1, from coordinate 190,809 downwards.
CCGGCGCGGTCATCACGACGAGCACCCGCCCCGACAACGTGACCGCCACGATCACAGCCCGGCAACGTGTCGGTCCGGTCGCGGTGTTCGACCCGCAGCACCTCGCCGACGGCATCCCGGCAGGCCTGCGCTGGTCACCCGTGCGCGGCTGCACTGACCCGCTGACCGCGATGATCCGCGCCGCAGGTCTTGCCTTCGCGACGGGGCTCGGGAAGGGCGGGGTCGAGGGCGGTGACTTCTGGGAAGCGAAGACCAGGGTCGCGCTGCAATGCCTCCTCCACGCCGCAGCCCTCGACGGGAGGCAGCCTGCCGATCTGTTCCGGTGGACGCTCGACCCCGCCGCGGCTGGGGATGCCGTGTCGATCCTCGCCGCACACCCGCGCGCGGCCGGCGGCTGGGCGGAAGCGCTGCAGGCGATGCTCGAATCCGACCCACGCACGATGGACTCGATCTGGCAGGGCGTCTCCCTCGCCCTCGCCGCGCTCGCCGACCCGCGCGTGCTCGACTCCGTAAGCCCCAGCCCCGACGAAGTCTTCGACCCCGAGACGTTCCTCACGCAGAAGGGCACCCTCTACCTGCTCGCGACCGCCGCCGGAGCGAACAACAGCGCGCCCTTGGTTGCGGCGCTCATCGAGGACGTGGTCGAGGCTGCCCGCCGCCTCGCCGCTCGCAGCCCGGGCGCACGGCTCGACCCGCCCCTGCTGCTCGCGCTCGATGAGGTGGCGAACCTGTCGCCGTTGCCGTCCTTGCCGACGCTCATGGCCGAGGGTGGGGGGTCGGGGATCACGACCATGCCCGTTCTGCAATCGCTCGCGCAGGCGCGGGAGAAGTGGTCGGAGAATGCGGCGTCGGCGATCTGGGATGCCGCGATCGTGAAGATCATCCTCGGCGGAGCCTCGAACTCGAAAGACCTCCAAGACCTGAGCACCCTGATCGGGGAACGCGACGAGATCACCGACTCCACCACCGTCGGCGATCACGGCTCACGCTCCGCGCAACGCTCGATCCGCCGGGTGCCCGTCATGCCGCCCGACGTGATCCGCCGCTTCCCATTCGGGACCGGCCTCGTCCTGCTGCGCTCCGCACCTCCGATCGTCGCGCGTCTCCGCCGATGGACCGAACGCGCTGACGCGAAGCAGCTCACCGCTGACCGGGCAGCAGTCGAAGCCCAGCTCCACCACCGTAAGACCCCAGGCTCGGCGGGAGCACCTGCCGAGTAGAGCCGCGAGACACGCGGCCGTCTGGCAGAAGGAGCGATCCGTGTCCTTTCCTATCAAGGCGTCGTTCTCGGGATTCATCGCAACAGAACCGCGCCCGTCGAAGACGAAGAGCGGGGTACCGCGCATGTTCGCTCGCGCAGGCAAGCCGCGCTACCGGAAAGAAGAGGACGGTTCCTTCACCGAGCTCGATCCGACCTTCCATGACCTCGTCGCGTTCGGTGAGAACCCGGTGCGGGCGCTGTCGAAGTTCAGTAAGGGTGACAACTTCGTCGCCGAAGGCCACCTTCACCGTCGAACCGTCGTTCGAGAAGGCCAGACGTTCGAGATCGAGCAGTTCATCATGTCGAAGATCGGGCACGATTCCGCACGCACGAGTTACAGCGTCGACCGCAGCCAGCGCGCCAATCGCACGGCAGAGCGCGGCACGGCAAGGCAGGTGACGTCGGCTGGAAAGGAGCCCGCGTTCGCACGAGCCATCGGAGCGTGAGGAATCCTGATGACCGAGCAAGATACGTCCGCGGATGGAACGGACTTCACACCCGAGGAACTGGACGACGACTACGACGGTACAGACCCGCTTGAGTCAATGTCGCTGCCCGTCGTGCCGAAGCCGATCAACTGGCACATCCTCCGCTCTCACGAGGCCGAGGAGGAGTGGATGGACCTCAACCAGTGGGTGAACCAGCTTCGCGAAACCTACGGGCTGCCGGCATCGGTGGTTCCACCGTTCTGGTACCGGCACCCTGAGCTCGTCTGGGAGCTCTCGGCCTTGCACACTCATTGGCTGTGCAGCTTCGACCCTGAGCAAGACGGTTCCGGGCCTATCGCCTGGCACACCGACTTCGCTGCCGCACGCGATCGTCTCCGTGAATGGGTCGCGACCTGCGGTACCCGGCTCGACCGCGACCGCCCGACACGGCAGACCACTTGGCCGGGAGAGACGGCGCAAGGGCCGATCGAAGACGAAGTGATCGCGGATCGGGAAGCAGACTTCATCGAGTTCGTCGCTGCCGATGCCGAGCGACGACTCCGCATCGAGGATGAAACGCTCGCCGCCGCAGTCAATCGGAAGCGGGCGCGGTGATGGTTAGGAACTACCGGCGCAAGACGGATCATCGCAAGTACGAGGATCGCGCGTTCTCCGTTCGTGCTGTGCACCGTGACCCGGTGGACCTGCACTTGCTCGCGCAAGTCCTCATCCGTCATACCTTCCAGCAGGACGGTGAGAGCAGAGCGGCACGGCGAGCGATTGAGGTGCCAGAGACGTATCGCCGTCAAACCCAGCTCACCGATTCCGTGGCCTGATCTGGCCTTGGACGGTAGAATCGCTGTTGTACCCGCCTCGCGGCAACGTGGGGCGCTGTAGTCCTATCCCCGCCAAATGGCGGGCAATGTCTCAACGCTGCTGAGCGTTTCTCGGCTTCGCCTCACTTCCCGACTCCGGGTAGCTTTTCTCCTTCAGTGCCCTGCTGCATCTTCTGGTGCAGTTGCCGCGCGGTTCTATCCCGCGTGAGAGAAGCACCCCATGTCCGGCATTTCCGGTACCCCAGGCTCGGCGTTCGTTCCCAGCCGCCCAGAACCAGCCCCAGGGCTCGCACTGGCGGTTTCCTACCTTCGCGTCTCAACGAAGGAGCAGGCGGAGAAGGGAGGTACTGACGAGGGGTTCTCCATCCCCGCGCAACGTGAGGCGAATCTACGGAAGGCCGACCAGCTCTCCGCGACCATCGTTGAAGAGTTCGTGGATGCCGGGGAGTCGGCGCGGAAGGCCGACCGGCCCGAGCTGATGCGGATGATCCAGTACGTCAAGACGCACAAGATCACCTATTGCATTGTTCACAAGGTCGATCGGCTCGCGAGGAACCGTGCCGACGACGTGACGATCCATATGGCGTTGCAGGAGGCCGGCGTGATGCTTGTCTCGGCAACGGAGAACATTGATGAGACGCCGTCCGGGATGCTTCTGCATGGCATCATGTCCACGATCGCGGAGTTCTATTCCCGAAACCTCGCCACCGAGGTCGTGAAGGGTATGAGCCAGAAGGCCGCGAACGGCGGCACCGTCGGTAAGGCTCCGATGGGGTACCTCAACATCCTCACCCGCGACGAGCTCGGCCGTGAGATGCGCACCGTCGAAATCGACCCCATGCGCGCGCCGCTGGTCGAGTGGGCGTTCAAGGCGTATGCGTCCGGCAGCTGGACGCTCTCGCAGCTCCACGAAGAACTCGAGAACCGTGGCCTCGTCACCGTGCCCTCACCACGTCGGCCGGCGAAGCCGCCCGTGCTGTCGGCGATCCATCGGATGCTGACCAACCCGTACTACAAGGGCGATGTGATCTATCGCGGCGTGCAGTACAAGGGCGCGCATGAACCGCTCGTTCCCGCCGAAGTCTGGTACCAGGTGCAGTCGGTGCTCATCGCGAACCGGAACTCCGGCGAAGCGACCCAGACGCACAGCCACTACCTGAAAGGCACGATCTACTGCGGGGAATGCGGATCACGCCTCATCGTGAACAACGCGAAGAACCGCTACAACGACGTGTACCCCTACTTCGTGTGCGCAGGCCGGCACTCGAAGCGCACCGACTGCACGAGACAGGCGATCCTCATCGAAGACGTGGAACGAATGATCGAGGACTACTACGAGCGAGTGCAGATCACCCCTGCGCACCGCGATACCCTCGCCGGGATGCTGCACCACGAACTCGACCTCATGATGGCCGGTGAAGCACACGAGCTCGACCAGCTCACAAAAAACCGGGATCGGATCATCGCGCACCAGGACAAGCTCTTGCAGGCGTTCTACGCCGACGCGATCACCCTTGCGCAACTCAAGCGCGAGCAGCAGTCTCTCAGCAGTGAGCTGTACCAGGTCGAGCAGCGTCTGAACTCGCACCACGGCGAGTACAGCGAAGCCCGAGAGAACCTGGACGACTCGCTCGATCTCTTGGAGAACTGCGCAGAAATCTACCGGCGCTGCGACGACGCGAACCGGCGTCTGTGCAACCAGGCGTTCTTCACCAAGATTTTCATTGACGAGGACAACACCCTGCACGTCGAGAACGAGCGACCCTACGAAGTGCTCCTCGATCCCGAGGTCAGCGCGAACGCCCTGAACTGGGCTGCCGGGGCGGGCGAGGCTCGAACAGTGCCCTTTGTTGAGATGGGGCAAAGTTCGAACCTCGCCACTTGGGTGCCCCAGAGAGGAATCGAATCGATACCCCCTGAACAGCAGGGGTGAGGCGGCTGTCTCTACGCCGCCGTTTGGCCCTTATTGCCCCCGGTCGCCCCCTGCTGCCCTCGCTCGACTGTGGGCAAAATGTGGGCACGTCGGGCAGCATCCATCGCGTCGCCCACGAGGTCGAGATCGTCGTCGAACAGATCGGCGTAGACGTCGAGCGTCATCGCGGCGGTGGCATGCCCGAGCATGCGCTGCACGACCTTGACGTTGGCTCCCGAGCTCACCGCGAGAGAGGCCGCGGTGTGCCTCAGATCGTGAGGGGTGATCGTGGGGAAGGTGGAGTCCACCTTCTGACAACGCTTCACCGCGCCCTCGAACCAGCTCCGCTTCGAAGAAGGGGCCTTGAGGTAGTCGGCGCCGTCTCCGAGTAGCGGCTTCTCGAGTGCTCGCCCGTCCGCTGCATCCGCGAGCGCGGTGACCAAGAACGCTGGCACCGGCACGGTGCGCATTCTGTGCGTCTTCGGGGGGCCGAGCTTGATCTTTCCCCCCACGGTCACGGCGTTCTGTGCAACGCGCAGCCGGCGGCGGCCGACGTTGAGGTCCATCACGCGGAAACCAGTGGCCTCACCCCACCTGACTCCGGTGTACGCGAGTACGTTGACGAGGTCGCCGTGCCGACCGGATTCGCGCACCAGGTGGGCGACCTGCGAATGCGTGAGGTAGGGGTGCGGCTTCACTCCCTTCTTTGGCAGCACGACGCCTCGGGCCGGGTTCGAAGGGATCATCCTGTCACGCGCGGCAGCGTCGAGAAGCGCGACGAGGACTCCGTGCGCACGCTGCACCGTCGTGGCAGATTTCGGCTTCCGGATCCACTCGCCTTCCTTCTTCCCGGGGATCCCCGAGGTGAGGCCGGCGACCCACTGCTGCACGCTCGTGAAGTCGACGGAGGATACCTGCCACGACCCCCATGCTGGCTGGACGTGAGTGCGCCAAGACGATCGCAGGGCGGCGGCGGTCGACGGCTTCCGCAGCTCGACCCCCACGATCCATTTCTCGGCGACGAAGTCGATCGTCAGGCGCCCCGCCCGCGGGTCGATGAACTGGCCCGCGGCTTTGGAGACGGTGATCGTCGCTGCCCAGAGCTCGGCCTCCTTCTTCGTCTTGAAGCCGCGTTTGTCGGTCTGGGTCTTGTCTGGCTTCCGATACCGCACGCGATATCGCTTCCCGGCCGCGGTCTGGTACGCGGTGATCGTGGCCATGTCGGCCTCCTTCGTCAGGGTATGCGGCAGCTCACCCGGGGTGCCGGGCGCTGAGGTGTTGGGGATCGGGCTAGGCGACTTCCAGGCAGGCGCGCCACTGCCCCGCGCCCATTCGGGCTCCGATATAGACGCGGTCACCGACCCGAGTGAGCGTGTCCTCGTAAGCGATGACGATCCGCTTCAGCACGCCGAGCTCCTGGGCGATCCAGTCGAGCTCGCGTCCGTACTTCGCCGCGGCGGCGGCGTAGAGGGTCGGGTCGATGAGGAAGTGTGCTGCCCACGCATCCGCTCGCCTTTCCTGGCGTGCGTCTACGTGCGGCAAGATGCTGGGCACGTCACGGAAGGTCGCATGTCCGAGCTCATGCCCGAAGGCCGAGATCGTCTTCGGAAGTGCCATGCCGTCGAGCACGTCGATGTGCCGGCGGGCGTCGTAGTAGCGCCCCGGGTGGTGGGGGCTCAGGTCGTCCACGAAGGCCCAGGTCACGCCGATGTGCTCGGCATACTCGATCAGTCGTTCCACCAGGTCTTCCTCTCTATTCGTCCATCAGTTCGCCGGTCTCGTCGGTGTAGGGGTGAGAGACGAGGTCGTAGTCGCTTTGGTGCCGCGGATCCGCATCTTCGGTCACGCCACCGACATTCGGGGCCGGGCGGTAGACGGGCACACCCTGCACGTCGTGCTGCTCGAGAGCGGCGCCGAGCGCGTCCACATAGACCTGCGGATCGACGTCGCTCGGTGCTGCGCCTGGCCGGATGTGCTTCAACGCATCGAGGCCAAGCCCAGCAACCGCGGGCCGACCACCGCCAAGTTGCTCGAGCCACGAGATGTAGTCCCCCATGACGTCGACACGAGATCGGAGCTCGTTCAGGAGTTGAACCGTGCTGAACGACTCCAGGTCATGCGGCGCGACCGGGGTGCCCAGCTCCTCAAGGTCGCCTGTCGAGAGGTATCCCGCCGCGATGAGACCCGTGAGCGCGTTCGAGCTGTAGAGGCGCGCGATCTCGACGACCTGAGCAGGCTTCGGATGCCCCGTGCCTGCCCGCCAGCGAGTGAAGGTCGACTGCGAGACGCCGAGCTTTGCAGCCGTGTTCGCATCGTTGTCTGCACCTCTGACTGATTCAAGGTAGGCGATCCATCTGTTCGGTTCCACGGATGTAAACCTACAACAAGCCTTGCAGGTCTGCAAGGAGTTTTCGAGAATCGAAGCGCAGAATCGTGCGGAAGTTGGGGAATCAAGCAAGCCTCATGTCGGGAAGTGGCTTGCAGAAATGGAAGTCCGGGTCTAGCGTTTCTGGACATGGAAGCCACTACCAAGAATCGAAGCCGAGGCCGTGCCTCTCTGCTGCTCGACACCGCCAAGCTCTACGAGCTGCGCCGCGCAAACGGCATCGCGACGGACGCGGAGTTCGCTCGACGCATCGGCGTCGACCCCGCCTCGCTCTACCGCTATACGACCAAGGGCGCACGCCCATCGAACGAGGTCCTCGCCCGCATCAAGGCAGCCTTCCCGCTCGTCGCGCTCGACGACCTGGTGAAGCTCGAGATCACGGTGCCCTGATGTCCGCTGTCGTCTCGACTCTCCGCCCCACGAAGCCCGCACCCGCCGCGCCGGTGTACCTCTCCCCCGCCGAGGTGTGCGACATCATCCCCGGCATGACCGAGAAGATCCTCGAGAACCTCCGCGGCGCCGGTCGCGGGCCGCGGTACTCGAAGCCGTCACAGAAGACGGTCGTCTACGAGCGCGGCGACGTGCTCGCCTACCTCACCGCTACACGCGTCGAGACCCGGCACTAGCCGAAGCTCTCCGCGCTCTCGCCCCGGTCGACCTGACCGGAGGGCGATTCAGTGCACCCAATTTCGGCCCGAGATGCGCTCGCAGATCGGTTTCGGGCCACTGCCGGAAGGCGCCGCCGCGAGGCAGGCACCGCTCCTTGACAACTCCACAGTGATTCAGATTTCAGGCCTGGGGCCTGTGTCGGCAGAGGCCGCGAGCTCACCCGCCAGCGCACGCATCGTCGTGTGCCGCGTGACCAGCAGCGGATGCTCCCCGACCGACAGAACCCCAGACCGATTCACCAGTTGGCCTCGCGATCGCGGGGAACCGGAGGCGTTGGGGTGATGACGCGTGGCCGCTCGTGGTGGGGCGGAACCGGCACGGGGTGAAGTGCGGCCCGCGCGTGCGCTCGCAGATCGGCGTGCGGGCACGAGACATACCGCTCTCACGGAAGGAAACCCACCCATGGATCTCATCATCCCCATCTTCGTCGGCTTCGTCAGTTTCGCCGCGGGCGGCGTGCTGGTGCTGCACGCCAACCGGCGCGACCGAATCAGTACCGCTCGACTCGCAGAGGCCACGGCCGCCCGAGCGGAGGCATCGAGCATCCTCGCGGAGGCCGAGACGATCGCCCAGGAAGCACTCACGAGCGAGATGCTGGTCCTCCTCGACCGCCTCGACATGCCGACGCCGGGCTGCAAATGCGAGGTCTGCGTAGCGCGCCGAGCAGCGGCGAGCGGGAAGTGACCGCGCATGGACCGCTGGGACCTCGCGTGGCGGGTCCTGTGCCTGCTCGCCTTCGTCTCGGCCGTGGTGGCGCTCGTGGCCTCGGATCTCCGAGTGCTGGAGCTGCTGCCGTGGTGGGCTCTCGTCGCGATCTTCGCGCCGCTCGCCGTGTTCGCTATCTGCGTCGCGGTGGCTGGCTGCTCGACATCGTCCGAGCCGTCTGCGCGGCGGTGATCCGATGAGCACGGAGATCACCGTGGACGACGCGGCGCACGCGCTCTGGTCGGTCGGCGATGGGCGCGGGCGGCAGCCGGGCAGCTTCACCTCGGCGCTGCTGACCGCGATCGGCCATGCCGACCTCGGGAACCGGGCGCGCCTGTTCGAGGCGTTCCCGGGCCTGTTGCAGGCCGTGATGCTCGCGCAGTCCGTGAACGGGCGCGAAGAGCTCGCTCGACTCCTGGCCGCCTGATGTTCGAGCCCCGCGTCGCGTTCGTCGTCGGCGGCGAACCGATCCCGAAGGGACGACCTCGGGCGAAGGCCGGACAGCGGGCCTTCACCCCGAAGCGCACGGCTGACGCCGAGAAGCGGGTCGCGGCTGCGTTCCGGGCAACGTATCCGGGCTTCGCGCCGCTGACCGGCCGGCTGATGGTCGTCGCCACGTTCTACCGCTCCACCCGGCATCGGGTGGACACCGACAACCTCACGAAGCTCCCGACGGACGCCCTGAACGGGCTGGCATACGTCGATGACGAGCAGATCGAGGAGATCCACGCCAAGCGCATCTACGGCGCTGGCGACCGCGCTCGAACGATCATCCGGATCTTCGAGCGACCAGACCCCGCCGCCAGCGAGGCGACGGAACCCGAGAAGGAATGAGAAGGAAATGGTACTCAAGTACGCAGCAAAGCGGCCGGGCGATGACCTCGACGGTTTGCAGGATCTCGAGGAGCACTTCGTCGAGGTGAGCCCCGAGGACGTCTACGCGGTCGTCCTGATCGGCGCGCACACGATCGTCGAGGACGGCAACGACGGGAGCCGGCAGGCGTCGGTGCGGATCAAGCGCATCGAGCCGGTCTCGGGCGCGGATGCCGAGACCGTGCGGAAGCTGCTCGACAGCCACTACGCGAAGCGGACCGGCAACACGCAGCTCGAACTCGAGGAGCCCGGCACAGCCGAAGCCTCCGAGCTGCCCGTCGACGGCTGGGGCGGTGAGGAGTGATGGCGGCCAAGACCACGGGCGGATTCCGCAAGCGCAAGTACGGCCGCAACCACGCCTACTACCTCGACGATCGCAAGCTCGACGGCGTGACGACGCTCCTCGGGAACGGGCTCCCGAAGCCCGCGCTCGTGAACTGGGCGGGCAACGCGACCGCCGAGTACGCCGTCGACAACTGGGAGGAACTCGGCGAGCTGTCCCTGTCGAAGCGGCTCGACACCCTCAAGAAGTCGCGCTACGCGATCTCCGACGAGGCGAAGCACCGCGGCACCGAGGTGCACGACCTCGCCGAGAAACTCGCCCTCGGGCAGGAGGTCGAAGTGCCGGACGCGATCGCGGGGCATGTCTCCTCGGCGCTGCGGTTCCTCGAGGAGTTCAAGGTCGAGACGCTACTCACGGAGGCGTCGGTCTACCACGAGACCGCGCTCTACGCGGGCACGTTCGACCTGCTGCTCAAGTCCGGTCTTCCGGAGCATGCCGGGAAGGTCGTGCTCGCCGACTGGAAGACGAACCGGACCGGGATCTACCCGGAGACCGCGTTGCAGCTCACGGCGTACGCGAAGGCGACGCGCTACCTCGACCGGGACAAGGTCGAGCACGCCATGGCCGATCTCGGGATCACGGATCTCTGGGCGATCTGGATCCGCTCTGACGGGTACGAGGTGTACCCGATGGAGTTCTCCGACGCGACGTGGAAGGCGTTCGGGCACATCGTGCAGGTCGCGCGCGGCGCGGCGAACCGTGACGTCGCCGACACCTGGAAGGGTGCCGCGCTGCGCCCGTCGGAGGTGACCCGATGAGCACCGAGATCGAACAGGCCGGGCAGTCGATCACCGAGCAGGAGGTCGTGCTCGCCGAGGAACACGGGTCCGATGACCTGCTGCGGTTCGCTCGCGATCTGCAACTCGCGTACAACTTCAGCCGGTCGCTCGTGACGACCCCGTTCGTCCCGCAGCAGTACCAGGGGAACCCGGGTCATGCGGCGGCGGCGATCATGACGGCGCGCGGCGTCGGGATCCTGGATCCGATGACCGCGCTCCGCTCGCTCGACGTCATCCAGGGGACGCCCGCGTTCCGTGCGAACACCCTGCGGGCGCTCGTGCAGCGCGACGGGCACGAGATTTGGGTCGTCGAGGCGAGCTCGCAGCGGGTCGTGATGCAGGGGCGGCGCCGCGGCGACGACCGCGTCCAGGAGTCGATGTGGGACATGGACCGCGCGCGAGCGATGGGTCTGACGAACAAGGACAACTGGAAGAAGCAGCCGCAGGCGATGCTCACCGCTCGAGCGACGTCGGAGCTCGCCCGCCTGATCGCGGCGGACACGATCGCGGGCCTCTACTCGGTGGAGGAGCTCACGGACGGCGCGCAGCCGGCCGAGGCAGCCGAAGCCGCGCCCGCGAAACCGGCGGCGAAGCGGACGATGCGGCGCAAGCCTCCGGCCCCGGCGGTGCCCGCTGCACCGGCACCGCCCGCGCCGAGCGCGGAGCCGGAGCCGGTCGCACCGGATCCGGCGCCGGAGGCCGCCGCGGATCCGGAGTCCGAGGCCGTGGAGCCCGTGCCCGATGAGCCCTCCGCGGAATCAACCGAGACCGCTGAGGCGTTCAAGGGCGACCCGATGAAGCCGACCCCGGAAGAGGCGGCGGAGTGGGGCATGTTGCCGGAGGGATTCGGTAGCTGATGACCGAGTTCACGGCCGAGCAGGTCGAGGGGTGGGTGGCGTCGATGCGGCAGGAGCTCGCGATCGTGCCGCCCGCCCCGGGCGGGGTCCGTACCCCTGACGAGATCCTCTTCGCGCTCGAGCAGGTCGACAGCGTCGCCGCGCAGGCGATCCGTGTCGTGAAGGAGGCGGACAAGGTGCGCGGCGACACCGCCGAGGCGCTGGTGCTCGCCCGGGCGCGGGCCCGGGGCACTGTGCAGGGCAAGACCGAGGCGGAGCGGAGCGCGGCGCTGGATCTCGCAGTCGCCGAGGAGCGCGTCGCGAACACCGCGGCGCAGATCGCCTACCGGTACGCGAAGGATCTCGCGGATCTGGTGGACAGCAGGAAGAGCAGCTTGCAGACGCAGGCGAAGTTGGTGCTCGCGAGCTTCCAGCTCGCGGGCCTCTCGAGGAGGAACTAGGACATGGAGCAACCCCAGACGACGAAGTACGACGCCCAGCGGGGATACCGAGAGGACGAGCTCGCCACCGTGATGCGGGCTCACCAGAGCGGCATCACCGCTGAGGAGTTGGTCGCCGGTGCCGAGCGCGTGCGCACGTTCATGGAGCAGAAGGGCCGCCCGGACTGGGCCGACGTCGCGCAGTTCGCCGACATCACCGCCGAGCGGGACCGGGCCCGCGCCACCGCCGTCCGACTCGAGCAGGAGGTCGCCGCGCACGACGGGGCGCAGGAACTCGCGATGAAGGGCGCACTCCTCCAGGTCCTCCACGAGGCCACGAACTTCGGGAAGCAGGACCTCGCCGCCGTCCGCACCGCGGTCGGTGACGCCGCCAAGAAGTTCGGGATCACGCTGTGAGCCGCCCGAAGAAGCTCGGCGTCCGCGATGTCGTGCGCGTCGACGCCGACCCGAAGCCTTGGCGCATCGACGCACACGACCCGAAGACCGGCACCTTCACCCTCGAGGCGCTGCACTCCACAACGCGCGTCGTCTGGGACGGGGTGCACGAGAGCCGCTGCACACGCTCGGCGGTGTTCGGATGAGGGTCCAGGCCGCGACCTGGGCCGACACGAAGGACCGCGACAACGACCAGTGCGCGCGCTGCTCCACCCGCTACTCGCTGACGCACCAGCACCGCCGCGCGGTCGGCATGGGCGGCTCGCCGACGCCACCGTCGATCGTCGACTCGCTGACCCTCTGCTTCGACTGCAACGGCCGCTGCGAGCGCGACCTGCAAACGATCGCCCTCGCCTACGGGTGGAAGGTACGCCGCTGGGTCGGAGACCCCGGCCGCGTGCCCGTCTTCTACCCCCACCTGCACGGCTGGGCACGCCTCACGAAGGGCGGCGAGGCGCTCCGGATCCACGCGACCGAAGCGGCGCAGATGATGCGCGAGGTCTACGGCCCCGAGTGGGACCAATGGTGCGCCGAGGCCGGCGTGCGAACACCAGAGAGGAAATGAACGAGATGTGGTTCAAGGTCGACGACAGCCTGGCGACGCACCCCAAGGTGCTCGAGGTGGGCAATGCCGCGATGGGCCTGTGGGTGCGCGCCGGTGCATGGTGCGCGCAGCAGCTCACCGACGGCTTCGTCTCGGCCGCTGCCGCCGCGATGCTCGGCACACCGGCTGAGGCGGAGGCGCTCGCCGCCGCCGGCCTGTGGGCGCGGGTGGAGGGCGGGTTCGAGTTCCACCAGTGGGAGGAGAGGCAGCCGTCACGCGCCGATGCCGAGCAGCGGCGCGAGGCAGACCGGGTGAGGAAGGAGCGGTGGCGTGCAGCCAAGGCGGCGAAGCGCGAAACGTCACAGCGTGACGACAACGTGACAGGCGCGGGACAGCATGCGGGACCAACGCGTCTCGAAGACGTCACCGAGACGCCCGCGTCCGCTCTTCCCGTACCCGTACCCGTACCCGTACCTACTAGTAAGTCATCGTCGGAGAACGATGACGCGTCCCGTGCCGACGTCGAACACCTCCTCGACCTCCTCGACGAGGAGCTCACGAAGAACGGCGTGAAGAAGCTCCCCGCCCGGAACAAGAAGAACCGCGACGCGATCCGGCTGATGCTCGACCGCGACGAGATCCCCGCAGACCAGATCGCGGGCGCGATCCGCTGGTGCCAGGCCGACGAGTTCTGGCGGGGCAACATCCTGTCCGCTTCGAAGCTCCGCGAGAAGTACGAAACGCTCCGGCAGCAGGCCGCGCGGGGCCGTCGCGCGCCGGCGGTCCACCAGAACATCGACCTCGCGCTCCGCTACGCCGAGGAGGAACAGCAGAAGGAGATCGAGGGGTGAAGAAGTCAGAGGTCGCGGGCCTGCTCGCGGCAGCCTCCGCATACGACCACCGTCGGGTCGCCGAGGCACACGTCGAGGCGTGGCATGGGCTGCTCGCCGACGTCGCCAAGGACGACGCCTTCGAGGCGATGAGGCGGCACTTCGCGTCGTCGGACCGCTACCTCATGCCGGTGCACATCATCGAGGGCGCGGCGGCGATCCGGCAGGAGCGTGCATGGACGCCGCCGGAGCTCACCGCTGCCGAGCGCACGATCTGCGCGGCCGCGGGGATCCCGGCTGAGGAGTTCGTCGAACGCCGCGACGACGCCGACTGGGTCGCGCACCTGAAGTCGAAGTGGCTGGGGATCGAACCGTGAGCGCCACGGTGACCCCGGACTTCGACGAGCGGGTGCTCGAGCAGCTCGACTTCGCGCCCCGCTGCGAAGTGCTCATCGAACGGAGCCGCTGTGAGAACTCGGCGGCGTTCATCCTGCGCTGCCGGACCTGCGGTGGAGGTGGCGGCCTGATCTGCGAGACGTGCCTCGCGGAAGCCCGGGCGGGCGAAGCAGCCGGGGCCGCGAGACGGCTACGCTGCCGCGCCTGCGGGGCGAGCTTCATCGGACTGGACGAAGGAATCGAGGTGATCCCGCTGTGACCGAATACGAGGACGATGACCCCTGGGGGTCGAGGCCGGCCGCGCCGGTCGGCGGCGAGCGCGTCGCGCCGCACGAGCCCGTCGCTGAGCAGTCCGTGCTCGGCGCCGCGATGCTCTCGAAGCGCGCACTCGCGGAAGTCACCGGCGTGCTGAACGGCGTCGACTTCTACGAGCCGAAGCACGAGACGATCTTCGACGCGATCCTCGAACTCGCCGGGGCCGGGCGAGCGGTGGACGCGATCACCGTCGGCGACCAGCTCACGAGCACCGGACGAATCTCGGAGGTGCCTGACGGGGCGGTCTACCTGCACACGCTGACGTCGATCGTGCCGTCGGCCGCGAACGCCCTCTACTACGCGGAGATCGTGCGCGACCGGGCCGCGCAGCGACGCATGATCGAGTTCGGAGAGAAGGTCGCGACCGCCGGTTACAAGGCGGAGGGCGACCCCGCCGAGCAGATCGAGATCCTCCGCACCGAGATGGAGGGACTGCTCGGGGAGCAAGGAACGAGCATCGCACCGATCTCGCACCGGTGGGAGGCGTTCACCGCGGCCCTCGATGAGGCCCCCGAGTATGTGCCGACGCCGTGGACCGAGATCAACGACATGATCGGCGGGTTCTCGCCCGGTGGGCTCTACATCGTTGGCGCACGACCGGGCGGCGGTAAGTCGAACGCCGGCCTCCAGATCGCTGCGGCGCTCGCCGCATCCGGGCCGGTCGCGTACTCGGCGCTCGAGATGAGCACGGACCAGATGCTCGAACGTCTGGTCGCTCAGGTTGGACAGATCCCGCTCTCGTCGTTGAAGCGGCACGACCTCTCCGCTGGGGAGGCTGCGCAGCTCGGGCTCGCTCATCGACGGATCGACGGGCTGCCGTTGTTCATCGACGAGCGGTCCGGCGTGACCGTGCAGCAGGTGAAGGCATACGCGCGCTCGGTCGCCCGGAAGGGACCGATCGCGGGCGTGGTCGTCGACTACTTGCAGTTGATCTCGTCGCACGACTCGCGCATGAAGGTGCACGAGATGGTGGGCGAGATCGCCCGCCAGTTGAAGGTGCTCGCCGGCGAGCTGCGCTGCCCGGTGATCGCGCTCGCGCAGCTCAACCGCGACTCCGTGCAGGTGAAGGGTCCGAAGGCGCAGCAGACGCAACGGCCGCCCACGCTCGCCGACCTCGCGAAGTCGGACGACATCGGCATGCACGCCGACGTCGTGCTGATGCTGCAACGAAAGCTCGAGTCCGACGGGGAACCCGGTGACGTGCTCGAGATGTACGTCGTGAAGAACCGCCATGGGCGGTCTGGACGCAGGTCGCTGCGGTGGGAGGGCAAGTTCGCCCGCATCACATCGCAGCCGATCGGCATGTTCTGAGGAAGGAACAGAGGAATGGCTATTCAGGAACAGCTCACCGTCGATGTCGCGGCGGTGGCCGTCGACGACGACTACCGCGTGGAGCTCACCCAACTCCGGAAGGTCTGGTCGTACTCACCTGAGCAGGCTCGCGATCTCGCGAACGAGCTCGTCAACGCCGCGGACAACGCCGAGGCCCAGCTCAACGCGCAGGTGGCCGAGATGGGTGCGCGGATGACTGCGGCGACGATCCGCACCGACCTCGGCGAGGTGGTCTTTTGAGCCGCCGGCAGGTGCGCTGCATCCAGGGCAGGTGCACCGAGATCGCGCGCGCCCGAGGCATGTGCTGGTCGCACTACTCGAAAGCACGCAGGGAGGGCACCCTCCCACCCATCACCCCGAAGGCGGCGCCGGTCCAGGCGCCGCCTTCCCCGTCTCTCGGGGAGACCAGGCACCGGCCGAAGCAGCCGTGCGGCCGCTGCGGCATCGACATGCCGGAAGGCGAACGCATCCTGCAGCTCTGCCGCGACTGCCTTTCCGTCATCCCCAGATCGGAGCGACTCGCATGGGCATCATGACCCCCGCATTCGAGCATGGCCCCGTGACCGTGTACCGCGGCGACTGCCGCGAGGTCATGGCCGGACTGCCGGACAACTCGGTCGACGCGATCGTCACGGATCCGCCCTACGAGCTCGGTTTCATGGGCAAGGGCTGGGACTCGTCGGGGATCGCGTACGACCCGGAGGTGTGGGCGCAGGCGTTCCGCGTGTTGAAGCCGGGCGGGCACGCGCTCGTGTTCGGCGGCACCCGCACCTGGCATCGCGTCGCGGTCGCGATCGAGGACGCCGGGTTCGAGATCCGAGACAACATCGCATGGCTGTACGGGCAGGGCTTTCCGAAGTCGCTCGACGTCGCGAAGGCGATCGACAAGATGCGGGTGGAGGACGTCGAGCCGACGCGCGTAATCTGCCGGGCGATCCGTGTGGCGATGGATGCCGACGGTCTGCGATCGCGGGATCTCGTGCAGTACTTCGACGGCTGCCACCCTCGCCTGATCGACCATTGGGCGGCGCGCGACACGGACTCGCAGCCGTCGCTGCCTACGACTGAGCAGTGGGCGACGCTGCAGCGCGTCATCCCGTCGCTGGGGGCCGGGCTCGACGCCGAGGTGCAGCGCCTGAACACACGCAAGGGCACCGCGGGCGATGCTTGGGCTGAGCGCGAGGTGACCGGCACCGTCGAGGCGTGGGAGAACCGCACGAACTTCGCGATGACGACCCGCGACGGGATCGCCCGCGATGCCGCCCGCGAGGGGACCGCCGCCGCGGAGTGGGAGGGCTGGGGCACCGCGTTCAAGCCTGCGCACGAGCCCGTGATCGTGGCTCGGAAGCCGCTCGAGCGCGGCCTGTCGGTCGCGCAGAACGTCTTAAAGTGGGGCACGGGGGCGTTGAACATCGACGCCGGCCGGATCGGCTCGGAAAGCACGATCCGTGCCCGTACGGGTCAGGACTTCGGGATCCTGAATGACGACGGCTGGACCCCGACTGCTGGAAAGAATGGCAGCGAGTCGGGCCGTTTCCCGGCGAACGTGATTCTGGACGAGTCGCAGGCGGCCGAGCTTGACCGGCAGACGGGCACCCTCACCTCGGGGAAGCTCGCCGCGCACCATGCCCGCGCGCCGAAGGACGCCGGGATCCTTGGCTCGTACGGCAGCGCGGAGGGCGAACGCGGCTTCGGCGACTCGGGCGGTGGGTCGCGGTTCTTCTACGTCGCGAAGGCCGGCCGCGACGAGCGCCCCGTGGTCGACGGCCACCAGCACACGACCGTGAAGCCACTGGCGTTGATCCGCTACCTGCTCCCGATCGTCTCGCGACCGGGCGGCCGAGTGCTCGACATGTTCGCGGGCTCGGGAACGACGGGCGAGGCGTGCGTGATCGAGGGCTTCGAGTGCGTGTTGATCGAGCTCGATGAGGACGGCACGCACATTCCTCTGATCGAGAAGCGGCTCGGGAAGCCGCACCAGCAGACCCTGTTTGGAGCATTCGAATGAGCATCCAGTTCCTCGACTTCTTCGCCGGATTCGGCGGCGCATCCTCCGGCCTCGTCGAAGCCGGCTTCGAACTCGTCACCGCCTACAACCACTGGGACAAGGCGATCGCTGTGCACTCCGCGAACCACCGCGACGCTGACCACGTGCAGGGCGACCTCTCCGGCTACGACATGCGCCGCCTCCCGTGGGCGCCGATGCTCTGGGCCTCGCCCGAGTGCACCTGGCACTCGCCCGCCGGCGGCCGGAAACGCGCGAAGGCGACCGGCCCGACGCTGTTCGGCGACGACCCGCTGCCCGCCGACGCCGGCGTGCGCTCCCGGGCGACGATGTTCGACCCGATCCGCGCCACCGAGGCGCGCAGCTTCGACGTCATCGTGATCGAGAACGTCGTCGAGGTCGCCTCCTGGCCGCTATTCGAGTCGTGGCTTCGCATGTGGGAGGCGCTCGACTACCGATGGAAGGTCGTCAACGTCAACGCCGCGCACGTGTACGGGCCGACGAACCCGGCCGCGGGGCAGTGGCGAGATCGCATCTACATCGTGCTCACGAAGAAGGGCATGCGGGAGCCGCGCCTCGAGCCGTCTCCGCCGGCGTTCTGCGCGCAGTGCGACGCGATCGTGTCGACGCGGCAGCACTGGAAGAAGGCGGCGCCCGCCGGCGCCCCGCGGTTCGGGAAGTACGGCACCCAGTACGTCTACGTCTGCGACGCCGGCCGACACGCGCTGCAGGTCGTCGAGCCGTTCGTGCTCCCCGCCGCGGCCGTCATCGACTGGTCGGATCTCGGGATCCGGATCGCGGACCGCGGAAAGCACGGGCTCAAGCCGCTCGCCGCGGCGACGATGCGGCGGATCGAGATGGGCCTGCGCATGTTCGCCCGCCCGCCGATCGTGGCCGGCGCCGGGCAGACCTGGGACGCCGCGAACCCGCGGCATCCGCGCTTCGGCGAGCTTGACGGCTACTACCGGGCGTGGGACTCGGCTGCGCCGCTGAACGCGCGCCAGGCTGGCGGATCCGGTGACGGCTTCGCGATCCCGCCGCACATGATCGCGGTGAACCACGACGGCGACGGCCGTGCGCGGATGCTCGACAGCGGGCCGCTCCCGACGCGCAGCACGAAGATCGGAGACGGGCTCGTGTTCCCGCCGTACGTCACCCACCACTACGGCGATGGCGGCGGGCGCAGCGGCGACCGTCGAGTGAGCTCGGTCGAGAATGCGCTCGGGTCGATGACGACGACCATCTCGCAGGGCATCGCCGTCCCGCCGTTCCTCGCCGAGTTCTACGGCACGGGGACCGCGGCGCCCATCGGCGCGCCGGTCGGCGCGATGTCGACCGCTCCGCACCACGGGCTCGCGGTCCCGCCCGAGGCGTTCATCTCGAAGCACCACGGCGGTCTCGACTATGCCCGCATCGAGCACATGAACAAGAGCACGGGGGAGCCGTTGCCGGCGATGGTGACCTCACCGAACGTGTCGCTCGTCGTCCCGGAGCGGAAGCGCCCGGCCGAGGTCTACGACGGCGAGCTGCCGTTCGACATCGACGAGGTGCGGTTCCGGATGCTCGGCCCGACTGAGCACCTGCGCGCGCAGCGATTCGCGGAGGGCTACGACACGTCGGCCGCGAACAAGAGCGAGACGACGAAGGGCGCCGGCAACGCGGTCGCGGTGAACGTCGCGCACTGGATCGGCGACGAGATATCGGCGGTGCTCGCATGACCGCCGAGGAGATCCGCCGCGCTGTCCAGAGCCTGCGCAACGTCGGCGGCGTCTACGAATACGTCGCCGCCTGCGTTGAGCACGACAACCGGCCGCGGCTCTCGGTCGCTGTTGAGGCCGCCTCGGGCGCGCGGCTCCTGCCGGACACGGACCCGAGCGAGACGAGGCGCCAGTGGACGTCGTGGATCGCCTACCAGGCTGCGGACCCGGACCAGCGGGCGAAGTTCCCGATCTTCGCCAGTGTCGCTGCCGAGATCCGGATCGAGGCCGCCCCGTGACGGCCCGCCGAGCGTCCGCTGTCCGGCTGCTGCTTGTCGTGCTCGTGCTCGCCTGCCTCGTGCTCGCGTACGTCGCGGGCGCGCTGCTGTCTCCGCGCACCGTCGACCGGGTCGAGATCGTCCCGGCGTCCGGCCCCGCGATCCCGGCCGTCACGACGACCCCGTACTGCGGCGGCTGGGAGATCCAGCCGCCGCCCCAACCCCTGTACGTCGGCGCGACCGTCGACGCCTGAACGAAGGAGAACCCCATGACCACCGATCCCTCCCGCCGAGCCGGGCGTCGCGCCGTGAAGCGCGCGCTCGCCGCCGCCGCGATCGCCGCCTCGCTCGTGCTGACCGGGTGCGGCTTCGAAGACCCCGGCACGGAACTGCCCGCGTCCGGGCTGAAGCAGCGCACGGCCACCCTCGAGGACGGCCGGAAAGTCGTCTGCCTGACCTGGAAACGCGCGAACGCGGGTGGAATGTCGTGCGACTGGGCTGGAGCGAAGCGATGACCGCGCGGAAGGTGATCACCGCCCCCGAGCAGGAGGCCGACCTCCCGTACGGCACTGTCGTGCTGCTCGCCGACGGCTACGCGGCGCAGCTGTCCCACTGGTCACCGGGCCGGCGCTGGCATCGCGTCGACTCCACGTACATGACCGCGTTCAACGAGACCGTACTGCCCGCCCTGGTGCTCTACGAGCCCGACGACTCCGCGAACGCAGCCGAGCGTCAGCGAGAGTGGCAGGGAGAAACTCGATGAGCTTCGGTCAGACGCGGGTGCGTTCCCGGATCTCGTCCGAGTGCTTCCGCAGCGCGGAAAGGACCGCGCCCCGGATGATGGCCCACAGGATCCAGAGCCAGATGATCGTGAAGAAAAGCCAGACGGCGATCGTGAGGACCCAGGCGAGGGTCGTGTCCGGCATGAGGGGATTGTTCATGGCGCCAGGATATCGGCCCGAAAGACCGCGATATGGAGGTTCCGATGCAGGCTGAGCAGTCCCGCACGGAGTGGCTCGAGTGGCACCTCGCGCAAGTCCCGTTCCAGGTCCTCCACATGCGCGAGCTCGCCGAGCACACCGTGCGCGCGCAGGACACGTCCGCGGTCGTCGTCGACGGATCCGGGGAGAAGGCCCGGCTCCCGTTCAACGCCTCCGCCGCGGACGACGCCGACCTCCTCTACGCCACCCTCGTGCTCTTCGCTCAGGAGGTGCAGGAACGCACCGGAAACCCCGCCCCACGCCCCGTACGCGCACGACAATGGCGCGGACGGGACGAAGTGCAGGGGCTCCCGTCCTGTCGCCCTGACGAGGCGTTCGCGCTCTCCACCGAGATCGTGCGCTACCTCACCGCATCCGCCCACCAGATCGCGCGCGACGGCGGACTGCACGACGCCCCCGAGCAGCTCGTCGACACCATCCGCAAGATGCGAGGACGCTACCCGCGCGCCGAGCCCGAGTTCAAGGCGTACCGGCCCCGGCCCTGCACCACCTGCGGCGAGCGCACCGTGCTCCCGCTATGGGGCGCCGACGGCCTTGCCGGCGCCCGCTGCGACACCTGCGGGCAGACATGGCAGCCACCCGACCGCGCCGAGGCAACGTGACCCCACTCACGTACCGCGAGGCAGCCTCCCGCGTCCGCCGCTCGATCCGCACGATCAAGCGGTGGAGGCGGGAGGGCATGCCGATGACCTTCGACCAGCAGGGGCGCCGCATCGTCGAGGAGCGCGTCCTACTCGCCGAGCTCCGGCGCCGGCTCCACGCCGACCCCGTCCACCAGCAGCGGATCCGCGCCATGACTGGCGACACGCCGCAAGACACCCTGCTTGACCAGCTCTCGGTGTCACCCCCTACATTGAGAGTCGAGTAAGTGGGCCAGGCAGCGAAAGCACCTGGCCCTTTCTCATTCCTTCCGAAGTCGAGCGCGGGGCCCCACGTTGCGCGCAGGCCCCGCGCTCGACTGCACTATCGTGAACGCCATGTACGGCGCACGTCTCGAGCGATGGAGCAAGGTCACCGAGTGGCCGCTCACCATCGCCGCCCTCGCGTTCTTCGTCGCGTACGCCGTGCAGATCATCGTCAGCCCGGACGGGCCGCTCGGCAGCGCCGCCGAGGCCGTCATCTGGGTGACGTGGGCCGTGTTCCTCATCGACTACCTCGCACGCCTCGCACTCGCCGAGCACCGGTGGCGCTGGTTCTACCGGCACCTGCTCGACCTCGCGATCGTCGCGCTCCCCATGTTGCGCCCGCTGCGCCTCATGCGGTTCCTCACCGTCATAGCGCTCGTGCAGCGCGGCGCCGGAAGCATCCTCCGCGGCCGCGTCATCATCTACACGATCGGTGCCGCCGCCCTCACAATCCTGATCGCCGCCCTCGCGGTCCTCGACGCCGAGCACGGCGAGGGCAACATCGACACCTTCGGCGACGCCCTCTGGTGGGCGTTCGTCACGATGACGACCGTCGGCTACGGCGACTTCTACCCCGTCACCCTCACCGGCCGCATCGTCGCCGCCGGCCTCATGGTCGGCGGCATCGCCCTGATCGGCGCCGTCACCGCGACCCTCGCATCCTGGATCGTCGAGAAGGTATCCGACGAAGCATCGAAGAGCGCGGCCGCGACCGCCGACCAAGTCGAACAGCTCCGCTCCGAGCTCGCCGAGGTGAAGGCCCTCCTCGAGGAGCAGCGCAAGCCATAGCAGGAGGAGGTCGCATGTCCTCCGACCTCATCCACTCCGGCGCCTATCAGTCGATGCGCACGGCCCTCAAGGCGGCGTGGCGTCGCGTCAACGCGCCCTGCTGGTTCTGCGGGCAAGCCACGATCGACTGGGACGGCGAGAAGAACGAGCCCGACAGCTTCGAGCTGCAGCACATCATCAGCCGCAAAGACGCGAAGCGGATGGGCCGCCCCGACCTCATCATCGACCCCACCAACGCTGCTCCCGCGCACTGCCGTTGCAACCGCAGCGCAGGCGCGCGCGCACCACGCCCCGGCATCGGGGAAACCACAGAGGAGTTCTGACCATGAGCCGACGCATCACCCCCAAAGACGGCCCACTCGCGGGCAAGACGTACCTCGTCCCCGAAGGCATCGACCACATCGACGCCGAAGGCGGACGCTACCGCCTCGCCAAGACCACCGCGAAGTGGATCCCCACGAAGGCTGCGAGCACCGACGTCGCGAAGACCGACGAGCCCAAGGCCGACTGATGAACGAGACGCCTCACCTCGCGAAGAGCTACAAGATCAGCGGACGTTACCTCGCGATCGACGGCGTGGCCTTCCCGTTCCTCATCCACGAGGACGGACCCCGCATCGAGCCAGCCTTCGACGGCATGCTCACCACGCTCTGGGTCCCGATCATCATCGACAAGCCGTGCCCGAACCTCGGCGCACCCGAGGGTGCCACTCCGATACAGATCGAAGAGATCGAGGCACCGAACGGCGAGCGCTGGTCGATCGAGCACCATGACCACAAGCCCGTGCAGCATCGCGACGGGCTGCCTCCGTGGTGCAACGCATGCGGGTTCACTACCGACTGGACGCACCACACCCAGCTTCGCCGCCAGGGGTAGGGGCGTCTCAATCTCTGGCACCTGAGATCACGATCAAGTTCGCCGGCAGTGATTTCCCCTATCGGGGGTGAGTTCGTCCGCGGATGCCGTGTCCGCGTCCGCAGGATCGGGGGTGCATCGTGGCGATGACACCCGAGGAGCGACGCGCGAAAGACGCTGAACGGAAGCGGATCGCACGCGCGAAGGCCACCGAGCAGCGCGAGCTCGCGAAGACCGAGCAGCGGACGGGCAACGCGTCCGCCGCGCCGACCACGATGCGCGACGCGGTCGACGAGTCGCTGCGCGCGATGAAGTGGCTCGTGCCATCCGATCTCGCATCGCAGGTCCAGGCCCGCGAGCTCGCGCGCACTATCGACGAGCTCACCCACGCGGGCGAGGACGCGAAGGCGCTCAGCGCGCACCGGGCGCTGTCCCGCGTGCTGTCCGACCTCGGCGGCACCCCTCAAGTTCGACTGCAGCGCGAGCTGCGCTCGCTCCGGCGAGCACCGGATCCGGAGGGGGACGATGAGCGCGCCGACTCGACCCGCCCGCCGGCGGGGATCCTCTCAGAGTTCAAGCGCCCGGCGAAGCGGGGCACGTAGGCGGAAGCTGTACGGCTGCCAGACGCCGCGCATCTTCACGCCGCCGCTGCGCGAGCTCACGCCCGAGACGTCGCTCGGCTTCGATGTCGTCGAGTTCTGGGACTGGATGCGGAATCGTCTCGAGGAGCTCGACGCGAATCGCGCGCCCGACGACGACATGGACTACCTCGGCCTGCTGCCGCGCTCGCTCGAGTGGCAGCGGTGGCTGCTGATCCACGCCCTCGAGCTCCTCGACGAGCCCGGCGCGATCTTCCGCTTCCGCACGGTGCTGCTGCTCGTCGCCCGGCAGAACGGCAAGTCGACGCTCCTCACCGTGCTGATCCTGTGGCGCATGTTCCAGGACGGCGCGAAGATGACGCTCGAAACGCACGCCTCGATCGACCACGCGCTCGCCGCATGGCAGGAGGCCGTCGCGGTCGCCGAAGCGATCCCTGAGCTCGCCGACGAGATCGCGAAAAAGCACGAGGGCAAGGGCTCCGTGCTGCTGCAGCTCGACGCTCAGGAGACGTTCAAGATCGCGACGGCGAACCGCCGTGGCGGCCGCGGCTACCGCGGCGACCTCGTCATCTTCGACGAGCTACGCGAACACCACGACTGGCGCGCATGGTCGGCGACGTCGAAGACCACGCTCGCCCGCCGACGCGCGCAGGTGTGGGGCGTCTCGAACGCGGGCGGCCTCGAGTCGGTCGTGCTGCGCCACCTCCGTGCTGGCGCGATCGCGAGCATCGAGGGGAAGCATCCCGAGGACATTCCGCCCGAGCTGCTCGATCAGCTCGACCTCGACTCGACCGGCTTGTTCGAGTGGTCGGCCGGCACGGTCGACGGCACGGAAGATGGGCAGCTCGTCGGCCGCTGGGACCGCGAGGGGTGGGCGCGCGCCAATCCGTCGCTCGGGTACACCGAGCTCGACGAGCGTGCGATCGCCGCTGCGGCGAAGGACGACCCCGAGATCGAGTTCCGCACCGAGGTGCTCTGCCAGTTCGTCAACACGGCGAAGGCCGGCCCGTTCCCGAACGGCTCATGGACGGCGCTGCTCGACAGCAAGGCCGACCGTGAGGCGCGCGGCGTCACCCGCGACCGGGCGCGCACCGCCTGCTACGGCGTCGACATGTCGCACGACCGCACGATGGTGTACGTCGCGCTCGCGTTCTGGGACACCGAGGGCCGGATCCGCGGCGAGATCGTCGCGCACCGCGCGGGCCCCGACTGGGTGATCCCGTGGCTCAAGTCCCCGCAGCGCAAGGTGAAGCCCGAGCACGTCGCGTTCCAGCGACGCGGCGCCCCGATCTCCTCCCTCTGGAAGGACTTCGAGGACGCCGGTCTCGTCGTCCACCCGTGGGGCGAGTCCGAGCTTGCCGGCTGGCACGGCAAGACGTTCGACCTCGTGAAGCGCGGCGCCGCCGACGAGGCTCCCGCGGGTGAGACGCCCGAGGAGTTCCGTGCGCGCGTCGGCTTCTCGCACGGCGTGCAGCCGCTGCTCGACTCCGCGGCGACCACCGCGCAGATCAAGGCCGTGGGCGACGGCTGGGTGATCGACCGGAAGGCGTCACCGGTCGACGCCGCGCCGCTGCTCGCGATGATCGCGGCCGTCGGCCTGCTGCTCACCAACCCTCAGCCGACCACAGAGTCGGCATACGAAACGCACGACCTGATGGTCGTCTAACGAAGGAGGCCGCCCGTGGGCGCGTACCGCCGTCTCGTCGTCCACCGCCAGGTGCTCGTGAACCTCGTCAACGGCCAGGCCGTGCAGGGCGTTCTCGTGCGCCAGCGCGGCCCGCTGCTCTTCGTCGCGAACGCGACCCTGCTCGAACCCGACACCGAACCGACGCCGCTCGACGGCGAGATCGTCATCGAGCGCGACCGCGTCGCGTTCGTTCAGGCGCTCTGAGAGGAGGCATCGTGGCATTCGCTGTCTCTGGCGGTTCGCTCCGCAGCACCGCGAAGGCGCCCAAGCCGGGCGGCTACAGCCTGCAGCTCGCCCCTGATCTCGCGTTCACGTACGCGCAGATTTGGCGGAAGCAGCCCGAGGTGCGCACCGTCGTCGACTTCCTCGCACGCAACATTTCGCAGTTGTCCCTGCACACGTTCCGCCGCCTCGGCGAGACGGACCGGGAGCGGCTGCGCGACCACCCGCTCGCGCAGCTCCTCGCGAACCCGAACCCGGAGACGACGCCCTACCGCCTCATGCGGTCGCTCGTCTCTGACCGTGGCATCTTCGACTGCGCGTACTGGGCGAAGCTCGGCGACGGCGGCCTGCAGCGGCTCCGCCCGCAGATGGTGAAGCCCGTCGGCGAGGACTGGATGACGATCTCGCACTTCGAGGTGAAGGGCGACCGCGGCAAGATCGAGATCCCGCGCGAGCAGGTCGTCTACTTCCGCGGCTACAACCCGGAGGACGACCTCACCGGGGTGTCTCCGATCGAGTCCATCCGGCAGATCCTGTCCGAGTCCTACCAGGCGAGCCGCATGCGCGAGCAGGTGCTGCGCAACGGGGCCCGGATCTCGGGCTACCTCGAACGCCCCGCCGCCGCTCCGGCATGGTCGGCGCCCGCGCGCGATCGGTTCAGCCAGGGGTGGCGCTCGCAGTACGCCGGGCACACCGCGCTCGAGGCTGGCGGCACGCCGATCCTGGAGGACGGGATGACGTTCAAGGCGGCCGCGCAGAACGCGGTCGACCTGCAGTACGTCGAGGCCCGCATGCTCACCCGCGAGGAGGTCGCGGCGGCGTTCCATATCCCGCCGCCGATGGTCGGCATCCTCGACAAGGCCACGTTCTCGAACATCCAAGAGCAGCACAAGATGCTGTACCAGGACACTCTCGGGCCCTGGCTGCAGGAGATCCAGCAGGACATTGCGCTGCAGCTCATCCCCGACTTCGACGACACCGAGAACGTGTACGTCGAGTTCAACCTGCAGGAGAAGCTGCGCGGCAGCTTCGACGAGCAGGCCGCGCAACTGCAGTCCTCTGTCGGCGCGCCGTACCTCACCCGCAACGAGGCGCGCGCCCGTGCGAACCTCCCGCGGGTCGAGGGCGGCGACGAGCTCGTCGTGCCGCTGAACGTGCTCGTCGGCGGCCAGGCGTCGCCGACGGACTCGGGCACGCAGAACCTCCGCGCCGCACCCCGGCACGGGGTGAAGAGCGCTCGGCGGTCGGTGAAGTCGAGCGACGTCGAGACGACGCCGCATGTCCGCGCGGCTGCGCAGGTGCTCGCGAAGTTCTTCGCCCGGCAGCGCGACGTAGTCATGAGTCGGCTCGGCGCGAAGGCCGCGGCCGAATGGTGGGACGAGGACCGCTGGAACGACGAGCTCACCGTCGACCTGTTCAAGCTCGCCGCCACGACGGCGACCGAGCTCGGCCGCGAGCAGGCGAAGGCGCTCGGCTTCGAGCCTGGCGACTACGACGAGGACCGCACGCTCGCGTTCCTGCAGTCCGTCGCGAAGTCCCGAGCCGAGGCGATCAACTCGGCGACGCTCGCGCAGCTCGAGGAGACGCTCGGCAGCGACGAGCCGGATCCCGGTCACGTCTTCGACCAGGCGATCGAGAACCGCACCGACACGGGCTCGACCGCGCTCGTCACCGCGCTGGCTGGCTTCGCGGTCATGGAGGCCGGGAAGCAGCTCGTCGGCTCCCGAGCTGAGAAGACCTGGCTCGTCACGTCCGGGAATCCCCGCCCGGAGCACGCCCTCATGGACGGCGAGACCGTCCCCATCGAAGACAACTTCTCGAACGGCGCCAAGTGGCCCGGCGACCCGGTGCTTGGCGCCGACGGGGTCGCCGGCTGCTCGTGCGAGGTCGAGGTCACCTACTAGGAGGCACCCGATGAAGACCAAGACCGCGATCCTCGCGACCACCCGGCTCAAGGCCGGGCCAGAGGACGGACTCGAGGAAGGCCAGTTCGTCGTCTACCCGAGCACGTTCACCCGCACGCCCGACGCCTACGGAGACGTCGTCGCGCCCGGGGCGTTCGCCGAGGGGATCCAGGCGCGGAAGGATCAGGGCGCGGTGCTGCCCGGCCTCTTCGGGCACCGCATGGACGACCCCGACTTCTACGTCGCGTATGCGATCGACGAAGGCGAGGACGAGCACGGCTGGTGGGTCAAGGGGCAGTTCGAGCTCGACGACCCCAAGGCCGCGAAGGTGTACCGCCTCGTGAAGGGGCGTCGCCTGCGCGAGCTCTCGTTCGCGTACGACGTGCTCGACGAGGGCGCGGTGCAGCTCGACGACGGCCAGAAGGCCAACGAGCTGCGCAAGCTCGACGTCCACGAGTTCAGCTTCGTGCCGATCGGCGCGAACCGAGACACGTCGGTCGTGGCGGTGAAGTCGATCACCGACCACCTCATGACCGACCTCAAGGCCGGCCGAGCGATCTCGGCCAAGAACGAGGACGAGCTGCGCACCGCGCACGAGGCCATCGGCCGCGTGCTCGCGGCGCTCGACTCCGACTCGAACGACGACAGCAGCAAGGCCCGCGGAAGCGAACCGGCCAAGGACGAGGAGCCCGACGCGGCCAAGTCCGAGGAGCCCACGCGCGCACCGTCCGCCCGAGCGCTGGCGCATCAGATCGAGCTCGCGTCCAGCGAGCTCGAGTTCACCACCCTCTGACCCAAAGGAGACACCCCATGAGCGAGCAGCTCAAGGACCAGATGCGCGCGGCTCTCAAGTCGGCGCGCGACATTGCGGCGAAGGCTGAGGCCGAGAACCGCGACATGACCGAGGACGAGGTCACCGACGCGGCGACCCACCTCAAGGCGTACGAGGCGGCGAAGGCCAGCTTCGCGAAGGCGCAGGAGGGCGCGGACCTCAAGGCCGCGCTCAAGTCGATCGGCGACGAGCTCGGGCTCGAGAAGAACGAGGACCGCCCCGGCGCGTCCGACTTCATCGTCCCCGGCAAGAAGTCGCTCGGCGCGCTGTTCGTCGAGTCGGCCGCCTACCTCGGCCTGATGAAGGAGCACAACGGCCGCGCTCCCGGCGACCGCGCCCGCGTCCAGTCCCAGCCCCTCGGCGTGAAGTCGCTCCACGGCACCCGCCGTAAGGGCCTCGTCACCGGAGCATCGGACACCTCGGCCGGCGCGTTCGTCAACACGGACATCACCGGCATCTTCGAGGCGCTCGGCCGTCCGAAGCTGACGATCCGCGACCTGATCTCGGTTCGCCAGACCGAGTCGGACACCGTCGAGTTCGTGCGCCAGACCACGCAGCCCACCTCGGCCGCGCCGGTCCCGGAGGCGACGAGCGCCGCGGGCCCGACCGCACCCGCCGACGGCGGCGCGCTGACGCCCGTCGCGGGCGGCGGTTACAAGCCCGAGGGCAGCATCGCCTTCGAGAAGGTCACCGCGACCGTGAAGACGATCGCCGAGTGGATCCCCGCGACGAAGCGCGGCATCGCCGATGCCTCGCAGCTCCGCGGCCTCATCGACGACGAGCTCATGGCGGACCTCGCCCGTGTCGAAGAGGACGAGATCCTCAACGGCACCGGCGCCGGCGAGCACCTGACCGGCATCCTCGAGACGCCGAGCATCCAGGCGCAGGCGTGGTCGGCGACCGTCGCCGAACTCGACCCGCTGCTCGAGACCACGCTCAAGGCGCGCACCAAGGTGCTCACCGTCGGGCGGGCGAACCCGACCGGCTACGTCCTGAACCCGCTCGACTGGGAGCGGATCCAGCTCGCGCGCCTCGCGAAGAACCCGCAGAACGAGGCCCTGACCGCGGGTGTCCCGACGCTGCACGGCCTCCCGGTCGTCGAGTCGGAGTCGATCGCGGTCGGCACCGGCCTGATCGGCGACTTCGCGAAGGCGGTCCTCTGGGACCGCGAGGAGGCGACGATCAGCGTCACCGATTCCCACGCGGACTTCTTCATCCGCAACCTCGTCGCCGTGCTCGCCGAGGAGCGAGTCGCGTTCGGCGTCACCCGTCCGAAGGCGTTCGTCGAGATCGACCTGACCGCCTAGGCCGAGAGGGGATCACCGTGGCGAGCTGCCGAGTATGCGGTGCCGGGCACGCAGCATGCGGGCCGCGAACCACGGTGGTCCCCGTCGACCACCGAGTCACGACAGAGAAAGGGCGCACCATGCCGCTCAAGCGATACAAG
Source organism: Leucobacter sp. Ag1 (assembly GCF_000980875.1). Lineage (GTDB taxonomy): Bacteria > Actinomycetota > Actinomycetes > Actinomycetales > Microbacteriaceae > Leucobacter > Leucobacter iarius. Next base: position 161,247 of record NZ_LAYO01000111.1, on the reverse strand, counting down.
GTGACGGAGCGCGTCGGACGCAGCGACGTCGAAACGATCATGAAGCTCACCGAGGAGGAGGCCGCGCGCCTCGGCGTCGAGGAGTACGTCAAGGACGCTCCGAAGCGGCGCACGACCGCACGCTCTGGCGCGAAGCCGTCGGGCGCGAAGGGCGCGAAGCCGGCAGCCAACAAGGCGCGCAAGCCCGCAGCCAACAAGGCGCGCAAGCCCGCAGCCAACAAGGCCGCTCCCGCGGGCGACAAGCCCGCCGATCCGGCGCCCCCGGCGACGGAAACCCAGAAGCCGGCCGGCGGCGTCGAAGACGCTTCCGACCCCGACGCGAGCGAGTAAGGGAGGCGGCGGCGATGGCTGACACCACCGACATGTTCGCGACCCCGGCCGACATGGCCGACCGGTCGGGCGGCACCATCGCCGCCGAGCACCCCTTCCTCGAACGCGAACTCCGTGCCGCGACGCGCTCGATCCGCAACCACTGCGGATGGCACATCGCGGGGAAGCACATCATCAAGCACCGGCGGCGCGGCCGCTTCTCGGCCGAGGTGTGGCTGCCCGCGATGCGCATCGAGTCGATCGAGAGCGGCACCATCGACGGCGCGGCGATCAACCCGGCGCTCGTCGACTTCGACGAGGACACCGGGTGGACGCCGCTCGTCGGCCGCGCGGTCGACGTGACGTTCGTCGCAGGCTTCGACCCGATCCCCGAGGATCTCGTGACGCTCACGCTCGAGCTCGCCGCGGGCGCCCTCGGATCCCCGCTCGGCATCAGCCGCGAGCAGGCCGGCGGCGTCTCGGTGACGTTCACTCGCACCTCGGGCGCGCTGCTCATCGGCCCCGGCGGGCCGGACGAAGCGCGCCTCGCGCCCTACCGGCTCGGGGTGCTCCCGTGATCGCCGGGCTCACCTCGCGGCACACGCTCGTGCGCGAGCGCCCCGCGATGGTCGACGACGGCCGAGGCGGCCAGGAGGCCGACTTCTCGGCCGCTGTCGGCGTCGAGCTCAAGGGCTGGGCGCTCGACGCCGGAGCGACGACGCGCGACGCGCAGAACCGCGATGCGGCGTCGATCGTGTGGACCGCGCGCGGCCCGTTCTCCGCCGACGTCGAGCGGCACGACCGCATCGTCGTGTTCGGCGAGCAGTTTCAGATCGACGGGGACGTCGTGCGGCAGCCGGGCCCGAGCGCCCTCACGTCGCACACGATCCTCCTCCTCAAGAAATGGGTGGGCTGATGGCTACTGGCATTCGCATCAAGATCAACCCGGCCGGCCTCCGCGCCGTGCTGCAGTCGCCCGAGGCGCAGGCACTCCTCAAGGAGCATGCCGAGGCGATCGCGGAAGAGGCCGGCGACGGCTTCGAGGCGCGCGTGCAGGTCGCCGAGGGCTCGTCGAAGCTCGGCCGCGCGATGGGGTACGTCACGACGGCGACCCCGCAGGCGCGGAAGCGGCAGGCCGAGGACGCCGTGCTGCAGCGCGCAGTGAACGCTGGGCGGTGACCATGCCCGAGCTGCTCATCCCCGCCGACCCCGAGGTCGCGGCGATCGTCGAACTCAACGCGGCGTTCCCCGAGACGCGGTTCGCAGGCGTCGCGGTCGGCACGAAGCTGCCCACCGCCGACCCGAAGCCGCCGCAGTTCGTCCGCGTGACGACGGCGGGCGGCGGCGAGCGCGACCTCGTCACCGACCGGCCGATGCTCGTGCTCGACGGCTTCGCTGTGCGGGAGCAGGATGCCCGCGACCTCACCGCGTTGGCGCTCGGCATCCTGCAGCGCGCCGGCCGCGCGGGCGAGCTCGGCGGCGTCCCCTGCTATGGGGTCGCCGTCGGCGGGCTCCCCGCGAACCTCCCGCACTCCGCGGTGCCGACCCACTTCCGGTTCACCGCGACAGCCTCCGCCGATCTCCGCAGAACGACGGTCTAGGTTCCCCACCCACCCATGACGCCCGGCAACCGCCGGGCGTTTTCCATTCCTGCCTGAAAGGGGCACCCCGCTATGAGCGTGGAATCCAAGAACGTGTTCGTCGGCGCGCCTGATCAGAAGGTCACCGGCGCGATCCTGAGCGGACCCGAGACCGACATCATCCCGGAGACGATCGACGACTTCATCTTCACCGCCCTCAAGGACTCGGGCTACGTCAACGAGGACGGCGTCGTCATCACGCCGTCGGAGTCGACCGAGTCGATCAAGGACTGGTCCCTCAAGACCATCCGCAAGGTGCTGACCGAGTTCGAGAGCACCCTCGCGTGGACGCACCTCGAGCTGTCGCGTGGCTCCCTCGAAACCTACATGGGCGAGGACAACGTCGAGGTGACCCCGGCGACCGCGGCCAAGGGCACGCTCACGCGCGCCGCGATCGCGGGCGAAGAGCGCCCGACGAAGGCGTGGTACTTCAAGATCAAGGACGGCGCCCGCCGCGCCCTGGTCTTCGTCCCGCACGGCCAGGTGACCGAGCGCGGCGAGATCCCGCTCACCGCATCCGGCGCCGTCACTCTGCCGGTCACGCTGTCGACCTACCCCGACGCGGCCGGCAAGAACATCTACATCTACACGGACGACGGCGTCGTCTCGGCGTAGCGCAGACCAGAGCGCCCGGACGACTGGGGAACCCGTCCGGGCGCTCTGCTATCCCCATCGGTTCCCCGACCCCAGACCAGGAGGTTCCCCCGTGGTATTCGAAGTCCCGGCGTCCAAGGCGTCGATCAAGCAGAACCAGTTCCAGTTCAAGCTGCCCGACAGCAAGAAGACCTACACCCTGCCGAAGATGCAGTACATCAGCTCCGACATTCGCGAGCGGATGCAGCGCACCTCGGTCACGCTCAAGGCAGCGATCGACGCGGGCGTCGAGCCGGACCCAGCCGACGCGCTCGAAGCGTCCAAGATCCAGCGCGAGCTGTTCGAGCGGTACGCGCCCGGCCTGTATGAGCTCGTGACCGACGACCAGATCCGTGCGATCCAGGAGGCGTGGCAGGAGGCGTCCTCCATCGAGCTGGGGGAATCCTCGCCCTCTGCCGACTGATCGACCGGCACGGCAACGCGATCGAGTACGACCTGCTCATGGCGGGTCGATCGCTCGACGATCTCGGCTACTCGCTGTCGTGGCGCGACCTGCAGGTGCTCGTCAAGCGATGGCAGCGCACGCCGGGCACAGCGACGTGCGAGTCGGTTCAGGGCGTCGAACACTGGACGGTCACCGAGCAGCTGCTCGCGACCGCCATCGACGCCCTGAACACCGGCAACTGGCAGCGGGGCCAGAACAGGAACAGCCCGAAGCCGAAGCGGATCCCGCGCCCGTGGGAGCAGTCGCAGAACCAGCGCCTCGGCTCGGACCCGATCCCACTCCACCAGTTCAACGACTGGTGGGACAAGAACGCGAAGCCCCGGCCCGGCCGGTAGAGCAGGAAGGGGCGTCCCGCCATGTCTTCGACCACCGGAGTGGAGCTCCTGACCGCGTGGGTGCGCCTCGTGCCCACCTTCGAGAACGTGACGCAGAACGTCGTGACCGCGTTCGCGCCCGCCGCGAAGGAAGCCGAGAAGTCGGGCGACAAGGCCGGCAAGGGGTGGAGCAACAAGGCGAAGGCGGCGATGGCCGGAGGTGCCGTCGCCGCCGGCGCTGTCGCCGCGTTCAAGGGCCTGTACGACGTCGGCGCGATCTTCGACGACGTCACCGACACCATCCGCACCGGCACCGGCGCGCAGGGTGCCGCACTGGACGGCCTCGTGGACGTCGCGAAGAACGTCGGCACCCGCGTGCCCGCCGAGTTCGAGAAGATCGGCCCCACCGTCGCCGACCTCAACACCCGACTCGGCCTGTCCGGGAAGACGCTCGAGACCGTCGCGTCGCAGTACCTCGAGGCCGGGCGCATCCTCGGCGAGGACGTCGACATCAACAAGACGTCGGCCGCGTTCTCGGCGTTCAAGATCAAGGGCGACGACGTCTCCGGCGCGATGGACACCCTGTTCCAGGTGTCGCAGGCGACCGGCGTCGGCATGAACGATCTCGCGTCAGGCGTGCAGACCGCGGCGCCCGCGCTGCAGAACCTCGGCTTCGGCTTCGAGGACTCCATCGCTCTGATGGGCTCGCTCGACAAGGCCGGCCTCAACTCCACGCAGGTGCTCGGCTCCATGTCGAAGGGCCTCGTCGCGCTCGCGAAGAACGGCGAGCAGCCGGAGGCCGCGTTCAAGCGCGTCGTCGGCGAGCTGCAGAACTTCGTGAAGACCGGCGACACCGCCGGCGCCCTGAACCTCGCCGGGAAGGTGTTCGGCACGAAGGGCGCGAGCCAGTTCGTCGGCGCCCTGCAGTCGGGCGCGCTGAACATGACCGACCTCATGGCGGCCACCGGCGCGACCGGCGACACGATCCTCGGCGTCGGCGAAGAAACGATGGACTTCGCCGAGCGTTGGCAGGTCACCATGAATCAGGCGATGGTCGCGATCGAGCCGCTCGCGTCCGCAGTGTTCGCGGCGGTCGGCGACGGCATGAAGGCCGTCATGCCGTTCCTCAAGGACATGGGCGCGTGGGTGAAGGAGAACCCGTCCGCGATCGGGATCCTCGCCGGCGTCATCGGCGTGACCCTCGTGGCCGCGTTCGCGACCTGGACGGCGTCCATCTGGGCGTCGACCGGCGCGCTCGTCGCGAACACCGCGAAGATGGTCGGCCAGAAGGCCGCCGCGCTCGCGAACGCGGCGGGCCTGCGCCAGTGGGTGAGCATCGCGGGAACCCAGATCGCGACGGGCGTCAAGTCCGCGGCGACGTGGGTCGCGGGCACCGCGGCGATGGTCGGCCAGAAGGCCGCCCTCATCGCGTCGACCGTCGCGACGAAGGCCGCCGCCGGCGCGCAGCGCCTCTTCAACCTCGTGATGAACGCGAACCCGATCATGCTCGTGGTGACCGCGGTCGGCACGCTCGTGTCGGGCCTCATCTACTTCTTCACGCAGACCGAGACCGGCAAGAAGATGTGGGAGGACTTCACCCGGTTCCTCGGCGAGGCGTGGACGAACATCGTCTCGTTCGCTCAGGACACCTGGACGAACCTCGGCAACTTCTTCTCCGACCTCTGGGCCAACATTCAGGGCATCTTCCAGGGCGTCGTCGATTGGGTCGTCGACCTCTTCATGAACTGGACGATCTACGGCCTGATCATCCAGAACTGGGGCGCTATCCAGCAGTTCTTCTCCGATCTCTGGGCGAACATCACCGGCTTCTTCCAGGCCGCGATCGACTGGGTCGTCGACCTGTTCATGAACTGGACCGTCTACGGGCTCATCATTCAGAACTGGGACGCGATCTCGCAGTTCTTCGTCGACCTGTGGAACAACATCGTGGGGTTCTTCAAGGGCGCCCTCGACTGGATCGTGAACCTCTTCCTGAACTGGACCGTGTTCGGCTTCATCATCAAGAACTGGACCGCGATCCAGCAGTTCTTCGTGAACCTGTGGAACGGCATCGTTTCGACCGTGCGCGGCGCGATCGGGTGGGTGCAGTCCGTGATCGCCGGCGGAATCCAGATCGTGAAGTCCTCGTGGGAGTCGGTGTGGGGGTCGATCTCGTCGTTCTTCGGCGGCATCTGGACGAAGATCAAGGGCACCCTCGACGTCATGATCGGCTTCGTCACGAAGCAGCCGAAGGCCGCGTTCGAGGCCGCCCGCGATGCCATCGGGAAGGCGTGGGCGGGCATCCAGGATTTGGCCAAGGCACCCGTAAAATTTGTGGTCGAAACCGTCATAAATGGCCTGATCAGCGCGGTTAATGGCTTCGGTTTGAATATCCCCAAGGTGAAGCTTCCGAAGGGCTTCGCGCACGGCGGCATCCTGCAGGGCTACGACGCCGTGAAGCGCGACACCGTCATGATGCCGCTGCGCAAGGGCGAGGGTGTGCTCGTGCCGGAGGCCGTGCGCGGGCTCGGCGCCGACTTCATCCACGCGATGAACGCGGCCGGGAACACCGGCGGGCCGAGTGCCGTGCGCGCGCAGATCGCCGCGCTCGGCAGTGGGCTCGCTCGCGGCGGCCTGGTCGATCCGCTGCCGAAGGGCTCATGGAATCAGTCGCAGCCGTGGGGGCCGTCGCACAACGGTCTCGATATGGCGGCGCCGTCTGGCACGAAGGTGTTCGCGGCGTCCAGCGGCATCGTGCAGCTCGCCGGAGCCGTCCCGATGGGCGGCAACGAGATTTACCTCCAAGGTGTCAACGGGATCGGCACCCGTTACTCGCACCTGAGTCGCTTCGCCGCGAGGGCAGGGCAGCGCGTGCGCCAGGGGCAGGTGATCGGCTACGTCGGCTCGACCGGCATGTCGACCGGCCCGCACCTGCACTACATGGTTCACAACCCTGGTCTCGGCCCGAACTCGTACTACCCGAACACCAACCCTGCCGCCTATCTCGGCGTGCAGGGGAAGGATCTCGGCGTCGGCGCGGGCCTGTTCGACGGGCTCATCGACGGCGCCGTCGGGCAGATCAAGAAGGCATTCCCTGGGGGCGGCATCTTCGTCGACCTCGCTGGCGGCATGGCGAAGCAGGCGATGAAGGGGCTCACCTCGGTGTTCACGTCGATGTTCGGCTCGGACACTGGTTCGACCGGCGGCCGCCCGATGCTCTACGACAACGGCGGCTTCCTCCCGCCTGGGTTGAGCATCGTCGGCAACAAGACGGGGAAGCCGGAGCCCGTGTTCACTGCCGCGCAGTGGGACACGCTGCAGGCGTCCGTGCAGGCGCCGTCGTCGTCTGGCCTCGGGGAGAGGATCGCGCTCGTCGACGCCGATGGTTCGATCATCGCGCGTCTCAAGGTCGTTGCGGCCGACACCGTGAACAACTCAATCGGGGCTGCCTCGGGTAGCCGACTGACAGCTCGAATGGGAGTGTAATCATGGCGAAACCGGCAGCACCGGTTCTGTCCTCGGTGACGGTGAACACGGACACGAGAGCGGTCCTCATCTGGACGCGACCGGCCAACTACAACCGCATCGAGATCGAGCGCGCGCCGGCGCTCGCTGGCCCGTGGACGCTCGTCGCTTCCATCCGGCAGGCAGGGATCACGACAGCGACTGATCAGACGATCGTCAAGGACAGCGTCTACTTCTATCGGGTGCGCGGAGTGAACATCTTCCTGCCGCCGGATGACCAGGCCTCGGACTGGTCGAACATCGTCGGGCCCCGGTACACCACGCCGGGGCCCGCCGTCATCGGCGAGCCGAAGTGGACCGCGACGGGCAACATCTCGATCCCGTTCACCCCGCCCGCAGCGGCTGTGAGCATGGACGTGCTCGACAACGGCACGGTCGTCGCGACTTCGGTGCCTGTCACGTCGCCATACACCTATGTGGGGCCGTCGCAGGCTGCGGGGCACAGCCTGTCCCTACGGACCAAGAACCCCACCGGGCAGACGCTCTACGGGCCGCAAGGCGTTGGCGCGGTCGCGCCGCCGCTCATGCCGTTCGACATGGTGCCGATCACCGGCTATGTGGCCGACGACGCGCCGGTTCGGTTCTCCTGGCGGCACAACTCGTCCGACACCTCACCGCAGATCGCGGCAGAGGTGCAGTACCGGCTCTCGTCCTCGCCCACGTGGATCACAGTCTCGGTGGGGCAGAACGAGTTCGTCGACGTCGACCTGCCGGTCGGTGGCTACGTGTGGCGGGTCCGCACCCGAGGCCTGCACGCGACGTTCTCCTCGTGGTCACTCATCCGCTCGTTCGACGTGATCACGCGCCCCACCGTCAACCTCGTGACCCCCTCGGGCCCGGTGTGGACGCTGCCCGCGCTGCCCGTGGAATGGGTCCTCACGCAGGCGCAGGGTCTCCCGCAGCACGAATGGGCGGTGGAGCTTCACGACGCGGCCGGCGTCCCGATCGAGTTCCGTGGGGACCGCACGGGCGAGACCGTGTGCCAGCTTGCGAACCGCTTCGCCGACGGCACCTCGTGGGCGCTCCGCGTCCGCGCAGCGACCGGCGGGGTCTGGTCACCCTGGGTCGAGATTGCCTTCACCGTCGACTATGTCGAGCCCGCACTACCCGTTCTCACGGCTGTCTGGAACGACGACGACGGATGCATGGAGATCGCGGTCTCGGCGGGCACGGGCGCCGGGTTGCCGGCCACCGATCATATGGACGTCGAACGCTCGGACGACGGGGGCGCGACCTGGCTCCCCATCATTTCGGGCAGCCATGGCGGGTCCGTGATCGACCGCGAGTCACCGTCAGGCAGCATCGAGGTGCTGTACCGGGCGACAGCGTTCAGCGATATCGGCGCGGCCGCGGTCACCATCGTGGGAGTCGTTCCGGGGTCGCAGGCGGTCTGGCTGGCGGGCGGGCCGTCGTTCACTGTGGTGGCACGTCTCCCGTTCAGCCCCGAGATTGAGATCGAGGCGGGCCGCGAGCGCGATGCGCTCGTCACCGATGACAGCGAGCTCCCGACACCCTTCGCGGGCGAGTGGCTGTCGCGCACCGTCGACGCTTCGGGGGCGGTGCTCGATCGCGCGCCTGACAACGCGACCGTGGCGAAGCTCGTCGCGCTCGCGCAGGCGCCGGAACCGCTGCACTTCTACCGCGATCCCGACGGGCGCTGCATCTACGGCATCCTCTCCGCGGTCCGCATGCCGCGCAAGGCGGGCGGCCTGTGGCAGTACGGATGGAAGCTCGAAGAGACGAAGCGGGGGTGACGGCGATGGCTGACCTGCACGGGCCACGCGCGCCGCGATGGCGCTACACGCTCCTCAACCGCGACGATCAGCCGCTCCGCAAGCTCATCGGTGTGACCGGTGGCGGGGTCGACGTCGACGCGACTACGCGACTCCGGGCCGCGGGCAACCTCACCATCGAGGAAATGGGGCAGGAGATCGACTGGCTGTCGCACCGGGTGCGGATCTCCTACGATCCCGGCATCCCCGGCGTCTCCGAGTGGCCGGTCGCGACGATGCTGCTCTCCTCGCCGAAGGAGAGCTACCGCGGGAAGCGGCTCGTCTACGACGTCGGCCTCCTCGGGAAGCTCGCGATCATCGACGAGACGAGTGTGAAGGGCACCTACTCGGTGCCCGCCGGCGCCGTAGTCATCGACCGTGTGCTCGAGCTCATCAACGACTGCGGCGAGCGCCGCTACTCGGTCTCTCCGTCAACGGCGGTGACGCGCTCGGCGATGGTGTGGAAGCCGGGGACGTCGTATCTGACGATCATCAACGACCTGCTCTCCTCGATCGGGTACTGGTCGCTGTGGTGCGACGGGGCCGGGGTGTTCCGCATCGAGCCCTACGTCGACCCCGGCGACCGGTTGAGCGCGTTCGACTTCGCGGCCGGCGCGCGTGCCGTGCATTCGCCCGACTGGGACCGAGATCAGGATCTCTCGTCGATCCCGAACATCGCGATCGTCGTCAGTCAGGGCGATGGCGAGCAGCCCGCGATCGTCGGCACTGCCTGGAACCTGGACCCGCGCGACCCGTTCTCGATCCCGAACCGGGGGCGCGAGATCCCGGTGATCGACGAGGGTGCCGAGGTTGATTCGCAGGCGACGGCCGACCTTCTCGCCGCGCGGCTGCTGCGCGACGCCCGCTCGGCGGTGGCTCATCTGTCTGTGCAGCACTTCGTCGTTCCGCTGAACCCGAACGATGTCGTGAGTTTCGCGCCGTCGGGCGCAGCCGCGCGCCGTGCTTCTGTCCAGGCGATGCGCTACACCTTCACGTTCAACGGGTGGGTTGAGGCGGAGTGGAGGGAGCTGTGAACCTCGATGCTCTGCTGCGTGTGGTCGAGAAGCTTGCGGCGAAGGTCGCCGACATGGTCGGGCTGCGCTGGGGGCTGGTGACGCAGGCCGTCCCGCTGCGTGTGCAGCTCGACGTAGATACGGCGCCGCTCGATGGCACGCCTTCGTCGCTCGTGAGCGGCCTCGCCGTCGGTGATCGCGTGCTCGTTGCGATGCAGAGTCGCCGGGCGACCGTGCTCGGTCGGGCCGGCGGAGAGCTGCGCCTTCCGGACCCGCAGAGCGTGAAGCTCTCCGCGGGGGCGAGCATCACGGCCGCGGTCGGTGTCTGGCAGGACGTGCCCGGACTCGCGAAGATCACCGTCGTCAACCCGACAACGAAGCGGCTCATCTGCCGCGTCGACTTCGGCGCGACTGGCAACGCGAGCGCCGGGTATGCCCGCGTCGGTGTCGCCTGCTCGGGCGCGACCGTCGTCGACGCCGACCAGTTCAGCAACGGCATCGCGGGCGGTGGTGGCCCGCACGCCCCGTTCGCGAACGGGGCGAACTCGAACATCGTCGGCTGGAAACTCGTGACCCTCGAGCCCGGCACGACGGTGTTCACGCTGCGCTCGATGCGCGACCAGACCGGCACCCATTCGACCAACTACCCCGGCTTCACCGTCACACCGATCAGCTTCAAGGGGGCATCATGACCTATCGGACACAGGCGATCCTCGCGCAGGACTTCGACCTGCAGCAGCGCGTGCAGGCGTGCGCCGCGACGCAGGGTGTCGGCGCGGTTCCGGACTGGGCCGCGGAGCACATGTGGAGCCTCTCGGCGTCGCCCGGCTGGGACGACGCCTACGCCTCCGCGCTCGAGGCGGGGGTCGAAGCGCCCGGCGACTCGGAGGCGGTCATCACCGACGCGATGATCCTGGCCGCCGTGCAGCTCCTCGCCACCGCCGGTGGTGCATGATGGCGGACCTCTACTATCCGCTCGATCCGGCGCTCGTTACCGAGTGGCCGGGCCCGCGCGACGGCGGGAGCTGGTGGCACTACGGCACCGACTTCGGCGTCCCGGTGGACACCGCGCTGCGCGCCTGCTTCGACGGCGAGATCGTGTTCGCTGGCGGCGACGGCGCGGCCGGCGTCATGAACGGCGTCCGCGCGAACGGCGAGGGCCTCACCGTCGATATCCGCCGCGACGACGGCCTGATCGCCCGCTACGGGCACATGAACCGCATCGACGTGCGAGTCGGCCAGCGGGTGAAGGCTGGCGGCTACATCGGCCTCTCGGGCAACACCGGGTACACGCTCGGTCCGCACTGTCACTGGGAACTCCGTTGGGACCGCGCATGGTCCGGCGGCGCGTGGGTCGACCCGCGCCCGCTCAAGCCCGGGCGACTCCGGAGCCCAGCCACCTCAAAGAAGGAGGATGCCGTGAAGGCGTTTCACTACGAGCACCGTGAGGTGCGCCCGATCGCGCCCAAGCAGCGCCTCTACCTCTGCGATACGCGCGGCAAGAAGCGGGACCTCGTCGCGGCCGCCGGCCCGACAGTCCTCAGCGCCCACGTCTACGGCGAGAAATTCGCACCGGGCGACGTAATCGAGATCCGGTACGAGGTCGTGCGGGACGGCAAGAGCTCCCCGCACTACCTTGACCGCGTCATCGCCGACAAGTACGGACTCATCCAGGCCACGCGCACCTTCCAGCGCTCGGTCGCGGCCGACGACGTCGTCAACCTCTCGGTGTACGCCTCGCAGGGCAACAAGGGCGGCCTCGCCCGGATCACCTTGCTCGACTCCGACGCCTACACCTTCGCCGCAGCATGACCGAGGGCGTGTGGATCGCGATCATCGGCGTGCTTGGCGTCATCTCGACGGCGGCGTCGGGCGTCGTGATCGCGATCCTTACGCGCCAGCACAGCACCGTGAAGCGCGTCGACGAGCAGGTCACGAACAGCCACGGCACCAACTTCCGGCACGACCTCGACGTCGTCCGCGACGAAGGTCGTGTCGTCGGGGCAGCCGTCGACCGAATCGAGCGCGCGGTCGCGTCGATCATCGGCGACGTGCGCGGTATCCGCCGCGACGTCGGCCGCCTCGACGATCGCGACGTAGAGCGCGGCCGCGAGATGCGCGCGCTCGCGCAGCGCTTCGAGAAGCACCTCGACGACGCCGAGGAGGCCGTCGAGCGCATCGACGAGCACGACACCAAGCTCGACCATCTCGAGCACACCCTCGATCCTCGAAAGGACACCCCATGACGACGAATCCCCCGGAGACGGTACGCGACGTGCTCGTCGCGCTCGTGCGCACGGTCGTGCCGACCGCTGTCGGCTACCTGCTGTCGCTGATCGCGCTCGCCGGACTGAACCTGACCGAGCAGACCGCGAATCTGCTCACGCTGCTGCTCACGACCGTGCTCACGGCGGTGTACTACGCCGCCGTGCGGTGGCTGTCGACGCGGTGGGCATGGTTCGGGTGGCTGCTCGGCTATCCGACGAATCCCACCTATACGCCAGAGCCCGGCACGCGCCGAGCCCGCCGTCTCGCAGCGAAGCGCTCCCCGCTCTCGCCTCGCTCGCCGCCCGCGTGATCTTCCCATCAGCGCCCCCGCTGCTCAGCCTCTCGGCTGGGCGGCGGGGGCGCTTTCGTCGTTTCGGCGAAACGAGTGTGGGCAGAACGTGGGCAGGGCCCGCTCAGCAGAAGCCAGAAGACCCCCGACTCCCTAGTTTTTTCTAGGCGAGTCGGGGGTCGTTCTCCGAGTGCCCCAGAGAGGAATCGAACCTCCGACACCTTCTTTAGGAGAGAAGTGCTCTATCCACTGAGCTACTGAGGCGGAGCTTCCATGTTATCCGGTTGCGCGCCGGCGACGCGACGCGGGAAACGCGTGAGGGGCGCGGCCGATGGCCGCGCCCCTCACGTCGAAGGTTCTGGATCCGCTTACGGGATGCGGATGATGACCGCGTAGTTGCCCGGGTTCGAGTCCACGTCGGTCTCGACCGTCTGGTTGCCCCCGAAGCCGCCGTGCACCGCACGGTGGTTGACGCCGTCGCCGGTGTAGATGGCGACGTGGCCGCCGCGCATCATGATGTCGCCGAACTTGACCGCGTCGGGCGAGACCTGGGTGCCGAAGCGGCCGAAGTCCATGGGGCCGAGGTCGTAACCGCCCTGGTCGCGACGCTCGAACATGCCGATCGCGGCGAGAGCGTTCTGCACGAGGTCGGTGCAGTCCTGGTTGACACCGATCTGGGCACGAGCCGCGGCGACGAGGCCGGCAGCGCCCTTACCCGCGGGGATGTCGGGAAGCTTCGGGGCCTCGGTCTGCGTGTTGCCCGACTCGACGGTCGCGGTCGTCGCGTCGTCGGCCTTCTTGGCGGGGACGACGGGCTTCGGGGCCGGGGCGAGCTCGGTGCTCGGTGCCTCGGTCTGCAGGGCGCCCTCGGCGTCGGCCGTGGTCAGCACCTGGTTCACCTGGATCGCGGCGGGGGCGCGGTAGCCCTCGGTCTGGATGTCAGTCGCGTACGCAGGCAGAGCGAACACGCTGACCATTCCCGCGCTGACGACGCCTGCGCCGAGCATGCGCACGAGGCGCCTGCGCGCCGGACGAGCGGGGCGTGCAGCGGGTGCTGCGATCGCCACGTCGGTGCCGGGGGTCTGAGCTGAGCCGGGGTGCTGAGTCACGAGTGGTGTCTGCCTTACGTAATCGTTCTCTTGCGAGGTACGGCCCGTCTGGACCAAAATCTCGACCAGCCTAACCCAAGATCACGGAATTGTCACGCTGAGCTGCGATCCGACTGAACATGGCGAAAGAATGGCGTGATTCCGCGGGGATTCGAGAGCGCGAGCTCGCAGCAGTATCTCGATATCGAGATACTTCGGACCCGAAAAGCTCCACTTCCGGGCAGCGGAAACCACCCCTGACCAGTGATTGACCGTGGTGCTCGCGATCCCTCAGACCACGCCCTGGTCGAGCATCGCGCGAGCCACGGTCGCGAACGCCGCCGTGTTGGCACCGAGCACGTAGTCGCCGGGCCGCCCGTACCGCGCCGAGGCATCGTAGGACGCGTCGTGCACATCGCGCATGATGGCGTGCAGCCGCTCCTCGCTGGTCTCGAAGCCCCACCGTTCCCGTGCCGCGTTCTGGCTCATCTCGAGCGCGGAGGTCGCGACGCCTCCGGCGTTCGCCGCTTTGCCGGGCGCGAAGAGCACGCCGGCCTGCTGGAACAGCGCGACCGCTCCCGGCGTGGTCGGCATGTTCGCACCTTCGGCCACCGCGCGCACCCCGTTCGCGACGAGGGTGCGCGCCTCGTTCTCGTCGAGTTCGTTCTGCGTCGCGCAGGGGAATGCGAGTTCGACCGGGACATCCCACACCGATCCACCGGCGACGAATCGCGCACCCGGCCGCCGCTCGGCGTAGACCGAGATGCGCTCGCGCTCGACCTCCTTGATCTGCTTGAGCAGCGCGATGTCGATGCCGGCCTCGTCGACGACATAGCCCGAGGAGTCCGATGCGGTGATGGCCGTGCCGCCGAGCTGCCCGATCTTCTCGATCGCGTAGATGGCGACGTTGCCCGATCCCGATACCGCCGCCCGGCGACCCCCGATGCCCTGGCCCGCACGGTGCAGCATCTCCTGGGCGAAGAAGACCGCGCCGTACCCGGTCGCCTCGGTGCGCACCTCCGCGCCGCCCCATCCGATGCCCTTGCCCGTGAGCACGCCCGATTCGTGGCGCCCGGTGAGCCGGCGGTACTGGCCGAAGAGGTATCCGATCTCGCGCCCGCCGACACCGATGTCGCCCGCGGGGACGTCGGTGTGCTCGCCGATGTGGCGCACGAGCTCCGTCATGAAGCTCTGGCAGAAGCGCATCACCTCCGCGTCGCTCCTCCCCCGCGGGTCGAAGTCGGATCCGCCCTTGCCGCCGCCGATGCGTTGCCGAGTGAGCGCGTTCTTGAAGATCTGCTCGAACCCCAGGAACTTGACGACCGAGAGGTTCACGCTCGGGTGGAACCGCAGTCCTCCCTTGTAGGGGCCGAGCGCGGAGTTGAACTGCACGCGGAATCCCCGATTCACCTGGACCCGGTTGCGGTCGTCGAGCCACGGGACGCGGAACACGATCTGCCGCTCCGGCTCCACCATGCGTTCGAGCACTCCGCCCTCGATGAACTCGGGGTGGTCGGCGAGGACGGGCACGAGGGACTCGAGCACCTCGTGCACCGCCTGCAGGAACTCGGGCTCGTGCGGGTTGCGCGCCTCGACGGTCTCGGCGATGCGGCGCAGGTGGGCCTCGGGGGAAACGGGCATGGGGCTCCTCGCGGGGTCACGTCTTCGTGTACAGGGGCAGGCCGCTCGGCCCGCAGCGGGTTCGACCCGCGGGCTCAGAAGGTGCGCGACACGTAGATGTGCGCGGCGACCTCGGGCGAGAGCTCGATCGGGTCGATCGGGTCGCCCTCCGCGGTGACCTCGAACCGCAGGAAGCCGGAGACCCGGCTGACGCGGACCGGCGTACCCGGCCGGATGCCGCCCCGGCCGAGGGTGCGCAGCAGCTCGGGATCGGTCTGCACCGGTTCCGCCAGTCGGCGCACCCGGGTCTGCACGCCGGGGTCCCCGTCGATGATCGGCAGGTCCACCGACGACACGACGCCCGACTGGAAGGGCGCGGTCGCCATCGAGCCGAGCTCGTCGAGGCCCGGGATGGGGTTGCCGTAGGGCGACTCGGTGGGGTGGTGCAGGATGTCGAGCAGCTTGCGCTCGACCTGCTCGCTCATGACGTGCTCCCAGCGGCAGGCCTCCTCGTGCACGTACTCCCACTCGAGTCCGATCACGTCGGCCAGCAGCCGTTCGGCGAGCCGGTGCTT
Organism: Leucobacter sp. Ag1; assembly: GCF_000980875.1. Taxonomy (GTDB): domain Bacteria; phylum Actinomycetota; class Actinomycetes; order Actinomycetales; family Microbacteriaceae; genus Leucobacter; species Leucobacter iarius. The sequence goes on along the minus strand of NZ_LAYO01000111.1, from coordinate 145,735 downwards.
GCGCATCACGTGCACGGCCTTGGTGCGGCCGTCGGCCGTCAGCTCGAGATGCCGGTCGCCCGAGACGACGACCAGGCCGTCGCGCTCCATGCGGCCGACCGTCTGGGACACCGTCGGACCGGAGTGGCCGAGCCGTTCCGAGATCCGTGCGCGCAGGGGGACGATGCCCTCCTCCTCCAGTTCGAGGATCGTGCGCAGATACATCTCGGTCGTGTCAATGAGATCGGCCATCGGCATTCCTCCTCGTCGCTCGCGACCTCCAGCCTATGACATGAGCGCGGTGCAATGCGGCGTCTCCGACGCCTCGGGCCGTGTCCGTGCGCGGATAGAATCGCGTCATGGCCGACATCACGATCCCCGTTTCGCTCCTGCCCGCCGATGGTCGCTTCGGTTGCGGCCCTTCGAAGGTCCGCACCGAACAGCTCGACTTCCTCGCCACCCTGCAGCCCGGGGTGCTCGGCACCTCGCACCGCCAGGCGCCCGTGAAGAACCTGGTCGGCAGCGTGCGCGCCGGCCTCGCGGAACTGTTCCGCGCGCCCGAGGGGTACGAGATCCTGCTCGCCAACGGCGGAGCGACCACGTTCTGGGATTCGGCCGTCCACTCGCTCATCGAGCAGCGCAGCCAGCACCTCGCCTTCGGCGAGTTCGGTGCGAAGTTCGCCAAGGCGGCCCAGGCCGCACCGTTCCTCCAGGATCCCGACGTGCGCACCGCGGATGCCGGCTCGCGCGCGCAGGCCGAGGCCGTCGAGGGCATCGACGTCTACGCGTACCCCCACAACGAGACCTCCACCGGCGTGATGGCCGAGGTGAAGCGCGTGCACGGCGACGCCGGCGCGCTGACCGTCGTGGACGCCACGAGCGGCGCGGGCGGCCTCGACTTCGACGCGAGCGAGACCGATGTCTACTACTTCTCGCCGCAGAAGAACTTCGCCTCCGACGGCGGCATCTGGTTCGCCCTCGTCTCGCCGGCCGCGATCGAGCGGATCGAGCGGGTCACCGCCTCGGGCCGCTACATCCCCGAGACGCTGAACCTGGCGGGCGCGATCGAGAACTCGCGCAAGGACCAGACCCTCAACACCCCCGCGCTCTCGACGCTGGCGCTGATGGACGAGCAGGTGCGCTGGATCAACGCCAACGGCGGCCTCGCATGGGCTGCTGCCCGCACCGCCGAGTCCGCAGCCGTGCTCTACGACTGGGCCGAGCGCACCTCGGTCGCGACCCCGTTCGTCGCGGACCCCGCGCACCGCTCGAACGTCGTCGTCACGATCGACTTCGAGGATTCGGTGGACGCGTCCGCGATCTCGGCCGCGCTCCGCGCGAACGGCATCGTCGACACCGAGCCGTACCGCAAGCTGGGCCGCAACCAGCTGCGCGTCGCGACCTTCACCGCGATCGAGCCCGACGACGTGCGCGCGCTCACCGCGAGCATCGACTACGTGCTCGAGCGCCTGGGCTGAACCCGGCGGGCGGGTGCCGGACTCGCAGGGGGACCACGAGCCCGGCACCGGCGGAATCCGGTCGGTGGGAGCGGCGAGGGAAGGCCTCACCGCTCCGACGCACGACTCCTTCCGCCGACCGAGGTGCGCGAGCGAACGAGCTCGGCATTCGCGCGATCCTCGGGGCCATCGCCTTCCGCCAGGGGTTGGACGTGCGATGGTCGTCTTCCGTGTCCTCCGCGGAGGACGCCCCACAGATAGCCGCCGATGACCGTGAGCCCGAGCAGCAGCCCGGCCGCCCACCAGGGGAAGCCCGGCACATCGGGCCGCGCACCGGCGCGAGCCAGGTCAGCAACGGGGGTCGGGGAGATCCGCTCCCCCGTCACCAGGATCCGCTGGGTGTTGATCCCGAGCGGCGTGCAGGTGACGAGCGTCACGAGGTCCTTCCCGTAGACCGGCGCCAGGGTCCGGGTCTCGCTCGGGTCGACGACCCGGGTATCGAACACCCGGTACGAGAGGACTTCGCCGAACACTTCGATGGTGAACGTGTCTCCGGCCTTCAGCCGGTCGAGGTTCGTGAAGAGTTCGGAGCTCGCGAGGCCCCGATGCGCGGTCAGCACGGAGTGCTGGGACTCGCCGCCGACGGGAAGCGACGTTCCCTCGAGATGCCCGACGCCTCGCGCGAGCGTGTCGTCCGAAGTCCCGTGGTAGATCGGCAGGTCCACCGCGATCGCCGGGATCCGCAGCCGACCCATCGCACCGTCGGCATCCGCACGGAGCAGGTCCGAGTAGGGGTCCGTTCCGCCCTCGACCCCGGTTCCGGTGGGGACGTTCGTGTTCGGCGCGAGCAGCGCTCCGCCCACGAGCGCCGAGTTGTACGCGCGCGCCCGCTGCAGCTCACCGTCGAGCGCGTTCCGCGGCGTCCCCTCGGAGGAGCCGCTCAGCTGCTGGATCACCTGGGACTCGGTGTACTGGGACCACCAGGCGGCCGTGCTCGGATAGAGCAGCACCAACAGCCCGACCAGTCCGATGAGCCCCGCGACGAGCGCACCCCACGGGCTCCTGCGGCGAGCGCGGTCGATCCCGTGGGACGCGGGGGTACCCGAGGCGGGGTCGGGCGCGACTCGGGTGTCGGTGATCATCGCGTCCTCCTCCGCTCGTGGGGTTCGTGCGGGCCCGGTGCGGGACCGAAGTCCCGCACCGGGCCTCTCCGGGGTGCTACTCGGCCGCCGAGCGGCGGCGTCGGGCGAGCACGATGGCCCCTCCGGCAGCCGCGAGGATCAGCGCGGCTCCGCCGCCCAGGAACATCGCCGTTCCGGTCGAGCCGGTGAGCGGCAGGTTCGGGCCGTTCTGCTGCGCGTTCTGCACCTGCACCGGGACCACGCTCGCCGCGTCGCCCGCGGTGACGGTCACCTGGGTCCAGGCCGCATCCCCCGCGGGGAGCGCGTACCCGGCCGGTGCCTGGGTCTCGTGCACCCAGTAACTGCGGGTCAGCGTGCCCCCGTTGCCGACCCAGAGTCCGGCGACCGAGATCCTGCCCTGCCCGTCGGTGTTGAGCACTCCGCCCACCTGCGGGCCGCCCTTGGTCTCGTGCAGGGTGAACTGCGCGCCGGCCAGGGTCTTGCTCGTGTCGGCGGCCGAGACCTTGATGATCTGGAGCGGACCCCAGTTGGTCTGCGGAGTGCCGGTCTGACGGACCGAGTCGTTGACGTTCACGAACGCGGTGTTGGTGATCTTGCCGTCGCCCAGGGAGTCGACGGTGGTGGCGAGGTCGACGCCGACCGCGGTCTTCCCCGCGAGCTTGCCGAGGCCGGTGGCGGTGAAGGTGATCACCACGTTCGGTCCGGAAGCCGCCGGGAGCGTCGTCGGGCTCAGGGTGTAATCGGTGCCTGCGACGAGCGGAGCACCGTCGAGGGTGAGCACGGCTCCCGTGAGCGTGAGCCTGGGGTCGAGCTGGTCCGTCACGACGAACTTGCGGTAGGTGTCACCCGCAGCGAGTTCGGGGATGGGTGCGGTGATGGTCCAGTGCACGGTCGATCCGAGCACGGGGGCGTTCGGATCGCTCACGGTCTTCTCGGGCGTCGTGGTGTTCAGCTTGTTCTTCGGGTAGACGTTCACCGTGTAGAGCCAGGTGCTGTCGGTGCTGCTGGGGTAGGGCACCGAGACCAGGAACGGCTGCCCCGGCGAGACGACCGGGTTGGGGCCCGGGGAGGTCTCGGTGACGAGGTAGAGGCCGTAGGGCAGGTTCGGGATCGTCGCGGAGCCGTCGGGGAGCGTGGTCGCCGTGGTCTGCGCCAACACGTCGAAGCCGTCGGTGTGGCCCTGCACGCGCGGCAGCGTCGCCTGCGTCGCGAGGTCCCAACCTGCGGCGGTGGTGAGGTCGATCGGGGTGCCGCCCGAGGTGACGCGCTGCACGCTGAACACGACACCGCCGAGTCCGCTGCCGAGCGCGGTGACCTGGGCGGGATCGCTGATCGCCCGCCCGTTGCCCGCGGTGGACGGGTTGCCCGCGTGCTTGTGGATGACCAACGTTCCCGTGGTGCCCGTGATGTTCGCGGGGCTCGGTTCGTCGGCGGCCTGCGCTGCCGCGCCACCGGCCGCCGCGCCGAGAACGGCGAGTGCGACCGCGAGCGCGGCGACGAATGGGCGCCGTGCGCGCCGCCCCCAGCTCTGTTGACTCATGGTGGTGTTCCTCTCCTCGCGGCGGTGTTCGAGTCGCCGGTGGTCTTCTGCTGATCTCGGGGAGCGGCGGGCCGGGAGCTCGCCGCTCGGTTCGGCTGCGGTGGTCATGCGTCCGCCTCCTGCCTGCGGGTCCTGCGCCAGACGAGCGCCGCGACGATCGCGGCGATCGCCGCCGTCCCGCCGCCCGCGATCATGAACGCATCGGTGCTCGATCCGCCCGAGAGCGGGAGCGCCACTCCCGGTTGCGGATCGTTCGCGATGGCGCCCCGGTCGATGACCGTGCCGGCGTTGGACGCGTTCACCGCGAAGGCGAAGGTCGCCCCGCCGATGTACCCGGGAGGGGCCGTCGTCTCGGTCGCCGTGTAGCTGCCCCAGGCGAGCCCGGTGAGGGCGAAGCGGCCCGCAGCGGGGTCGGTGTCTGCACCGGTGCACGGGGAACCGGTGCAGTCGGTCACCGTGACCGCCGCGGTCGAGGGGGCGGGGCCGACGATCCGCCAGACGGAACCGGCGAGCAGCTCAGTAGTCCCCTTCGCGACTTTGCTCCACTTCACCGCGCCGGGCAGGTCGGAGTTCGTGACGGTGCAGGTGACCTGCGCGCCGCGCCCCACGTGGACGATGCCCAGGACCGCGGGGACCGGATTTCCGCCGCTCACGCAGCTCCAGGCGCCGGCCTGGTATCCGCTCGGCCCGCCGCTCTCGCTCAGGGTGTAGTCGCCGGGTGCGACGGTTCCGGTCGCGCCCGTGGTTCCGGTCACGCTGCTCGCGCCGGGGCCCGTTCCGATGCCCGAGAGCGTCCAGTCGGCGGCGGATCCGGTGCCTCCGTGCGTGTTCGAGACCAGCTTCACCAGGGTGAGGCGACTCGTGCAGGTCACCTCGTTGGTCAATTCGAAGGTGTTCGCGCCGCTCGCGAGCGTCGCCTGGTACGGCAGCGTCGCGGAGACGCCGGTGCCGTTCGCCTGAGTCACGCGCTGCGAGGTGATGATGCAGCCGGGCAGCTTCGCGGGGTCGACGGAGGCGTTCTCCCCGAGGGTCACGGACGCGCCCTGCTGGAGCCCGCTGCGCGGGACGCCCCACCCCTGGTTCATCGGAGCGGGATCCCCGCCGGCCTGCAGCGTCAGCTGGCCCGAGAGCCCGGCCGGGAGCGTCTGCTCGTCCCCCGGGAGGTGGAAGGTCTGGCTCCCACCGCCGGCATCCTTCAGGATCCAGGTCTTGGTCGCGCTGACCGTCGCCGCCGGGTTCGGGGCTCGGTTGTAGACGATGCAGTTGACGCTCTGCCCGCTCGGTGCGTCGATGCGGAAGCCGTTCGTCGGGTCCTGCTTCGGCACGACCGCGGTGTTCGTCGTCAGGTTGGTGCAGACCGCGTTGTGCCCGCCGACGGGGACCAGCGTGTAGCCGGGCTGCTGCGTCTCGGTGAAGGTCACCCCGCCCGTCGACACCCCGGCGCCGAAGCTCAGCGGGAAGGCCACCGTTCCCGTGCCGTCCGCGATGGTCGTGCGATCGGCCGGGCTCGGCAGCGTCACACCGGTATCGGCCGCGCTCGCGTCGAACCGCCAGCCCGCCGGTGCCGGCGTCGCGCCGGCGATGGATCCGGGGGCCGCCGTTCCGGGGACGATCATCTTGGTGACGGTGACGTTGCTCGCGCAGGCGCCGAGCGCGAGCTGACGCAGCGTGCTCCCGACCGACGCGTAGTCGGTGGTCTGGTAGTAGTCGGACCCCTTGGTCGGACCCGAGATGGCTCGCAGGTTGAGCGCGGTGTTCGTGCCGTTGGCGCCGGCTCCCACGCCGAAAGCGATGACGCGCGAACCGCTGGCCTTCAGCGCGTTCGCCGAGAAGATCCCGTTCTCGGTCTCAACGAAGCGGTTGGTCGTTCCGCCCTGCCCCGTGTTGGGGCCGAACGCGGTCGGGTTCCCGTCGGTGATCACCACGGTCACCGCGAACCGGTTCCCAGGGGTGTTCGCCGAGGCGACGGACGCGAGTCCGCGATCCCAGTTGGTGCCGCCGGCGGCGCTCCAACCCGAGTACCGGGCCTTGAAGGCGTCGGCCTGGGCCTGCGTGGCGACCGGGGTGAGCGTCGGGTAGTTCTGCGTCGCCCCGCTCGCCGGGGAGTCCCACGAGAAGGAGAACAGCGACATCCGCGACTGGGTCCCGACCAGAGCGTTGACGAAGGTGTTCGCGGCCGCCTTCAGGTCGCCCTCGGAGTCGGCGACCGAGCCCGAGAGGTCGAGGACGAGCGCGATATCGGTGCCGCAGGTCTGCAGCGCCGCCGGGTTGACCCGCGACTGCTGCCAGATCCCGCCCGAAGCGGTGCTCAGCGAATCGGAGGTGGAGTACATGAACGACGAGGTCGAGGAGTAGGTCGTCCCCGACCGCAGCAGGGTGCCGGTGCGGAAGACGTAGTTCTCGGCAATGCCGTCGCCGCTCGGTCCTCCGGTGCGCAGCTGCGGATTCGCGTACCAGCCGGAGGGCACGGACTGCTGCACGACCCAGTACCGCTGGTCGCGGTTCGCGCCGCCGACCTCGGTATTCGGAACGTTGAAGACGCAGTCGCCGTTCGCGTCGGAGACGCATCGGGCCCATCCGGTACCCGACCCGGCGACGCCGTCCGGCCGGGTCCCGCTCGGCGACCCGGTGCCCGTGTTGAGCACGAGGGCGACACCCGCGAGCCCGGTGACTCCGCTGACACCGGTGCGATCGGCGCCGACCTTGACCGTGATCACGGCGGGCAGGATCGCGTCGTTGAGGAAGGTTCCGAAGTCGTAGGTCTGACCGACCCAGGCGGTCGTCGCCGGGGTCGCCGAGTTGTTGCTCACCGCCGGGATCAGCCGCCAGGTCTGATCGAACCCGGTCGAATAGCCGGCCGGGGCCGCGATCTGCTGCACGCGGTATCGGGCGGTGGCCCGCACCGTCTGCTCGCCGCCCGTGGTGCGCAGCCCCTTCACGACGAACTCGCCGGGATCGGGATCGAGGTCGAGTCCCGAGTATCCGGGCTGTCCGGTGTTGTCGACTACGGAGACCGCCGCACCCGTCCATCCGTTGGTGTTCCCATCGTTGGAGGTGCCCGTGCGCGGACCCTGGATCGAGAACGTCGCCCCGCCGACGAGCGCGCTGCTCTGGCCGTCCTTCAGGTTCCAGTACACGTAGGGCGGGGCGACCCCTGGCCCGTCGGGGCCGAGCGCCGCCGGCGCCATCTCTGAGCGGGCTGCGGATGCCTTGGCGGTCGGGACCGCGGGCGTGCTCGGCGTTGGGGTCGTGCTCGGCGTCGGGGTCGGCGTCGGGGTCGCGGGATCGCTGCTCGGGTCAGCGCCGGAGCCACCGGATCCGGGCGTCGCGGGCGTCCCGCTCGTGGGCTCCGGCGGCGCGGAGGTCGGGGCCGGCGTTGCGGTCGGTGCCGGCGTTGCGGTCGGCGTCGAAGTCGGGCTCGGCGATGTGCTCGGTGCCTCGGCGGATGCGTCCGACGCCTGCTCAGTCGGTGCGGATGTCTCCTCGGCCTGGGCGGGTGACGAGGACGCGATCAGGAGCGGCCCTGCTCCGAGGAGCAGCAGCATTGCAGCGGCGGCGAGACCCGCGATCCGCCGCAGTCCGCGGCCGCCGGCCGTGTTCGGTCCCCGTTGAGCATGCATCGTCCGCCCCCTTCGGCAGAAGGGCGGTGTGCTCCGCATGCAGTTCTTCCCCCTGCAGTGCAAACGCCCCTGGTTGCTGTCGCGTTGAACCTAGTGACGCGGGGGCGGGCGGAGCATCCGTGCAAATTACGTATTTCTGCAGCAGTGCTGGTCAGCGGGAAGTTCCGGATGCGGACCGTGCGCGCTCGACGCCCCGGGAGGCGTCTCGGACACGACCGGGATCCGATCGCACGACGACGAGGGAGGGGAAAACAGAGGAGGCCGGCACCCTTCCGGGTGCCGGCCTCGAGCAGCGTCAGCCGCGGTCACTCCTCGTCGTCGGAGCCGTCCGCGATGCCCGTCAGCGTCTCGATGTCGTGATCCGAGTCGTCGTCGAGGTGGTCGAACTCGTCGTCCTCGTCGTCGTCCAGGTCGTCATCGTCGAAGCCGGCGTCGTCCTCGTCGTCCGAGTCCTCGTCGTCCTCGTCGGATTCGAGGTCGACGCCGTCGATCTCGTCGTCGAAATCGCTGAAGTCGTTCTCCATCGGATCCTGCTCGGGATCCAGCTCGTCCTCCTCGGCCAGTTCCTCCGCCGCGTCCTCGGCGGCTGCGGCCTCGTCGGCGGCCTGCTTCGCCTGGGTCTCGCGGTACTGCGCGAGGCGATCGGACCAGGGCACCCACTCGGGGGCGACCACCGCTCCCGCACCGGGAAGGAGCTCGACCTCGAGCACGTTGATCTCGGAGGTCTCGTCGACGCGGGCCAGCGTCGCGGTCCAGTGCCACCCCGGGTAGCCCGCCAGGCGGCACTCGAAGAACAGGGAGAGCACGTGCTCGCCGTGGACCTCGTGCCCCTCGTCCGCACCGATCGTCTTCGGGTCGGTGATCTCGGCGAGCGCTTCGCGCGCGCGGTCGCGCGCGGCGAGCAGCACCGGATCGGGCTCGATGGGCGCCTCCGGCACCTCGGTCACCGGTGCGGGGTCCGCGGCAGGCTCGGTGTCAACGGCAGGCTCGTCGTCCGACGCGGGCTCAGCATCGACCGCAGGCGCGGCCGGTTCGACCGCGGCCTCCGGGTCGGTGGCCGGCGCTTCGACGGTCTCGGAGCGCTCTCCGGTCTCGACGGCCTCGACCGATTCCTCGGTCGTCGGGTCCAGGTCAGACATCGAAGTCCTCCGCAACCTTCTTCAGCATGGTGGCGATCTGGCGCGACTGGGCCCGCTCGGGGTACTGCCCCTGTTTGAGACGCCCGCCGACCGCGTCGAGCAGCTTGACGAGATCCTCGATGATGACCGACATCTCGTCGGCCGACTTGCGGTTGCCCCGACGGGCGAGACGGGGAGTGTCGATCACGCGGACGGACAGCGCGGCCGGGCCGCGGCGCCCGTCGGCGATCCCGTATTCGAGTCGGGTGCCCGCGGCGATGTCGGCGCCGTCCGGGATCACCGACGCGTGCAGGTAGACCTGCTGCCCGTCGTCGCCCTGGATGAAGCCGAAGCCCTTCTCCTCGTCGTAGAACCTGACCTTGCCGCTCGGCATGTGTCGTCCCTCTTCTCTCGGCGGCTCTCGGCCACCGGCACGTGTTCCGATCGCGCCGGTCGCGGCGCCGTATCGTGCCCTCCAGTCTAGGCCGTGGCGCCGACCGTCGCCGGGAGCATCCGCATCCCGCTCGGGGTAGGGGCGGGCGTCGTGCTCCGGTCCGGGGTATTCTGGTGAGGATGTCCGCAGATGCCACCCAGCCCACTCGCCTCGAGCGCGTTCTCGCATACTCCTCGTTGTCGCTCATCGCGCTCGCGGTGGTGTCCTACCTCACGACCCTCATCATCGGGCTCGTCGACCGCTTCGCCCTGGCCCACGGCTTCTTCGTGTTCGTCGCCTGGGTCGCCTACGTGGGCCTGCCCGTCGGCTTCGTCCTCCTCATGGTCCTGCTGATCGTCAGCATGCGCCGCCGCAGCGCGGCGCAGCGACGGGGCGACGGGAAGTAGCCGCAGCATGAGCGGGTCGCTCCCCCTTGCCGCGTCGATCGCGGGAATGGAGCGCGCCGATCTGACCGCGCTGCTCGAGCGCCGCTGGGTCCCGAACCCCGCCGCGGTCCGCGATCCGCTGAGTCTGGCGCTGGAGCTGCTCCGCCCGGATTCCGTCGCGCGCGCGCTCGAGACCCTCGACCGATCGGGTATCCGCGCACTGCTCGCGCTCACGACGGCGTCGTCCGCCGATTCCGATCCCGGTCCCGGTCCCGGTCCCGAGCAGGAGGTTGCAGGGCACTCCGTTCTCGCGCTGGGCCTCGCGGGGCTCGCCGCGCAGCCCGGGAACGACGTCCTCCCCCGCACCGAACCGGTCCCGCTCGACGAGGTCGCCGATCAGCTGCGGATCCTGATCGACTCCTCCGACGCGCAGGAGCGTCTGGAGCGATCCGTCCCGGTCCCGTCCCGGACCGGGCCGCGCAAACCGACCTCCGCGGCCTGGTTCGGTGCCGCGCAGACCACCACCCAGCGCGCCGCAGCGGCGCTGCGCGCCCTCGCCCTCGAACCGGTCAAGCGGAACCGCCGCGGCGGCACCTCGCAGACCGGGGTGAAGACCCTCGCCGAAGCACTGCGCACCGGTCACGAGCAGGCCGAGCGCGTGGTCGAGATGCTGCGATCCGCTGGCCTGATCCACGGAGTGGTCTCGGCGGCGCACGGCGATCGCTTCGCGGTGTCCCCCGCGGGGATCGCGTGGCTCGGGCTCCCGCACGCGGAGCGCTGGCTCGCACTCGCCGAGGCGCTCGCCGAGCGCATCTCGGGACCGCTGGCCACCGCCCTGCGGATCTCCGAGAGCGCGCTCGGCACGGCCGTGGACGAGGTCCTGCCGGTCGAGTTCCCGCTGCTGTCCGAGACCCGCCTCGCCGACGCGCGCGCTCTCGCGGACGCCGCGGAGGATCTGGGCTTCACCGTCGACGGGACCCTGACGCCGATCGCGTCCGCTCTCCTCGAGCGCGATCCCGACCTCGCTTCGGATCCCGAGGATCCGCTCGCGAGCATCCGCGCCGCGCTGCCCCCGATCGCTCCGGGCGTCTACGTGCAGCCCGACCTGAGCATCATCGTTCCCGGCCCGCTCTCGCCCGACGATGAGGCGGCCCTGTTCGGGGTGGCCGACATCGAGCAGCTCGGCGTCGCCTCGAGCCTCCGGATCACCCCGTCGTCGCTCGGGCGCGCGCTCGAGAGCGGAGTCGGCATCGCCGATGCGCGGGCGCTGCTGGACCGGCTCTCGCTCACCGGGATCCCGCAGCCCCTCGACTTCCTGCTCTCGGACGTGGAATCCAAGCACGGCAGCGTGATCGTCTTCGCCGGGACCAGCCGCACCCGCGTCCGGGTCGCGGACCCCGCGGTCGGCGACGCGATGCTCGTCGATCGAGCGCTCCTGCACCTGCAGCTGCAGCGGGATCCCGGCGCGCTCGCCTACGTGCTGCTCTCCCGCCTGCGTCCGGAGCACGTGCTCGCGGCGCTGGTCGACGCGCGCTACGCGGCCATCGCTGGATCGGATCCCGATGCGGCGCCCGCCGCACCCGCGGAACCCGGCACCGTCGTCCCAGCACCGGCACCGGCACCGGCACCGGCCGCCACCTCCGCCGCCGACGACGGATCGGAGCCGGGCGGCGAACCCGCGCCCACCACCGGATCGCTCGCCCGCGGGCCGCACCCCGCCGTCGCCGAACTGGTCGACCGCGTGCTCGCCGGCGCCGAGCAGCCGGGCTCCGGCGAGTGGACCCGGCGCATCGAGCTGGCGATCCGCGAGAAGCGGGCGATCGAGATCACCGCCGCCGCGGGGTCCGACGTCCGCACGTTCCGGTTGCTCCCGGCCTCGCTCTCGGGCGGGCGGCTGCGCGCGAGCGATCAGACCGCGGGGGTGGAGCGCACCCTGCCCGTCTCCGCGATCACGGGCGTCGAGATCCTCGACTGATCCGGCCCTGAGCGAACCCCTCCCGGCGTTCGCCCGAGGCGCGTAAACTGGATGGTTATGACCCTCGGCCCCCTCATCGTGCAGAGCGACCAGACCGTCCTGCTCGAGGTCGCGCACCCCGACGCGGAGGAGGCGCGCCACGCGCTCGCCGTCTTCGCGGAGCTGGAGCGCGCCCCCGAGCACATCCACACCTATCGCATCACCCGGCTCGGGCTCTGGAACGCCCGCGCGGCCGGCCACACCGACGCCGAGATCCTCGACACCCTCAACCGGTACGCGAAGTTCCCCGTGCCGAGCGGGGTCGCCGGCGAGATCTCCGACACCATGCAGCGCTACGGGCGCCTCACCATCGAGCGCATCGCCGACGGCGACCGCGCGGGCGAGCTCGTGCTGCGCTCCGACGAGCCGATGATCCTGCGGGAGGTCTCGAGCGCGAAGAAGATCGCTCCGCTGCTCGGCAACCGCATCGACGAGCTGACGTTCCCCGTCGAGGCGTGGGCGCGCGGCGAGCTCAAACAGCAGCTCGTGGCCCGCGGCTGGCCCGCGGAGGATCTCGCCGGCTACACGCCCGGCGATCCGCACGACATCGAGCTGGCCGAGGACGGCTGGCAGATGCGCGACTACCAGCGCGCGGCGGTCGAGAAGTTCCACGCGGGCGGCTCGGGCGTCGTCGTGCTCCCCTGCGGCGCCGGCAAGACCATCGTGGGCGCCGGGGCCATGGCCGCGGTGGGTGCGAAGACCCTGATCCTCGTGACGAACGCGGTGTCGGCGCGCCAGTGGCGGTCCGAGCTGCTGCGCCGCACCTCACTCACCGAGGACGAGATCGGCGAGTACTCGGGTCAGGTCAAGGAAGTCAAGCCGGTCACGATCGCGACCTACCAGATCCTCACGAGCCGCCGGAAGGGCGAGTACGCGCACCTGTCGCTGCTCGACGCGCACGACTGGGGTCTCATCGTCTACGACGAGGTGCACCTGCTCCCCGCCCCCGTGTTCAAGCTGACGGCCGAGCTGCAGGCCCGCCGCCGCATCGGCCTGACGGCGACGCTCGTGCGCGAGGACGGCCGCGAGGGCGACGTGTTCAGCCTCATCGGGCCGAAGCGCTACGACGCCGCGTGGAAGGACATCGAGGCGCAGGGGTTCATCGCTCCCGCGGCGTGCTTCGAGATCCGGGTCGAGCTGCCCGAGTCGGAGCGGCTCGAGTACGCGGTCGCCGAGGATCAGGACCGCTACCGGATCGCCGCGAGCGCGACGGTGAAGCAGCGGGTGGCCCGCGAGATCATCGCGAAGCATCCCGACGAGAGCGTGCTCGTGATCGGCCAGTACATCGACCAGCTCGAGTCGATGGCGGAGGCGCTGAACGCGCCCCTCATCACCGGGCAGACGCCCGTCGACGAGCGCGAGCGGCTGTTCGAGTCGTTCCGCTCCGGCGAGGATCGGATCCTCGTGGTGTCGAAGGTGGCGAACTTCTCGGTGGACCTGCCGGACGCCTCGGTCGCGATCCAGATCTCGGGATCCTTCGGTTCCCGTCAGGAGGAAGCGCAGCGCCTCGGCCGTCTGCTGCGTCCGAAGAGCAACGGCGCCACCGCGTCCTTCTACACGATCGTGACCCGCGACACCGTGGATCAGGACTTCGCGCAGAACCGTCAGCGGTTCCTCGCCGAGCAGGGCTACGCGTACACGATCACCAACGCGGAGTAGGCGGTTCCGCCACGACGGCCCCGGTCGAGCTCTCGCTCGACCGGGGCCGTCGCCGTCTCACGCGGCCGGTGCGTCCTCGAGGACCAGCACTCCGTCGCTGAGCGGGAAGTGGCAGGCCACACGATGCTCGCCCTCGACCAGCACCGGCTCGACCTCGCAGGCGGCCGTTGCGAGCGGGCACCGGGTGCGGAACCGGCAGCCGCTCGGCGGATCGATGGCCGAGGGCGGCTCGCCGTGCAGTCGGATCCGCGAGTCGTCGTGCTGCTTCGAGGGATCGGGCACCGGGATCGCATCGATGAGCGCCCGGGTATACGGGTGCTTGGGCCGCTGCACCACCTCGGCGGCGGGCCCCTCCTCGACGATGCGACCGAGGTACATGACCCCGATGCGGTCCGCCATGTACTGCACCACGGCGAGGTCGTGCGAGATGAAGACGTACGAGACCCCGGAGTCGTCCTGCAGGTCCTTCATGAGGTTCAGCACCTGCGCCTGCACCGAGACGTCGAGCGCGGACACCGGTTCGTCGGCGACGATCACCTCGGGCGACATCGCGAGCGAGCGAGCGAGCCCGATCCGCTGCAGCTGACCGCCCGAGAACTCGTGCGGATAGCGGTCGAGCGCGTCGGCGGGGAGGCCCACCTGCTCGAGCAGCCGTTCGATGCGCGCCGCGATCTCGGCCCGCGATCCGAGGCCCTGGATCCTGAGCGGCTCCGAGAGGATCTCGTCGATCCGCATGCGCGGATCCATCGCGGCGTAGGAGTCCTGGAACATCATCTGGACGTCCTGGTGGACCCGGACCTTCGCGGCGCCCTTCGCCTGCGTCACGTCGGTGCCCGACAGCACGACCGCACCGTCGTTCGGGGCTTCGAGCGCCGAGATGATCCGGCCCATGGTGGACTTGCCGCAGCCGGACTCGCCGACGAGTCCGTAGGTCCGGCCGCGGTCGACGCGGATCGAGACGCGGTCGACCGCGGAGACGGTTCCGCGGCTCTTGCCGAAGAGCCCGGTCGATCCGGCGGCGTAGGTCTTGGAGACCGCTTCGACCCGCAGCACGGCGTCGGCACCCGCATCGGCCGCGAGCGCGGCGGCGCCCTCGACCGGGGACGCGGGCGCAGCCCCCTCGCGCAGCACCGGATCCGCGACGGCGATGGACTCGCCGTCCTGTCGCGGGTGGAAGCAGGAGAACGTGTGCTCCCCGCCGGCTTCGGACTCGGCGAGGGGCGAGCTGCTCCGGCAGACCTCGCTCGCCCACCGGCAGCGATCGGCGAATCGGCAGCCCACCGGCTCCTCGCGGAGCGCGGGCGGCGATCCCGGGATCGAGAACAGCCGCGCGCCCGTGCGGAGCGCGTGCTCGGGCAGCGCCGCGAGCAGGCTGTTCGTGTAGCGGTGCCGGGGCTCGGCGAACAGGCGCTCGGTGTCCGCCTCCTCGACGACCTGGCCGGCGTACATGACGGCCACGCGGTCGGTGTGCCCCGCGACCACTCCGAGGTCGTGGGTGATCAGGATCACGCCCATGTCGAACTCGTCGCGGAGCCCGTCGATCAGGTCGAGGATCTGCCGCTGCGTCGTGACATCGAGCGCGGTGGTCGGCTCGTCGGCGATGAGCAGGCGCGGCTGGCAGATCAGCGCCATCGCGATCATGACTCGCTGGCGCATGCCGCCCGAGAGCTGATGCGGGTAGGAGTCGACGACCGATTCGGGCCGCGGCATGCCGACCCGGCGCAGGGTCTCGATGGTGCGCTCGCGCGCCTCGCGCTTCCCGACGCCCTGATGCACGCGCAGCGGCTCGCCCACCTGCGCACCGATCGTCATCGTCGGGTTCAGGGAGGTCAGCGGATCCTGGAAGATCATGCCGACCCGGGTGCCGCGCAGCTTCCGGACGTCGTTCGCCGACGCCGTGACGAGGTCGGTGCCCTCGAGCACGATCTCGCCGGCGGTGACGGCGCCGCCGGCGGGCAGCAGCCCCATGATGGACAGGGCCGTCATCGTCTTGCCGCTGCCCGATTCGCCGACGATGCCGAGGGTCTCCCCCGCGCGCACCGAGAAGTCGATCCCGCCGAGCGCGTGCACCTCTCCGCCGCGCACGGCGATGTCGGTGCGCAGGCCCGAGACGCGCAGCAGTTCCGGCCGTTCCAGTTTCTCCAACACGACTACCTCTTCCTCAGCCGCACTTCGAAGGCGTCGCGGAGTCCGTCGCCCATGAAGTTGAAGGCCAGCACCAGCAGAATGATCAGGACGCCCGGCGGGTAGATGAGCCACCAGTTGCCCGAGTAGGCGTCGGTGAGTCCCGTCGACAGCATGCCGCCCCAGTTCGCCGCGGGCGCGGGGACGCCGAGCCCGAGGAACGAGAGGTAGGCGACGTAGAGCACGGCGTCGGCGACCTGGAAGGTCGCGTTCACGACGACGGTGCCGATCGCGTTGCGCACGATGTGGGTGCGGATCGCCCGCCCGGATCCGCCGCCCATGCCCCGCATGGCGATGATGTACTCGCGCGAGCGGAGCGACAGGGTCTCGCCGCGAACGAGGCGGGCCGGGCCCAGCCAGGCGAGCGCGCCGATGATGATGATCAGCAGCGGCACGGTCGGGGTGACGATCGTCGCCATGAGCATGAACAGGAACAGCGCCGGGATCGCCATGAGCGCGTCGACCATGCGCATCATCACGGCGTCGACGGCGCCGCCGATGAAGCCGGCGATGGCACCCCACAGCGTTCCGATGAAGGTCGCGAAGACGCCCGCGAGCACGCCGACCGTGATCGAGGTCTGCCCGCCGACCATGAGCCGGCCGAGCTGGTCGTAGCCGAGCCCGTCGGTGCCGAGCGGATGCCCCGGCCCCGGCGGGAGGTTCGAGTTGGCGAGGTCGGTGTGCACCTGGTCGGTCGGGTAGAACAGCGGGCCGACGAAGGAGAACAGGACGAAGAGGATGATCGCCAGCAGGCCGAAGGCCGCGAGCCGGTTCTGCAGGAAGACCTCGGCCCCCTGCCGCCAGACGCTCTGCCGACCTGCGCGGCGCCGCGGGACCCCGGGAGCCCCGATCGAGGTGGGTGCGCTGCTCATTTCTTACCTGCCAGACGTACGCGGGGATCGGCGACGGCGTAGAGCATGTCGGCCAGGAGCGCGCCCACCACCGTCGCGATCGCGATGATGATGGTCACTCCGAGCAGAATCGGGTAGTCCCGGCTCTGCGCGGCCTGCCAGAAGAGCAGGCCCATGCCGTTGAAGTTGAAGAGCGTCTCGACGACGAGCGCGCCCGAGAAGAGCGCGGGGATGTAGAGCCCGAGCAGCGTGATCACGGGGAACAGCGCGTTGCGCAGCGTGTGCACGAAGACGATCCGGAACCCGGTCAGCCCCTTGGCCCGCGCGGTCCGCACGTACTGCTCGTTGAGGTTGTCGACCATGGAGGATCGGATGTACCGCGAGTAGGAAGCGATGGTGACGATGGCGAGGGTGACGACGGGCAGTACGAAGGCGACCGGGTCGGAGAGCACCTCCGCGACCGTGTAGCCCTGCGGGGCCTCGGGTGGGAACAGCGGCCAGACCTGCGAGAACAGGATGATGAGCACGAGCCCGAGGAAGAAGATGGGGGTCGAGTACGCGAGCATCGCCGCGACCGTCACCGCGTAGTCGGGCGCCCGGTTCCGCCGCACCGCCTGCCAGACGCCGAGCGGGATCGCGAGAGCGATGGCGAGGATCGTCGAGATGAGGGAGAGCAGGATCGTCTTGGGCAGCCGCTGCGAGATCGCATCGGTGACCGACTGGTTGAGCTTGTACGAGTAGCCGAGGTCCCCCTGCGCGAGGTTGCCGACGTAGCGGGCGTACTGCTGCGGCAGGGGCAGGTCGAAGCCGTTGTCGTGGTCGAACTGCTCGATCTGCGCCGGGGTCGCATCTTTGCCGAGCGTCGCGCGCGCGGCACCGCCGGGCAGCGCGTGCAGCAGCGCGAAGGCGATCACGGTGACCAGGAACACCACGACGATCGACTGCCCGATGCGTTTCAGGATGAACGCACCCATTGGTTCTCACCTCTCTTTCGCGAGGAGCTCCGGCAGGAGCCCCTCGAACGACGCACGGCGCACCGCGCCGGATCCGCCGGTGGGCACGGGGCGACGACGCCGCCCCGTGCCCACCGTTCAGCGGGCTACTTGGCCCAGGACCAGTCCTCGGGATACATGAGGTTCATCGGATCCTGCGGCTCGACGCCCTTCAGCTTCGAGTTGAAGGCCGAGACCTGGTACACCGGGTTCGGCATCCACAGCACCGGCAGGTCCTTGGCGAGGAAGGCGTTGTAGTCCTTCAGCGCCGACCCGTCGGAGGCGAACTGCGAAGCCTCGATGAGCTTGTCGGCCTCGGGGCTCGAGTAGCGGCCGAGGTTCACGGGCGCGTCGGTCGCGAAGAGCCGCTCGCCCGAGGCGTAGACCGGGAAGTACCAGGATCCCTGCGAACCGAAGAACGACATGTCCCAGGTGCAGTCCTTCCCGGCTTCGCAAGGCTGGGTGACCGACACGGAGTCCGGCACCTCCTGCACCTTCAGTACGACGCCGACCTTCGACATCTCGGACTTGATCTGCGCCATCATCTTGGTCGTCGCGGCGAAGCCCGACTGCGAGACGAGGTTGAACTCCAGCGTCGCGCCGGCCTTCACGCCCTCACCGCACTGGTCGGCGCCCGTGCAAGGCTTCTCGCAGACCGTGGCGCCGTCGGGCACGACCTTCCAGCCGTGATCCTCGAGCAGCTTCTTCGCTCCAGCCGGATCGAACTCGTAGGCGCAGCCCTTGAGCGTGCCCATGTCCTTCTGATCCTGCGGCACCGGGCCGCAGGTCGGAGCCGCGATCCCGCCCCAGATCTTCTCGGAGATCGTCTTCTGATCGATGAGCATCTGGAGCGCCTGGCGCACGTAGTCCTGCTTGAAGACCGGCGCGGTCTTCGGGTTCGAGAAGTTGAGCGGCATGTAGGTGATCGACCAGCCGTACCAGGGGGCGACCGTGTAGCCCTTGCCCTTCATGTAGTCGGACTGGGAGATGTTCGCCGCCGGGATGTAGCCGTAGTCGATCTCGCCGGCGCGGAGCACGTTGAACTGCGCGTCGTCACCGGTGAACGGACGCAGCACGACCTTCTTGAGCGCGGGCTTGTCGCTGCCCCAGTAGTTCTCGTTGGGGACCAGTTCGACCTTGCCGTTCGGCACGTAGGAGCTGAGCTTCCACGGACCGGAGACGACCTTCCAGAGGTCGTTCGTGGCGTAGGTGGAGAGATCCTTCGACTGCGCGGTGAGGAAGTCGAAGACCTTGACGGCCCCGGCCTTGTCGCGGTCGTAGTCGCCGACCTTCCCGCCTGCCTCGGTGCGATCCCAGACGTGCTGCGGCATCACCGAGATCTTGTTCAGCTGGTTCCCCACGAACCACGACGGCGAGTACTTCTGCTTCGTGGTGAGCGAGAAGGTCTTCTCGTCGACGACGGTGAACGCCGAGACGTTGTCGGGGAATCCGCCCTCGCGGTACGAGGCCCACTTGTCGGTGTTGTTCTTCACCAGGTTCCACCAGAACTCGACGTCCCGCGTGGTGATCGCCTCGCCGTCGGACCACTTGGCGTCCTTCAGCTTGATCGTCATCGTGAGGCCGTCCGCCGAGAACTCGGGAGTGGTGCCGAGCGACTTCTCGTCGAAGATCGAGTACTTCGAGTCGCCGTTCAGGTCGTAGTTGAACAGCGGACGGTAGAGCGCGGTGCCGAAGATCGCGTTCTCGCCCTGAGTGAATCCGGGCGCCGAGATCGGCAGGATCCAGTTCGGCGTGCGGAAGGCCATCGTGACCGTGTCCTTCGCCGCCGATGCGTTCCCGGCTCCTCCGCCGGCCCCGCTGCAGGCCGTGAGCCCGAGCGCCGCGATCGCCGCGAGACCGATGAGGGCCTTGCGCACGCGCGATGACATTCGTTTCATGGGTTCTCCATTCACCCGGTTGCGGAGACACCCGCGAACCGAGCATCCCTCGTTGGATGCGCCGGTTCCGACGCACGTCCACGTGCCTCGGATCCGACATTAATGCGAAGTAAGAGTACTTACTACGTAATTCTTTCTACGCCATTGAATTATTCGACGCGATTGGTAGCCTAGCCTCATCGAGGCAAAAACTGTCAACCTCGGTGACGCACTCGTTATATTGCACTCCAACCACGAAGGAAGTGGTGATGTCCCGAATGAACCGATCTTCGGACGACGATGTCCTGGGTCTCGTCGCGTCCCGTCAAGCCACCACCCGCGCGGCGCTCGCCAGGCAGACCGGGCTCGCACCGTCGACCATCACCGGGATCGTCAACCGGCTGCTCCTGAACGGACTGCTCGAGGAGGGCGGCGACACCGCGTCGACCGGCGGCCGCCCGGGATCGATCCTGCTCCCCGCGAACAGCCGCGAGCGCGCGCTCGTCGTCGAGCTCGGCGCGCACCGAGCGCGCTTCGGCCTCGCCGACCGCGGTGGCCGCGTCTCGCACGTGAACCGATTCGACATCGACATCGCCGAGGGACCCACGACCATCCTGCGCACCCTCGTCGAGCGCGGCGAGGAGCTGGCGGAGCGCAGCGGAACCGAGATTTCCGGATACGGCATCGCGCTGCCCGGGCCCGTCGACCCGCAGACCGGCACCGTCGTCGGGCCGAGCCGCATGCCGGGCTGGAACGGTTGCACCGTGCCGGAGGCGATGCGCGAGTGGTCCGAGCTGCCGGTCGTGGTCGAGAACGACGCGAGGATCGGCGCGAGCGGAGAGAGCGCCTACCGACGGGCCACCTCGGGAGCCCCGAGCGCGCTCGGGGACTACATCTACGTGAAGGCCGGATCGGGCATCGGCGGGGCCTTCGTCGAGAACGGCGCTCCCCGCCGCGGCGCGCACGGGCTGGCCGGCGACGTCACCCACGTCCCCGTCCCCGCGGGCGGTGATCGCCCCTGCCAGTGCGGCAACACCGGCTGCCTCGACACCATCGCCTCGGCGGAATCCATCCGGCGGGAGCTCCGCGCGCAGGGACTCGCGCTCCCGAGCAACGACGCCCTGATCGAGACCGCGCTCGACGGCAGCGCTCAGGTCGTCACGATGATCCGGAGCGCCGGCGTCAACCTCGGTATCGCGCTGTCGCACACCGTCTCGTTCCTGGCGCCGGACGCCGTGATCATCGGCGGGACGCTCTCCGCCGTCGACGCGTTCGTCGGCGGCGTTCGGCAGTCGCTGCACGAGCGCTGCCTCCAGTCCGTCATGGAGCACACCGCGGTCGAGAAGTCTCTCGCCGGCACCGACTCCGCGCTCTGGGGCCTCGCCGAGGCCACGAGCGTCTTTCTCAACGCACGAGGAGCACACGCATGAGCCGTCCCCGCATCGCGATCTGCGGCATCCACATCGAGAGCTCGACGTTCACCCCCTACACGTCGACCGCGGCCGACTTCGAGGTCACCCGTGGAGCCGAGCTGCTCGCGCGCTACGACTGGATCGACGGCGACTGGGCCTCCGCCGTCGAGTGGGTGCCGATCCTGCACGCCCGCGCGCTGCCCGGCGGGGTCGTGGATCCGGCCGCCTATGCCGCCTGGAAGCAGGAGATCCTCGACGGCCTCGCCGCCGCGTCCGATCTCGACGCCCTCTTCTTCGACATCCACGGAGCCATGAGCGTGCCCGGGCTCGACGATGCCGAGGGCGACCTCATCACCGCGATCCGCGGAGTGATCGGCGAAGCACCGCTCGTGTCGGCGTCGATGGACCTCCACGGCAACGTGTCCGAAGTGCTCTTCGCCGGCTGCGACCTGCTCACCTGCTATCGCATGGCGCCGCACGAGGACGCGTGGGAGTCGCGCGAGCGCGCCGCCCGCAACCTCGTCGACCGTGTGGTGGCCGGATCCGGCAAGCCGGTGAAGGCGCTCGTCCACGTCCCGATCCTGCTGCCCGGCGAGAAGACGTCGACGCGGATGGAACCGGCGAAGAGCCTCTACGGCATGCTGCCCGGGATCGAGTCCCGCCCGGGGATCCTCGACGCCGCCATCTGGGTCGGGTTCGCCTGGGCGGATCAGCCGCGCTGCACGGCGGCCGTGGTGGTCACCGGGGACGACGCGGAAGACGTGGAAGCTCAGGCGAAGCTGCTCGCCGAACGGTTCTGGGCTGTACGCGACGCGTTCGAGTTCGTCGCGCCCGTCGCCTCGATGGAGGACTGCCTCGAGCACGGGCGCACCGCGGCCCGTCCCTACTTCATCTCGGATTCGGGCGACAACCCGGGTGCCGGCGGTGCCGACGACGTCACGGTCGCACTCGCCGCGCTGCTCGTCTGGGAACCGGCACGCTCCGGCGAGCTCGACGTCGTTCACGCCTCCGTCGTCGATCCCGCCGCAGTCGCGGAGGCATGGGCCGCGGGCGAAGGCGCCGAGGTGGAGATCGAGGTCGGCGGCCGCATTGACACCCGAGCGCCCGGACCGCAGCTCCTCGTCGGCACCGTCGACGTGCTCCGCGACGATCCGCGCGGCGGCCGTACCGCCGTGATCCGCGTGGGCGGCCTGCGGGTCATCGTCACGAGCAATCGCAACCAGTACACCGAGTACGCGCAGTTCGAGCGGCTCGGCATCGACATCCGCCGGGCCGACGTGGTCGTCGTGAAGATCGGATACCTCGAGCCCGACCTCTACGAGACGCAGGCCGACTGGATGATGGCGCTCACCCCCGGCGGGGTGGATCAGGATCTGGTGCGCCTCGGCCACCACCGGATCCTTCGACCGATGTTCCCGTTCGACGCCGGGATGCAGGATCCCGCGCTCACCGCGCTGGTCGTCGCTCCGTGAGCGCGCTCTACGCCGGGATCGATGTCGGCGGCTCCTCCATCAAGAGCCTCGTGATCGACGAGGCCGGCACCGTCGTCGACCGGACGGCGGAGCCGACCGTCCCCGCGACCGTCCCGCAGCTCGAGTCGATCGCGGAGCGTCTCGTCTCGCGGCTCCCGGGGATCGCCGGGATCGGCATCCTGACTCCGGGCACCGTCGACGAGGATCGCGGCGTCGTCGGTTTCGCCTCCAACCTCGACCTCGCGGGGTACCCCATCCCCGAGCGGGTCTCCGCCGCCACCGGCCGGCCGGCCCGGCTCGGGCACGACGGTCGGGGCGCGGGCCTCGCCGAGAGCCTGTTCGGGGCGGCCCGCGACTTCTCCTCCAGCCTCGTCGTCCCGGTCGGCACCGGCATCTCGGCCGCCGTCTGCCTGCCCGGGGAGGTCTGGGCGGGCGCGACGCGCACCGCCGGCGAGATCGGCCACATCCCCGTCTTCCCCGATGGCGAACCGTGCGCGTGCGGGCAGCGCGGCTGCCTCGACGTCTACGCCTCGGGCAAGGGCATCGCGACGCGGTATCTCGCCGCGTCGGGGTCCGAGACGAGCGCCGAGGAGGTCGCCCGACGGCTCGGATCCGATCCCGCGGCCGACGCCGTCTGGGCGACGGCGGTCGAGGGATTCGCGCTCGTGTTCACGCAGCTCACCCTCGCCTTCGATCCCGCCGGGATCGTGCTCGGCGGCGGCCTGTCGCGCGCCGGCGACGCGCTGCTGCCGCGCGTCGAAGCCCGGATGCGAGAGATCCTCGCCTGGCGCGAACCGCCGACCCTCGTCACCTCGCTGCTCGGCGAGTCGGCCGGTCAGTGGGGCGCGGCCGTGCACGGCTGCTACGCCGCCGGATCGGACGCCTACACGGGGTGGCGGCCGTGAGCACGGACGGCTCGGGGCTCGGGCGGGTGGTCGTCGAACTCTGCGTGGGCGACCTCGCCGGTATCGACACCGCGCGCTCGGCCGGCGCCGACCGCGTCGAGTTCTGCCGCGATCTCTCCTGCGGCGGGCTCACCCCTGATCCGGCCGAGATCTCGGAGGCGCTCTCCCGCTGCCCCTCGGGCGGCCTGCAGGTCCTGATCCGCTCCCGCCCCGGAGACTTCGTCTACGGCGACGACGAGATCGAGGCGATGTGCGCGCAGATCCGCGCGATCCGCGCCGAGCACGACCGCTGGATCGCCGAGTCCTCGGGCGAGGACGCCGCCGCCGCTGCCGCGCCGCGCCTCGGATTCGTCGTCGGGGCGCTCACCCCGGATCTGCGCATCGATGCCCGCGCGACCGCTCGCTTCGTCGCGGCCGCGGGACCGCACCGCCTCACCTTCCACCGCGCCTTCGATCAGGTCGTCGATCAGGCGGCCGGGCTCGAGGATCTCGTCCGGCTCGGATATGAGCGAGTGCTCACGACGGGCGGGCACGCAGCGGTCGCGGATCTCCCGGGCCTCTCCGCGCTCGTCGAGCAGGCCGTGGATCGCCTCGTGATCCTCGCCTCCGGCGGCCTGCGCTCCGGCAACGTGGCTGCGGCACTGTCGGCCACCGGCGCCCGCGAGGTGCACATGCGGGCGCCCGCCGACGACGGCGAACGCACCGACCCGGAGGAGGCCCGCCGCGTCGTGGACGCCGTTCGGCATCGTTTCCGGGTGTAGCCGTGAACACGCGACACGGCGCCGAACGTCCAGGGAACCCATAGCAAACGGTCAGAGACTGGTCGCATGAACACGCAGCACAAGGGCCCCAGGATCCTGATCGTCGACGATGAGCCGAGCATCCGCGAGCTGCTCAGCACCAGCCTCCGCTTCGCGGGCTTCGGCGTGCGCGCCGTGGGCAACGGGGCGCAGACCATCTCCGCCGTGCTCGAGGAGGAGCCGGATCTCATCATCCTCGATGTGATGCTCCCCGACATGAACGGTTTCAGCGTGACCAAGCGGCTGCGCTCGGCGGGGTACACGGCCCCGATCCTGTTCCTCACCGCGAAGGACGACACCGAGGACAAGGTGACCGGCCTGACCGTCGGCGGCGACGACTACGTGACCAAGCCGTTCAGCCTGGACGAGATCATCGCCCGCATCAAGGCGATCCTGCGCCGCACCATCCAGGAGGACGAGGAGGCCGTCCTCTCGGCCGGCCCGATCGTGCTCGACCAGGACACCCACGAGGTGACCGTCGACGGCACCTCGGTCGAGCTCTCCCCCACCGAGTTCAAGCTGCTGCGGTACCTCATGCAGAACGCGAACCGCGTGCTGTCGAAGGCGCAGATCCTCGACCATGTGTGGGAGTACGACTTCAACGGTGACGCCGGCATCGTCGAGTCCTACATCTCGTACCTGCGCCGGAAGCTCGACCCGCTGACGGGCGACTCGCTGATCCAGACCAAGCGCGGCTTCGGCTACATGCTGAAGACCGAAGCGAAGTAGGGTGGCGCGCCGGTCGCCCGCGCAGCGCTGGGCCGATGTCTCGCTGCGCACGAAGATCACGGGTGTCACCGTGTTCATCCTGTCGCTCGGGCTCATCGTCGCGGGGGTCGGCACGCTCTCCTTCCTGCGCCCGTACCTCGTGCAGGTGGTCGACAGCGATCTGCAGAGCCTGAGCAAGGATCCCACCCGGGCGCTGGCCTCGGGGGTGAATCTGCGCGCACTGACTCCCTACGACGTGCAGGGCGCGAGCAGCTCGTACTACGTCGCGATGCTCGATTCGACGGGCAAGAAGCGATACGACAACGCCACGGATTGGCCGACCGAGAACGTTCCGCGGATCCCGGCGGGCCTCACCGGGACCGTCGTCGAGACTCGGGTGAGCGGTTCCACGTTCACCATCACGGATGCGGCCGGCCTCGAGTGGCGGGCGACCGCACTGCCGATCAACGGGGCGGAGCCCGGGCAAACCGGTACGCTGCTGATCGCGGCGTCGACCGCGCACACCGGCCAGACCACGGCGCAGTTCATCCTGATCTTCGGTGGTTTCGGCATCGCGGTGATCCTGCTGGGCGCTGCGCTCACTCGGATACTCGTGACCACGACGTTCGTGCCGCTCGCGCAGGTGGAGCGGACGGCGATGGAGATCTCGAAGGGCGACTTCTCGAAGCGCATCCACGTCGCGCATCCGCACACCGAGGTCGGCCACTTGGGCGAGTCGCTCAACGTGATGCTCGACCACATCGATGTCGCTCTCGCGGAGCGTGCTCGGACCATCGACCAGATGCGCCGATTCGTCGGTGACGCCGGCCATGAGCTGCGTACGCCCCTGGTGTCGGTGCGGGGCTATGCCGAGCTCTACCGCATGGGGGCGCTGCAGGACGAGGAGCAGGTCGGCCAGGCGATGGGCCGGATCGAGAAGGAGGCGATCCGCATGACCTCCCTCGTGGAGGATCTGCTCTCGCTGGCCCGGCTCGATGAGCGGCGTCCGCTCGAGCTCAAGACGCTGGACTTGAACGCGCTCGCGGCGGATGCCGCGTTCGACGCGCTGGCCCAGGCCCCGGACCGCACGATCAGCGTGGTCGAGGATCCGTCGCGCCCGACGGTGCTGGGCGATGAGCACAAGGTGCGGCAGCTCATGACCAACCTGATCGGGAACGCGCTGCGGTACAGCCCGGAGGGCAGCCCCATCGAGATCGCGGTCGCCTCCGGCCCGGATTCGGGCCACTTCGAGATCATCGATCACGGTGAGGGCGTGCCCGAGCAGCTCCGTACCAAGATCTTCGATCGCTTCTGGCGGGCGGACACCTCGCGCAACCGGGAGACGGGCGGTTCCGGCCTCGGCCTGTCGATCGTGAAGTCGATCGTCGATGCCCACGGCGGTTCGGTGAGCGTGCACGAGACGGAGGGTGGCGGAGCCACGTTCCGAGTCGATCTGCCGGTCGCGCCCACCACGGGTTCGCTCGAGCACACCGGCCCGCGCCCGGAAGCACCTGCCGAGCCCGATTCGAAGAGCTGAGCCCGTCCGGCTCGGCTCGAGGGCGCGAGCCGGACGGTCCCGGTCACAGGTGGCGGGCCAGCGTTCCGATGCGCTGACCCACCACCTCGACAGGCAGGCGGTGAGGCCCGTCGATGGCCTAGGCGCAGGTGTTGCGGTTCGTCAGCACACGCTCACTCACCACACCCGCACCACCCAGCACATACCCCGCCTGCGGCGTGATCTCACCCAGCACACCCGCCACAGACGCCGGCACACACCCCGAACGCACCAACAGCACCGGACCCGGCTTCCCACCAGCAACCGCAGCACCCGTCAACGCATCAGCGAACCCCGCACCCGTCGCGAGATACACCGCGCCCGACTTCGTATGCCACGACTTCGCAATCGCCGCCGACGTCGCATACCGATCCGCACCACTGTGACGGGCGACCTTCGCACTCTTGCCCAGGCCAGACTCGATGCCCTTCGACACCACGCCCGTGCCGCCCGCGATATGCACCGCGGCCGGCTTCAACGCCGCGAGCTGCGCCTGCACATCCTGACGCACCGCCCCGGCCTTCCCATCGACGAGGAGCACCGGAGCATCCACGCCACCCGCGGCCGCTCCCGCGGACAGCGCATCGGGGAAGTCGCGGCCCGTCGCGATGAACACCGCGGACGCGCCCGTCTTGCCCCAGCCCGTCTTCGCGATCTGGTTCGCCGTCGCGTACCGGTCGCTGCCGCCCATCCGCACCGTCTTGGCGCCCAGGGCACGCACCTGCTGCTCGACCTGCGCGGATACCGCGCCGGTACCGCCGGCGATGTACACCGTGTCGGGCTTCAACCGCTGCAGTTCCGCTTTCGTCGCGGCCGTGAGGGTGCCGGTCTGGGTCAGGAGCAGGGGCGCGTTCTGCTTCACCGCGAACGGGGCCGCGGTCAGCGCGTCCGCGGGAACATCATGCCGGGACAGCACCACGGCCTTCGCGCCGTTCGGGAAGTGCTCACGCGACACCTTGACCGCGGTCTCGAACCGGTCGCTGCCACCCAGACGCGACCACTTCGGAGCCACCGGTTCGGTCGGCTTCTGCTCTTCGCCGAACACCGTGGTGAGACCGTTGAAGACGATCGAGCCGACGAGCGCCGACTGGTCGGTGTCGACGTAGATCCCGTAGCCGATGACGTCGTGCTCGCCCAGCGCGGCGCGAATCTCCTCGAAGGACACAGGAGTGTTCTTGTCGACGCCGCCGACCTTGCGGGAGATCTCCCATTCGGTCGCATCGGCCAGGCTGCCCGACTCGGGCACGAGCGCCCGCACCGTGGTGAACACGGGCTGGCCAGAGTGCCCGTCGGGGTAGGCGAAGACGGGGATCTGCACCCAGACCGGCCCGCCGGAGCGACCGACCTGCATGGTCAGGGCGAGATCGAGCCCGTTCGCCAGGAAGTCCTCCTCGGCGAAGCCGTTGAGCAGCTGGACGCGACCGGTGAGCGCGATGCTGTTCGGAGACTCAGTGTCGTGCACGAACTCCCAGGCCTCGCCGGAATCGGCCCCGTTGTGCCAACCCGGGTACGTGTCTTCGTTCGGACGGATCTCGGTGAGGTATTCGGTGCGCGTCTCTCCCGCGACCGGTGCTGCGGGCTCGGCGGTGAACCGTGTGGTACCCGAGGCATCGGAGAACGAGGTCACCAGCACCGAGGACGCTGGCTTCCACGCGAGGAAACCGGTCGAGATCGCATAGGCCTTTGTGCCCAGGGCCGCGATGGCCCCAGCCCGGTCGACGGTCTCGCCCGGCTGCAGCTCGCCGATCGCACGACTCGTGGTCCACGCGTTCGAGTCACCCGCCGGAGCGCGCAGGGTCGCCCAGGACTCACCCGGCTGCCAGATTCCGTCTTCGTTGTCGTCGATACGCACGCCCACCTGGAAGGTCAGTGCGGCATCTTCGGATGCCACCAGCTCGAGCCCATCCAGTACCTCGCTCAGCGGAGTCGTATCCGAGTTCAAGTCGACATCGTTCCCGTTGCCGCGGATCACCTGCGTGGGAACGTCCGCCGCCAGCTGGATCCCGTTGCGACGCGGCTCGACCGACTGCGCGTAGTCCGTGCCCGGACCGAAGTGCCACTCGTTGTAGTGCTCGCTCTCGGTTTCCGCCGTGGTGCCCAGGATGCTCGCGCCCGGCACGTAGCGCTGCCCCTCGGGTGCGGCCGTGGCAGAGGCCGCGGCACCGCCCACGACGAGGCTGCTCAGCCCGAGCGCACCGACCGCGATCCCGGCTGCCGAGCGGCTCCAGTGTTTTGCACGAACCCGTTTCTGGTTCCGCTTCATAGTGTCCTGCGTTCCTTTCTCAACCGGCGCCCGACTACCGGGCGCACCGCAGTGGCGGCGACGACACGCCGCTACTCGCCTGTTAAAGGTAACATGTTGTTTTCGTTTCGGGTCGCCCGTACACAAGTGAGCGACGAACGGAGGAACGCCGAAAACGCAGAAGCGGGGCCGCACCCGAAGGTGCGACCCCGCTTCACGCAGAGGCTGGGACTTAGAAGTCCATGCCCGCGCCGGGATCGGCCGGAGCCGCGGCGGCGGGCTCGGGCTTGTCGGCGACGACCGCCTCGGTGGTGAGGAACAGGCCGGCGATCGACGCGGCGTTCTGCAGCGCCGAGCGAGTGACCTTGGCGGGATCGAGGATGCCCTGTGCCACCAGGTCACCGTACTCGCCGGTCGCGGCGTTCAGGCCGTGACCGGTGGGCAGGTTGGCGACACGATCCGCAACGACGCCCGGCTCGAGGCCGGCGTTGAGCGCGATCTGGCGCAGCGGAGCCTCGATGGCCGCCTGCACGATCTTGGCACCGACGGCCTCGTCGCCCGAGAGCTCGAGCGACGCGAACGCGTCCTTGCCGGCCTGGATCAGCGCGACACCGCCGCCGGGCAGCACGCCCTCTTCGACCGCAGCCTTCGCGTTGCGGACGGCGTCCTCGATGCGGTGCTTGCGCTCCTTGAGCTCGACCTCGGTCGCAGCGCCCGCCTTGATGACGGCGACGCCGCCGGCGAGCTTCGCGAGGCGCTCCTGGAGCTTCTCGCGGTCGTAGTCCGAGTCGGTGTTGTCGATCTCGCGACGGATCTGCTGGACGCGACCCTGGATCGCCTCCTCCTCGCCGCCACCCTGGACGATGGTGGTCTCGTCCTTGGTGATGATGACCTTGCGGGCGGTGCCGAGCATGTCGAGGGTGGCGTTCTCGAGCTTGAGGCCGACCTCCTCCGAGATGACCTGGCCGCCGGTCAGGATCGCGATGTCCTGCAGCATGGCCTTGCGACGGTCGCCGAAGCCCGGAGCCTTGACGGCGACGGACTTGAAGATGCCGCGGATCTTGTTGAGCACGAGGGTGGCGAGCGCCTCTCCCTCGACGTCCTCGGCGATGATGAGGAGCTGCTTGCCCGACTGGATCACGGGATCGACGACGGGGAGCAGGTCCTTGATGTTGGAGACCTTGCTGTTGACGAGGAGGATGTAGGGATCCTCGAAGACCGCCTCCTGGCGATCGGCGTCGGTGACGAAGTACGCCGAGAGGTAGCCCTTGTCGAAGCGCATGCCCTCGGTGAGCTCGAGCTCGGTGCCGAAGGTGTTGGACTCCTCGACGGTGACCACGCCCTCCTTGCCGACCTTGTCGATCGCCTCGGCGATCAGCTTGCCGATCTGCTCGTCGGCGGCCGAGATCGAAGCGGTCGCCGCGATCTGGTCGGTGGTCTCGATCTCCTTGGCGTTCTCGAGGAGCTGAGCCGAGACGGCCGCAACGGCCTTCTCGATGCCCTTCTTGATCGCGATGGGGTCGGCACCGGCGGTGACGTTGCGGAGGCCCTCGCGCACGAGCGCCTGAGCGAGCACGGTGGCGGTGGTGGTGCCGTCGCCTGCGACGTCGTCGGTCTTCTTCGCGACCTCCTTGACGAGCTCGGCGCCGATCTTCTCGTAGGGGTCGTCGAGCTCGATCTCCTTGGCGATGGACACGCCGTCGTTGGTGATCGTGGGGGCGCCCCACTTCTTCTCGAGCACGACGTTGCGGCCGCGCGGGCCGAGCGTCACCTTGACGGTGTCGGCGAGGATGTTCAGACCCCGCTCGAGTCCGCGACGCGCTTCCTCATCAAACGCAATGATCTTTGCCATGTGTCGACCCTCCCGGTCGGTCGTGGTGGGCGACGCGCGGTGGTGCGTCGCCTGAAGCACTTGGGTATTAGCACTCGGGAGAACCGAGTGCTAAGCCAATCTTGGCACTCACCATTGGGGAGTGCAAGCGGAGACGCTCGCGCTCGGCGAACACCGGGAGAACGCTGGGCGAACCCCTGCGGTTACTGGGCCGGAGCCTGCTCGTCGCCGGCGCCGGTCGACGGAGTGGTCGTCCCCGCACCGCGATCCGGGGCCGTGGTCTGCCCGCTCACGATCTTCGCGGCCTCGGCCTTGCCCGGCCCCGCGTAGTCGGCGCCGAGGAGCACCACGAGCTTCACCTGGTAGCTGTCGTAGCTCGACGACTTGTAGGAGGAGAGACCGCCGAGCTTCTTCGCGAGCCCCTCGGCCGCGGGCCGATCGGCGTCGTCGGAGTAGAAGATCGCCGAGATCTTGACGTCGCGCTTCGCCGCATCGCCCGAGAAGCTGACCTGGCCCCACTTCTCCTTCGTGATGACGCTGTCGACGCCGCCCGCGAGCTCGTCGGTGGAGGTGCCGTTGATGACGGCGACCGTCGCCTTCGGATCGAGCTTGGCGGCTTCGGTGGCCGTGGTCGTCGTCTTCCCCGTGGGCAGGCGGACCTCGCCCGTGCTGCTCGCAGCCTGCAGCGCGAAGATGCCGGCGGTGGCGCAGATGGCGGTGCCGACGAGCGCGGCGACCGCGTAGGTCCAGAAGCTGCGCGGACGCGCGGTCAGCCGATGCGCACCCGCCCTGCGGGTGCGCTGGACGCGGTCGAAGCGGTCTTCCGGCAGCCGATTGGGGCGTCGAGTCGCACTCGAAGCCTCCGTCAGTTCACCCGTCACGCGTGTCTCCCATTAGTCGTCCGGTGTCGGGCGGCCAGCAGCGGCCCAGCACTCAGCACAGCGTACACGTGGAATCTGCCAGGTTCCGGGTAGGGAACCGCGGTCTACGACCCGGCGGATCCGTCGGTGTAGATCGCCCGCGCGAGGCCGTCGAGCACGTCGGGGTAGCGCGTGCCTCCCGCGAAGACGAGGGTGTCGTCGACGTCGATGATGCGACGGTGCTTGCCGGCCTGCGTGAGCGCGATGCTCGGCTGGGCGGCCAGCAGGCCGTCGACGCCCTTGACGCTCTTGAGCCCGCCGGTCATGACGAGCAGCACGTCGGGGTCGCTCGCGATGAGGGCCTCGCTGGTCATCGGCTTCTCGCCGACCCAGCCGATCTCCTTCGCGACGTCGACCGCGCCGATCCCCTGGATCAGGCTGTCCGCGCCGCTGCCCTCGCCGAACAGGTAGAAGACCCCGGCGGTACCGCGCAGATAGAGGAAGGCGACGCGCGGGCGCTTGGCCGGATCCTTCGGCACCAGCGGCCGGATCTCCTCCTCCTTCGCGGCGATGACGGCATCGAGCTGCGCGGTGAGCTCGTCGCCGAGCGGTGCGACGCCGAGCGCCGCCGCGATCTCCTTCGCAGCGACGTCGGTGCTCTTCGGATCGGTGGATCGGGTCACGGTGACGACCGTGATCCCGGCGTCGCGCAACTGCAGCACGACGTCGGTGGGACCGATCGATCCGTCGGTGAGGATCAGGGTCGGATTCAGCGCGAGCACGCTCTCGGCGTCGATCGTGTGACCGGACTTGGTCACCACCGGCAGGTCCTCGGTGCCCGGGAGCTCGGTCGAGACGTCGCGTCCCACGAGCCGGTCGGTGAGCCCGTAGGCCGAGACCAGCTCAGCGACGGTGCCCGTCAGCGAGAGGGCGATCACACGGGAGGTGTCCTTCACCTCGACCCGGCGGTCGCCGCCGGGATCGTGCGAGGTGACGGTCACGGGGAGCTTCGCCTCGGCCTTCGCCGAGAGCGGGGGCAGGCTCGGGCCGCCAATTACGGCGGTGGCCGGCCCCTGGACCGTGCGCGGGTTCGCGACAGGGGTGAGCGTCGAGAGCGGCGGAAGGTCGACCTTCTGCTGCCCGGACGATGCCCTCGGGTCGCCGCCGGTCTGGCAGCCAGCGAGGCCCAGGGAGGCGGCGAGCGCGATCGCGAGGAGCGCGGTAGCCCGCGTTCGGGATCGGCGCGCACGGGTGGTTCGGCGCATCGGGGGCATCGCACACCTCCAGATCTGACGACCAAGTTAGCCTAGCCTAAGATAGATATGAGGAACCCGGGACCGGGTTCCCGGTCCCGAGCAGGGATCGCTGCGCACAGCCGAGTAAGGCCCTCCCCCAGAAATGAACCTGCACCACGAACCCGCTTCCACGCGGAAATCGAGGCATGCAGCGACCACGACCGCACTGTTCGTCGGGCTCTGGGTCGCGCTCATCGTCGCCCTCATCGCGTCCGCGGGAACGGGCCAGCTCGCGATCCCGCCAGACCAGGTCGTGGGCTCCCTGCTCCACCGGATCGGGATCGACTGGCTGCCGCTCCCGAGCCACCCTGCCGGTGACCAGACGCTCTGGGCGATCCGCTTCCCCCGCGTGGCAATGGCCGCGCTCGTCGGTGCGGCGCTGGCCGTGTCCGGCCTGCTCATGCAGGCGATCTTCGGCAACCCGCTCGCCGAGCCGAGCGTGATCGGCATCTCGTCGGGCGCCGCGGTCGGCGCCGGCCTCTGCATCGTGTTCGGCATCTCGATCTTCGGTGAGTGGACCATCGCGGTGTTCGCCTTCGCCGCGGGCCTCGCCGCCACCCTGCTCGTCTACGCCATGAGCCGGTCCGAGGGGAAGACCGAGGTCGTCACCCTCGTGCTCACGGGCATCGCGGTCAACGCCGTCGCCGGTGCGGGGATCGCCCTCCTCACGTTCCTCGGAGACACCCAGTCGCGCGAGCAAATCGTGTTCTGGCAGCTCGGCAGCATGGCCGGCAGCCGGTGGTCCCAGGTGCTCATCGTGGCTCCTGTCGTGGCGATCGGACTGATCGTCGCGTGGATCGTGGCGCGCAAGCTCGACCTGCTCTCGCTCGGCGAGCGCAACGCCCGCCACCTCGGCGTGAACGTCGAGCTGCTCCGCGTCGGCGTGATCGTGCTCGTGGCGCTGCTCGTCGGCGTGGCCGTCGCGTTCGTCGGCATCATCGCCTTCGTCGGCCTCGTGATCCCGCACCTCATGCGCATGATCCTCGGGCCGGCGCACCTGCCGCTCGTCACCGCGTCGGCGCTGGGCGGCGCACTGCTGCTCACCCTCGCCGACCTGGGCGCCCGCACCATCGTGCCGATGTCGGACCTGCCGATCGGCATGCTCACCTCGCTCGTCGGCGGCCCGTTCTTCTTCTGGCTGCTGCGACGAACGCGCAAGCGGAGCGGGGGGTGGGGATGATGGCCGCCCGCGCCCTCGTGCTGCCCGAGCGCACCCCCGTCGGCGGGATCGTGTGCGCCGCCGAGTCCGTGCGCCTCGTGCGCGGCGGCCGCGCCCTGCTCGACGGGGTCTCGCTCGAGCTGCGCGCCGGCGAGGTGCTCGCGCTGCTCGGCCCGAACGGAGCCGGCAAGTCGACGCTGCTCAGCGTGCTCTGCGGCGACGTCGAGCCCGATGGCGGCGACGTGCGCTTCGGCGACCGTCCGCTGGGCGACTGGTCACTGCCCGAGCTCTCGCGGCGCCGCAGCGTACTGCTGCAGGATCAGCAGCTGCTCTTCCCCTTCACCGTGCATCAGATCGTCGAGATGGGTCGCGCGCCCTGGCGCCGCACCCGGCGCGAGGACGACGACAACGCCGCGATCGCGGAGGCGCTCACGGCCGCGGACGTGACGCACCTCGGCAACCGCCGAGTGCCGTCGCTCTCGGGCGGCGAACGGGCCCGCGCCGCGTTCGCGCGCGTGCTCGCGGGACGCACCGGCGTGCTCATGCTCGATGAGCCGACCGCCGCGCTCGACCTGGCCCACCAGGAGGCGGTGCTCTCGATGGCGCGCGAACGCGCACGAGCGGGCGACGCCGTGCTCGTCGTGCTGCACGACCTGAATCTGGCCGGGGCCTACGCCGACCGCATCGCGCTGCTGAAGGACGGCGGGATCGTGGCCTGCGATACGCCCGAGCGCGTGCTCACCGCCGAGACGGTGTCCGCGGTCTACGGCACGCCGGTCGAGGTGATCCCCCACCCGACGACGGGTCGCGGGATCGTCCTGCCGCTGCGCGCCTAGCGCGCCGATCGGCTCCGGAAACGGTGAAGGCCGCGCCCCGAGGGGCGCGGCCTTCACCGTGTGCTCGCTCGCTTACGCGAGGCGGGCTTGCAGGTTCTCGTCGATCGCGGAGAGGAACTCCTCGGTGGTGAGGAAGCTCTGCTCGGGGCCGACGAGGAGCGCGAGGTCTTTGGTCATCTTGCCCGACTCGACGGTCTTGATGACGACGTCCTCGAGGGTGTGCGCGAACTCGATGAGCGCCTGGTTGTCGTCGAGCTTGCCGCGGTGCGCGAGCCCGCGGGTCCAGGCGAAGATCGAGGCGATCGGGTTGGTCGAGGTCGGCTTGCCCTGCTGGTGCTGACGGTAGTGACGGGTCACCGTGCCGTGCGCCGCCTCGGCCTCGACGACCTTGCCGTCCGGGGTCGCGAGCACGGAGGTCATGAGGCCCAGCGAGCCGAAGCCCTGCGCGACGGTGTCGGACTGCACGTCGCCGTCGTAGTTCTTGCAGGCCCAGACGTAGCCTCCCTCCCACTTCATGGCCGAGGCGACCATGTCGTCGATGAGGCGGTGCTCGTAGGTGAGGCCCGCAGCCTCGAACTGCTCCTTGAACTCGGTGTCGTAGATGTCCTGGAAGATGTCCTTGAACCGGCCGTCGTAGGCCTTCAGGATCGTGTTCTTCGTGGAGAGGTACACCGGGTAGTTGCGCGACAGGCCGTAGTTGAGCGAGGCCCGGGCGAAGTCGCGGATCGACGCGTCGAGGTTGTACTGCACCTGTGCGACGCCGTCGCCCGGCGACTGGTAGACCTCGAACTTCTGCGGCTCGCCGCCGTCCTTCGGGGTGAACTCGACGGTGAGGGTGCCCTCGCCCGCGAAGCGGAAGTCGGTCGCGCGGTACTGGTCGCCGAAGGCGTGACGGCCGATGATGATCGGCTTGTTCCAGCCGGGCACCAGGCGCGGGATGTTCGAGATGATGATCGGCTCGCGGAAGATCACGCCGCCGAGGATGTTGCGGATCGTGCCGTTCGGGCTGCGCCACATCTGCTTGAGGCCGAACTCCTCGACGCGGGCCTCGTCGGGGGTGATCGTGGCGCACTTGACGCCGACGCCGTGCTTCTGGATCGCGTGCGCCGCGTCGACCGTGACCTGGTCGTTGGTCTCATCGCGGTGCTGGATCCCGAGGTCGTAGTACTCGAGCGTGACATCGAGGTACGGGTGGATCAGACGGTCCTTGATGAACTGCCAGATGATCCGCGTCATCTCGTCGCCGTCGAGCTCGACGACCGTGCCTGCAACCTTGATCTTCGCCAACGCGTCTCCCAGTTCTGTGGTGAGTGGTGTGGGACGGCGGCGGGCGCGTGTCGCTCCGTCCGGAACCGCGCACAACAGCGCCTTCCGGATCGCCGTCGTCGGTGGATCCGTTGGGACCACCGACAGTCTACCCAAGTTTCCGGGGTATCTCGACGTCGAGATATTTGACGACGACGAGCGCGAGGATTCAGGCCGGCAGGTGCTTGAGCACGTGCTCGTAGTACTCGGTGAGCTCCAGCTTCGCCGCAGCCGCCCGGTCGATGATCACGGTCGCCTCCGGGTGCAGCTGCAGCGCGCTCGCCGGGCAGCGGCTCGACAGCGGGCCCTCGATCATCTCGGCGACCGCATCGGCCTTGCCGGCCCCCTGGGCGACCAGCAGCAGCTCGCGCGCGTCGAGGATCGTGCCGAGCCCCTGGGTGAGGCAGTGCACCGGCACCTGATCGGCGGAGTCGAAGAAGCGGGCGTTGTCCTGACGCGTCTTGGGTGCCAGGGTCTTCGGGCGCGTGCGCGATCCGAAGGACGACGTCGGCTCGTTGAAGCCGATGTGCCCGTTCGCGCCCAGGCCGAGCAGCTGCAGGTCGACGCCGCCGGCCTCGCGGATGCGGCGCTCGTAGTCGGCGCAGGCCGCCTCGAGATCGGGAGCGGTGCCGTCGGGCACGTGGACCCGAGCCGGATCGAGCCGCAGCGGCTCGGTCACGGTGCGGTGGATCACCGAGTGGTAGCTCTCTGGGTGCTCGAGCGGGAGCCCTACGTACTCGTCGAGCGCGAAGGCGGTGACGCCCGCGGTGTCGAGCGAGCCGTCCGAGACCTGGCGCGCGATCTCGGCGTAGGCACCGAGGGGCGACGATCCCGTCGCGACGCCGAGCACGGCGAACGCGCTCCGACGGATGACCGCGGCGATGCGCTCGCCGGCAACGCGCCCGACCTCTTCGGGCGTCTCGACAATGATGACCTGCATGCGCACATGCCTTTCGTAGTGGTGCCGGGCGCTCTGCCCAGGCCCGGCGTGCCTCTAGTCTGCCCGATTTTCAGTCGGCACGATTCTCGGCGGGCCACTTGCCGCCGTTCTCCCAGAACAGGCGGATGTCGTCGAGCGGACGCCCCTTGGTCTCGGGCGCGAACCTGAGCACGAACAGGAACGCGAGCACGGCGAAGACGCCCAGGACCGCGAACACCCCCGCTCCGCCGGTGAGCTTGAGCAGCGGGAGGAACGCGACACCGACGATGTAGTTCGCGACGAGATCGCTCGTGAGCATGGTGCTCGACCCGAGCCCGCGGAGGTGCGACGGGAACGCCTCGCCCGCATACACCCAGATCATCGATCCGAAGCCGAAGGTGAAACCGACGTTGAAAAGCACGAGGCCGAGGAAGCCGAGCGCCACGAAGCCCCCGTCGAGGCGCACGTTCGTCGGATCCTGGCCGGCCGCGCCGAAGCCGAAGGTCGCGACCATCAGGATCCCGGCGACGACCATGATCCCGATGCCGGTGAGCAGCACGGGCCTCCGACCCATGCGATCCACGAGCGACATGGACACGAAGACCGCGATCAGGCCGATCACCTGCACCAGCGCGGGCAGTCCGAAGATCGCCATGTGGTCGGTCTCGGCGAAGCCCATCGCCTTGATGATCTGCGGGCTGTAGTAGACGATCGCATTGATGCCGGTGATCTGGACGAAGAAGCCGAGCAGCACGACGAACACGGTCGCCCGCAGGTAGGGCTTGCGGAGCATCTCGGCGAGGCCCTTGCGGACGGACGGGACTCCCGATCCGCTGTCGAGCTCGCGCTGCATCGAGGCGATCTCGCCCGCGGTGTCACCATCCGGCTCGATCAGCGCCTGCACCCGGGTCGCATCCGCGACGCGTCCACGCATCATGTACCAGCGGGGCGTGTCGGGGGCGCGCAGGAGCAGCAGCGTGATGAGCACTCCGGGCACCGCCGCGGCGCCGAGCATGATCCGCCAGTTCTCGGTCGGGGCGAGCGCCCAGGCCAGCAGGTAGCCGAAGATGATGCCGACCACGGTCGCGACCTGGTACATGACGAGCAGCGCACCGCGGATCTTGGTCGGCGCGGACTCGGCCACGTACATGGGAACGACCACGATCGAGATGCCGATCGAGACGCCCAGCAGCACGCGGGCGATCGCGAGCGAGGGGACGTCCCACGCGAGGCCCGAGGCGAGCGAGAAGATCGCGAAGGTGGCCGCGACGAGCACCATCATGCGCTTGCGCCCGAAGCGGTTGGCGAGCGAGCCGCCGATAAGGGCGCCGCCGATCTCGCCGAAGATGACGAAGGAGGTGAGCACGCCCTTCTCGGCCTCGCTGCGGATGTCGAAGGTCTTGGCGATGAAGTCGAGCGCGCCGCCGATGTTCGACGAGTCGTAGCCGTAGATGATGCCGACCGTCGCCGCGGCGACCGCGACGAGCAGCGCGGTCTTCGACGAGGTTCTGAGTTCGTGCAGCAGCCCCATGCGCGCACCCTTCTTGTGCTTCGGTTCT
The DNA here is from genome assembly GCF_000980875.1 of Leucobacter sp. Ag1. Taxonomy (GTDB): domain Bacteria; phylum Actinomycetota; class Actinomycetes; order Actinomycetales; family Microbacteriaceae; genus Leucobacter; species Leucobacter iarius. The sequence goes on along the minus strand of NZ_LAYO01000111.1, from coordinate 107,625 downwards.
TCGGCGCGAATCCGTGCCGAAGGCTCGGAGACCCACTCATCGTACGGCGATCCTGCATGTCTGCCGCGCACCACTTGCGCATCGCGTCGGGAGCGCTAGCCTGAGTACATGAGCCAGCTGCGACTCGAAGAACTGTCCGCCGCGACGATCGTGGCCGTGAACAGCCTGGGCCTGAAGCCCGGGCAGGAGCAATTCGTCACGCCCGTCTCCTACTCCGCAGCCGCAGCGGTCACCCCGATAGGGTCCGCCTGGCAGCGCGTCGTGCTCGACGGCGATCAGGTGGTCGGCTTCGTGCACGGCAACTTCGACCCCGACGCCAAGGAGGAGGAGTTCCGCGCGGCGCTGTGGCGCATCAACGTGGACGCCGAGGCCCAGGGCATGGGTGTCGGCCGCTTCGCCGTCGCCGCACTCCTCGATGAGGCCCGCACGCGCGGCGTCGGGCGCCTGACCGTGCTCTGGGAGCGCGGCGAGGACGGCCCCGAGGTCTTCTTCCTGCGCATGGGCTTCGTGCCCGTCGGCGAGACCCAGTACGGCGAGGTCATCGGCGCCATCGATCTCTGATCCGGTCCGGATCACACCGGCGCCCCGGCCCGATCAGGGCCGGGGCGCCGGTGCGTTCCGGGCCCGCGCACGTCCCCGCTCCCGTTCGACCTCCTTGGATCGCCCATGAACTCCTCCGCCGCAGCGCCGCCGCTCTCGCGCGGTGTGCTCGTCTCGCTCGGCTCGTCGGTGAGCTTCGCGATCCTCTACTTCGCGACGCCCATGCTCTCCCCGCTGCCGGCCGAGGCGATCTGGGCGGTCCGCGCACTCGTGACGCTGCCGTTCGTCGGGCTCGCCCTGCTCGCCATGCGCCGCCGCTCGCTCATCGTCGAGGTCGGTTCCCTGGTGCGGCGCCGACCGATCGCGCTGCTCGGGATCCTGATCTGCGGCCTGATGCTCAGCGCGCAGCTGTGGGTGTTCGGCTGGGCGCCGCTGCACGGACGCGGCCTGCAGGTCGCCCTCGGGTACTTCCTGCTCCCGCTCGTGCTCGTCGTGATCGGCAAGTTCCTGTACCGCGACCACCTGCGCTGGTGGCAGTGGGTCGCCGCGGGGGTCGCCGCGATCGGCGTCGTCTGGGAGATCGTCCGCATGGGCGGGGTCTCCTGGGAGACCCTGCTCGTCGCGCTCGGGTACCCGGTCTACTTCGTGCTGCGCCGCTCGCTCGGCACCGGACACATCGGCGGGATGTTCTGGGAGCTGCTGACCGTGCTCCCGCTCGCGGCGACGGTGCTCGGCATCGAGATCGCGACCGGCACGGCGTTCTCCGAGCACCCGGATCTGCAATGGACCGCACCGCTGTTCGCACTGTTCGCCGCGTTCGCGCTGCTGCTCTACATCCTCGCGTCGAAGCTCCTCTCGATGAGCCTCTTCGGACTGCTGAGCTACGCGGAACCGGCGCTGCTCGTCGTCGCCTCGCTGCTGCTCGGCGAGACCATCGCGTCGGGGGAATGGCCGACCTACATCGCGATCTGGATCGCCGTCGCGATCCTGGTGCTCGGCGGTCTGGGCGAGCTGCTGCGCGCTCGGCGAACCCGCCTCGACTGATACCCCTCGGGGGTGTACTCTGCCGCCATGCACGAAACGCGGGAGGCGCACATGAGCATCGCGGAGATCGGGACGACCGAGCCGGCCGAGCCGACGGACGAGCACACGCACGGCTACGACGCGCACAAGGACGACCTGCTGAAGCGGCTGCGCCGGGCAGAGGGCCAGGTGCGCGGCATCCAGCGCATGGTCGAGGAGGACTCCTACTGCATCGACGTGATCACGCAGGTGAGCGCGGCTACCAAGGCGCTCGAGCGCGTCGCACTCGCGCTGCTCGACGACCACCTGAGCCACTGCGTCTCGGACGCCGCCGCCAAGGGTGGGGCGATCGCCGAGGGGAAGCTCAAGGAAGCCTCGGACGCGATCGCGCGCCTCGTCCGCTGAACCGTTCGACGCACGAAGACGGCTCCGGCGATTTGCTCGCCGTTTCAACCAAACAAGACAACGATCCGGAAACTGCTTACTATTACCCTCCAGGGAGCTTCCTCTCATACAGGAGCCTCCTGATTTCTGCTCGGTAATCAGCTAAGGATCCCGTGAAAACTCGCCTAGCTTCCACACTCTCCCTCGTCCTCGCGGCATCCCTGGTCGGATTCGGGCTCGCGCCCGCCTCCGCCGAGGAAGCCGCGGCGCCCGAACCCGTCCCCGCGGCCCCCGTCTTCGACGAGTCGACCCCGACGGTGGATGCGAACGCCACGCCCGACGAGCTCCCGGTCATGGGCGACTACGCGGTCTCGGAGTTCTCCGCAGCGGCCGCCGAGATCGACCCCGAGCTCGCCGAGGCGGCCCAGCGCGACCTCGGCCTCAGCACCGAGGAGTACCTCGCCCAGGGCGAGGCCGCGACCGATGGCACGACGGTGCTCGAGGCGCTCCAGGAGCGCAGCGCCGGGGTCGTCGGCGGCCGGGTCACCGGCACCGAGCTCACCGTCTACGTCACCGACCCGGAGGCCGCGGCGCTCGCGGAGTCCGCCGGCGCCCGGGTGAGCTACGACGCTCCTCCGACCGCACCCGAGGCCGAATTCGAACCCGCGGCGGATCTGTACAGCGGCCAGCCGTACGGCAGCATGGTCACCAACAACTCCTGGTACCGCTGCAGCACCGCGTTCAACGGCCGCGCGCTCTCGGGCTCCGGCGCCTACCAGACCCTCACCGCCGGACACTGCTACAAGTCGGCGTACCCGACGCTCAAGGCCCTCAACTTCACGAAGGCCAACGACGACGACCCGAAGAACTCCCCGAAGGTGACCGTCGGAGCCACGCTCGGATCCTGGGTCTCGGGGTCGCCGATGTACGGCAACGGTGCGGACACCGCGCTCATCTCGATCGCCACCGGAAACTTCTCGCCGAAGTCGGGCCTGCTGGCCTGGGGCGGCGGGAAGGGCGCGCCGAACTCGGGCGCGAAGAAGCTCGTCACGACCTCGACCTCGACGGTCGCCGGAGCCCCGATCTGCAAGACGGGCTCCACGAGCGGCTGGACTTGCGGCCGCGTCACCTCGGTCGACCAGACCACGAACGTCGCCGGGCATCTCGTGAACTCGATCCGCTCGACCGCCTGCCTGATCCCCGGCGACAGCGGCGGCGCCGCGGTCGTCGGCACCTCGGCCGTCGGCGTGAACTCCTCCACGACCACGTCGGCCTCCTGCGGCCAGTCCGGCTACCAGTCGGGCTACGCACCGATGGTCTCCAAGCGCGCCGGAGCCAACAACAGCGTCTCGGGCCGCCTCGGTGGCAACTGGGAGCCCCTCGTGACGGTGGCTCTGGTGCCGAAGGTCACGAGCCTCCCCGCGAACACTCGCGTGTTCGCCGGCGGGACCCTCTCGGGCACCGCCACGAACGTCGCGTCGGGCAACTATCTCAAGATCCAGTTCTCGGGAGAGACCAAGGTCCGCACCGCGAAGATCGTGAACGGCAAGTGGTCCGTCTCGCTGGCCGGACTCACCCCGGGCACGAAGAGCTTCACCATGCGCGGAGCCTGGGGCAAGTGGTCGATCGGTGCTCCCGTCTCCGGCTCGCTGCGGATCATCGCGAAGCCGTCCGTCGCGCGATACGCGGGCGCGGATCGCTACGCGACCAGCGTGGCGATCTCGAAGGCGGCCTACCCGAGCGGAGCGAAGACGGTCTTCATCGCGACCGGCGCGAACTACCCCGACGCGCTCGGCGCCGGCCCGATCGCGGCGAAGGAGCACGCACCGCTGCTCCTGACGGCGAAGACGCTCCCCGCGAGCGTCACGGCGGAGCTCACGCGGTTGAAGCCGACCGAGATCGTCATCGTGGGCGGCACCGGAGCGGTTCCGACGTCCGTCGGGAAGGCTCTCGGCAAGTATGCGAAGAAGGTCACCCGTCTCGCCGGCAAGGATCGTTTCGACACCTCGCGCAAGCTCGTCAAGCGCGGGTTCCCGACGTCGGCGCCCGCGGTGTACGTCGCCACCGGCATGAACTTCCCCGATGCGCTGTCGACCGGCGCGGCGGCCGGCGCCAAGACCCGTCCGGTGCTGCTCGTCAACGGTACCCGCCCGCTGGATGCGACGACCAAGTCGTTCCTGAAGGGTCTGAAGACCACCAGCGCCACCATCACCGGCGGCACTGGAGCGGTCTCCTCCCGGATCCAGAGCGATCTGAAGGCGGCGGGCATCTCGACGACGCGGGTCTCCGGCGCCGATCGCTACGCGACTTCCGAGGCCATCGGCCGGGTGTCCTTCCCCACCTTCAAGACGATGTACTTCGCCACGGGACGGGGCTTCGCCGACGCGCTCGCGGGATCCGCGATCGCCGGCGCGCAGCAGACGCCGCTGTTCATCGTCCCCGGCTCCTGCGTGCCCGGATCGATGATCACCGACGCACTGAACCAGGGGGTCACCCAGGTGCGGCTGCTCGGCGGCACCGGAGTCGTCGCCTCCGCGGTCGGATCGCTCAAGCGCTGCTGAACGAACCGTCCGCGTGACAACGGAGCGGCCCCCGAACCATCTGGTTCGGGGGCCGCTCCGTTGTCACGCGGTGCCGGGTCAGAGTCCCGAGTAGGCGTGCAGGCCCTTGAAGAACACGTTCACGATGGTGAAGTTGAACAGCACTGCGGCGTAGGCGATGATCGACAGCCAGGCCGAGCGGGTACCGCGCCAGCCGCGCGTCGCCCGCGCGTGGATGAAGCCCGCGTAGAGCACCCAGATGACGAAGGTCCAGACCTCCTTGGTGTCCCAGCCCCAGTAGCGGCTCCAGGCGGACTCGGCCCAGATCGAACCGGCGATCAGGGTGAAGCTCCAGAACACGAAGCCGATGATCGCCATGCGGTACGAGAGGTCCTCGAGGCGGGTCGAGTTCGGGAAAGTCGCGAGGAACTTCATCGGTTCGCCGGAGCCCGCCATCACCCTGTTCTCGCGTCGGGTCTGCAGCAGTTGCAGCACCGAGAGCCCGAACGAGAGCGTGAGGAATCCGGTCGCGAGCACGGCGACGAGGATGTGGATGACCAGCCAGTAGGACTGCAGGGCCGGCGGGAGGGGCACGATCGCCACGTAGAAGTTCACCTTGGCGAGGCCGAGGAACAGCACGGTCAAACCGGTCACGAGGGTACCGAGGAAGCGCAGGTCGACGAAGATCTGCACGAGCAGGAAGATGAGCACGATCGCGCAGGTCGCGGTCAGCGCGAACTCGTACATGTTCGACCACGGCACGCGCCCCGCACCGATGCCGCGCATGATGGTCGCCGCGAGGTGCAGCAGGAACCCGAGCACGGTGAGCGAGAACCCGATGCGGAGCGAACGGGAGCGCCGCCCGGGCGCCTCGGTCGGGGCCGCGGTGCGGGTCAGCGTCGCGACGCCGCCCCCGGCCGACTGCTCGGCCGCGGCCGGCTGAGCCGCCGCGAGGCGGGTCGCATCACCGCTGCGGTTGGCCAGATCGACCGCGTAGAACACGAACGCGATCGCGTAGACGATCATCGCCGAGTAGAGGGCGAGAGTGGAGTTCAGTTCCAGCGAATCGAGCACAGCTCCGCATTCTATCCGCTGAGCCTGAGCGCGCGAACCGGCTCAGTCGTGGAACACGAGCCCGAGCGGGGCGTCGCCGCACCGCAGCACCTTCGCGTCGGGCAGATCGAGCTCGATCCCCGCCCCGCGCCCGGCCTCCGGATCCTCCGCGAGCAGGTCCGCGAGCGCTTCGGAGACACCGGGGATGCGGAGCAGCGATCCCGGTGCGCGCCGGGTCTCGTTCGAGATGATGACTCGACCCGCGTGGCTCACGATCGTGACCGCCCCGGGCACCGAGCGCAGCACCGGCATCAGCGCGCGCTCCATGCGCGAGACGTGCACGTCCGCTCCGACCACGCCCGAAGGCCGGCCGACCTCGCCGACCAGTGCGGTGATGGTGACGGTGTAGTCGTCGGTGCACAGGTAGTCCACGTAGGGGCCGGTGACGTGCCTGCGCCCCGTGGTCGCGGGCACCTTCCACCACTCGAGCGTCGTGTAGTCGCGGAACTGCTCGGCCTCGGGGTCGTCGACGGTCGCGAGCCGGCGCAGTGCAGCGTCGGGACCGCGCTCGGCCGGGATCTCGAGGCGCCGCAGCCACCATGCGAGGTGCCACGCGGCGTCCCCCAGGAACCCCGGGGCGGAGACGAAACCCGCTCCGGTGATGAGCCCGTCGTCGAGCAGTTGCGGGATCGCGAGGTCGCCCACGATCGGGTCGAGCCGCTTCGCCGTCGGCGGCGCCTGCCCCGGCGCTTCCAGCGCGCGACGGATTTCCGCACCCCAGTCGTCGACCGTGCGGAACACCGCGCCGAAGGCCTCTCCGACCTCCTGCGCGGCGTGACGAGCGGAGTCCCCGTTGTCTCCGATCATGAGTGATGTCCTTTCATCCCTCGAGAGCGGCTTCGAGCCGTTCCTTCTCCTCGATGAGCCAGTCGGCAGCCGCCTCGATGTGCGCCGTCGCGGCGGCGCGGGCCGCTTCCGGTCCGCGCGCGAGCGACTCCAGGATCTTCGCACGGGCGAGGCTGCTGCGCTCGCGCCCCTCCGGTTCGCGCAGCCAGAGCCAGAGCAGGCTGCCCGCTTCGACCTGCAGCGTGAGCTCGGCGCGGACGAGTCGCGGGGACTGCGAGAGCGCGGCGACCTCGAGCTGGAATCGCCCGACGGCTCGGCGCGCGGCTCCGAGGGATTCCTCGACGGGTCCGTCCTCGAGTTCGGCGAGCCGCTCCAGGTCCTCCGGCCCCGCACGATCCGCGGCCGCCTCAGCGGCGGCTCCCGCGATCGCCGCGTAGTAGAGCGCGAAATCGCGCAGCTCGCCGCGGCTCATCCCGCAGACCCGCTCGTCCATGAGGCGCGCGGCGCGCTCGCGGTCGAAGGTGACGAAGCTGCCGCCCTCGCGTCCGCGTCGGGTCTGCACGAGCTTCTGCTCACGGAGCGATTCGAGCGCTTCGCGCGCGGTCACGACGGCCACGCCGAAGCGGCGCGCCGTCTCGCTCTCGCTGGGGAGCCGTTCGCCGTCGCGCAGGATTCCCGAGAGGATCGCGTCGCGCAGGCGCTGAGCCACGCGCTCCCCGCGGCCGACGCCGTCGAGGGGCGTGAACACGACGGCGCGTGCGGCGTCCGCCTGGGCGAGATCCCGCGGCATCCGGCCTCACCTCCGTCGGTCCGTTCGTCGATCGTTGCTTCACCGTAACATGACCGACTTGCGTTAAACATCTGGAGTCATATGATTGTCGCTATCCACACATCAAAGGAGATGTTCATGACTGCACCGCAGCTCGAACCGGCCATCCGACTCACCGGCCTCACCCGCGAATTCGGCACCGTCACCGCGGTCGACCACGTCGACCTCGAGATCGGCAGGGGCGAGTTCTTCTCGATGCTCGGCCCCTCCGGCTCCGGCAAGACCACCGTGCTGAGGCTCATCGCCGGATTCGAGCAGCCCACCTCGGGCACGGTCGAGCTCTTCGGCGAGGACGTCACCGCGAAGGCCCCGTTCGATCGCAACGTCAACACCGTGTTCCAGGACTACGCACTGTTCCCGCACATGAACGTGCTCGAGAACGTGGCCTACGGACTCCGCGTCCGCGGCGTCTCCCGCGGTGAGCGCAAGGCCCGCGCCATGAAGGCCCTCGAGTCGGTGCGGCTCGAGCACGTCGCCGAGCGCATGCCGTCGCAGCTGTCCGGCGGGCAGCGCCAGCGCGTCGCTCTCGCCCGCGCCACCGTCGTGGAACCCGCGGCGCTGCTGCTCGACGAACCGCTCGGCGCCCTCGATCTCAAACTGCGCGAGCAGATGCAGGTCGAGCTGAAGCAGATCCAGCGCGACCTCGGCATCACCTTCATCTTCGTCACGCACGATCAGGAGGAGGCGCTGACCCTGTCGGACCGGATCGCGGTGTTCAACGCCGGCCGGATCGAGCAGCTCGGCACCCCGGCGGAGCTCTACGAACGTCCGGGGTCCCGCTTCGTCGCGGACTTCGTCGGCACCACCAATCTGTTCGACGCCGAGCTCTCGCAGCGGCTGCTCGCGCGCATCGGCGAGCACTCCATCCGGCCCGAGAAGATGCGACTCGCCGCCGAGCGGGCCGCGGAGCCCGGCACGCTGAGCGCCCCGGGCACCGTGGTCGAGTCGATCTACCTCGGCAACTCGACCCGCGTCGTGGTCGATCTCGAGGCGGGCCAGCGCGTGAGCGTGCTCGAGCAGAACGCGAGCGGCGACCGCGGCGACCTGCGCGGCCAGCACGTGTTCGTCGAGTGGCACGAGAGCGCCATCGTCGCGCTCGACGTCCCGGCACCGCTCGCCGCCTGATCCGGCACCCGGACCAGCCCCCGTACCCCGTACCCGACCCACATTTCGATCCGACCCAGGATCGGCGAAGCCGCCGATCCGTCACACCCTCGAGGAGAGGAACCCATGACCCGCAAGATGACGCAGCGTCGCGTCGCAATCGCCCTGGCGAGTGCGGCAGCGCTGACCCTGATGCTCGCCGGATGCGGCACCGCGAACAGCGGTGGCGGCGGAGGCACCGTGAAGGAGGCCGAGAAGCTCGGCAAGACCGAGGGGTCCGTCTCGATCCTCGCCTGGCCCGGCTACGTCGAGGACGGCTCCAACGACCCGAAGGTCGACTGGGTCACGCCGTTCGAGAAGGAGACCGGCTGCACCGTCACCACTAAGACCTTCGGAACTTCGGACGAGGCGTTCAACCTCATGAAGACCGGCAACTACGACGTGATCTCGGCCTCGGGCGACGCCTCGCTCCGCCTCGTCGCCTCCGGCGCCGTGGCACCCGTCAACACGAAGCTCCTGAAGAACTACGACGGGATCTTCAGCTTCCTGAAGGATCGCGCCTGGAACACGGTCGACGGCAAGTCCTACGGAGTCCCCCACGGCTACGGCGCGAACGTGCTGATGTACGACACCAAGACCTTCCCGACCGCGCCCGACTCGTGGGACGTCGTCTTCGAGAAGGCCGGCGACCACAAGGGCAAGGTGACCGCGTACGACTCGCCCATCTACATCGCGGACGCCGCGATGTACCTGATGGCGCACCAGCCCGACCTCGGCATCAAGAACCCCTACGCGCTCGACCAGAAGCAGTTCGATGCGGCCGTGAATCTCCTCAAGGAGCAGAAGCCGAACATCTCCGAGTACTGGGGCGACTACCTGAAGGAGGTGCAGTCGTTCAAGTCCGGCACCAGCGTCGTCGGCACCAGCTGGCAGGTGATCCAGAACGTGCTCGCCGGCGAGGGCGGCAGCACCGCGGTGACGATCCCGAAGGAGGGCGCCACCGGATGGAGCGACACCTGGATGATCTCGTCCAAGTCGAAGAGCCCGAACTGCGCGTACGCGTGGCTCGACTACATCTCGAGCCCGAAGGCCAACGCCGAAGCGACCGCCTACTTCGGTGAGGCTCCCTCCAGCCAGGAGGCCTGCAAGTTCCGCGACGACTGCGAGGCGTACCACGCGGGCGACGCCGAGTACGCGAAGAACATCTGGTACTGGACCACGCCCATCGCCGACTGCGTCGACGGACGCACCGACGTGAAGTGCATCGACTACGCGGCCTGGACCAAGGCCTGGCAGGAGATCAAGGGCTAGGACGCTCGGCGTCCCACGGCGGGGAGGCGTGCAACGCCTCCCCGCCCCGGCCCCCGTCCCACCCGAGAGGATCCAGACCCCATGAGCACCTCCACCGCAGCCCCCGCCGCCATCGCAGCGCGTCCGCCGAGCATCGCCCGACGCTTCTCCTCCTTCCTGTACGCGCACCCGCGCTTCCGCCTCACCATGCTGCTGACCGCGCCGCTCTTCTGGCTCGGCCTCGTCTACATCGTCGCCCTCGTGCTGCTGCTCGTCACCGCGTTCTGGACCACGGACAGCTTCACCGGTGCGATCAACACCACGTTCACGCTCGACAACATCATCGGCGTCGTCACCGACTCGCTCTACCAGACGGTCACCCTGCGCACCGTCTTCGTCGCGCTCTGCGTGACCGTGATCGATGTGGCGCTCGCGCTCCCCATCGCCTTCTTCATGGCGAAGGTCGCTTCGCCGCGCACGCAGCGGATCCTGATGATCCTCGTGCTCACCCCGCTCTGGGCGTCGTACCTGGTGAAGGCGTACGCCTGGCGCTCCGTGCTGTCGGAGGACGGCCTGCTCTCGTGGCTGCTCACCCCCGTCGGCGGAGGCACCCCCGGCTACGGGCTCCCCGCGACCATCATCACCCTCGCCTACCTGTGGCTGCCCTACGTGATCCTGCCGATCCAGGCCGGACTCGAACGCGTGCCCGATTCGCTGCTCGAGGCGTCGAGCGACCTCGGCGGCAAGAGCTGGCGCACGATCCGCTCGGTCGTGCTGCCGATGGCGGTCCCCGCGATCATCGCCGGCACCATCTTCAGCTTCTCGCTCTCGCTCGGCGACTACATCACCGTGCGCATCGTGGGCGGCACCAGCCAGATGCTCGGCAACCTCGTCTACGACAACGTCGGCAGCGCCAACAACCTACCGCTCGCGTCCGCGATCGCGCTGATCCCGATGGTGATCATCTTCATCTACCTGTTCATCGTGCGCCGCACCGGCGCGCTCGACAATCTCTAGAGCAGGAGCCCGAACATGCGACTCTCGAAGCCCTCGCGTCTCACCCTCGGCATCGTCACCGGGGTGATCCTCGCGGCGATCTACCTGCCGCTGCTCGTCGTGGTACTGAACTCGTTCTCCACCTCGAAGTCCCTCACCTGGCCGCCGCCCGGCTTCACGCTCGAGTGGTGGGGCCGCGCCTTCACCAACGCGGGCGCGATCCAGGCGACCGGGACGAGCCTGCTCATCGCGGTGATCGCGACCGCGATCGCACTCGTGCTCGGCACGCTCATCTCCCTCGCGCTGCAGCGCTTCAAGTTCTTCGGACGCGAGGCGGTGAACCTGCTCGTGATCCTGCCGATCGCGCTGCCCGGCATCGTCACCGGTATCGCGCTGAACAACTTCTTCCGCACCATCCTCGGCGTGGACCTCGCGCTCTGGACCGTCGCGGTCGCGCACGCCACCTTCTGCATCGTGACCGTGTTCAACAACGTGATCGCGCGCCTGCGCCGCATGGGGACCAATCTCGAGGAGGCCTCCGCCGACCTCGGGGCCGGCGTCTGGACCACGTTCCGGCTGGTGACGTTCCCGCAGCTGCGCTCCGCTCTGCTCGCCGGCGGGCTGCTCGCGTTCGCGCTGTCGTTCGACGAGATCATCGTCACCACGTTCACCGCGGGCGAGGGCGTGACCACGCTGCCGATCTTCATCATGAACAACATGCTGCGCCCGGCGCAGGCGCCGATCATCGCCGTGATCGCCGTCGTGCTGATCGTCATCTCGATCGTGCCGATCGCCATCGCGCAGAAGCTCGGCAACGGAGGCGGCGAGGTGAAGGGGAAGTAGGGAACGCCTGGCTTCGCCGGTTCCGCCGAGTGGCGGCAAACCCATCTGATGGAGACCCCTTCAGAAGCGTTTGCCGCCACTCGACGCATTTCTGGGCTGGGTGGAGCGGGGCCGTGACCCGGGTCAGGCGGCGAAGAGGCGCGCGAGATTCGCGAGCGAGGAGGCGAGACCCACAGCGTGCTCCACCGCCGAGATGCCGTTCGGCACCCGTTCGGCCCGGATCTCGGCGATGCTGCCGCCCGGCGTCGCGGGGTCCTCGCGCACGCGCCAGGTCATGAGCATGGTGCCCGCGAACGCCGGATCGTCGGAGACGAAGTCGATCTCCTGCACTACCCGCTCCCCCTCGACCAGTTCGACGAAGCGGGCCTCGACCACGTCGGTGCCGTCCGTGGTCTTGCCCTTCGGGCCCCGGCCGGGCTCCCCCGCATTCTCGTACGCGAGCGCCATGCGGTACCCGCCGCCGGGCGTCGCGTCGAAGCGTCCGAAGGAGCCGCTCATGCCCTGCGGCGGCAGCCAGGCGAGCAGCAGCTCGGGATCGACGAAGGCGCGGTACACCTCGGCGGGGGTCGCGGCGATCGGGCGTGCGGCGGTATCGGTGCGGGGCATGCCTCGACGGTAGCAAGCCGGGCTTCGCGGGGCGTTTCCCAAGGCTCGGCCCGGTCCTTCCCGAGCCGGCCGTGCCCGGGGTGCCCCAGACTCCGGGCCGCAGGCCGCCGGAGCCCCGCCTACAGCCGGGATCGGTGCTGTTCGCGCAGCTCCGCGACCGCGCGCTCGAGCGTCGGGTCGTCGCCCCGGGCGAGGCCCGCGTACTGCAGCACAACGCCGTCCTCGGTCGCCTGCGCCTTCACCCACATGCGTCGGCGCGGCACGAAGAGCGAGGTGAGCAGTCCACCGAGCGCCGCGAGCGCGAAGATCAGCACGTAGTTCTGCGCCGGGTTCTGCATCACGTCGAAGGATGCGTACCGAGGCACCTTGTCGAGCGTGATCGTGCCCATGCCGTTCGGCAGCTCGGTCGTCTGCCCGGGCTTCAGCTCGATCGACTTCTTGTCGATCGCGCGGCCCGTGAGCTGCGTCATCTTGCTCGTGTCGAGCGCGTACACCGACTGCGGAATCCCTTGGTCGATGCCGAGGTCGCCCGAGAACACGTCGAGCGTGAGCACGGGGTTCAGCAGGTCGGGGTAGTTCGAGGTGAACGCCCCGCTCTCGAGGTCCGCCTTGGTCGGGTAGAAGAAGCCGCGCAGGCCGACCTGCGTCGACTTGCCGTCCGTGTCCTTCAGCCCGTAGGGCACCTTGAGGACGCCGAGCGAGGTCAGCGTGCTGTTGTCCTGCGGGATGAACGGCATCGACTCGCTGTAGACGACGGTGCCCTTCGGATCCTTGATCGTGATCGTCGGCGCGTAGCCGTTCGCGATCAGGTAGATGGGCGAGCCGTGCACGCGCAGCGGATGGTTCACCCGGATCTCGTCCTTCGAGGTCGACCCGTCGGGATCGATGAGCGTGACGTGCGCGATGTAGTCGAGCACCTGGCCGATGGCCTTCGTGTTCTTGTCGTTCGGCGTGACGTACTTCACGTCGAGGTCGTCGAGCCGCATGCGGAACGGCGAGAGCGTGGAGTCGTCGAAGGATCGACCCGAGTTCGCCGAGTCGTAGTCGATGAGCTGATTCAACAGCGTGTCGCCCTCGACCAGCACCTTCTGCCCGTTGAAGCTCAGGGCGCCGCCGAGAGCGACGCTGACCAGCACGCCGACGAGCGACAGGTGGAACACGAGGTTGCCCGTCTCGCGCAGGTAGCCGCGCTCGGCCGAGACCGACACGGACCCGGGACGGGAGCCTCGCCCCTCGACGCGCTGGATCTCGGGGCGGTAGCGCTGCTTCTTCAGCACGCCCGCAGCCTCGGCGACCGCCCGCTCGGCGAACTCGTCGCGCTCCGCGTCGGAGGCGTCGGGGTTGGAGATGCGGACCTCGGAGAACCCGGCCATGCGCTGCAGGCGGGCCGGGGTCTTCGGCGGACGTCCGCGGAGCGCGCGCCAGTGGTGCAGGATGCGGGGCAGCACGCAGCCGATCAGCGAGATGAAGAGCAGCAGGTAGATGGCCGAGAACCAGACGGAGCCGTAGACGTCGAACGCCTGGATCGGGAACGCGTCGAGGAACTTGAACAGCTCGGGGTGCTGCTGCTGGTACTGCAGCACGCCGTTCGGGTCGGCGCTGCGCTGCGGCACGAGGGATCCCGGGATCGCGGCGACGGCGAGCAGCAGCAGCAGCACGAGCGCGACGCGCATGCTGGTGAGCTGGCGCCAGAACCAGCGCAGCCAGCCGACGAAGCCGAGCTCGGGCGACTCGATCTTCTGCGACGCGACGCGGCCGCTGTTGCCGTCGTCGTAGTCGCTCGGTCGGCTCAGGTTCTCGGATTCCCGCCCGCTTCCGCGGGAGTCCCGGGATCGAGGGTCAGAGGATCGGGGCATAGCTCGAGATCACCGCCTGCAACGCAAACATCATCCGGCTCCACAGGCCGGTCACCATCAGAAGTCCGATCAGGATCAGCAGGCCGCCGCCGATGAGGTTCATCACGCGGATGTGCCGCTTGAAGAAGCTCATGGTCTGGGTCATCCAGCCGAACCCGAAGGCCGCGAGCACGAAGGGGATCCCGAGCCCGAGGCAGTAGAAGATCGCGAGGATCACGGCACGGCCGATCGATCCCGACTGCGAGCTGAGCGAGAGCACCACGGCGAGCGTGGGGCCCATGCAGGGCGCCCAGCCGACGGCGAACACGATGCCCAGCAGCGGCGCGCCGATGAGCCCGACCCGCGGCTTCAGCTTCAGCTTGGTGGTGCGCTGCATGCGCGAGAAGACGCCCATGAACACGAGCCCCATGAGGATCACGATGACGCCCATCACCCGAGTGATCGTGTCCTGCCAGTCCCAGAGCCAGAGCCCGATCGAACCGGCGAACAGATTGAAGAGCACGAAGACGAGCGTGAAGCCGAGCACGAAGAGCAGGGATCCCAGCAGCATGCGACCGCGCTCGCGACGACCGGCCCGTTTCGGGTCCGCCGCGGCGGTGCTGCCCGAGTCCGATCCGGAGGTGCCGGAGACGTACGCCAGGTAGCCGGGCACGAGCGGCAGCACGCACGGCGAGAGGAACGATACGAGCCCTGCGGCGAGCGCGATCGCCACAGCGACGACCAATTGGCCGTCCGCGACGAGTCTGCCGATCTCCCCCACGACGCTACTTGGTCTTCTCAGCGAGGGTCTCGTTGAGCATGGAGCGCAGCTGCCCGGCGTCGGCGAGCTGGCCGAGCACGCGGTGCGCGACGCGGCCCTCGGCGTCGAGCACCAGAGTCACCGGGGTCGCGTTCAGCGGGATCGCACCGGCGAAGGCCCGCTGCACGCCGCGATCGCCCTCGACGTCGAGGATCGACGGGTACTGCACACCGAACTCCTCGGAGAACTGCTGAGCCTGAGCCGCCTGATCTCGGGTGTTGACGCCGACGAACTCGACGCCCTTCGGCGCGAACTCCTTCTGGGCCGTGTTCAGGTCCTTCGCCTCGACTCGGCAGGGAGCGCAACCGGCGTACCAGAAGTTCACGACCGTGACGTGGCCGAGCGTCTGCTTCGATCCGAAGGTCGAGCCGTCCTCGGTCTTGCCCGAGTACTCGACGGGGGCCTTGCGCTTCTCGGGAGGGATGCTCACCGAAGAGCCGTCGCCCGAGATGTAGCCTTTGCCGCCGCCGTCCTTCCACTGCTCGGGAAGGGTGTCGTTGCCGCCGCTGCAGCCGGTCAGGGCGACGGCCGCCGCGAGCGGGAGCGCGAGGATCGCGGCGATCCTCGCGGCACCGCGCCGGTTCTTCGATCGACCGGTCACACGGCACCTACATCCACGGAATCCTCCACCAGGTCTGCGGCGGGCTCACGGTAGTCCACTTCGAACCACCGCTCCCCTCGCCGCTCGAACGTCGTGATGCTCGACAGCGCGCAGCGCCGCTTCGCGGGGTTGTGCGCGAGCGACCGGCCCGCGATGTCGAGGTGGGCGATCCAGATGGGAGCCTGGTGGCTCACCATGACGATGTCGCCGTCGCGCACCGAGTCCCAGTGCTCGTCCATCGCCTCGCGCACGCGGCCGGCGATCTGACGGTAGGGCTCGCCCCAGCTGGGCCGCAGCGGGTTCCACAGCTTGGGCCAGTTGCGCGCCTGCTTGAAGGCGGCCTCGGGGCCCGTGTTGGGAAGGCCCTCGAAGCGGTTGGTCGGCTCGATGATGCGCTCGTCGGTGACGATCTCGAGCCCGAGCGCGGCGGCGACGGGTCGCGCCGACTCCTGCGTGCGCTGCAGCGGGGAGGCCACGAGCTTCGCGACCACGCGGTCGCTGCCGGCGATCTCGAGGGCCGCGGCCTCGGCCATGCGGTGGCCGAGCTCGGAGAGGCGGTACCCGGGCAGGCGTCCGTAGAGGACGCGGTCGGGGTTGTGCACCTCCCCGTGGCGCACCAAATGCAGGAGTTTGTCGCTCACTCCTTCATTCTACGTTCGACTCGTCTGGGCGTTTGCCGGTGACCGCGGTCACCCCGGGGCTCAGCCCAGGTCGTCGAGGCGTTGGGCGTAGGTGAAGAGGTCGAGCACGCGCACGCCGTCGATCCAGAGTCCGTCGCGCTCGGGTGCGCGTTCGAAGCCGAGCGCGTCGTAAAGGCGGTGGGCGCCGCGCATGTTCGGTGCCGTCTTGAGCACCACGGCGCCGAAGCCCTGCGTCCGCGCCTCCGCGAAGACGTGCCGCATGAGCGCGGCGGCGATCCCGCGCCTGCGGGCCTGCACCGCGACGCCGAGCAGGCGCAGGTCGAGCTCGTCGTCGGCCACGTCCTCGTGCAGCGGCGGGCCGCCGGCCCGCCGCGTGGTGACGCTGCCGAGCAGCTCGCCGTGCTCGTCGGTCGCGACCCAGACGTCGAACGCCTCGGCCCGCACGGCGGAACGGTGCATCGGGTCGTCGTCGTGCTCGTCCTCGCCGTAGTCGTGCGCGTACGCGGCGTCGATGAGGCGGTCGATCTCGGCGTACTCGGTCGGCAGAGCCGCCCGGATCCGGGTCTCGGTCCCCACGGTCATGCGCCGGACCGGGCGTTCGCGGGGGTCCACCCGAGCGCGGGGCCGATGCGCGTCGCGAGCTGGTGCAGGATCTGCTTCCAGTCCTCGAGCTCGAACTCGAACGGCAGCTCGAACAGATAGTCGTCGGCGGCCTGGAACGCGATGTCGCCGCGGATGAACTCGATGATCTCGTCCTGCGAGCCGAGCACGTCCTTCGCGATGATCGTGTTGCGTCCGTGCACCTGCTCGGTGCGCGGGTTGCGCGCCTCGGCGTACGCCCGGTACTTGCGCTCCTGCTCGGGCGTCGCGCCGTCGGTCGGCACGATCACGCGCGCCACCGTGGCCCGCGCGGCATCGCCCGCGGGGTGGGCGGCGCGGAACGCGTCGATCTGGTTGCGCTGCGCCTGCGCGAAGTCGGTCACGCCGTTCTCGGCCGAGCTGATGTTGCTGACCAGCCAGTTGAGGCCCGCGGATCCGGCCCACTCTGCCGAACGCAGCGATCCGCCGCCGTACCAGAGGCGGTCCGAGAGGCCCGGGCTGTGCGGTTCGACGCGCTCCGAGTCGAAGTCGCCGCCGATCCCGTTGTACTCGGGCACCTCGCGCACGCGGTCCCCGGCGAGCAGGCTGCGCAGCCGCTCGATGCGTCCGTAGCCGTAGTCCTCGTCGCGCCAGCCGGTGTCGTGCACGAGGTCGTTCGCCGCGTCGTCGTAGGCCGGCGGGTGCACGCTGAGCCCGGGCAGCGCGCGTCCGCCCGAGATCACGTCGACCGTCGCGAGGTCCTCGGCGAGGCGGAACGGGTTCTCGAAACCGACGGGGATCACGGCGTTGCCGAGCCCGATCCGCTCCGTGCGCTGCGAGATGGCGCCGAACAGCACCGCGGGCGACGAGACGCCGTGCTGCAGGTGACGGGTGCGGGTCCAGCCGCTGTCGAGCCCGAGCTCCTCCGCGTACCGGAACAGCTCGATGGCGTCGTCGAAACCGCCGCGGGGGTCGTCCCGGTCGAACGGGACGAGGTGGATGAATCCGAGGTGGCGCAGGGGGCGCGGTGCGGTCATGAGGAGTCTCCTTCTGTGGCGGGTTGACGTGTGCGGGATCGGCGCGGTCGGCGCGATCAGATCTGGTAGTCGGGGGTGCCGAGCGCGAGGTGGTACTCGCGGAGGAACGCGCGGGTGCGGGTGCCGACGTCCGCGCCGAAGAAGGCCTCCGGCGACGCGTCCTCGATGACGTCCCCGCCGTCGAAGAAGAGCACCCGCTGCGCCACCTGCCGCACGAAGTGCATCTCGTGCGAGACGATCACCATCGTCTGGCCGTCGGCCGCGATCCCGCGGATCGTCGCCAGCACCTCGCCGACGAGCTCGGGGTCGAGGGCGGAGGTCGGCTCGTCGAGCAGCAGCACGCTGGGCTCCATCGCGAGCGCGCGGGCGATGCCCACGCGCTGCTGCTGGCCACCCGAGAGCTGCGCCGGATAGTGCGCGGCGTGGCTCGCGAGGCCGACCCGGTCGAGGTGCTCGAGGGCCCGCTGCTCGGCGGTGCGCCGGTCGAGGCCGCGGATCACCCGCAGTCCCTCGGCGACGTTCTCGAGCGCGGTCTTGCGCGAGAAGAGGTGGAACTGCTGGAACACCATCGCCGTGCGCCGGCGGAGCTCGAGGATCTCGGAGCGCTTCGCCGTCGCCGCGTCGACCGTCAGGTCCCCGACCGTGATCCGCCCCGAGTCCGGGTGCTCGAGGAAGTCGATGCAGCGCAGCAGTGTCGACTTGCCCGCTCCCGAGGGACCGACCACGGCGGTCACCGTCCCCGGTTCGAAGCGCAGGGTCACCCCGTCGAGGATCGTGCGTTCCCCGAAGGACTTGCGGACCTCGTCGAGCGCGATCATGCGGGCACCTCCGCGGTCTTCGGGTCGAGCGCGGCGGGGCGGGCGCCCGACGGGCGGTCCGATCCGGGAGCCGCCCCGCGCCCGCGCCTCGCACGCGGGATCGGGCGCTGCATGCGACGCTCGACGATGCGGGTCACCTGCTCGATCACGACGGTGAGCCCCCAGTAGATGATGGCGGTCGCGAGATAGGCCTCGAAGTAGTGGTAGTCGCGCCCACCGAGGATCTTGGCGTACGCCGTCACCTCGATCACCGAGACCACGAAGGCGAGCGACGACTGCTTCAGCATGCCGATGAACTGGCTGACGAGCGTCGGGAATGCGACGACGCTGGCGTTCGGGATCGTGATCCTGCTGAGCGTCTGCCACGGCGTCATGCCGAGCGACTGCGCGGCCTCGATCTCGCGGCGATCCACCGAGAGCAGCGCCGCGCGGATCGTCTCGGAGGCGTACGCGGCCTCCGCGAAGGCGAAGGTGATGGCCGCCACCAGGAAGGGCGAGAGCGCGAGCGCGTCGAAGTTCGTGCCCGCCGCCTGATTGATCATCAGTACCGCGATGGGCACCGCGTTCACGTTGAGCAGCAGCTGCACGAGCACCGGGGTGCCGCGCAGATAGGACACGAAGACCGCGTTCACCTGGCGCAGCACCGGGATCCGGCTCATCTTGATGAGCGCCATGATCAACCCGATCACCGTGCCGAGCAGCGTGGCGACCACGCTGAGCGCCAGGGTGATCGGGATGTAGGGCAGCAGCCCGACGGCGTACTTGCCGACCGCCCCGAAGTCGATGATGGTCACGCGCGGCGGCTACTGCTTGGGCACGGAGTAGTCGGCGCCGAAGAACTGCTCGCTGAGCTTCTTCAGCGTGCCGTCCTTCGCGAGCTCCTGCAGCGCCGTGTTGATCTCCTGCTCGACGTGCTCGCGGTTCGGGGTCTGACGCGAGACCGCGAAGGCCGACTGCAGGTTGGTGCCGAAGTCCTGGGTGAGGTACTGCCCGTCGATGGGGATGAACTTGAGCTTCAGCTCGGGCTTCTTGCCGTATCCGTCGAACACGACCTGCTCGTTGAACTCGAAGTCGACGAGGCCCGCCGCCAGGTTGTTGTACTGGGTCTGCAGGTCGAGCTCGGTGTACTCGATGTTGATCTTCTTGTCGGGGTGCTGCTCGTTGTAGCTCTCGAGGATCTTGGTGAAGTTGAGGCCGGGCTCGCCGTAGACCTTCTTGCCGGCGAGGTCCTGCAGCGAGTCCACCTTCGAGATGCTCGAGTCCTGCTTCACCACGACGCCGAACTGCGCCTCGAGGTACGGATCGGTGAAGTCGTACTTCTTCTTGCGCTCCTCGTTCGCCGAGAGGTTGTTGGCGACGATGTTGAACCGCCCGGAATCGAGGCCGGCGAACAGCGCGGGGAACTCGGCCACCTGGAAGTCGAAGGAGAGGTCGGCGACCTTCTTGTCGACCGCGCGGAGGATCTCGATGTCGTAGCCCGTCAGCTTGTCGCTGTCGTCGAGGAAGGTGTAGGGCTTGGGGCTCGCGCCCGTCGCGACCACGATCTTCTGGGCCTTGCCATCCTTCGCGTCCCCGCTGCTCGCACCTGCCGCGCCCGAGCAAGCGGTGGCGCCGAGGCCGACGACGAGGAGAGCGCCGAGGAGGGCGGCGGAGCGGGCGGAGCGCGTCATGAGCGGGGTCCTTTCGTGGGTGACAGGCCCACGTTAGGAACCAGAGACACATGCGTCCAAATTATGTGTCTCATTCTTACGCATTATGCATGAGTCGCGCGCGCACCCGCGCTGCGCCGCCCGGTCACAGCCAGCGCGGCGCCGCCGGGAGCCGAACCGGAGCCTCGCCGATTCCCCTCGCCTCGAGCCCGGCTGTTTCCGAGGCGCGACCGCGGCCCGAAGCCCAGGCCAGCAGGGCGGGAAGCGGCCCCTCGATCCGGATCAGCGATGCCGCACCCGGCGCGGGCGCGCCCGCGGAGAAGCCGCTCGCCGGATCCGACAGCACGAACCCCAGCCGCTCCCCGCGCGCAGCCCAGGTCCCGACGATGTCCGCGAGCAGCCGCTCGGCGATGGGTGCGGGGACGTCGCCCCATCGCGCGCCGTTGTCGAGATCGATCGCGTGCAACCAGAGCTCCCGCAGCCGCATCCAGGCCGTCTCCGAGAACGGGACCTCGCGCCCCGTCGCGGTGCGCACGGACGCACGCCAGGCCGCATCGGGCGAATCCCGCCACTCGACGTCGAGACTCACCGCCGAGTGCTCGAAGAGGTGCCGCAGCGCGTGCGGCTGCAGGGTCGCCCCGCGTGCGATCTCGCGATCACGCGCATCGGGCGACGCGTACATCGGATGCGGCTCGCCCGAGTTGGCCCACAGCGCGAGCCGGCACAGCGCACGGGCGTTGTAGCCCACATGGGCAACCAGGTGCCTGCGATTCCATCCCTCGAGCCTGGTCGGGGCGTCGAGATCGGCGTCGCTCAGCTCGCCGAGCTTGCGTGCGAAGAACGCCGTAGCCCTCCGTACCTCCAGCAGATCGGCGCGCACCCGCTGATCGGTGGCCAGGTCGTGACGCGCGACCATCGCCGTTACCCCCGCGCCCCGACGATGCGATTGACCAGGGCTCCGATGCCCTCGATGCGCGTCTCGAGCACCTCGCCCGGACGGAGGTAGCGCTCGGGATCCCGCGCCCGCCCCACACCCCCGGTCGTCCCGGTGAGGATCACGTCTCCCGGCAGGAGCTCCGTGATCGTCGAGATGTACGAGATCAGGAACTCGGGGCCGTGCACCAGATCCCCGAGCCTCGCGTCCTGCATCACCTCGCCGTCCACGAGCGTCTGGATGCGCGCGTCCACCGGCATCTCATCGGTCGTCACCAGCTCGGGACCGAGCGGTGTGCTCGCATCCCAGATCTTGCCCTGCAACCACTCGATCGTGCGGAACTGCCAAGTGCGCATCGATACGTCGTTGGCGATCGTGTAGCCGGCGATGTGTGCTCCGGCCTCCTCCAGCGGGATCCGCCGTCCGGCTCGGCCGACGACGATCGCGAGCTCCGCCTCCCAGTCGATCGCGGAGTCCTCGGCCGGGATCTCGATCTCGGCGAACGGTCCGGTGAGCGTCTGCGCGAACTTCGCGAAGAGCGTCGGATGCGACGGCAGCTCGCGCCCCATCTCCCGGATGTGGCTCGCGTAGTTCAGTCCGCAGCAGAGAATCTTCGCCGGGCGCGGCACCACGGTCTCGAGCTCGACCGCGTCGAAGGGAACCCCGCTTCCCCCCTCGGCCGTTGCGCCAGCGGCCCGCGCGCGCCAGTCCGCATCGGCGAGCAGCTCACCGACGTCCGATGCACCGGGGATCGGGATCCACCCGGACTCCCCGCGTCTCGCCGCGGTGCTTCCCGATGCGGTGCGGATCGTTGCCAGTCTCATGCGTTCTCCTCCTCGATGAAGCGACGGTCGAAGTGCAGGCGCTCGATGATCGGCTGATCCCCGAACGCGAACAGGTCGAAGTCGGTCTCCGCGCCGATCCGGCACGCTGTCCACGAGGGCACGACGATGAGATCCCCGGTCTCGACCACGATGCGCTCGCCGTCCAGCACGAACTCGCCGCGCCCGGCGAACACCTGGTAGACGGTCGAGCCGACCTCGCGGACCGTGCGGGTCTGCGTGCCGGCGCGGAACCGGTGGAACTGCGCCCGGATGGTGGGCATGATGTCGCCCCCGGTCGTCGGGTTGACATAGCGCACCGCGGCGTGGCCGGGCTCGATGGTCGCGGGCACTCCCTCGTCCTCGAGCAGGAGCTGCTGCGCGAGCGCCCGATCCGTGTGCTCCCAGCGGTACGCGCCGATCGGGGAGTTCACGGTGGGCTGCAGCGCAGACAGCGGCCGCAGGCCGGGATGACCCCACAGACGCTCCGAGCGCGAGATGTCGGGAGTCGCCTCGTCGGTCACGCGGTCGATGCCGAACTCGAAGAACCCGGTGTCGGTGTAATGCACGAAGGGGATGTCGAGCCCGTCGATCCAGGCCATCGGCCGGTCGGTCTCGTTGTGGTGGCCGTGGAAGTTCCATCCGGGCGTCAGCAGCAGATCGCCGCGGCGCATCGCGACCGGATCGCCGTTGACGACCGTCCACACGCCCTCACCCTCGACGACGAAGCGGAAGGCGTTCTGCGAGTGCCGGTGCTCCGGGGCGATCTCGCGACCGCCGAGGTACTGGATCGCCGCCCACAGCGTCGGGGTGATGTAGGGTCGCCCGCCGAGGCCCGGATTCGCCAGGGCGATCGCTCGACGTTCCCCGCCCCGTCCCACCGGTACCAGCTCGCCCGCCTGCTCGGCCACCGGCAGGATGCTGGTCCAGCGCCAGACGTGCGGCACCGCTTGCGGCGACGGCTGGTTCGGCATGAGGTCGCCGATCTGCGTCCACAGCGGGATCATGTGCTCGCGCTCCATGCGCCCGTAGAGATCGGCAAGGCCGGCCTCCTCCTCCGGCGTGGGCGGCAGCATGGTGTTCCGCACCTCATCGTGCGAGAGTTCCTCGAACTCGTCGGCGCTCATCGGCGGCTCCTTCCTCGTACCCGCCGAGCGGTGTCCCGCGGCGGCGTCGGTCTCGACGACTCCGAACGTAGGCGCGCCCTCGGCCGGACGGGTCGGGATTCCGCAGAGCAGAATCCCAGGGGGAGATCAGTGCCCGCCGCTCCCGTGGAACCCCTCGGCGGCGAGCGCGTCCTCGACGGCGTCGCGGCAGCTCCGCAGCTCCTCGACGACGCGTCCGGAGCGCATACGCGCGACGCGCGAGGAGCGCACCGCGACCGCCACCGCCGCGACGACGCGCGTCTCGCCGTCGCGGACGGGCATGGCGAGGGCGCTGAGCCCGAGTTCCGAATCGTCGAGGTTGCGGGCGTACCCGCTGCTGCGCACGGCGGCCAGCTCCCGGCGGAGCCTGGCGCGTTCTGATTCGGGCAGCGCATCGCCGGATCGACCGGCCCGCTCGCCGCCGAGCAGCGTCTCGACCGACGCGGGAGAGAGGCTCGCGAGCATCGCGCGGCCCCCCGCCGTGTAGATCGCCGGCAGCACGATGCCCCGCCGGTCGCCGACGGCGCCGCCGTCGAGGGATCGGACCGTGAGCAGGAACCGGACCCGCGCGCCCACCCTGATCATCAGGTTGCTCGTCTCCCCGACCCGGTCGGTCAGGCGTTCGAGGTGCGGCCGAGCCAGGCGGCAGAGCTCGCGGGTCCACGGTTGTCCGATGGGCCGCTGCCCCACCGCCGGGCCCGGGTGGTAGCGGCGCTCCTCGTCCTGGAACGCGAAGTCCCGGAACACGAGCATGCCGAGCAGACGGTGTGCGGTCGAGTGCGCGACGCCGAGCTCGGATGCCGCATCCGCGACGCGCAGGGGACCGGTGTCGCGCAGCAGCTGGATGAGCGTGAGCGCGTGGTCGACGGAGGCGATCGGGTAGGACGGCGCCTCCCGGCGCAGCGGCACGTCGCGCATGGGCGCCTCTAGACCGGGGTCTTCGCGCTCTCCAGCGCGCGGAAGGCCGCGGTGACCTCGGCGGCGAACACCTCGGGGATCGTCTCGTACGGCACGTGGGCACCGCTGAACTCGGCGAAGTCGGCACGGTAGCGGTCGGCGATGCGCCGCAGGCTCTCGCGGTAGATCCCGAGGAGCTCGGTGTGCTGCTCCGTGCCGCCGACAGTGCCGATCCCGATCAGCAGCGGCGTCCGCCGCGCATCGATCAGCTCGTCGGGCGCGTCGTAGCGGTCGAGCACGCCGAGCTCATGACGTACCCACTGCTCGCCGTTGCCGCGCACGCGCTCGCGCAGTCCCTCCGGTTCGGGCACATCGCTGTCGTCGCCGACGAGCCACCCATGGAAGTCCTGAACGGCCTCCGGGTAGCCGCCTCGGGCCACCGCCGCCTCCATCCGATCCTGCAGACCGCGCAGGAACGCGTCGCGATCCGGCAGCGTGCCGATCTTCGGCGGCTCGTGCGCGATGACCGCTCGGAGCACGTCCGGGTGGCGCAGGCACAGGTCCATCGCGATCGTGGCCCCGCTGCTGTTGCCGAACACGAGGGCCGGACCGAGTCCCACCGTCTCGATGAGCGCGGCCGCATCGTCCGCCTGCTGATCGATGTCGGTCGGCCCCAGCCCGCCCGCGACCGCGCTGCGGGAGTTGCCTCGGCGGTCGTAAGTGATCACGGTGTATTCGCCCGAGAGCGCCGCGGCGGCGCGCTCGTACATGCCGGCGTCACCGCTGGCCCCCGGGATCAGCAGCAGCGGCCGGCCCGACCCCCGCAGCTCGTAGTGCAGTTCCGCGCCGGGCACCTTCGCCGTCCCGATCCGCTTCCCGTATCCGTCCATGTCAACGCTCCTTCGCTGTCGTCATCATCCGGTCGGCTCCGCTGCCGACCGGGATCTCCTGCAGATCGCGGGCGACCACGATCCGTCCATCGAACGTCGATGCGGCGGCATCGCGCCACATCTCCTCGGACACCACGTCCCCACCCGGTACGAGGTGGGAGAGCACCAGCGTGCCCACCCCGGCCTCCGCCGCGACGCGTCCCGCATCGGCGGCCGTGGTGTGGCAGCCGAGCAGGTGATCCATGAGGGTCCCCGCGTTCGCTCCCTCTGTCTGGGCGGCGAGAGCCTCCGGGAAGATCGCCTCGTGCACGAGCACGTCGGCTCCCCGGGCGAGCTCGATGAGCGCCGGACTGTAGGACGTGTCCCCTGAGAACACCACCGACCCCTGATCGCTGTCGAAGCGGTACCCGAGCGCCACCTCGAACGGCGGGTGGTCGACGAGCGCGGTCGAGACCCGCAGGCCGTTGCGCTCCCGGACCACACGCGCATCGTGGATGTCGGTGTTGCGCAGCATCTCGGGAAACGCTCGCCTGCCGGTGGTCGCGGTCCTCGCGGCGATCTCGGGGGCGGCCATGCTGAGGAAATCGTGCGTCATCGCCGTGGTGCCGGGGGGCCCGTAAAGGTCGATCACCTCTTCACGCCCGTCGGTCCAGGCGATGAGCGGCAGCGCACCGAGGTCGAGCATGTGGTCTGCGTGGTGGTGCGTGATGTAGGTGGCCGCGAGATCGCTGCGCGCGATCCCGGCCATCGCCATCTGCCTGGCGACGCCGTTGCCGCAATCGATCACGTGCACCTCACCGCGGTGGACGATGGCCTGAGCCGGTGCGGCACGCTTCGGGACGGGCCGGGGCCCGCCCGCCGTACCGAGCATGACGAGTCTCATCGCGTTCCTCCTCGTTCGGACTCGGGCAGGGGCACCCCGGCCGTACGGAACAGGTCCCGCGGGAACTTGCGCGCACGGAACATGCGGTTCGACCGCGCCCCGGAGTCCTGGAAGGCCCGGAACTCCATGTGCGGGTTGACGTACTCCCAGACGGTGTCGCCATCGCGGGTCACCTCGAGCACCCGTCCGGTCAGGCCCTCGCAGGCGAGGGTGTTGCCGTTCGGCAGACGCTGCACCGACGACTGCAGCGCGCTGAACAGCTCCCACGGCACGGGGTCGGTGTACCGCCACACCTCCTCCCCGGTCTCGAGATCGAACTCGATCAGGCGGGAGTACGGCGGGGCGCCGTCGAGGCGGTTGAAGCCGTTGTCGAAGACCAGCACTGTTCCGTCGTCGGTGATCCACGGCGAGTGCTGCCCCGCGAGGGTTCCTGAGCCGTAGCGGCGGGTGATCTCCCCGGTCTCCCGCGAGATGCGCAGCACGGTCGAGGTCTGCCGCGCGCTGAGCAGGATCTCCCCCGTCTCCAGCTCGGCGATCCCGTTGCCGTGCAACCATTCTTCGCGGTCCATGGGTCCCGGACCGATCACGTCGAGCTCGGGGTCGAGGTGCTCCCAGCTGCGCCACTCCCAGATCTGATCGCCCTCCCGGGTGAGTTCGACCAGGGTGTCGGCCCACATCGTCGCTCCCGGCTCCCCGATGCCCCCGCGCACCCGCGCGGCGATCTCCTCGGGAACCGCTCCGATGCCGAGCAGCAGCACGTTCCCGTTGGCGAGCAGGATCCCGTCATGATGATGGCCGGAGTGCCGGACCTCCCAGAGCTTGCGCCCATCCCAGTCGAACTCGGCGATCGCACCGGCTTGGAACGGGAGCCCCGAGAGGAATGGATGGTCGTCGCGGACCTTGCCGTTCGCGAGCAGGGTGCCCCGGCTCGTGATCGTCTGTCCGAGCCCGGGAGGCCACGGCAGATCCCACCCGTGCACTTCCGCACCGGCCTCGTCGACGAGCCGGACTCGGGTCCCGCCCCAGCTCGAGGCGATGAGAGTCAGCCCCTTGTCCACGCGCTCGGGGTCGAGCAGGGTGACGCCGCCCAGCCGCCTCCGTTCCGGAACCGCGGTGAATGTCATCGTCACTCCCCGCTCAAGGTCTCGAGGCGGGCGATCAGCCGATCCATGCCGCCGAGGAACTCGAGCAGTTCCCCGCCGGAGAATTCCGCGAACGTGTCCGCTCGCAGTGCGTCGACGCGCGGACGTAGTTCCGCGAGCAGGCTCCGCCCTTCGGGGGTGAGCACCAGCACGTTGCGCCGCTGATCCCGCGGGTCCTTCAGCACGCGCACGTAGCCGCGCCGCGTGAGACGGTTCGCGACGTCGGTCATGTTCGACTTGTCCATCGAGAGGTGCGCGCCGATGTCCTTCTGGCTCTCTCCGGGGAACCGTTCGAGGAAGGTCAGCACACCGAACTGGGTCGAGGTCACCTCGGCGGAGACCGCCCGGCCCCAGGATGCCGTGTAGAGCTGCGTCAGGCGGCGCAACCGCAGCATGAAGGCCCAGGTGGGGTCGGTCCCGCCCACGGTCTGCTCGGCCCGGGGCGCCGTCGTCCCGTCGGTCGTGTTCGTCTCGTTCATCGCTGTCCTGCTTTCGTTCCGCCCAAGGCCACCTGCAACAATTCTGTCGGCGAAGTCTGCGCCGACTGCGAACGGATCTCCCGGAGGATCTCCGCGCGCACCTCGCCGAAGCGAGGCAGGGTCTTCGTCTCGATCTGATCCCGTTCTCGACCGAGTCCCGTCTCCTCGACGCGCACCACGCCGGCCGGCGAGCCGCCGAGAACCACGACGCGGTCGCTCAGATAGACGGCCTCGTCGACGTCGTGGGTCACGAGCAGCACCGAGGTCCGGTACTCCTCGCGCAACTGCAGGGTCAGATCCTCGAGCTCGGCGCGCGTCTGCGCGTCGACGCTCGCGAAGGGCTCGTCCATGACGAGCACCGAGGGCTGGTAGGCGAGCGCCCGGGCGATCGCGACGCGCTGCTGCATCCCGCCGGAGAGCTCGTGCGGCAGCTTCTTCGCGTGGGCCGACAGCCCGACCGCTTCGAGCGCACGTTCGACGCGCACTGCGCGATCCGGCTTCGGCAGGCCCTTCCCTTCGAGAGGAAGGGCAACGTTGTGCGCGACGCTCATCCAGGGGAGCAAGGACCGCGAATAGTCCTGAAAGACGATCGCGAGCCCCTCGGGCGGCGCAGCGACCCGGTCGCCGCGGAAGCGGACCTCTCCGTCGGTCGGCGCGAGCAGTCCGGTGAGGCAGCGCAGCAGCGTCGTCTTCCCGGTTCCCGAGTGACCGACGACGCAGACGAACTCCTGGTCGTGCAGCGCGAAGTTCACGTCGGACAGGATCGTACGCCGCCGATCCCCCGAGCCGTACGCCTTGCTCAGGTGGACGGCTTCGAGCACCGCCGCTCCTGCGGATTCCGCTGAAGTGTTCATTTCTCTCTCCTCGAGGGGATGTGCGAGTTCGGGGCTCATGCGAGGCTCCGGGATGACGGGTGCCAGTGCAGGATCCGCCGCTGCACGAGGCCGAATACGGTGTTCAGGAGGTAGCCGATGATCGCGATCACCAGAGTGCCGACCCAGACGCCCGCGATGTCGAATTGGCGCTGCGACGCGATCACGAAGTGTCCGATGCCCTCGGTCGATCCGAACATCTCACTGATGATGACGACGATGAAGGAGACCGACAGGCCGATCTTGATCCCCGCGAGGATCTGCGGACTCGTCGCGGGCAGGATCACGGCGAAGAAGCCGCGAGTACGCGGCACGCGGAAGGCGCGCCCCATCTCCCGCTGCCTCGGGTCGATGGCTTGGGCCCCATCCATCGCTCCGATCAGGATCGGCCAGACCGAGCTCAGGAACACGACGAGCATTCTGGTTCCCGGGCCGAGACCGAAGATGAGCAGCAGCACCGGCACGATCGCCGCGTCGGGGATCGCGCGGATGAAGTCGATGAGCGGGCTCCAGAGCGCCCGTGCCGTGGGGAACAGGCCGAGTACCAGTCCGGCGGCCGTGCCGACCACGACCGCCGCCGCGAAGCCGACCGCCACGTTGATCAGGCTCGGGAGGAGATCACGCTGGAGACCGGTGGGCCACCACTCCTGGAATCGGGCCCAGACGTCCGCGGGGGTCGAGATGAAGATGTTGTTCGCGAGCGCGGCGTAAGCGGTCACCGCGACGAGCAGCAGCACCGGGAGCGCCAGGAAGGCGATCGCGGGCGATCCGAGGATCCGTTTCATGGTCAAGCCGTCCGTTCCATCCGAGTACGCGCGTAGTGCCACGCGAGGATCCTGCTGTCGAGCCGGCGCAGCGCCGAGAGCACCGCGATACCGAGGATCCCCGACCACACGGCGAAGGCGAAGACTCCGAGCCCGTCGCCGTTCACGTTGGCCACGGAGATCAGCTGGCCGACCCCGGGAGCGCCGGAGAGCAGCCCGGCGCCGATCGAGACCAGCAGCGCGACGGTCACCGCGAGCCGGAGCCCGGTGATGACGGAGGGCATGGTCGCGGGAAGCACGACCCGGAAGAACCGGACTCTCGCCCCGAGCCGGAAGCTCCTCGCCATGTCGAGCGTCTGTTCCTCGACGGAGCGTGCGCCCTCCGTCACCTGGATCAGCAGCGGCCAGAAGGCGACGAACGAGGCGAGCAGCACCACCATCTCGTTCGTCGCCCCGATGAAGAGCAGGAACAGCGGCACGAGCGCGACGCCCGGGACGGCACGGAGGAAGTCGATCGTCGATCGGGTATACCGGTCGGCGGCGGGGACCCGTCCGATGAGGATCCCGAGTGGCACGGCCACGATCGTGCAGATCACCACGCTCGCAGCGGCCTGCAGCAGGGTCGTCAGGGTCGCGCCCCAGGTCGCGGCCTTACCGAGCTCACCGAGCAGTCTGCCGAACACTGTGGTGAACGGCGGCAGCGATGCCTCGGAGATGATCCCGAAGCGGGCGATCACCTCCCACAGCAGCATCGCGCCGACGATGCCGACCGCACCGAGCCAGAGCGCACGCACTCGCTTGTCCATGGGGTTCCGTTCCTACTTGCCGTTCTCGAACGAGAAGAAGCGATCCGCGGGCACGGTCTTCTCAAGCCCTCCGTACTGGACCAGCGCGTCCTGGAGTTCCATCAGCGCCTTCGGGTTGATGTCGGTCCGGTACTTCGTGAGTTCCAGCTGGTCCACGACTCCCGCCTGCTCGGGAACATCGGTGAGGAGCTTGCGGATATGCTCGCGCACCAGGTCGGGGTTCGCGTTCGCGTACTCGCAGGCCTCCGTCATCGCCGCACGGAACCCTTTCAGCAGATCGGCGTTGCCCGTCGCGAAGTCGACCTTCGAGAAGTACATGTCGAGCGGGCTGCCGGCCGGCAGCGCCTCGGTGTACTGGAAGACCAGGTGGACGCCGTCGATCTTCAGTGCGGACACGGCCGGAGCCCCGATGAAGATCGCCGCGTCGACCTTGCCGCCGGTGAGCGCGGGGAGCCGCTGCGGCCCGGGCAGCTCGACGAACTGCACGTCGTCCGGGTTGCCGCCGTCCTTCGCCACCGCAACGCGGATGCCGATCGATGCCAGATCGTTGAGGGAGGCGACCGCGACGCGCTTGCCGACGAGATCCTTCGGGGACTTGAGCGACGGGTCCTTCGCCACGACGGCGGCCTGCTGCTCTTCGCCGCTGATGATCGCGGTCTGCGCGACCGCGGTGATGGGCGCCCCCTTCATCATCGCCCGGATCATCGGTGGGGACGCCGCGAACCCGACATCGGCTTGGCCGTTCATCACCGAGGCGAGGGTGCCGTCGAAGGCCGGCGACATGGTCGAGGTCACCTGGATCCCGTGCTTCTTGAAGATTCCCTGTTCCTCGCCGATGAGTAGCGGGATGGTGCCTTCGACGTCGATCGAGGCGACCTTGACCTGGTCGATGGCGGTGCTCCCACCGCCGGCCGGTTCTCCGGCGCTTGAGCAGCCGGAAGCGAGCAGCGCGACCGCCGCCGCGATGGCGACGAGCGCCGCTCCACGTACGTTCAACATGAACCTCTCCTTTGAGTCCAGGGGTGTGCCGCCATCGATCCCGCGTATCGCGACTTCGAATTAGTACGTATACGCACTATCTGCGAACTTCCCTCACCATACGTGCTGAAATGCGTACTGTCAAAGAGAATTCTGCACAGATATTCAGGAGGTCCGTACACGTACCTTCATGCCTATTCGAGCCCTCCGTCCACGCCACGGAGACGTATCGCCCGACAGCAGGTCCCCCGAGGCCCTCCCCCGCGCATCGCCGCCCTCCGCCGCGACTAGACTGGCCGGGTGACTGAGCGTGTATTGATCAAGGATCTCGCCGCCCGCGAGGACGGCCCCGTACGTGTTTCCGGCTGGGTCGAGAAGGTGCGTGACCAGCGGTACGTGCAGTTCGTCGTGCTCCGCGACGAGAGCGGCGCGGTGCAGCTGGTGAACGGCGGCGTGCTGCGCGAGCCCGACCCCGAGAACCCGCGCTCCGACATCCTGGTCCCGCGCACGACCACCATCTCCGAGCTGACGCAGGGCACCTTCGTCACCGTCGAGGGCGAGCTGCAGCACAACGAGCGCGTCAAGCTCGGCGGCGTCGAGATCCAGATCGAGACCATCGAGGTCGTCACCGCGGCGCTGCCCGACAACCCGATCGCGGCCGACAGCGGCATCGACGTGCGTCTCGACTGGCGCTTCCTCGACCTGCGCCGCCCCGAGCAGAACCTCGTGTTCCGCATCCAGACCACGTTCCTGCACGCGCTGCGCAACGTCTGGGTCGACCGCGGCTTCATCGAGATCCAGACCCCGAAGCTCATGGCCTCGGCATCCGAGTCCCGCGCCGAGCTGTTCGAGGTCGAGTACTTCGAGGGCAAGGCGTTCCTGGCGCAGAGCCCGCAGTTCTTCAAGCAGATGGCCCAGGCCGCCGGCTTCGGCGGCATCTTCGAGGTCGGCCCGGCGTTCCGCGCGGATCACTCCTTCACCTCGCGCCACGCGACCGAGTTCACCTCGATCGACACCGAGCTCAGCTGGATCGACTCCCACGAGGACGTCATGGAGCTGCACGAGGAGCTCATCGTCGCGGGCCTCTCCGCGGTCAAGGAGAAGCACGGCGAGGAGATCCAGAAGCTCTTCGGCATCGAGCTCGAGGTCCCGTCCCGCCCGTTCCCGCGCATCCCCCTCGCCGAGGCGAAGGAGATCGTGAAGGCGGAGGGCTACGAGGTGCCGCGCGCCGACGCCGACATGGACCCCGAGGGCGAGCGCCGCATCGCCGCGCACGTCAAGCAGAAGTACGGCCACGACTTCGTGTTCCTCACCGACTACGACGTGTCGATCCGCCCGTTCTACCACATGCGCAACAGCGAGAACCCGCAGCTGACCAACAGCTACGACCTCGTCTACCGCGGCACCGAGATCTCGACGGGCGCGCAGCGCGAGCACCGCATCGAGGTGCTCGAGGCGCAGGCCGTCGAGAAGGGCATGGACCCCGCCGAGCTCGGGTTCTACCTCGACTTCTTCCGCTACGGTGTGCCGCCGCACGGCGGGTTCGGCATGGGCCTGAACCGCGTGCTGATGCTCATGCTGCAGCAGTCGTCGATCCGCGAGGTCACCTACCTGTTCCGCGGCCCGAACCGCCTGCTGCCCTAGCCCGCAGCGCGCGATCAGAAGCACGAGTCGAGGCCCGTCCCGCATCCGCGGGACGGGCCTCGACTCGTTTCTCAAGGAGGTCCAGGTGGTCGACGTGCGTGTGATCGGCAACGCCCGGGTCCTCACCCCGGCCGGGTCCGACTGGAGCTACTGGGCCGAGAACGGCACCGAGGTCACCGCCGACTTCTGCGCGAACCGCGACCAGCCGGCTCCGCAGGAACGCAGCTGGCAGGCCTGATGCTGCGCTTTCTGCTCGATACCGGCACCGCGATCGAGCTGCTCCGTCAGCGAACCCCGGATCTCGTCGCCCGGTGCGAACAGCACGCGGACGAGATCGCGTTCTCCTCGATCTCGGCGTTCGAACTCTGGTTCGGCGCCGAGCGGTCGAGCGATCCGGTGCGCAACCGTCACGCCGTCGACGAATTCCTCCCCCTGGTCTCCCTGATCGATTTCGACACGGAAGCGGCATCGCACGCGGCCGAGATCAGGGCCGAGCTCGCCCGAGCCGGAACCCCGATCGGTGCGCACGACCTGCAGATCGCCGCGATCGCCCGAGCCCGCGGCCTCACGGTCGTCACCGGCAACCAGCGGGAGTTCTCGCGGGTTCCCGGCCTGCGCGCCGCGAACTGGATGCGCACCGAGGCCTAGCGGCGGCGCAGCACCACCACGGTGTCGTCGAGCGTCGCGGGTGCTCCATCCGGCCCGGTGATGGCCCGAGTTCGCACCTCGGCGGTCACGGTCACCCAGTCGTCCGGAGCCGGATCCAGCATCGCGAGCTCGGACTCGGGCGACGGGAAGTCGCCGCCGTGGCCCGGGGCCCACGAGGGCGCCGCCGCGTGGGAGACGAGCACCAGGTGCCCTCCGGGAGCCACGCGGCCCGCTGCCGCTCGCAGGATCCGCTGACGGGGGAGCTCTACCGGCGACTGGAAGAAGCTCGCCGTCACGAGGTCGAAACCGCGCGCCTCCCCGCGATCGATCCCGGCCGGGTCGCCGGCCCACTCCCCCAGGTCGGCGACGACGAACCGCGCCCGGTCGCCGCCGAGCCCGGCCTCGACCGCGGCGGCCTCCGCGCGGGACACCGCGGTCGGCGAGAGCTCGATCCCGACGGCCCGCCACCCGTGAGAGGCGAGCCAGCGCACATCACCGCCTTCTCCGCAGCCCAGGTCGAGCGAGGATCCCGGCGCGAGATCGCCGACCGCGGCGGCCAGCGTCGCGTTGACCCGCCCCGACCAGATGGGCTCGGCGCCCGAGTAGCGGCGCTCCCAGAACGTGATGGGCGCCTCTCCGTTTCCGACCCCGCCGTCGGCCGCCGTCGAGCCGCGCCCGTGCCCGTGCCCGGCGCCGTGCGACGCGGTCATCGCACGACCGCCGTCTCCGCCGTCTCCGCCGCGCGGGCGAAGTCCGCCTCCGCGAGCGCCAGGTTGACCCCGCCGCCGGCCATGCTGCCGCTCGAGACCGCGAGCGGCACCGCCGCCGAGGGATTGACCACGTTGCCGACGGCCCAGATGCGCGGGTGGCTGGTCCGTCCGATCGGGTCGACGGTGAGGAAGCTGCCGAACGGCGCCTCCGTGCGTGCCAGACCGAGCGCGGCGACCGCGTCGTCGTTCGGGCGGATCGCACCGAAGGTGAACAGCGCGTCGATGAGGTGCGTCCGCCCGTCGTCCGTGCGCACGGACCGCAGCACCCCGCCCTCATCGCTGACGACCTCGGCCACGGGCCGGTCGACCAGTCGGATCTTCCGCGCCCGCAGCTCGGCTCGGGTCGCGTCCGCCAGCTCCCCGATCCCGGCGGTGAACACCGTCAGTTCGTCGGTCCACTGCCGCAGCAGCTGCACCTGATGCAGACTCATGGGCGAGGTCGCGAGCACGGCGATCCGCTCGCCGCGCACCTCCCAGCCGTGGCAGTAGGGGCAGTGCGCGGCACCGCGCCCCCACTGCTCCGCGAGGCCGGGAAGCTCGGGCAGCACGTCCGTGACCCCCGAGGCGAGGATCACGGCGCGCGTACCGATGCTCCGACCGTCCTCGAGCTCGACGACCAGGCGGGTCTCTCCCGCGCCCGGACGGTCGGGTCCGCCCGCGCCGTCGGCGGCCTCGTCCGTGCGGGGCTCCCGCACGGTACGCACACCGACCGCCTCGATCCGCACGCCGTACCCGGCCGCCTCGCGCCGGCCGATCTCGAGCAGCTCCCCGGGGGCGATCCCGTCGTGCCCGAGCACGTTGTGCATGCGGTCCGCGAAGCGGTTGCGCGGCATCCCGGTATCGAGCACGAGCACGCCGCGACGGGCCCGGCCGAGGGACTGCGCGGCGCTGAGGCCCGCGGCCCCTCCGCCGACGATGATGGTTTCGATCCACTCTGCTGTCATGCTTCCAGAGTTGTCGGGGCATCCAGGTTCTGCAATCATGTTTGCGAAAGCAGCAAGAATATTCCCCGACGAGGAGGCTCCGTGCCCGAACTCGACCGGCTCGGCCCCCGCCTGCGGGCCGCGCGCCAGACCCGCGGATGGACCCTCGAGGAGCTCGCCGGGCGGGCGCAGATGTCGCCCAGCACGCTCTCACGGCTCGAATCGGGCAAGCGCCAGGCCAGCCTCGAACTCCTGCTCCCCCTCACCCGGCAGTTGGGGATCCGCATCGACGACCTGCTCGACCCGCGGGATCGCGACCCCAGGGTCCGTCGCCCGTCGGTGCAGCGGGATGGCATGACGATCGCCCCGCTCACTCGCGAGGAGTCCGAGGTTCGCGCGTTCAAGATCACGTACCACCCCGACGCGCCCCGGATGACGCCCCGCACGCACGACGGCCACGAGTGGATGTACGTGCTCTCCGGCAGGCTCCGGCTGCTGCTCGGCGATCAGGAGCTCGTGCTCGAACGCGGCGAGGCCGCCGAGTTCGACACGCGGACCCCGCACGCGATGCGCGCCGAGGGCGGACGTCCGGCCGAGACCATCAGCCTGCTCAACACGAGCGGCGAGCGCCTGCACCTGCACGCGCCCGCCGCGGCGGCCGAACCCGAGTAGGGAGCCGCGTTCTCGCTACTCCGCTTCGAACGAGCTCGCCCAATCGCGCACCCGCTGCACGCTCTCCTCTTCGGAGAGGTCCTCGACACGGGTCATGATCGACCACCGCACGCCGAACGGATCGCGGATGCTCGCGAAGCGGTCCCCCGTGACGAAGTGCGCAGCCGGCTCGCGCACCACCACACCGGCAGCCACCGCCCGCTCCACCACGGCGTCCACGTCGGGCACGTAGAGCGCGATCGAATAGCAGACGTCGTCCTCGCCCTCCGGCGGGGCGACCAGGTGGTAGTCCGGCATAGGCACGCCGAGTTGCAGGCGGCCGTTGCCGAAGTCGAGATCGGCGTGCGCGAGGACCCCGCCGAACTCGGTCGTGTCGACGACGCGCGCGCCGAACACGTCGCGGTAGAAGGCGAGTGCCTCGCCGGCGCGCGGGATCGCGAGGAAGGGCGTGAGCGAGGTCACGCCGTGGGGAATGCCGT
The DNA here is from genome assembly GCF_000980875.1 of Leucobacter sp. Ag1. Taxonomy (GTDB): domain Bacteria; phylum Actinomycetota; class Actinomycetes; order Actinomycetales; family Microbacteriaceae; genus Leucobacter; species Leucobacter iarius. The sequence continues at coordinate 71,844 of NZ_LAYO01000111.1, read as the reverse complement.
TCGTCGTATGGGATCCGGTCGCAGCCCGGGTGAGTTCTTCAGTCATGGCGCCAGCGTAGATCCGCCGCCGCGCGCCGTACTTGAACATTCGCGCCAGATCCCGCGACACTGGGAACCGGCTCGCCGAACGGCGCCGCGGCCCTCGGCCGGACACCCATCGGAGCAGCATGACCGGACGCGACGACGCAGAGCGCGGGACCCTGTTCCCGTCGAGGCTTCCCGAGTTCCACCGCATGCCCGCGCCGCCCGCAGCGGCCTACGCGATGCGTTGGATCTGGATCCCCGAGTGGGATCTCGCCCCCGGCGAGGAGTCCCGGCAGGAGGTGCTGCCGTTCCCCGCGGGCAACCTGGTGATCGAATCCGAGGGTTCGATACTCGTCGGCCCGCCGACCCGCCGCTCGGAGCGCGTGCTGCGCGGCCGGGGCTGGGCGGTGGGCGCGCTGCTCAGGCCCGCCGCGCAGCCGACGCTGCTCGGGCGTCCCGCGGAGCTCCGCGACCGCGCGATCCCCCTCACCGCGCCGGGAGCGGAGGAGCTCCGCGATCGGGTCGCCCGCGCGATGACGGCACCGACGACGGACGGCGCTGCGCGTCGTGCCGCAGCCGCGGCGCTCCTGATCGAGTGGGTCACCGACCGCGTCCCCGCCCCCGCGCCCGGGTCGGACGGCGCCCTCGCGAATCACCTCGCGGCGCTCGTCGAAGATCCCTCGATCACGCGCGTCGAGCAGCTCGCCGAACGGATGCACCTCTCGGTGCGGAGTCTGCAACGCCTCGCGGATCGTTTCGTGGGCGTTCCGCCCCTCGCGCTGATCCGCCGCCGCCGTCTGCAGGAAGCGGCGCAGCGGCTGCGGGACCACCCGGAGCTCCGGATCGCCGACCTCGCGATCGAGCTCGGCTACGCCGACCACGCCCATTTCACGGGTGACTTCGTCGCGGTGCTGGGCCGCACCCCGAGCGTCTACCGACGCGCGGCCGCGGACACCGGACGGAGCTGAGCGGCGGCCTCGACTCAGGGGACGAGGTACTGCTTCAGCTGCGCCTGCACGCCGGATCCGACCGCGCCCGTTCCACCGAGCACCGCGATGCGCTGCGGCTGGAGCCGCGACAGCTCCGAGCCGATCGTCGATGGGATCGATCCCTGCCGTACGAGCAGGATCGGGCCGCCCTGCGCCGCGGCTACCGCGGCCCCGGCGAGCGCGTCCGGGAAGTTCATGCCGTCCGCGACATACGCGATCGGGGCGCCCGGTTCAACCGTCGACTCCGAGATCGCGACCGAGGTCCCGAAGCGGTCGGGGCCGTCGATCCGCGCCACCCCATTGCTCGCGTACCGCCGCAGCTGGGATTCGACCGTGCGGCTCACCGCACCGGTTCCGCCCAGCACGATGATCTGCTCCGGTCGCAGCCGAGCGAGCTCGGTCTTCACCGCCGCCGGGATCGTCCCCTGCGGCACGAGCAGCACGGGAGCGCCCGCCGCACCGGCCGCGGCTGCACCGGCGAGCGCGTCGGGGAAGTTCATGCCGCTCGCCACATAGACCGCGGGCACCTCGGTCCCGCTGGTCTTCCGCGAGATGGTCGCCGCAGTCTGGTAGCGGTCCGCGCCCGCCATGCGTCGCACGGCGTAGTCGGCGAACTGCTCCAGCTCGACCTGCACGGAGACGCTGACCGCCCCGGCTCCGCCGAGCACGATGATGTTCTCGGGCCGCAACCGGGAGAGCTCCGTGCGCACCGCTGCGGGGATCGAGCCCGACCGCACGAGCAGCACCGGCGCACCCTCCGCACCGGCCGCCGCCGCACCGGCGAGCGCATCGGGGAACGCGTTCCCGTTCGCGACGTACACGGTCGACGCCCCGAACGGGTAGGCCGCCCGCGAGATCGCCGCCGAGGTGTCGAAACGATCCGCTCCGGAGAACCGCTTGACCGCGAGGTTCGCGGCGGTCACGACCGGCCTGCCCGGGAACCCGAGGTCGGTTCCGGTGCGATTCTCCGCCGCCGCGAGCGCGACGGGCTTGGCCGACTGCAGCGCCGATGCCCCGCCGAGCCAGGTCATCCGTTCGCGGCCCGCCGCATCCGGATCCTCGATGAGTCCGACCGTGTACGTCCCGCTCCTCAGCATCGGCAGCACGTAGGCCCGCGAGGACAGCGGCCCCTCGCGCACCATTCCCATGTCGAGCTGGATCCAGCGGCCGTCCGCCTTCGTATAGACGATCGGAGCGACGCCGGCGTCGAAGGAGTCCCGCAGCCCGAACGCAGTGCCCGAGACCTGCGCATCGGGCACCGCCATCGCGGCATTCCACGTGGTGTCGGCCCCGTCGGCGACCGACACGGTCACCGTGCCGTCCGCTGCCGTCAGCAGCTGGGTGAACCAGCCCTGCTCGCAGCCGCACGTGCCCGCGGCGATGAGGACGTACTCGCCCGGGTCGACTCCCGAGAATGCGTACCCGCCGTCCGCCTCGATCGACGACATGTCGTAGTAGGCCGTGCCGTCGCTGGAAGCCAGGACCACGGCGGAGAAGTCATCGGGATCGAGCACCCCTGCCGGAACGTCGATGGTGCCGTGGAGAGACGCCGCCCCCACGGGGAGCGCGGCGGGCCGCTTCACGGACTTCCGCTCGCGGGAGCGCTCCAGCAGCTCGGCCGGGGTCCAGTCGCCCCGGTGCTCGCGCGCGGCGGGAGCGGACGCTTCCGCCGACCGGGCCTCGGGCGCCGGTGCGTCCTCGGCGAACGCCGGGGACGCGGCGACGGCACCCGAGGTGAGGAGGGCGACGCTCAGCGTCAGGCCGACGAGTCTGCGGATCGTTCGTACGGGCACCGTTGCCTCCTGTTTCATCGCACACGCCGTTCGCGCACCCGACCCACACTAGTGGAGGATTCAACTATTTCGGGCCGGCCGCTCCAGCGGCCGACCCTCGGCCAGAGCCGGTCGCTCAGACGGTGAAGTCGCTCGCGGCCCGGGCCGCGGTGATCTGCTTCATCAGCGCGACCACGGGGAGGTGCTCGGAGTGACCGGCGTACACGGCCAGCCCCTCAGCGTCATCGAAATCGGCGATGAGGGTGACATCGAAGTTGTCGCCGTCGAAGAGCTCGTTGCGACGCACGTCGAGCGCGCGGACCGTCGGAACGCTCTCGCGCAGCGGCTCGATCGCGGCGATCGCGCGAGCGGCCTGCTCATCGCGCTCCTCGCGGGTCTCGCCGTTCAGCTTCCAGCTCACCACATGGCGCAGGGTCATTCGAGTTCTCCTCGGTTCGGGATCGATGGTTCGGATTTCGGGACGGTCGCGCGGAGCTCAGCGCCGGAACAGCGCGAGTCTCGGGCCGTTCGCCGCGCGTTCGATCGCGGCGGTCAGCTTCGCCGGATCAACGCGCCAGATCGCCACCCGCCGGCCGTTCACGAGCACGACCGGGATGTCCTCCGAGTGCCGTCGGGCCAGCTCGGGATCCTGCAGGATGTCGAGCTCCTCGAGCTCGGAGGCGATCCCCCGCTCCGCGGTCTCGGATCGCACGGTCTCGACCACCGCTCGCGCGTCATCGCACAGGTGGCACCCGGGCTTGCTCAGCAGTCGGATCGAGACGGGATTCGGCACTCAGCCAGTGTAGATCCTGCGACTCGTCCCTCGCGCAGGATGACGGGACGGGACCGCTCGTCCCTCGCGCAGGATGACGGGGTGGAACCGCACGGTCAACGCGCAGGATGACGGGGTGGAACCGCACGGTCAACGCGCAGGATGACCGGGCGAAGCGGCCGGGACGCAAGAAAGGCGCCGGGCAGAGCCCGACGCCTTTCGTCGATCATGCGCCTCGTGGCGCGAGTCGACTACTTCTTGTTGCGACGCTGGTGACGAGTCTTGCGAAGCAGCTTGCGGTGCTTCTTCTTCGACATGCGCTTGCGGCGCTTCTTGATAACTGAACCCATCGGTACCTCACAACGTCTCAGGGTCGCATCGGGTCGATGGCCCACAAAACACACATCCTAACATCGGCGCGCCGCATGAAGCCAACCGAGGGCCGCAGGTATGCGCTCAGCCGCGGAGCCGGAAGCGTGCCACGAGCTCCTTCACCTGGTGCTCGGCTTTGGCCGCGACACGACCGATCCCCTCGGCCGCGGCCGCCACGCCCTCGGGCAGCACCTCCTCGTCCGAGTCCGGGCCGGGCACCGGCTCCCCCGATTCCGTCAGGTATTCGACCGACACCTCGGTCTCGAACCCGGCCGAGAGGAAGGGGATCACGAAGTCCTCGATCATCTCGAGCGGCTCGGGATCCAGCGAGTAGAAGCGGTGCTGCCCCTCCTCGCGCACGGTGACCAGCTCGGAGTCCCGCAGCACCTTCAGGTGCTTGGAGACCGTGGGCTGGCTGATCTCGAGCCGGGCGACGATCTCGGAGACGCTGATCTCCGTACCCTCCAGATGCCGCTCGAGCAGGATCTGCAGGATGTCGCGCCGGGTCGCGTCGGCGATGACTCCGAAAATGTCAGGCATAGCCACCAGGGTAACCCGCCGGGTGTGTAGCATGACAACCGCGAACCTCGGGGCCGTTGCACCGAATCGTCGGGCGAGTCGGAAGAAGGAGACGTGAGGGCACAGCGCGCGATGCGCAGGACGTCCGCTCCGCTGGCGCAGAAGTCCTGGATCCAGAGCATGATCCAGTCGTCGCCCGCGCGATTCGCGATCCTGGTCTTCTCCGCTCTCATCCTGCTCTGGACCGCGCTCCTCTCGCTGCCGATCTCCTCGGCGGCAGGCACCATCACCCCGCTCGCCGACGCCATGTTCACCGCGGTGTCGGCGATCTGCGTGACCGGCCTCTCGACCGTCGACATGGCCAGCCACTGGTCGATCTTCGGCGATCTCGTGATTCTCGCCGGCATCCAGATCGGCGGCATCGGCGTGCTCACGCTCGCCAGCATCCTCGGGCTCACCGTCACCCGGCGCCTGGGCCTGCGCCAGCGCCTCCTCGCCGCGACCGACACGAACCCGATGCGCACGGGTCGCGGCGTCAGCGAGAGCCAGGCGGTCGGCCTCGGCGACATCGGCGGACTGCTCGGCGCCGTCGCGATCAGCCTCCTCGTGATCGAAGCCGCCCTGACGCTGATGATCGCGCCCCGCCTGCTGCTCGAGGGCTACTCGCTCCCGCACGCCCTCGGCAATGGCTTCTATCTCGCGGCCTCGGCATTCACCAACACCGGTTTCGTGCCGCTCCCGGGCGGCCTCGCGCCCTACGAGACCGACGGGTACCTGCTGTCGGTGCTCGCCATCGGCGTGTTCCTCGGCAGCATCGGTTTCCCCGTCATCTTCGCGCTCTACCGTTACCTGGCCGGCGGCGGCTGGCGCGCCCACAAGCGCCTCGGCCTGCACGCCAAGCTCACGCTGACCACCACGATCGTGCTCGTGATCTTCGGCTGGCTCGCCATCGCCGGGCTCGAGTGGAACAATCCGTCGACCTTCGGTTCCCAGAACCTCGGGCAGACGCTGTTCAGCTCCGGCTACATGTCGGTCATGACGCGTTCCGGCGGCCTCGGGATCGTCGATCCGCTCGATATGAACGGCTCGACCCTGCTCGTGATCGACATGCTGATGTTCGTCGGCGGCGGCTCCGCATCGACCGCCGGCGGCATCAAGGTGACGACGATCGCGGTCCTGTTCTTGGCCGCGTACGCCGAGGCCCGCGGGTACCAGGACATGCAGGCCTTCGGCCGCAGGATCCCGAACGAGGTGCTGCGCGTCGCCGTCTCGGTCGTGATCTGGGGCGCGACGATCGTCGCCATCGCCTCGATCACGATCATGCACATGACCGGCCAACCGCTCGACATCGTGCTGTTCGAGGTGATCTCGGCGTTCGGCACGTGCGGCCTCTCCACCGACCTCTCGGCGAACCTGCCCGACGCCGGCAAGTACGTGCTCGCCGCGACGATGTGGGCGGGCCGCGTCGGCACCGTCACCCTCGCGGCCGCGGTCGCGGCGACCAGCCGTTCCCGCATGTTCCGCCTCCCCGAAGAAAGGCCGATCGTTGGTTGATATCCGCAGCGATGCCCCCGTGCTGGTGATCGGACTCGGACGCTTCGGCGCCGCGACCGCGGGCCAGCTCGACCGCCAGGACCGCGAGGTGCTCGTGGTCGACACCGACGCCACCCTGGTGCAGAAGTGGGCCGACCGCGTCACCCACGCCGTGCAGACCGACGCGCGGTCCATCGAGGCGCTCCGCCAGATCGGCGCGGACGAGTTCCAGATCGCCGTCGTCGCCGTCGGATCCTCGATCGAGGCCAGCGTGCTCATCGCCGCGAACCTCGTGGACCTCGGGGTGCCGCAGATCTGGGCGAAGGCGATCTCGTTCTCGCACGGCAAGATCCTCGAGCGCATCGGCGTGCACCACGTCATCTACCCCGAGCGCGAGGCCGGCGAACGCGTCGCGCACCTGCTGAGCGGCAGCATGCTCGACTTCATCCAGTTCGACGACGACTTCGTGCTGGTGAAGATGTACCCGCCGCGCTCGATCCGCGGCCTCGACCTCGAGTCGAGCGGCGTGCGCTCCCGCTACCGGGTCACGGTGGTCGGCGTGAAGACGCCCGGTCAGCCGTTCACCTACGCCACGCCGAGCACCGTGGTGTCGTCCCACGATCTCATCATCGTATCCGGCACCGCGTCGGACGTTGAGCGCTTCGCCGCGATCGCGTAGTCGCGGATCAGCCCGCCGCGAGCTCCTCGGAGCGGCGGATGTTCGCAGCGAGCGCCCGGTCGAAGAGATCGGCCCAGCCGCCCGACTGCAGCACGAGCACGGCCTGTTCGGTCGTGCCCTTCGGGCTCGTGACCCGGCGGCGCAGTTCGGCCGGATCCTCACCGGAGGATTCGAGCAGCGCCGCGGCGCCCGCGACGGTGCCCTCCGCGAGGAGCTTCGCCGCGTCATCGTCGAAACCGAGCCGCTTCGCCGCGGCGACGAACTCCTCGACGAACAGGAAGAGATAGGCGGGCCCCGATCCCGAGACGGCCGCGACGGCGTTGATCCGATCCTCGTCGACCGCGAGCACCCGGCCGACGGTCTCGAACACCGCTCGCACCGTGTCCATGACCTCGGCGTCGGCGGCCGCTCCGCCCGCGATGCCGGTGACGCCCTTGCCGATCACCGACGGGGTGTTGGGCATGGCGCGCACGACCGGGTTCACGGCGGGCACGAGGGCCTCCATGCTCGCGATCGTGGTTCCCGCGGCGACGCTGACGACGATCGCGCCGGGTTCGAGGTCCCCCGCGATCTCGCGCAGCACGTCGTGGATCATCCACGGCTTGACCGCGAGGATCACGATGCGCGCGCCGCGCACGGCGATCCGGTTCGCCTCCGGGTCGGTCTCGCTCGCGAACGCGCGCACGTCGTCGGCGCCGTCGAACGCCGCAGCGCTGGCCGCGGATCGGGTGGTGACGGTGATGGGGCCGTCGATGCGCACCTCGGGTGCGCGCAGGCCTTCGAGGATCGCGCCGCCCATCGATCCGACTCCGAGGAGGACGGTTCGCGGAAGACGCACGGCGGAAGTATTCGAGTCGCTCACGCCGCCCATCCTAGGATGGATGCACCGCTCCGGCACGGGGCGAACGGAGTCGACGGTCGCCGCCCAGCGCGCGGCCGCGGATCCGGTGGAGTCAGTGTGGAGGGGATCCGGCGATGAGCGCGACCGGCGGCAACAAGGCGATCATCGCGGCATTCCTCGCGAATCTCGGGATCGCCGTCACCAAGTTCATCGCCTGGGCGTTCTCGGGGTCCTCCTCGATGCTCGCCGAGGGCGTGCACTCCCTCGCCGATTCCGGCAACCAGCTCCTCCTGCTGCTCGGCGGCCGCCGTGCGAAGCAGCGCCCCGACAAGGAGCACCCGTTCGGCTACGGCCGGGTGCGCTTCGTCTACGCCTTCGTGGTCGCGATCGTGCTGTTCTCGATCGGCGGCGTGTTCTCGGTGTACGAGGGCATCTCGAAGATCCAGAACCCGCACCCGCTCGAGGTCTGGTGGCTCCCGCTCCTCGTGCTCGTCATCGCGATCGGGCTCGAGAGGTTCTCGCTGCGCACCGCGATCGCCGAGAGCCGCCCGCACAAGGGCACGGCCAGCTGGATCTCGTTCATCCGGCGTTCGAAGGCCCCCGAGCTCCCGATCGTGCTGCTCGAGGATCTCGCCGCGCTCACCGGCCTCGTCATCGCCCTGTTCGGCGTCGGGCTCACCGCGCTCACCGGCAACGGGCTCTTCGACGGCATCGCGACGATCCTCATCGGCGTGCTCCTCATCGCGGTCGCGATCATCGTGGGCATCGAGGTGAAGAGCCTCCTCGTCGGCGAGGGCGCGAGCGACGAGGACGTGGCGAAGATCGAGCAGGCCCTGCTCGCCAACTCGGAGGTCGAGCGCATCATCCACATGAAGACCCTCTACCTCGGTCCCGACGAGTTCATGGTGGGCGCCAAGATCGGCGTCGCCGCCGAGCGCACCATGCGCGAGGTCTCGGTGATCGTGAACCTCGCCGAGCGCCGGGTCCGCGAGGCCGTGCCCGCGGCCCGCATCATCTACGTCGAGCCCGACGTCTACCTCGATCCGAACACGGTGCAGCCCACCACGGGCTCCATCGTCATGCTGTCGAGCGACTGAGTCGCCCCGACCGCTTCCCACGACGCGCTGAGACCGCACCGAGCGGTCACCTTCCCGTAACCCGGGCTTCGCACTCCGGCTACTCGCCGAACGTAGCTTGAGATCCCGGGCCCGGCATCGCCGACCGACCCGGCATCGCCGGATCGAACCCGCCAGGGTGGCCCCTCTGGTGATGGAAGGAACTCCACGTGAACTCACGCGCGATGCTGCGAACGGTCGCCCTCAGCGCGACGGCAGCGCTCATCCTCGGCGGCACGCTCGTCGGCTGCTCGTCGTCCGACTCGGGTTCGGACGCGAAGGGCGGCACGGTCGACGCAGCGAAGGCGACCAGCGCGGCCGACTTCGGCGGGATCGACGGCCTCGTGAAGGCCGCCAAGAAGGAGGGCCAGCTCAACGTCATCGCCCTCCCCGAGGACTGGGCCAACTACGGCAAGATCATCAAGGGCTTCGAGGACAAGTACGGGATCACCGTGAACTCGGCCTCCCCCGACGCCTCGAGCGCCGAGGAGATCCAGGCCGCCGACAACCTCAAGGGCCAGGACACCGCGCCCGACGTCTTCGACCTCGGCGCCGCCGTCGCACTCGCCAACACCGCGAAGTTCGCGCCCTACCAGGTCGAGAAGTGGGACGAGATCCCCGACGCTAACAAGGAGAAGACCGGCCTCTGGGTCAACAACTACTCCGGCATCATGTCGATCGGCTACGACTCGGCCAAGGTGCCCGAGCCCAAGAAGCTCGATGACCTGCTCGACGCCAAGTACAAGGGCGCGGTCGCGCTCAACGGCGATCCGACGCAGGCCGGTGCCGCGTTCGCCGCGGTGGGCCTCATCGCCGCGCAGAACGGTGGCGGCGTGAAGGACTTCGGCCCGGGCGTGGACTTCGTCGCGAAGCTCAAGCAGGCCGGCAACTTCCTCACCGTCGACCCGACCCCCGCGACCATCGCCTCGGGAGAGACCCCGGTCGTCTTCGACTGGTCGTTCAACAACGTCGCGGCTGCCAAGGGCAAGCCGAGCTGGAAGACCACCGTGCTCCCCGGCGCCGCCTACGTCTCGTTCTACAACGAGGCCATCAGCAAGGACGCCCCGAACCCCGCCGCAGCGCGCCTGTGGCAGGAGTGGATCTTCTCGGACGAGGCGCAGGCCCTCTACCTCGAGGCGAACGCCGTCCCGGTGCGCGTCGAGGCGCTGAAGAAGGCCGGCTCGGCCGACGAGAAGCTCATCGAGCAGGCCACCTTCGGCACCCAGTCGAGCGATTGGATCTCGCCCGACGCCGCGCAGGTCGAGGCCGCCAACAAGGTGCTCGCCGACCGCTGGGCCGCGGCCGTCAAGTAGTCGCCGATCCTGCGACTCGTTCCTCGCGCAGGATGACGGACCCGCCCGTTCGTCATCCTGCGCGACCCCGTTCGTCATCCTGCGCGAGCCTGCGAGTCGCAGGATCTCCGCCTCCCACCGCCTCCGACCAGACGGACCCCATGAAACGACTGCTCCCCGCCCTCGGCCTCGCGCCGTTCGGCGCGTACATCCTGCTCTTCCTCGCGGTTCCCACGCTGCTCGCCGTCGCGAGCGGCTTCAGCACCGCGCAGGGCTTCTCCCTCGCCGGCCTCTCGGTGCTGGTGCACCCGGACACGCTGCAGGCCTTCGGCGCGAGCGTCTGGGTCAGCGCGCTCACCGCCGTCGTCGGCGCGGCCGTCGGGGCCGTGCTCTGCTGGGCACTCGCCGCGCTCCCCGAAGGCGGCGCGATCCGCCGCGTGATCGACTCCGCGAGCTCGGTGCTCGCGCAGTTCGGCGGCGTCATGCTCGCCTTCGCGTTCATCGCCACGATCGGCATCCAGGGCGTCATCACGGTGCTGCTGAAGGACCACCTCGGCGTGAACATCTTCGAGGAGGGCGTCTGGCTCTACGAGCTGCCCGGCCTGATCCTCCCCTACCTCTACTTCCAGGTGCCGCTCATGGTGATCACCTTCCTGCCCGCGGTCGCAGCGCTGCGCCCGGGCTGGGCCGAGGCGGTCGCCACCCTCGGCGGTTCCAGCTGGAGCTACTGGACCCGCGTCGGGCTGCCCGTGCTCGCCCCCGCCTTCCTCGGCTCCCTGCTGCTCCTGTTCGCGAACGCGTTCTCCTCGTACGCGACCGCCGCCGCCCTCATCAGCCAGGGATCGCAGATCGTCCCCCTCCAGATCCGCGCCGCCCTGATCGGCGAGACCGGCGGCACGACGGCGTCGACCGCGGGCGTGCTCGCCCTCGGCATGATCATCGTCATGACCGCGGTCATGCTCGCCTACGGCCGTCTGATGGCCCGTGCCGCGAGGTGGCAGCGATGAGCGCGCGCATCCCCGGTCGTCCCTCGAAGGGGCTCGCCATCACCGTCGTCACGGTGATCGGCCTCGTCTTCCTGATCCCGCTCGGCGCGATGGTCGAGTTCACCCTGCGCCAGACCTCCGGCGGCTACGGGCTCGAGCACTGGGCGGCCCTCTTCGACCCCGAGAAGTCGCGCGGCTACCGGATCCTATTCCAGGGCCTCGGCAACTCGGTGCTGCTCGCCGTGATCACGCTCGGGATCGTGCTCGTGCTGTTCTTCCCGACGATCGTGCTCGTGCACCTCCGCTTCCCGAAGCTGGAGCGCGCGCTCGACCTGCTCACGGTGCTGCCGATCGCGATCCCGGCGATCGTGCTCGTCGTGGGGTTCGCGCCGATCTACCGCAGCATCGGACAGGTGTTCGGATCCGGCGTCTGGACCCTCGCCTTCGCCTACGGGGTGCTCGTGCTCCCGTTCGCCTACCGCGCGATCGTCTCCGACCTGCAGGGCATGGACGCGCGGGTCCGTGCCGAGGCCGCCCGATCGCTCGGCGCCGGCTGGGGCACCGTGCTCGCCCGGGTGATCGCGCCCGGCGTGCGCCGCGGCCTGCTCGCCGCGTCGCTGCTGACCGTCGCGATCGTGCTCGGCGAGTTCACCGTGTCGTCGCTGCTCAACCGCACCACCCTGCAGACCGCCCTGCTGCAGATCTCCAAATCGGATCCCTTCGTCGCCGTGATCGTGTCGCTGCTCTCGCTCGTCGGCGCGTTCGTCGTGCTGCTGCTCGTCAGCGCCACCGGTTCGGCTCGGCGCAGCGGCCGCCGCGCCCGTCGGGCGGCGTCCCCCGCGCTGCCCGCGCCCGCCGTCACCGGATCCGCCACCGCACCCGTCCCGTCGAAAGAGTCCCCCAGTGTCCGCTGATCCCCGCTCCTCCTCCGCAGGCTCGCCCGTCCGCCTCGAGTCCGTCACCAAGTCCTACGGCTCGACCACGGTGCTGCACGGCGTCGACCTGTCGCTCGCGCCCGGAGAGCTCATCTGCCTCCTCGGACCGTCCGGCTGCGGCAAGACCACCGCGCTGCGCTGCATCGCCGGCCTCGAGCAGGTGTCGGGCGGTCGCATCACCATCGGCTCCGACGACGTCACGAACGTGCCGGTGAACCGGCGCGACGTCGGCATGGTGTTCCAGCAGTACTCGCTGTTCCCGCACCTCTCGGTCGCGCGCAACGTCGAGTTCGGACTGCAGATGCGCCGCATCTCGAAGCCGGAGCGCACCGCGCGCATCGGCGAGATGCTCGAGATCGTCGGGCTCGAGCACCTCGCCGAGCGGTTCCCGCACGAGCTCTCGGGCGGCCAGCAGCAGCGCGTCGCGCTCGCCCGCGCGCTCGTCACCCGCCCCCGCGCGCTCCTGCTCGACGAACCGCTGTCGGCGCTCGACGCGAAGGTGCGGGTGCGCCTGCGCGAGCAGATCCGCGCGATCCAGACCGAGCTCGGCATCACGACCGTGTTCGTCACCCACGACCAGGAGGAGGCGCTCGCCGTCTCGGATCGGGTCGCCGTAATGGAGGGCGGCCGGATCGCCCAGCTCGGCACGCCCGAGGAGCTCTACCGCCGCCCGGTCTCGCCGTTCGTCGCCGACTTCGTCGGCCTGTCGAACCGCGTCGACGGCCGGCTCGACGGCGGCGTGGTGCGGGTGCACGGCGCGAGCATCCCCGTGCTCGAGGCGCCGCAGCTCACCGGCGTCGGCGCCGAGGTCACGGCCTACGTCCGCCCCGAGCACGTCCGGCTGGAGCCGGTGACCGAGCGGATCGACCCGCTCGACGCCGTCGTGGTCTCGAGCGGGTTCCTCGGCTCGATCCGCCGCACGGTCGTGCAGCTCGCCGACGGGGCGACCCTCGCCTCGCAGCACGGCGCCGACACGGTGCTGCGCCCCGGGGACTCGGTGCGGGTCACATTCGCGCCCGAGGCCGTGACGGTGGCTCCGCGGAGCTAGCGCAGGGCCGCCGCCCGGGTTCGGGATCGGCTACCGGCGCTGCTCGAAGAAGTCGCGCAGCAGCTCGGCGGCCTCGTCGGCGCGCACGCCGGCGACGACCTCGGGCACCGCGTGCGGCAGCCGGCCGTCGCGGAGCAGGTCGTAGACGCTGCCCACCGCGCCCGCCTTCTCGTCCCAGGCGCCGAACACGACGCGGGGGATCCGGGCGGCGAGGATCGTCGCCGCGCACATGGCGCAGGGCTCGAGCGTGACCACGATCGTGCACCCGTCGAGCACGCGGTCGCCGATGCCGGCCGCCGCTGCGCGGATCGCGAGCACCTCGGCGTGCGCCGTCGGATCCGGCACCGCCTCGCGCGCGTTGCGGCCGGTCCCCACGACGGCGCCCGTCGCGTCGACCACGATCGCGCCGACGGGGATCTCTCCTTCGGCGGACGCCCGTCGCGCTTCGGCGAGGGCGAGCCCCATGAGCCGCAGCTCCTCGGCGGTCGGGGGAATCGGCGCGGCCGATGCGGTGCTCGGCATCCCACTCCCCTCGCAGCTCCGCGCCCTCTAGAATCGAGGTATGCGCGTCGTCGTTGCGGATCACCCGCTCATCACTCACAAGCTTACGGTTCTCCGCGACGAGCGGACCCCGCAGCCCACCTTCCGGCTCCTCATCGAGGAGCTCATGACCCTGCTCGCGTACGAGGCGACCCGCGAGGTCCGGGTCGAGCCCGTCGAGATCACGACCCCGGTCACCAGGACCACCGGCGTGCGTCTCAGCGAGCCCCTGCCCCTCATCGTCCCGATCCTGCGGGCGGGCCTCGGCATGCTCGAGGGCATGGTCAAGCTCGTCCCGACCGCCGAGGTCGGATTCCTCGGCATGGCTCGCAACGAGGAGACGCTGCAGCCCACCACCTACGCCGAGCGACTGCCCGAGTCGCTCGCGGGGCGCCAGTGCTTCGTGCTCGACCCGATGCTCGCCACGGGCGGCTCGCTCGCGGCGGCCATCAAGTTCCTCTTCGATCGCGGCGCCGACGACGTGACCGCGATCTGCGTGCTCGGTACCCCCGAGGGCGTCGAGGCGATCCGCGAGGCCGCCGGCGACCGCAAGGTGACGCTCGTGCTCGGGGCGCTCGACGAGGGCCTCAACGACCGCGCGTACATCGTTCCCGGTCTCGGCGACGCAGGCGACCGGCTCTACGGAACCGCCGACTGATCCCAGGTCAGACCGCCTTTTCGCCCCGTGCTGAGCATTCTGCTTGACACGGGGCGAAATACTTTGCTTAACTTTGCGTTATGACCGCAACCACGCGACCCCAGTCCGCCCTCGAGGTGAACTTTGGGATGAACGGCATGATGATGTGCCGCCGTGGTGTCATGCGCTGTCGAATGTGCATCTGAGAAACCGGTAGCCGCACCGAGAGGTTCTGCGCAGAGACGCGAACCGCAGGTGCCCTCGCACGCCGCCCCGATCGGGAGCAGGCCTGCACTCCCCGGTGAGATCCGATTCAACGAGGATCCGCCGCACCGCTCGTCACCGACGAGGCACATTCCGCCGAATCGCTTTCGGCGCACCGCAAGGACGCACATCATCATGACCACGCTCACCGCTCCCGCTCGCACCGCTTCGACCGCTCAGAATCTGCGCGCCGCCCGCCCCGACCTCGCCCCGCGCGACGCCGAGCCGCAGGCCGCCCCCGCCCGCCGGGTCCCCGAGGGCACCGAGGTCCGCGGCTTCGCGCTCTACGTCGGCCTGTCGGAGGAGAAGATCGCCGCGGGCGACCCCGCGCTCGGCGCCATCGTCGCGCAGATCAAGCACCTCGTCGCGCAGCTCTCCCCCGCGGCCGAGACCTACGCCGCCGTGGCGCTGGCGCCCGAGGGCGCCGGCGGGCGCGACGTCGACGTCGTCCGCCTCGCGCTCGGCGATCCCGCCGCCATCGCCCGGCAGAAGAAGGACGAACCCGTCGACGAGGATCGCGCCGCCAGCGGCGTGACGATCGACCTCACCCGCAAGCGGGTGCTGCTCGACAACGTCGCCGCGCCCCTCACCTTCCGCGAGTTCGAGCTCCTCCAGTACTTCGTGCTCCGCGAGGGCCGCACGGTCAGCCGCGAGGAGATCATCACGACGCTCTGGGCCGACGCCCCCGAGAGCGAGATCCCGAACGAGCGCACCATCGACGTGCACGTGCGCCGCCTGCGGGTGAAGCTCGCGCAGTACCAGGACATCGTGCGCACCGTGCGCGGCATCGGCTACCGCTTCGATCGGCACGCCGACGTCTCGATCCTGCACACCTCGGCGCCGAGCCCCGATCTGTTCTGATCGTCCCTGCCCGATCCCCGCGACCGCGCAGCACCGGCCCGACGGGTCACGATCTGCTGCCAATCAGACGAATTCTCGGTGCTGCTCTCCCGTTTCGGCGCAAGCAGGAGTAGCGTCGGGGAGCACATAGCAAGCACCCAAGTTGAGGAGACTCACATGACCACGCTGCCTCCCGAGGCCAACGACGGCCAGCAGGGCCCCGAGAACGGCTCCGGCGCCGCAGTCCCTCCCCCCGCCGGTGCACCGGTCCCGCCGCCCGCGGCTCCCCCGGTTCCCCCGGTCGCACCGCAGGTGCCCCCGGCCGCAGCCCCCCAGGCTCCGCAGGTTCCGCCCGTGGCGCCCCAGCCCGGTTACGCGGCCCCGCAGCCCGGCTATGCCGCGCCGCAGCAGCCCGGGTACGCCGCGCCCCAGGCCGGCGGCTACCAGACCCCGCCGCCCGCGGGCGGCGGCTACCAGCAGCCCGGCTACGCGCAGCCGGTCGCCGATCCGGTGAGCAACATCACCCTGAACTACTGGCTCTCGGTGTTCTTCAGCTGGATCCCGGCGCTCATCTTCTTCCTCATCGAGAAGGACAAGGGCAACCCGCAGGCCCGCGCCTACCACGCGGCGAACCTGAACTTCTCGCTGCTGCGCGTGATGGTCATCGTCGCCACCTGGATCCTCGGCGTGATCCCCTACCTGGGCTGGGTCCTCGCGCCGCTGCTCGGCATCGGCTCGATCGTGCTGTTCGTCTTCCACATCATCGCCGCGGTGAAGGCACCCGAGAACTACCGCACCGGCCAGCAGCCCGGCTTCCTCTTCAACATTCCCCTGGTGAAGTAGCCACTGCTCCGACGCGCTCCGGGCGCCGAACCCTCGCGGTTCGGCGCCCGTTCGCGTTTCTCCGTGCGACGCGGGTGCCCGGTGCGGCAGACCCCTGCTCTTAGACTGGGGCGATGACCGAACGTTGGCGCACCGTCGCAGCAGCCACCGGCCTCGCCGCTCCCGACGGCACGACCCGGCCGACCGTCTTCGCCGAGATGAGCGCGCTCGCCGCGCGCACGGGCGCCGCGAACCTCGGGCAGGGCTTCCCCGACGCCGATGGCCCGGAGTGGATCCGGGAGGCCGCGGTCGCCGCGATCCGCGCGGGCGCGAACCAGTATCCGCCCGGGCGCGGGATCCCCGAGCTGCGGGCCGCGATCGCACGGCACCAGCAGCGGCACTACGGCCTGGAGCTGGATCCCGATACCGAGGTGCTCGTCACGGCCGGCGCGACCGAGGCCCTCGCGACCGCGGTGCTCGCGCTCGCGGGCCCCGGCGACGAGGTCATCACCCTCGAGCCGTTCTTCGACTCGCACGCCGCGAACATCGCGATGGCCGGCGCGACCCACGTCCCCGTTCCGCTCGTCCCGGGCCCCGACGGATTCCGCGTCGACCTCGAGGCGCTGGAACGCGCCGTCTCCCCGCGTACCCGACTGATCCTGCTGAACACGCCCCATAATCCGACCGGAGCCGTGCTGAGCGCGGACGAACTGGCGGCCATCGCACGAGCGGCCGTCGCCGCCGACGCGATCGTGCTCTCCGACGAGGTCTACGAGCACCTCACCTTCGACGGCGCGACCCACGTGCCCATCGCGACCCTTCCGGGGATGCGCGAGCGCACGCTCACCGTCTCGTCGGCAGGAAAGACCTTCTCGCTCACCGGGTGGAAGATCGGGTGGATCTCGGGACCGGCCGAGCTGATCGAGGCGGTGCTCGCGATCAAGCAGTTCACGACCTTCGTCGGCGGAGCGCCCTTCCAGCCGGCGGTCGCCCGCGCGCTCGACGAGGGCGATCCCGATGTCGCGGCGCTGCGCGACGACCTCGACGCTCGGCGCGCGTTCCTCGTCGACGGCCTGCGACGGGCCGGCTTCGACGCGGTGGTCCCGTCGGGCACCTACTTCGTCTGCGCGGACGCCACGGCGCTGCTGGGGTCGCACGCGGACGGCGCCGCCTTCGCCCGGGCGCTGCCCGAGGCCGCGGGCGTCGCGACGGTCCCGCTGTCGGCGTTCTGCGTGCCGGGTTCCCCGACTGCGACCGCGCTCGCGCCCTGGCTGCGGTTCACCTTCGTGAAGGATCGGGCGACCCTCGAGACCGCGGTGGAGCGCCTGCTCGCCTACGCGGCGTCCCGCTAGAGCTCGAAGAGCGCCGGGACCCGATCCAGCCGCTCGGCCCCGGGTTCCGGCTCCGCGCCCACGATCGTCCGGCACAGGGCCTCGGAGGACGCGACCGCGCGCACGACCAGTTCCTGGTCGCCGGGTCGATCCGCGGCGAGCCACTCGTCGTGCATCGACTCGGGCAGGATCAGCGGCATGCGCGCCTCACCGCGCGACGACAGCACCGATGCGGCTGCTCCGACACCCGCGCGCGTCACCATCGAATAGGTGACCAGCGGGCTCCCATCGTGCTGCGGCACCGTGCTCGTGATCGCGGCGATCCCGAACGGCTCGCCGTCGAATCCGAACCGCACTCCCTGCTCCCGGTACCAGGTGGCCGGCAGGATCGCGCGCTGCTGGAACGGAGCCCGCCAGCTGCGCATCAGCGCGTCGTCGCGCGAGTTGAAGGCACTGAAAGATGCCGGGGCGCCGTTCTGCCACAGCCACCACCAGGCCGGGTCCACGCGCCGCTCGCCGGCGATCTCGTGCACCAGCGGGTTCAGGTTGCGGGCCTTCCGCCGGGTGATCTGCGCGGTTCCGCCGAGCGCGGCGGCCCACTGGCCGAGCCGCTCCGAGTGGACCGCCTCGTCGACCGCGACGAACGAGACGCGGCGCTGCCCGGCCCCGCTCGCGCGCACCTCATCGAATCCGTAGGTGCCGCACATGCCGCCAGCGTATGCCGACTCGGGCGCGGACCACGCGCGACGAGCCGCTGTTCGTCCAGCCGGAACACGAAGAAGCCCCCGCCTGAGCGGGGGCTTCTTCGATGGTGTTGGCGGAGACGGGGGGATTTGAACCCCCGGTCAGGTTTAAGCCCGACCCTTCATTAGCAGTGAAGTCCGTTCGGCCGCTCCGGCACGTCTCCTAGCGTTTGCACGCGAACTCCATCATAGGGGAGGAGGAGGCCCCACGAAAAATCGGCGCGGCGCGGCGACCGTTCCGGCGCGGGATTCCGCGCCGGAACGGATCTCGCGCTAGAGGACGGTCCGCCCCTGCGAACAGGTCTGCGTCGCGCTGCTCTGCCCCGAGATGTTGTCGGGCAGCTTCGTGGTGGTGGGCGGCGTGGTCGTCGAGGGCGTCGTCGTCGACGGGGTCGTGGTGCTCGGCGCCTGCGTGGTCGCCGGGGGCGCGGTCGTCGTGGGCGTCGGCGTACCGCCCTCGGTCTGGACGCCCTCGCCGACCTTCGCCACCTCGAACGGCTTGCCGCTCTTGAGGATGTCGAACAGCGTGGTCGCCGACGCCTCGTCGGGAGTGAGGCGGCCCTGCTGGTACGGGTGCGGGAAGCTCGGGTACTGGACGAAGGTGATGCGATCCAGGTCGATGTCCTTCACCGTGCCCGCGAGGGCCTGCAGGAACCCGGCGGACGCCATGTTGCTGGTGAGCTTGATGTTCTCGACGCCGGCCTTCGCGAGCGCATAGACCTTCAGCGGGTTCGACAGCGTGTCGGCGCTCTTCATCTTGCGCACGAGGCTCGACATGAAGATCTGCTGGTTGCTGATGCGGCTCGTGTCGCCGCCGTCGCCGACGCCGTGGCGGGTGCGCAGGAACTGCAGCGCCTCCATGCCCTTGAGCGTCACCTCGCCCTTCGGCAGGTCGAGGTCGGTGTTCGGGTCGACGATGGGTTCGGCGAGGCAGACCTCGACGCCGCCGAGCGCGTTCGACATGCCGATCACGCCGTCGAAGGTGATGAGCCCGCCATAGGGGATCTTGAGTCCGGTGAGCTGCTCAATCGTGAGCATCACGCAGGGCAGACCGCCCTCGGAGAGCGTGGAGTTCAGCTGCTGCTCGCTCATCGCCGGCAGCTCGCCCCCGCCGGGGGCCGGACAGCTCGGGATCGGGATCATGAGGTCGCGGGGGAAGCTGATGACGGTCGCGCTCTTGTGATCGGCGGACACGTGCAGCAGCAGCGTCACGTCGTTGAGCTCGCCCGTCTCGCCGTCGTTGATCGCCTGCCCCTGCCGGGAGTCGGATCCGACGAGCAGGATGTTGACCTCGCCCTTCAGCGAGTCCTCGCCCGCGGCGACGGCGTCGGGGCCGTCGACCGTGTGCACGCTGGTCGCGAGGCCCCAGACCGCGTAAGCGGCGATGGAGGCGCCGCTGAGCAGCACGACGACGGCCATGGTGAGCAGGATCCGGCCGGAGTTCAGCCAAGCGCTCGAACGCCGGAGCTTGCCGTGCCGAGCGCTCGCCCACTCCCCTGCCGCGTCCCGCCGCCGTTTCGCCATGCCGTTCGATTCCCCACCTGTCGGATCGCGCGCCGCCGCAAGATTCCGGCGGAGACGCGCATACGTCAGAACGAGAGTACCGGAGGATCCTGGGGGTCGGCCCGCCCCGGGCGAGCTCCCAGGCGAACGCGACGAACGCCTGGGAAACGGGGAACGCCCGGTCAGAACCGCGTTCTGACCGGGCGTTCGCAGCGGTGGGTAGGGGATTTGAACCCCTGAGACGGGGTTACCGCCTGCTTGTTTTCAAGACAAGTTCCTTCGGCCGCTCGGACAACCCACCGCAGAAGAGCTTAGCCGAGGAGCGCGGGGAACCGGTCGCGCAGCGCCTCGAACAGGCCGTCCTGGTCGACCGGAGCCGTGACGCGACCCGCTTCGGCCCGCACATCGGCCACCGCCTGGCCCATCGCGACCGAGTCGCCGTGGCGCCCGGCCCACTGCAGCATGTCGATGTCGTTGCGACCGTCGCCCGCCGCGAAGACGCGGGAGCGGTCGATGCCGACGCGGGAGCGCACGACCTCGAGCGCACTCGCCTTGGTCACCCCGCTCGGCGCGATGTCGAGCCACGAGGTGCGGCCGACCGCGTACGACACGTGGGTGAGCCCGAGCGTCTCGACGGCGCTCAGGAACTCCTCGAGGCGGTGGTCGGGCGAGACGACGACCACGCGCGAGGCCTGCACGCCGAGCAGTTCCTCGAACGGCACCTGCCGCTGCTGCGACGGCAACGTCCCCGTGGGGATCGGCTCGGTGTAGAGGAACCCGCCGCTCGCGAGCTCGACCGCGAACCGCGCGGTGACGAGCTGCGCTCGGATCTTGACGAGCGCCTCGCTCGGGTCGAACGCTTCGACGTACTCGCGGCGGTAGGCGCGCGGCGCCAGCGCGTCGCGGTGCAGCGTCACGGCACCGTTCGCGGCGATCACCCACTCGGGCTTGATCCGCAGCGCCTCGACGACCGGCAGCGTCGCGTCGACTGAGCGCCCGGTCGCGATGACGACCTCGTGCCCGGCGGCGTGCAGCGCACGGATCGCGTTCCCGGCCCGCTCGGGAATCTGGTCGTCCCAGTCGGTCCCGGCGGTGCCGTGGTGTTCGTTGTCGAGCACGGTCCCGTCGAGATCGAGCGCGATGAGGTGGCGCTCGTTCGCCGCGATGCCGGCCGCCACGGTCTAGGCTCCCGCGATCGGGGTCAGCACTTCGAGTCCGCCGAGGTAGGGACGCAGCGCTTCGGGCACGCGCACGCTGCCGTCCGCCTGCTGGTGCGTCTCGAGGATCGCGACGATCCACCGCGTGGTCGCCAGCGTGCCGTTCAGCGTGGCGACCGGAGCGGTCTTGCCGCTCTCGCCGCGGAACCGGGTCGAGAGCCGCCGCGCCTGGTAGGTCGTGCAGTTGCTCGTCGAGGTGAGCTCACGGTAGGTGCCCTGGGTCGGGATCCACGCCTCGATGTCGAACTTGCGCGCCGCGCTGGATCCGAGGTCGCCGGCGGCGACGTCGATCACGCGGTAGCTGAGCTCGAGCGCCTGCAGCATCTCCTCCTGCCAGCCGACCAACCGGTCGTGCTCGGCCTCGGCCTCGGCGGGGTCGGCGTAGACGAACATCTCGAGCTTGTTGAACTGGTGCACGCGCAGGATGCCGCGGGTGTCTTTTCCGTGCGAGCCCGCCTCGCTGCGGTAGCAGGTGGACCAGCCGGCGTAGCGCAGCGGACCGCCCGCGAGATCGATGATCTCGTCGGAGTGGAACCCGGCGAGCGCGACCTCGCTCGTTCCGGTGAGGAACAGGTCCTGATCCTTCAGGTGGTAGACCTCGTCGGCGTGCTCGCCGAGGAAGCCCGTGCCCTGCATGATCTCGGGCTTGACCAGCGTCGGCGTGATGAGCGGCGTGAATCCGTTCGACAGCGCGCGGTCGAGCGCCATGTTCATGAGCGCGATCTCGAGGCGCGCGCCGATGCCGCTCAGGAAGTAGAAGCGAGCGCCCGAGACCTTGGCCCCGCGCTGCATGTCGATCGCCCCGAGCATCTCGCCGAGCTCGAGGTGGTCGCGCGCCTCGAAGTCGAAGCTCGGCACCTCGCCGACCTCGCGCAGCGTCACGAAGTTCTCCTCGCCGCCGATGGGGACGCCGTCGACGACGACGTTCTCGATGCGCATCGCGGCCGCCGAGAACTCCTCGTCGCGGGCCTTGGCCAGCGCTTCGGCCGCCTTGACCTGGGCCGCGAGCTCCTGAGCCTGCGCGATCAGCGCCGGCTTCTCGTCCTTCGAGGCGGACTTGACCCGGGAGCCGAACTCCTTCTGCTCGGCACGCAGGCGCTCGAACTCGGAGAGGGCGCTGCGCCGGGCCTCGTCTGCTGCGACGGCCCGGTCCACCACCGCCTCGTCGTTTCCGCGCGCGCGCTGGGAGCGCTTGAGCTGCTCGGGATCGGTGCGGAGGAGTACTGGATCGATCACGAGCCCAGTCTAGCCAGCCGGACGCCGGATCCGGGCGGAGCGTCCAGGCACGGACGGGTCCCGGCGCGGTAGTTTGGGCGCATGACCCGAACGCCCGCGCGCACGCAGCCCGCCGCGGCGGTGGTCTACCAGCCGTTCAAGACCGACATCGTCGCGCTCCGCCGCGAGGTCGGTCGGCAGGAGGCCGAGGCCGGCTGGGCGCCGAGCCGCTGGTACGAGACGGATGCCGACGACGCCGGGGTCGCCGCGACCCGGCAGGCCATCGCCGACGGGGCGAGCGTGATCCTCGGCTCGGGCGGCGACGGCACGATCCGCGCCGTCTCGGAGGCCCTCCGCGGCACCGGCGTCCCGCTCGCCGTGATCCCGCAGGGCACCGGCAACCTCCTCGCCCGCAACATCGGGATCCCGCTGAACGATCTCGGCGCGGCCGTGCGCGCGGCCTTCGGCGGCGCGAACCGCCCCATCGACCTCGGCGTCATGACGATCATCCGCCAGGACGAGAGCGAGGACGAGCACGTGTTCCTCGTGCTCGCGGGCATGGGGCTCGACGCGCGCGCGATCCGCTCGACCAGTTCGTCGCTCAAGAAGCGCGTCGGTTGGCTCGCCTACGTCGACGCCGGACTCCGCACCATGATCCGCGAGTCGCCGCTGCAGATCCTCTACTCCGTCGACGGCAAGGCCTCGAAGTCGCTCTCCGTCTACACCGTCATGATCGGCAATTGCGGGCTGATGCCCGGCGGCGTGCTGCTGATCCCCGACGCCCAGATCGACGACGGGCGGCTCGACGTCGTCGCGCTGCGGCCGCTCGGCCCGTTCTCGTGGCTGCGCATCTGGAACAAGATCGGCTGGGAGAACGGCGTGCTGCGCAAGACGAAGGCCGGGCGCCGGATCATCGACCTCGTGCACGACACCCGCAGCGTCAGCTATCTGCGAGCGAAGCAGTACGCGCTCTCGGTGCGATCGCCCGAGCCGATCCAGCTCGACGGCGACGACTTCGGGCTCGCGCTCGCGGCGAGCGGCGCCGTCGACCCGGGCGCGCTGACCGTGCGCGTGCTCCCGGGCTGGAGCGTGCCCGCGCTCGAGCGCTAGCGGGGATCCCGCGCCTCGGTGCCGGCTCCGCCTACGGGCGCTGGGATCCGGGCAGCGCCGCGCGCACCTCGATCCAGGCGTCGAGCTCGCCCGCGAGCTCGGAGGCGAGTTCGACGACGCGGTCGCGGGTCTCGGCGCGCACCGCCCACACGCGCCCGAGGGGCTTCCCCTCGACCGCGGGATCGCGGTCGCGGGCGACCGGCCCCGGGCCGACCACCACGGCCTGCGACTCGGGCGCGAGCACCTCGGTCCACTCGAGCTCGGAGGTGCTCGCCAACTCGTCCTCGAAGCGGGTCAGGAACGCCGCGATCTCCTCGTGCCACTCGGGGCTGCGTTCGCGGAGCTCGGTCTCGTCGGTGTGCCAGAGCAGCAGGTAGCGCATGGTCGCCTCCTCCGTCGGTCCGGGGCGGCCGGGCCGCGCCCCGGGGTTCCCATCCTCCCAGCGGGGTCCGGCGCTGTCGAGGGGCGGCTCGCGGAACGAACCCGGGGGCGGCGGGATCACGGCTTCGGCGTCGCGGAAGGTGCGGGGGTCTGAGTCGCACTCGTACCGGCCCCCGTCTGCTCCTGCGTCGCGCCTGGCGCCGGGCAGCTCGTCGACAATGGAGCCACCGCATCGCGCGGAGCCGCTGCGATGGGGCCCGCGTCGTCGGATACGGCGTTCCCCTGCGTATCGATCCGTTTTTCGGCGAGCGGGAACACATTCCACGCCCCCGGGTCGGCCAGACGGTTCACGCCGTACTCGATGCTCTGCTGCTTCTGCTCGTCCCAACCTCCGTCGACCTGCTGCCCGTCACCCCAGGGGCCGCCCGTGGTCGTGGTCAGCGGTCGACCGTCCTGGTCGAAGAGCCGGACTCCGTCGAGCAGTTTGCCCGAGCAGTCGTAGGCGTAGATGTTCGAAATACGCTGGTCCGCGTTCGCGTTCAGGCCGGGCTCCCCCTGCGGCTGCTCCGACACATCGGAGGAGACGACGCCCAGGTTCGCGATGCTCCCGAGCAGGAACACCAGCGCGAACACAGCGATGACATCGCCTGCTCGGCGGAGCCAGACCATCCATCGCTTCGGCAGCCACTTGCCGCTCCCCCACTGCACGCTCAGCACGGTCGTGACAAGTCCGAGCAGCACGGCGACGAACATCGAGCGCGGGTACGGAAAGCCGTAGACGTCGACGATGAATCCGGTGAAGAACATGATGGCGAACGCCACCCCCAACCCGCGGAGCACCCACCAGACCGGCCGCAGCGAGCGGATGAAGTCCCAGATCCCCTTGCGCGCCGCGGTCGCTTCGGCCCAGTCGCTGAGCCGCGCCTCGACGGCATCGGCGCGCTCCCGGAGCGTACGCCGGGGCCGGGCACCGGTCGCCTCGCCGCGCGGCGGCAGGCCCGCGGCCCGGCGCAGCTCCTCGGCGTAAGCGATCGGGTCGCCGGGCTCCCCGCCATCCGCGATGCGCTCGACGAGGTCGGCCTCGAGTCCGTCGAGGAGCTCGTCCCGCTCATCGGCGGGGAGATCGGCGAGCTGGGCGCGCACCGCGTCGGCGAATGCCGCAGCGCGGTCGGCGGCGGCACCGGGGCCGGTTTCAGCCCCGGGTCCGGTCCCGATCCCAGCGATCGGTCGCGTCGGAGCGGTCTGGTCGGAGGCGGTGGTGGCGTTCATGCGTCGACTCCCGTCGTGAGCGGCTGGGGTTCTGAAACGATCTGGGGTTCCGGGGTCTGCTGCGGCGCGGCAGCCGGCCGACCGGATCGCGGGTCGCCCGCCACGAGCTCGGTGAGCACGGCGGAGAATCGGAGCCACCCGGCCCGCTGCTCGTCGAGCAGGGCACGCCCTGCAGGGGTCATGCTGTAGTACTTGCGGTGCGGGCCGCCCTCGGACGGCACCACGTAGGTGGAGAGCGCGCCCGCGGCGTAGAGCCGTCGCAGGGTGCCGTACACCGAGGCGTCGCCGACCTCTTCGAGGCCCGCGTCGCGCAGGCGCCGCACGACGTCGTAGCCGTATCCGTCCTCGTGCTGCACGACGGCGAGCACCGCGGCATCCAGCACGCCCTTGAGCAGTTGGGTGGGATCCATCGCGTTCCTCACGTTTCTTCCGTTGCGCACTAGTGTGCATTACACAATAGTGCGCCGTCAAGAACTCTTGAAGACACCGACCCCCGGGCGGCCCGCGCGGGCGGTTACCCCTCGCCGTCGGCGGTACCCTCGATCACGCCGCGCAGCCAGTCGCGCGCATCGCGGAACGTGCCGTCATCGTGCGCGTCGCGGATCGACGCCGCGATGCGGTCGGCTCGCGGGTACGAGCCGAGGAACACCACGTTGGGACTGAAACGCTTCACGCCGAGCAGCGCATCGGCCACTCGCTCGTCCTTCACGTGCCCCTCGGCGTCGATCACGAAGCGGTACCTGCCCATGCGGTCGCCGATGGGCCGCGACGCGAGCAGCGTCAGGTTGACCCCGCGGGTCGCGAACTGCTCGAGCAGATCGAGCAGGGCGCCGGACCGGTCGTCGGGCAGCTCCACGATCAGCGAGGTCTTGTCGGCACCGGTCGGCTCGCCGACGGGCACGGTTCGGCTGACGAGCACGAAGCGGGTCTCGGCGTCGAGATTCTCGGCGATCCCCTCGGCGAGCACCTCGACTTCGTAGTGGTCGGCGATACCGGGCGGCGCGATCGCGGCGTCGATCCCCTTCTCGGGGTCGAACAGGTCGGCGGCCGCCTGCACGTTCGAGGTGGCCTGCAGGTGGCGATGCCCCGGAGCGTTGCCGTCGAGCCAGGCGCGGCACTGCCCGTAGGCGACCGGGTGCGCGGCGACGACCTCGACGTCCTCGAGGCGGACCCCGGGCCGCGCCACGAGCACGAAGCTCACGGGCACGAGGTACTCCCCCACGATCCGCAGGTCGGGGATCGTGGCGAGCGCGTCCTGCGCGACGGTGACGCCACCGTCGATCGAGTTCTCGATCGCGATCATCGCGGCGTCGCTCACGCCCGTGACGACATCGTTCAGCGCCTCGCCGAGGTTCGCCACCGGCCGCCAGTCCTCGCCGACCGCCTCGGGCACCTGCTTGAGCGCGGCCTCGGTAAAGGTTCCGGCCGGGCCCAGGTAGCTGTACCGGCGTGATCCTGCGGGGCGCTCGTTCATGGGGTCAAGCGTACCCACCCCGCGGCGACGAGCATGCGGCGAGCGCCGCAGCAGTTCGGGCTATGCGCCGAGCACTCGGTCGACGAGTCGGCGCGCGGCCTCCTGCACCTGCGCGAGGTGCTCGGGGCCGCGGAACGACTCGGCGTAGATCTTCATGACGTGCTCGGTGCCCGAGGGGCGCGCGGCGAACCAGGCGTGCTCGGTCTGCACCTTGAGGCCGCCGATGCCCGCCCCGTTCCCTGGAGCGGTCGTGAGTACCGCGGTGATGGGATCGCCCGCGAGCTCGGTGTCGGTCACGTCGGACGGGGCGAGGGCCGCGAGGCGGGCCTTCTGCTCCGGCGTCGCGGGGGCGTCCACGCGCGCGTAGGCGGGGTCGCCGAGCCGGTCTGCGAGCTCCCGGTAGCGCTGCGAGGGCGACTGCCCGGTGACGGCCTGGATCTCGGCGGCCAGGAGGCAGAGCAGGATCCCGTCCTTGTCGGTGCTCCAGGGTGCGCCGTCGAAACGCAGGAAGGAGGCCCCGGCGCTCTCCTCGCCGCCGAACACGACCGAGCCGTCGACGAGCCCGGGGACGAACCACTTGAATCCGACCGGCACCTCGAGCAGCGTGCGCCGGTGCGCGGCGACGACGCGGTCGATGAGCCCGGAGGAGACGAGGGTCTTGCCGATGCCCGCTTCGGGCGCCCAGTCGGGCCGGTGGCTCAGCAGGTAGTCGATGGCGACCACGAGGAAGTGGTTGGGGTTCATGAGGCCGGCGTCGGCGGTGACGATGCCGTGGCGGTCGGCGTCGGCGTCGTTGCCCGTGACGAGGTCGAAGTCGTCCCGGTAGCCGGTCACGGTCGACATGACCTGCGCCGAGGAGGGATCCATGCGGATCTTGCCGTCCCAGTCGAGGTGCATGAACGACCAGCGCGGGTCGACCCCGGGGCCGAGCACGGTGAGGTCGAGCTCGTAGCGGTCGCGGATCGCGGCCCAGTAGGCGACGCTGGCACCGCCCAGCGGGTGCGCACCGATGCGCAGCCCCGAACGGCGGATCGCGTCGAGGTCGATGACGCGGTCGAGCGATTCGACGTACTCGCCGAGGAAGTCGTAGCGGCCGACGGGCTCGCCCGCGACCGAGTCGCGACCGGCCCGCGGGATCGCGTCGACGCCCCGCTCGAGCAGTTCGTTCGCACGGCGAGCGATCCAGCCCGTCGCGTCGGTGTCGGCGGGGCCGCCGTGCGGCGGGTTGTACTTGAATCCGCCGTCGCGCGGCGGGTTGTGGCTCGGGGTGACGACGATGCCGTCGGCCCGATCGGGATCGGCGGCGTCGCGGCCGCGGTTGTGGGTGAGGATCGCGTGGCTCACCGCGGGGGTCGGCACGTAGATCTCATCGCCCGTGCCGGAGCGGGCGAGCACGCGGACGCCCGCGGCGGAGAGCACCTCGCGGGCGATCCGCTCGGCGGGCGCGGAGAGCGGGTGTGTGTCGGCGCCGAGGAAGAGCGGCCCCGCGATGCCCTGCTCGGCGCGGTACTCGGCGATGGCCGCGCTCATCGCGATGATGTGGGCGGCGTTGAAGGACCCGTCGAGCGAGGACCCGCGGTGCCCGGAGGTGCCGAACACGACGCGCTGCGCCGGATCGCTCGGGTCGGGGACGCGCTCGTCGAACGCGGCGAGCAGCGCTTCGAGGTCGACGAGGTCCTCGGGGCGCGCGGGTGCGGCGGCTCGGTCGTGCATGGATCCAGTCTCCCACCGGTCCCCCGCAGAACCGGTGAGGCCGCGCGGCACCGCGCGTTCACCGGCCGGGACTACTCTGTGGCTATGAGCGAAGCACGCGACGCCGTCCCGCAGCCCTCGACCGAGACCGCCCCCGCCGGCGCGGAGGCGCACCCCCGCGCCCGGATCGAGTGCTGGCTCACCGACATGGACGGCGTGCTCGTGCACGAGAACCGCGCGATCCCGGGCGCCGCCGAGCTGATCGGGCGCTGGCAGGCGGACGGTACTCCGTTCCTCGTGCTGACGAACAACTCGATCTTCACCGCCCGCGATCTCAGCGCCCGGCTCTCGGCGTCGGGCCTCGACGTCCCCGAGGACCGCATCTGGACGAGCGCGCTCGCCACCGCGGCGTTCCTCAAGCAGCAGAAGCCCGGCGGTTCGGCGTTCGTGATCGGCGAGGCGGGGATCCTCACGGCGCTGCACGATGCGGGCTACGTGATGACCGAGACCGATCCCGACTTCGTGGTGGTCGGCGAGACCCGCAACTACTCGTTCGAGGCGATCACCAAGGCGATCCGCCTGATCGAGCGCGGCGCGCGCTTCATCTCGACGAACCCCGACGCCACGGGGCCGAGCCCCGAGGGGCCGCTTCCCGCGACGGGCGCCATCAACGCGCTCATCACCAAGGCGACCGGGCGCGAGCCCTACATCGTGGGCAAGCCGAACCCCATGATGTTCCGCTCCGCCCTCAACCGGATCGGCGCGCACTCCCACAACACCGCCATGATCGGCGACCGGATGGACACCGACGTGGTCGCGGGCATGGAGGCGGGCCTGCACACGGTGCTCGTGCTGACCGGCATCTCGGATCAGCAGGAGATCGAGCGGTTCCCGTTCCGCCCCGACGAGGTGCTCGGATCCGTCGCGGAGCTGCTCGACCCGATCGCGTAGCGCGCGGATCCCCGCGGATCCGATACGCCGACGATACGCGCGGGCTCCTAGCATGGGGGCATGCGCGTACTGATCGTCGAAGACGAGCCCCTGATGGCCGAGGCCGTTCGCGACGGCCTGCGGCTCGAGGCGATCGCGGCCGACATCGCGGGGGACGGCGACACCGCGCTCGAACTGCTGAGCATCAACAGCTACGACATCGCGGTGCTCGACCGGGACGTGCCCGGCCCGTCGGGCGACGAGATCGCCCGGCGCATCGTCGAGTCCGGCAGCGGGATCCCGATCCTGATGGTCACCGCGGCCGACCGGATCGACGACAAGGCTTCGGGCTTCGAGCTCGGTGCCGACGACTACCTGACGAAGCCGTTCGAGCTGCGCGAGCTCGTGCTGCGTCTGCGCGCGCTCGACCGTCGCCGCGCGCACCACCGGCCGCCGGTGCGCGAGATCGCGGGGCTCCGCCTCGACCCGTTCCGCCGCGAGGTGTACCGCGACGGCCGCTACGTCGCCCTCACCCGCAAGCAGTTCGCCGTGCTCGAGGTGCTCGTCGCCGCCGAGGGCGGCGTGATCAGCGCCGAGGAGCTGCTGGAGCGGGCATGGGACGAGAACGCCGACCCGTTCACGAACGCCGTACGGATCACGGTGTCGGCGCTGCGCAAGCGGCTCGGCGAACCGTGGCTGATCGCGACCGTCCCGGGCGTCGGCTATCGCATCGACGTCGAGCCGAGCGCCGAGGGGCCCGGCGGTGCCTAGACCGGCGGTGGATCGCGAGCCCGGGCTGAGCGTCCGGCTGAAGTTCACCCTCAGCTACGCGGCCGTCGTGCTGCTCACCGGTGCGCTGCTGCTCGCGGTCGTCTGGGTCTTCCTGCTGCGCTACGTGCCGGCCGATGCATTCGTCGGCTCGCACTCCGACTCGCCCGATGAGTTCCCGAGCATGTTCTTCCCGGGGCGCAACGATCTGATCCGCGCCTTCGTCCCCGCCGCGATCTGGGCGCTCATCGCCCTCCTCGTCATCGGACTGGTCGGCGGCTGGGTCCTCGCCGGTCGCATGCTGGGCCCGCTGCGCCGGATCACCGCCGCGACCCGTCGCGTCTCCGACGGATCCCTCTCGCACCGCATCGAGCTCGAGGGCCGCCGCGACGAGTTCCGCGAGCTCGCCGACGGCTTCGACTCGATGCTCGATCGGCTCGAGGCCCAGGTGGCCGAGCAGCAGCGCTTCGCGGCGAACGCCTCCCACGAGCTCCGCACCCCGCTCGCGATCACCCAGACCATGCTGGAGGTCGCCCAGAGCGAGCCCGCCCGCGCCGACGACGAACTGCTGGAGCGTCTCCGCACCGTCAACGCACGGGCGATCGAGTTGACCGAGGCGCTGCTCGTGCTGAGCCGCGCCGACCGGCGATCCTTCGATCGCGAACGGGTCGACCTCTCGCTGCTCGGCGAGGAGGCCGCCGAGACGCTGCTGCCGCTCGCCGAGAAGCACGGCGTCGCGATCGAGACCGAGGGCGAGATCGCGCTCGCGTTCGGCTCTCCCCCGCTCCTCCTGCAGACGGTGACGAACCTCGTGCACAACGCGATCGTGCACAACCTCCCGTCGGCCGGGACCGTCCTGATCCGCACGGCCGCGGGTGCCGAGACCTCGCGCATCTCGGTCGAGAACACGGGCGAGCAGGTCAGCCCCGAGCTCGTCTCGACCCTCACGGAGCCGTTCCGGCGCGGTACCGGGCGCATCCGCAGCGACCAGGCCGGGGTCGGCCTGGGCCTCGCGATCGTGCAGAGCATCGTCACGGCGCACGACGGCGCCCTCGACCTGACCGCGTTGCCGGACGGCGGCCTGCGCGCGACCGTCGTGCTGCCGACGGGGAGTCCCGCCGGCGCGCACCGGACGTCGCGCCCGAACGCACCGGACCCTGAGCGCTGATGCCGACAGGTCCGGCCGACCGTCCGGCCCGGCGTCCCGTCTCGCGCAACGCGCTGATCGCGAGCCTCGGCGTCTATCTGCTCGTGCTGACCTGGGCAGTGCTCTGGAAGTTCGAGGTCCCGCACATCGGCGCGGGCGGGCTGCGCGTGATCAAACTGGTCCCGTTCGGGGCCGACACCGAGGCGACGGCGAGCTTCCCGCTCGAGATCCTCGCGAACCTCGTGCTCTTCCTCCCGCTCGGGTGGCACCTCGGGCTCCTCGCACCGCGGCACCGGTCGAAGCGGCACCTGTTCCGGGCCGCCGCGGGCGTCTCCGCAGCGATCAGCCTGCTGCTCGAGACCGCCCAGTTCGTCCTCGCGGTCGGCGTCTCCGACATCACCGACGTGATGGTGAACACCGCGGGCGGGCTCGCCGGGCTCGGGATCCTGGCGCTCGCCCGCCGGGCGCTCGGCGGACGAGCCGATCCGGTTCTGGGCCGCGCCTGCGTCGCCGGCACCGCGTTGGCGCTGGTGCTCGCCGTCGCGGTGCTCGTCTCGCCGCTCCATTTCCGGCAGCGGGACGTCTCCTGCACCGTCCCGGGTGATCCCACCAGTTGCGTCGTGACGTCCGGCCCCGCCGCTCAGACCCCGATCCGCCGGTAGCGGTCGAGCCGCGCGACCCGGCGCCGGTCGCCCTGCTGCAGCATGAGCCCCGCGAGCTCCTGCGCGATCGCGTCGCGCATCCGCCCGCAGAAGTCGACCGGTTCCCGCGCGGCATCGGGCGACTCGGCCACGATCCGGTCGACGATGCCGTTCGCGCGGAGCGCCGCCGAGGCGACGCCCTGCTGCTCGGCGAGCTCCGCCGCGTGCGCCGTGTCCCGGTGCACGATCGCGGATGCGCCCTCGGGCGGGAGCGGGGACAGCCAGGCGTGCTCGGCGGCGATCGTCCGGTCGGCCGGCAGCAGCGCGAGTGCCCCGCCACCGGTCCCCTCGCCGAGCAGCACCGACAGCGTCGGGCCCTGATGGCTCACGAGGTCGGCGAGGCAGTGGGCGATCTCGCTCGCGAGCCCGCCCTCCTCGGCGGCTCGGGACAGCGCGGCCCCCGGGGTATCGATGACGCTGACGAGCGGCAGCCGGAGTTCCTCGGCCAGGTGCATCGCGCGGCGGGCGGCGCGGAGCGCGCCCGGGCCCAGCGGAGCGTACGCGCGCTGCGCGCGACGATCCTGCCCGACGACCACCGCGGGGATACCGCCGAACCGGGCGAGGCTCAGCGAGAGGCCCGGATCCCGTTCGCCCTGGCCCGTGCCCGACAACGGGACGATGTCGCTGGCGGCGTGGCGCAGCAGTTCGCGCAGGCCAGGCCGCCTGCGATCCCGCGTGCGTATGACCGACTCCCAGGTCGCCGCGGAGCCCGCGGGATCCGCCGAGGCGGCCCCGGGATCGGCGGCGCGCGCCACGAGCGCCGCGTGCGTCGGCCGCTCGAGCAACCGCAGCGTCCGCTGCACGACCTCGCGCAGCGCATCGGGCTGGAGCACGCCGTCGATGATCCCGAGCCGCGCGAGGTTCTCGGCGGACTGCACCCCGGCCGGGAACGGCTCGCCGTACAGCGCCTCGTAGACGCGCGGGCCGAGGAAGCCGACGAGCGCGCCCGGCTCGGCCACCGTGACCTGCCCGAGCGAGCCGAACGAGGCGAGCGCGCCGCCCGTCGACGGATGTCTGAGGTAGACGAGGTACGGCAGGCCCTCGTCCTGGTGCGCCGCGACGGCCGCGGCGATCTTCACCATGGCGACGAACGCGACCGTCCCTTCCTGCATGCGGGTGCCGCCCGACGCGGTCGAGGCGAGCACCGGCAGCCGCTCGGCGGTGGCCCGCTCGATCGCGGCGACGAATCGCTCGGCCGATGCCGCCCCGATGGACCCCGCGAGGAACGCGAACTCGCAGGCGATGAGCGCGACCCGGCGTCCGTCGATGAGCGCTTCGCCCGTGATGATCGACTCGTCGACCCCGCTCTTCTCCGCCGCGCGGGCCAGCTCGTCGCGGTAGGCCTCGCCGAGATCGGGCTCGACCGGCGGCGCGTCCCACGAGACGTAGCTGCCGGGATCCGAGATGAGCTCGATGAGCTGCGCGGCCGAGAGGCGGCGCGGACGCTCGGCGGCTGCGCCGCCGACCGCGGCGCTCATGCCGCCTCCTCCGCGACCGGAGCGCTCGGCGCGACGGGAGTACTCGCGAGCCAGGCGCGGATCGCTTCGCTGTGCTGGTCCAGCACGGGCGGCGCCTGGTGCTCGGTCCGCGCGCGCTCCGTCTCCCCTGCCGCATCGACGTCGAAGAAGCGGATCGCCGGCCCCGGCAGCGAGATGCTGCCGAGCGCCGCGTGCTCCACGTCGACGACGAGCCCCTGCGAGCGGACCTGATCCCACTCGTAGACCTCGGTGAGATCGCGCACCTTGCCCGCGGGGATCCCCGCGGCACGCAGCCGATCGAGCAGCGGGACCGCGTCGTGCACCGCGAAGGCGTCCTCGACGAACGCGATCGTCTCTCCACGGCGCGCGACGCGTTCCGGATTCGTCCCGAGCCCCGGCGTCTCGGGGTCCAGGCCGAACTCGGCGCAGAACGCCTGCCACAGCCGCTCGCTGCCGACGCTGATCTGCACCGCGCCGTCGCGGCAGCGGAACAGGCCGTACGGCGCGATCGACGGGTGGTGGTTGCCCTGCGCCTGCGGAGTCTGACCGGCCACGGTGACCCGAGTGCCCTGGAACGCGTGCACGCCGACGATCGACGACAGCAGCGAGGTGCGCACCACGCGCCCGCGGCCCGTGCGCTCGCGCTCGTGCAGCGCGGCGAGCACGCCGACCACGCCGTGGATCCCGCCGAGCAGGTCGGCGATCGGGGTCCCGACCCGTTGCGGGTCCTCGGGGCCCGGTCCCGTGATCGACATGAGCCCGGCCTCGCCCTGCACGATCTGGTCGTAGCCCGCACGCCCGCCCTCGGGCCCGTCGTGGCCGAAGCCCGTGATCGAGAGCTGCACCAGCCGTGGGTTCAGCGCCGCGAGCGCGGCGGTGCCGAAGCCGAGGCGGTCCATCACGCCAGTGCGGAAGTTCTCGATGAGCACATCGGCGCGCTCGAGCAGGCCGGTCAGCACCGCGCGACCGTCGTCGCTCTTCAGGTCGAGCGCGATCGACTCCTTGTTGCGATTGCACGACAGGAAATAGGTAGAGTACGACCGGCCGTCCGCGCCGTCGACGAACGGCGGCCCCCACGATCGAGTGTCGTCTCCGCTGCCCGGCGACTCGACCTTGATCACCCGGGCGCCGAGATCCCCCAGCATCTGCCCGGCGTGCGGTCCCGCGAGCTCGCGGGACAGATCGACCACCAGCAGGTCCTCGAGCGAGCCCTCGTTCATGGTGCGTCCTTTCTGCGTTTCTGCGTTTCTGCGTTTCGATTGCGTCGTGGCTGCCGGCCACCGGCCCGGGTCGGATCCGACCCGGGTTCGGATCCGACCCGGCCGGCGGCCGACGGGCCGGTTCAGCGGCCCAGGGAGTGCCCCAGTGCGGCGAGCGCCGCGCGTACCCCGGTGCTGAGCGTCGGCTCCAGCACGGGCAGGAAGTGGGGCGAGTGGTTCACGGGCGGGGCCGGGTGGTCCGCCGGGAAGCCGCCGAAGACCCAGTAGACGCCCGGTGCACCGGCGCTGTCGGGGAGCGTGCCGAAGTCCTCCGACCCCATCGCGGGCGGAGCCGTGAACACGTTCTTCTCGCCCAGTTCCTCCCGCAGGGCTGCGCGCACCTCCTCCGCACGCACCTCGTCGTTGTGCAGACGGGGGAAGCGGTACAGCTCCTCGATCTCGGGGTGCGGGGCACCCGAGGCGTCGGCCTCCGCGTTCACGATGCGGACGATCGCGGCGAGCACCCGCTCGCGCACATCCTCCGTGAGCGTCCGGATGTTGAGGGTGAACTCGGCCCGGTCCGGGATGATGTTCTCCTTCAGCCCGGCGTGGAACGTGCCGCAGGTGACGACCGCCGGGGACTGCGGCGGCAGCTCGCGGGAGACGATGGTCTGCAGTCGAGCGACCATGTGCACGCCGAGCACGATCGGATCGATCGAGTCCTGCGGCTGCGATCCGTGCGACTGCTTGCCGTGCACGGTGACCCGCAGCGAGTCCGCCATAGCCATCGCGGGGCCCGTCGCGAGCGCGACGGTTCCCGCGGGGGTCTCGGGGAAGACGTGCTGCCCCAGCACGAGCTCCGGCACCGGAGCCCGGTCCCACAGCCCGTCGGCGACCATCGCCGCGGCACCGGCGGCGGTCTCCTCGCCGGGCTGGAACAGCCAGACGACCGTCCCCGCCCAGGAGCCCGGCTGCCGGGCCATCGCGGCGGCCGAGGCGAGCGCGACCGCGACGTGGGTGTCGTGGCCGCACCCGTGCATCACCGGGACGACGGTGCCGTCCGCGAGCGTGCCGGTCGCGGACGAGGCGTAGTCGGCCCCGGTGTCCTCCCGGATCGGCAGCCCGTCGGTGTCGGCGCGGAATCCGATCACCGGGCCGTCGCCGTTGCGCTGGATGCCGACGACCCCCGTGCCGCCGCAGCGGAAGTGCTCGATCCCGAGCTCGCCGAGGCGCGCCTCGATGAACTCGGCGGTGCGGTGCTCCTGCATCGAGAGCTCCGGGTTCGCGTGCAGGTGCCGGTAGTCCGCGTGCAGCGTGTCGCGTTCGGCGTCGGTCAGGCGGGTGTTCAGCATGCTCGGTTCCTTCCGTGATCCGGGGTCATCGCGCGACGGGGACCGCCGCGTCGTCCTCGAACTCGACCTGCTCGACCGCGGTGCCGCCGCGCGCGCGTCGGATCGCCTCGGCGACGACGAGCACCACGAGGTTCGGGACCAGGGCGATGAGGCCGGAGTCGATGCCGCCGGTCGGGATCCCCGCGAAGGTGATCGTCGCGACGGTGACGACGCCGACGAGGACGCCGAGCCCGACGGGCCAGGCCCCCACGCGCACCTTCCGCTGCAGCGCCAGGACGATGCCCGGCGCGAGCTGCGTCGTGCCGCCGTAGGTGAGCAGCAGCAGCGCGCCGATGTCGGAGCGGACGAGGCCGAAGGCGAGCGACAGTCCGAGCGCGACCACGATGACGACGTAGTTGACGGTCATCTTGCGCGCGGGGCTCACGTTCTGCAGCACGTTGGAGCTTACGAGGGTCGAGATGCCCATCACGATGCCGGCGGCCGGCACCATCGCGGCCGAGGCGCCGCCGACCGCGACGAGGCCGAGCACCCAGTCCGGCACGATGTTCCCGGTCATGGTGAGCAGCACCGCGTTGCCGGGGGTGTCCGAGGGCAGCCGCAGCACGGCGGCCATGCCGACCATGATCGGGATGAACAGCAGCAGCTGGTAGATCGGCAGCCACTTCGAGTTGCTCCGCAGCACCTCGCCGCTCTTCGCGGCGAGCATGGGCGGCCACAGGTGCGGCAGCGTCGCGAAGCCCGCGCCGATCACGGTGACGAGCATCGAGGTGACGAACCAGACCGGACCGAAGCCGTCGGCCTGCAGCGTGAGCAGCGTCGGCGTGCGGTCGGCGATCTCGGCGAACACGGGGCTGATGCCGTTGAAGCTGATCGCCACCCCCGCGATCACGACGATGAGCGCGAGCGCCATCAGGATGTCCTTCAGGATCGCGACGCGTGCGATGCCCTTGATGCCCGACCAGGCGACGAAGATCGCGACCAGGATGCTCGCGATGACCATGCTCAGGCCGCGGGCGCTGGAGCTGCCGGTCGCGAGCTCGACGATCATGCCGAGCCCTGTGATCTGCAGCTGCAGGTAGGGGATGAGCGTGATGGCGCCGATGATCGCGACCACCTTGCCGAGCCAGCGGGCGCGGAACCGGTCCTCGAAGTAGTCGGCCATGGTGAGGTAGCCGCGGCGCTGGGCGAGCTCGCGGATGCGCGGAGCGACGAAGTAGTTGATCGGCCAGGCCATGGTCAGGTAGCCGATGGCGTAGACCGCGCTCGCGCCGCCGCCGAAGGCGAGGCCCGCGAGGCCGAGGAAGCTGAAGGTCGTCAGCGACTCGCCCGCCTGCAGGAACCAGGTGGTCCACTTCGGGATGTCGCGCTTGCCGACGACCCAGTGCGAGGCGCTGGTCTGCCTGCGTCGGAGGCCGATGCCGAGCGCCCCGATGATCAGGATCCCGACGATGATGATGATCGCGACGGTCATCGGATCCCCTCCTCTTCCTCGGCGGCGATGCGCTCGAGGCGCAGCAGCTGGATCTGCTGGGTCTCGAGGCGCTCCTTCTCGGCGAGGTCGGCCTCGCGGCCGCCGTTGCGCAGGTACAGGGACTCGACGATCTGGATGCTCACGACGGTGAGGACCACGAGGACCGCGATCCACAC
The DNA here is from genome assembly GCF_000980875.1 of Leucobacter sp. Ag1. GTDB lineage: Bacteria > Actinomycetota > Actinomycetes > Actinomycetales > Microbacteriaceae > Leucobacter > Leucobacter iarius. The sequence goes on along the minus strand of NZ_LAYO01000111.1, from coordinate 34,707 downwards.
GAGCACGGCCGGCAGGCCGAACCACAGGGTCGGCTCCTGCGCGAAGGTCCAGAACGGGGTCGAGAAGAAGCCGAGGATCGGGATGCCGATGATGGCGGCCCGTCCGGGCGTCAGCAGTCGGGGTTTCATATTGCTCCTTTGCAATAGCTGGGCGGTTCGGGTCAGCGGGAGAGCGCCATCGGTGCGCTGCGCCAGACGGGGAGTTCGCGCTCGAACTGGCGGGCCAGGGAGAGCAGCAGCGCTTCGCTGCGCGGGGGCGCGATGAGCTGCAGGCCGACGGGAAGCCCCTCGGGGCTGAACCCGCAGGGCACGCTGATCGCGGCGAAGCCGGTCACCGAGATCCGCCAGCTCGCTCGCATCCAGTCGAGGTAGTCCGCCTGCGCGACGCCATTGATCTCGCTCGGCCAGTGCTGCTCGGCGGGGAACGGGAGCACCGTGGTGACCGGAGCGGCCAGCACGTCGATGCGCTCGAACAGCTCGACCATGCCGTTGTAGACGCGAGTGCGCTGTTCGCGCGCCTCGGTGAAATCGGCGATCCCGAGTCCGAGCCCGTACTCGGTGTTCGCCACGAGCTCGGGGCTGAGGATGCTGCGGTGCTCGTCGATCAGCGCGCCGAAGCCCCGGGCGTAGCCGATACCGCGCAGCACGCGGAACGCGGGGTCCGCCTCCGCGAGCTCGGGCTCGACATCCGCGACGGCGTGCCCGAGCCGCTGCAGCGCGGGCAGTCCTTCGCCGTCGAGCACCTCGGTCACCGCCGGCTGGATGTCGAGACCGCCGAGCGTGCGGCTCCACCCGATGCGCAGCGGCCCCGCGAGCTCGGGGATCCCGGGTGCGAGCGCGTCGGGGAACGCGAGCGGCGACCGGGCGTCGCCGCCCGAGAGCACCGAGAGCAGCAGCGCCGCGTCGCCGACGGTGCGGCCCATCGGACCGTTGGTGGCGAGGGACTCCCAGGCGTCCTTCGACGGCCAGTTCGGCACGCGCCCGATGGAGGGGCGCAGGCCGACCACGTTGCAGAAGGCCGCCGGATTGCGCAGCGAGCCGCCCATGTCCGAGCCGTCGGCCACCGAGGACAGTCCCGCGGCGAGCGCGGCGGCGGCACCGCCGCTCGATCCTCCTGCGCTGCGGTCCGGCGCGTAGGGGTTCGTGGTCGTCCCGAACACCCGGTTGTAGGTGTGCGATCCGGTGCCGAACTCGGGGGTGTTGGTCTTGCCGTAGATCACGGCGCCCGCCGCGCGCATGCGCTCGACCACCAGGCTGTCGCGGACCGGCACGTGCTCGGCGTGCAGCTGCGAGCCGTAGGTGCTGCGCAGGCCGGCGGTGTCCTCGAGGTCCTTGACCGCGATGGGGAGACCCTCGAGCGGGCGCACGGGCTCGCCCGCCGCGCGTCGGCGGTCGGACTCGGCGGCCGCGGCTTCCGCCGCGTCGAAGTCCACCGTCACGACGGCGTTGATGACGGGGTTGATCCGCTCGTAGCGCTCGCGCGTCTCGCTCAGCAGCTCGCGCGCCGAGAGCTCGCCGCGGTCGAGTGCTTCGATCTGCTCCAGCGCGCTGCCGCGGCAGAGATCGATGTCCGTTTCAGTCACTCACTCCTCCTTGAATGAGTAGATCGGGAAACTTTCGCCCCCGAAGTGTCCTCTTTAGGTATTGATCGTGGGACATCGTGGCGATTCTGTCAACCTCGAATAGCTTTCGTGTCCGAAAAGCCACCTTTCGAGCCGTTAGGCTCCTGAGCAGGAGGTGTGCAATGACCGAGCCGCTCGACCAGGCAGACCGCGAGATCTGCGCCGCGCTGCTGCGCAACGGGCGCGCCTCGTGGCGCCTCATCGCCCAGACCACGGGCCTGCAGGAACGCACCGTCGCACGCCGCGGCGCGCGGCTCATCGAGCAGGGCCTCGTGCGGGTCCGGGGGCTGTCCCAGCCCCACCTCATCGACCGCGGCGACGGCTACTTCGCCCGGATCGAGTGCCGTCCGGCCGACCTCGGCGCCGTCGCCGGCTGGCTCGCGCACCGACCCGAGACGCTGTGGGTCGCCACGCTCATCGGCGAGAGCGCGATCATCTCCGAGGTCTACATCCGCTCGGACGACCGGTCCCGGTTCATCGAGGAGGAGCTCGCGACCCAGCCGGTCACCGGGTACTCCTTCGAGTACATCGATCGCTTCCGCCGCACCGTGCGCGGCTGGCACCCCGACATCCTCAGCTCCGAGCAGCTCGACATGCTCGGCGAGGACGAGAGCCGGGCGCTCCGGGCCGCCGCGGAGCACCGGAACGAGGGCCTCGAACCGGATCAGACGGACTCCGAGATCATCCGCCTGCTGAGCATCGACGGCCGACTGAGCATCGACGCGATCGCGAGCGCGGTGGGGATCGCGAAGCCGACCGTGCGCAAGCGCATCGCGCAGATGCAGCGCACCGATTACCTGAGCATCCGCGCCGTGATCGATCCCGCGCTGCTGGGGTTCCCGCTCGAGTCGCTGATCACGGTGCACGCCCCGGCGTCGCGCGTCGACGAGGTCGCGGCGTTCCTCGCCCAGGACTGGCGCACCCGCTGGGCCGCCGAGCTGCCGACGGGGCCGAGCGTGCGCGCGCTGCTCACCCTGTCATCGCGCCGGGAACTCTTCGGGCTGCTCCACGACCTCGAGGCCGGCCTCGCCGACCGGGGTGCGCTGCGGATCGAGTCGAGCCCGCTCCTCACCCACTACAAGCGCAGCGACGTGGTCCTGCCCGTCGCGGGCGACCCCGCCCCGTAGCGGCTCGAGCGCCTACTTCGTCTTCGGCTTCCGCATCTTCAGCGCCATCTGCACGAGCACGAAGGCGAGCAGGATCGAGAAGGCGATGTTCGACCAGAGCGGCGAGATGTGCGTCGCGAGCACCGATCCGAGCGGCGAGAGCACGCTCGCCGAGATCCCGAGCGCGGCCGCGGCACGCAGATCGACGTTGCGCCGGCGGAAATTGCCGAGCGTGCCCGAGATCGATCCGGGGATCAGCATGATGAGCGAGGTGCCCTTCGCGATCAGATCCGAGGCGCCGAAGAAGAACATCAGGATCGGCACCACGACAACACCGCCGCCGACGCCGAGGAGGCCCGAGAGCACCCCGGTGATGAGGCCGGTGACGACGAGCATCACGGCCGAGAACCAGGTGATCCCGATCTCGGAATCGCGCTGGGGCACCACGAACCAGAGGCTGACGGCGACCGCCGCGAGGAACACCATGAACATCCAGCGCAGGAATCCCGTGGGGACCTTCGACAGCAGGTAGCTGCCGATCTGCGCGCCGACGACGATGCCGATCGCGAGGCAGAGCGCGGCGATCCAGTCGACGTTGCCCTGCACCGCGTACCCGATGCCGCCCACGATGGCCGCGGGCAGGATCGCGGCCACCGAGGTGCCCGCGGCGAGCCGCTGCGGGAACTGCAGCAGGAGGACGAGCAGCGGCACGAGGACGATGCCGCCGCCGATGCCGAACAGTCCGGAGAGCAGGCCGGTGACCGCGCCGAGCACGATCAGGATGATGATTCCGGGGCGCGGGCTGTCGGTCATGCTGCCTTCCAGGGCGGGGACGGGTGCGGGTGCGGTCATCGGACGATTGCCGAACCGTCGGAGCGGGGATCGCTCGCGGCGGCGTAGTCGGTGCCGTCGACGCGGATCAGGTTCGAGTGCCCGAGGTCCTCGGAGTGCGGGGGCACGATGTCGACGGGGAACCCGGCCTCCGCGATCGCGACGCGCGCCGCCTCCGGCACATCGGCCTCGGCCATGACCCGCACCTCTCCGGCGTCGTTCGGCTCGCACACCATCCAGCGCGGCGCGTGCGTGGCTTCGGCGGGGTTTCCGCCCTCGAGCGCGCGCAGCAGGAGCTGGGTGTGGATCTGCGGCTGCGCGGATCCGCCCATGGTCGACGGCACCCACGCGAGCTCTCCGCCGTGCAGGACGAGCACGGGCATGAGCGTGTGCTTCGGCCGCTTGCGCGGCGCGAAGGCGTTCGGCGCGGCCGGGTCGAGCGAGAACGAGGTGCCGCGGTTCTGGAAGAGGATCCCCGTCTCGGGTTCGAGCACGCAGGCGCCGAAGCCGAAGTAGACGGAGTTGATGAGCGAGATCGCCCACCCGTCCTCGCTCACCGCGCTGATGCCGACGGTGTCCCCCGTGGGCTTCGGCTGCCCGGGCAGCGGATGCTCGGGGGTCGCCATCTCGATGAGCTCGGCTCCGCTGAGCCCGCCCATGCGGGGGTCGGTGAGCGAGGCCGCCCGCACCGCGTTGGCCGCGGCGAAGGCGCGGGCGAGCTCCCCGGCTCCGGTCGCCAGGGGGTCGGCGATCGGCGCACCGGCGACGAGGCCCTCGATCGCTTCGAGCGTGCGCAGCAGCATGAACCCCGAGCTGTTCGGCGGGCCGGTGAACACCCGGTGCTCGGCGAACGGTGCGCTGAGCGGTTCGTCCCAGTGGGCCGAGTAGTCGATGGCGTCCTGCTTCGTGATCTTCGAGCCGAGCGCGGCCAGGCCCGCGATCCAGCGGTCGGCGGTCTCGCCCTCGTAGAACTCGGCGGATCCGCCCGCCGCGACCCGGCGCAGGGTCTCGGCGAGCGCTGGTTGCACGAGGTCGTCGTATTCGGCGAGCGGTTCGCCCCCGGGAAGGAACACTCCGCGGCACCCGGGATCCCATTCGAGCGACTCGCGGTCCTCGAGGATCGCGGCCGCGACCGAGCTCGCGGTGGGGACGCCGTCGGCGGCGTAGCGGATCGCCGCCTCGAAGTGCGCATCCCAGCCGAGCGCCGCGCCGTACTCGTGCAGCGAGTTCCAGCCGCACACTCCGCCCGGGACGGTGACGGTGTCGATGCCGCGCAGCGGGAGCCGGTCGCCGTGCGCGGCGCGCAGCGCTTCGAGCGTCTGGCCGGCGGGCGCCGGGCCCGTGCCGTTGAGGAAGCGGATCTCGCCGTCGGGACTGCGCACCAGCGCGACCAGATCGCCACCGAGCGCCACGTTGTTGGGGTAGACGACGCAGAGCGCCGCCGCCGCGGCGAGCGCGGCGTCGATCGCGTTGCCGCCGGCGTCGAGCGCGGCGGCTCCCGCCTCGGTCGCGAGGTAGTGGGATGTGGAGATCGCTCCCCGGGTCGGCTGCACGGTCATCTTCGTCCGTTCCTCTCAGTTCGCGTTCTGCGCTGCGGCCGCAGCGATCTGCTGGCCGATGTCGAGCACGTGCTCGCGCGCTTCGCGCTCGGCGGTCTCCCCATCGCCCGCGGCGATCGCCTCGTAGATGCGCCGGTGCGCGGCGCTCGATACGACCCGTCGGGCCTTGGTCTGGTAGCGACTCGCACGGCTCGGCGCGATCTGCTGCGCGATCTCGCTGTTGATGAAGGCGAGCAGCGGGTTGTGCGCGTACTGCGCGATGGCCTGGTGGAACGCGCGGTCCAGTTCGGCGTAGCGCTCCTGGGTCGCGTCGCCCTCCATCGCCTCGACGAGCTCCCGCAACTGGGCGATGTCGCGCGCGGTGGCGCGGTTCGCCGTGATGCGGGCGATCGGGGGCTCGATGATGGCGCGGAGCTCCATGATGTCGTGCAGCTCGGGGTGCAGCGAGGCGACGCCGGTGAGCATGCCGTCGGTGATCCCCGCGCCGTCGCTGGGCTGCAGCACGATCGTGCCGCGGCCGGGCCTGCGGTCGATGAGCCCGCGGTTCTCGAGCTCGCGCAGGGCCTCGCGGATCGAGACCCGCGAGACGCCGAGGTGCGCGGCGAGCTCGCGCTCGGCCGGGAGGCGGTCTCCGGGGGCCAGCTGCCCGTCGAGGATCAACCGTTCCAGATCGACCGACAGCCGTTCGGGGACGGAGAGGGTCGTCGAGCGCCCCAGTGCGGACCAGTCCATCGGTGCCTCCTTCGTGGTCTGTACAGCCTTCAACCTAGCGATTCCCGTCATCGGATCGAGACCTTCTTCCCCGTGGGATTCCGTTGACGGGTCGAATCGTTCGGGGTATGGTTCTCGAAGCTTAGTCAGTTGGTCTGACCAACTGACGATAGTCAGCATAACCCCACCACGGGGAAATGCGCCAGCGGGCCGCCCGGCCCGACCACCGACAAGGAGAAATCATCGTGGCTTTCCCCGCATCCCCCGTCCGCACCCTCGCCGCGCTCGCGGTCGTCGCGACCGCGTCCGTCGCACTGCTCACCGGCTGCTCCTCGGGCCCCTCCGAAGCCGAGAAGACCGCTACCGCAGATGCGAAAGTCGCACCGCCGACCGTGCTGAAGGCCGGCACCCTCACCGTCTGCACCGGCGATACGCCGCCCAACATCTTCTACGACGAGAACAACGAGCTCCAGGGCGTCGAGATCGATCTCGCGAACGCGCTCGCGAAGCAGCTCGGCCTCACCACCAAGCTCGAGGAGTACGCGTTCTCCGGGCTCATCCCCGCGATGCAGGCCAAGCAGTGCGACGTGATCATGGGTTCGCTCTACATCAAGCCGGAGCGCGAGAAGATCGCGAACTTCGTGCCCTACCTCTACTCGGGAACCGGAGTGGGCGTCAGCAAGAAGAACCCGGCGAAGATCACCGGCTTCGACGAGAGCCTCTGCGGCGCCAAGGTCGTCGCCATCACCGGAGCGACCGGCGGCAACGGCGCCGAGGAGCTCTCCAAGAAGTGCGTCGCCGACGGCAAGAAGGGCCTCGAGCTCACCCTGGTGGACGAGGGCACCGCGGCCGTGCAGCAGGTGATCAACGGCCAGGTCGAGGCGTTCATCGATACCTCCGAGATCATGAGCTTCTACGAGAAGCAGTCGAAGGGCGCCTTCACGATGGTCGGCGAACCCTCGGACAAGATCCGCATCGGCGCCGCGACCCTCAAGCAGAACACCGCGCTCAACACGGCCCTCGACGACGCGTTCAAGTCCCTCGTCGACAGCGGCGAGTACCGGAAGATCCTCGACAAGTGGGGCGTCGCCTCCAACGACATCACCAAGACCTCCTAGCCCACCCCGCGGCGGGGCGCTCGATCCGGCCCCGCCGCACCCCGACATGCAAGGACGCATCACCATGACATTCGACTGGGAGTACTTCTGGCAGGCGCTGCTCGCCCCCAACCAGAGCTTTCTGAACGGTCTCGCCCTGACCATCATCATCTCGATCGTCGCGATGGCGCTCGCGCTCGTACTCGGCCTCGTCGTCGCCCTCATGGGGCGCAGCCGGTTCCTCCCCCTGCGCGTCATCGCCAGCCTCTACGTCTGGATCATCCGCGGCACCCCGCTCCTGGTCCAGCTCGTGATCCTCTACACCGGTTTCGCGGCGGCCAACATCTTCCGCTTCGAAGACCTCTCGGTCGGATTCCTCATCAAGGGGGCGGTGCAGGCCGCGATCATCGGCCTCATGCTCAACGAGAGCGCGTACATCTCCGAGATCGTCCGCGGCGGGCTCGAATCCATCGAGAAGGGCCAGACCGAAGCGGCACTCTCGCTCGGCATGACCCCGCTCAGCTCCATGCGCTGGATCATCGTCCCGCAGGCGATCCGCGTCATGGTGCCTCCGCTCGGCAACTCCTTCAACGGCCTCATGAAGAGCACCTCGATCCTGTCGATCATCGGCGTCGCCGAGATGTTCCAGGTCGGAAGCACGATGGCCTCGTCGACGTTCAAGGCGTTCGAGATCTACATCGTGGTCGCGCTCTACTACCTGCTGCTCACCACGATCTGGACCGTGATCCAGACCGCCATCGAGAACTGGCTCAACACGAAGGCCGGCCTGCCGAAGGCCGAGTCGATCTGGAAGCGGCTCTTCGGCATGCGCAGCAAGCGCGACCGCCTCGCCCCCAAGAACCCCATCGCCGCCCTGGAAGGAGCCGCAGCGTGAGCATCACCGACTACACCGTCCCCGTGCAGACCTCCGATGGGCCGATCGTTCGCACGGTCGGCATCGAGAAGTGGTTCGGCGACCGGCAGATCCTCTCGGACGTATCCCTCGAGATCCAGCGCGGCGAGGTCGTGGTCCTGGTCGGCCCATCGGGCGCCGGCAAGACCACCTTCCTGCGGACCCTGAACCGCCTCGAACCCATCGAGGGCGGGGAGATCCACGTGAACGGGCAGCGCATCGGCGAGCGTCAGCGCGGCGGCCGCACGGTCGAGATCTCCGCCCGCGAGCTCGCCCACCAGCGCGCCGACATCGGATTCGTGTTCCAGCACTTCAATCTGTTCCCGCACATGACCGTGCTCGAGAACATCTGGCACTCCCCCGTGCGGGTGAAGGGCGAGAAGAAGAGCGAGGCCATCGCCTACGCCCGCGAGCTCCTGGCCCGCGTCGGCCTCGCCGACAAGGCGGACGCCCGGCCCCGCTCGCTCTCCGGCGGACAGCAGCAGCGCGTCGCGATCGCTCGGGCGCTGGCGATGCGACCCGCGCTCATGCTGTTCGACGAGCCCACGAGCGCGCTCGACCCCGAGATGGTCGGCGAGGTGCTCCAGGTGATGAAGGATCTGGCCGCGGCCGGCATGACCATGATCGTGGTGAGCCACGAGATGGGGTTCACCCGCGAGGTGGCCGACCGCGTCATCGTCATGGACGCCGGGACCATCATCGAGCAGGGCGATCCGGAGCTCGTCTTCACCAACCCGTCCCACGAGCGGACCCGGCAGTTCCTGTCGAAGGTGCTCTGACCGTGGGCAGCGACGCGGGAACGGGCTCGACCCGCAGGCCGTCGGGCACCCTGTTCGGCGTGCCGCACGCGGATTCGCCGGTCGGGGCCCGCGCCGCGGTGCTCGGAGTTCCCTTCGACATGGGCGCGCACCCCTCGCGCATCGGCGGGCGCGGCGGCCCCGCGCACGTCCGGGCGGCGTCGCTGCTCGTCGCGGAGAGCGCGGAGGACCTCGGCATCGATCCGATCGCGCACCTGGGTCTCGTCGACCTCGGCGACGTCGATGTGATCCCCGGCCAGGTCGACGAGGCCTTCGCCCGGATCGCCGCCGAGATCGGCGCGATCCTCGATGCCGGAGCGCTCCCCGTGACGCTCGGCGGTGACGGAGCGGTGACACTCCCCCAGCTGCGGGAGGCTCACCGACGGCACCCCGACCTGGTCCTCATCCACTTCGACGCGCACACCGACGCGTACGAGCTGTTCGAGCCGCAGCGCTACAACAACGCGAACTCCTTCGTGCACGCCGCGGAGGAGGGGGTCGTCGACGTGAGCCGGTCCTTCCACATCGGGATCAGGGACACCGAGGTGGCCGGCCGGCCCGGCGTGATCGGTGTCGCCGAGCGGCTCGGCTACCGGGTGCGTCCCATGCGCGCGATCCGGGAAGCCGGCATCCCGGCGATCCTCGACGAAGTCCGCGAGGCCGCCGGAGCGCGCCCCGTCTACCTGTGCTGGGACATGGACGTGTTCGATCCGTCGGTCGCCCCGGGCGTCGTCACGCCCGCGTGGGGCGGCCTCACCACGGCGCAGGGCCTCGAACTGCTCGCGGGCGTCGCCGCGCTGAACGTCGTCGTGCTCGACGTCAACACGGTCTCGCCGACGCACGACCTGCGCGATCAGACGGGCAGCCTCGCCGCCCACGTCGTGCTCGAGGCGTTGAAGGCCGCGACGGTGCGGGACCTCGCCCGCTGACCATGGGCGCCCGAACGCGGAACGGCCCCGGTCCGGTTCAGGATCGGGGCCATTCCGTCGATTCGACGCGCTACTGGGGGTCGAGCCCCAGGTCCGAGAGACCGATCGCGTACCGGTACTCGTAGCCCGCGGCCTCGATCCGCTCCTTGGCGGGGGCCTGGCGATCGACGACCACGGCGACCGCGGCGATCTCGGCGCCGACCTTCTCGAGCGCCTCGATGGCCTTGAGCGGCGACCCGCCCGTGGTCGAGGTGTCCTCCACCACGATCACGCGCTTGCCGGCGAGGTCCGGCCCCTCGACCTGGCGGCCTCGACCGTGATCCTTCGGCTCCTTGCGCACCACGAACGAGTCGTAGACCTCGCCGCGGGCGACGCCCTGGTGCATGATCGCCGACGCGATCGGATCGGCGCCCATGGTGAGGCCGCCCACCGCGACGACGCCGTCGACGTCGCCGATGAGGTCGAGCATGACCTGGCCGATGAGCGGAGCCGCACGGTGGTCGAGGCTCAGCTTGCGGAGATCGATGTAGTAGGTGGCCTTCTTCCCGCTCGTGAGCGTGAAGTCGCCGTGGAACACGGCCTCGGTCTTGATGAGCTCGATGAGCTGGCTGCGCGCGTCGGACATGCTGCGATTCTACTGCCCGGCGGCGAGCAGGGCGGCCCGCTCCCCCATGCGGATCGCGCCGTCGATGTGCGTGTATCCGAGGCCCGCGATGTCGGAGCAGGCGAAGTGGATCGGCCCGACCGACGACCGCACCAGCTCCTCGTAGCGGGTGATCCCGCCGATGCCGGGGCTCGTGCCGTAGGCGCCCCGGGTGAACTCCTCGTCGATCCAGTCGCTCTCGGTGTAGAAGGCGGGCTCGAGCGCCCGCTCCCCGAAGTACTTCGCGAAGGATCCGAGGATCGCCTCGCGGCGCGCGTCGGCGTCCAGTTCCAGCATCGCGTCGGCCTGCCGATCCGAGATGAAGCCGACGAGCGTCCCGCCCGCGTAGTCGGGCGCTGTGTTGTCGTAGACCTCGTGCACGATCTCGTGCGGACCGTAGGTGCTGCCCGAGAGCCCCTCCGCACGCCAGAACGGCTCGTCGTAGAACGCCTGCACCTTGATCACGCTGCCCATCGAGAACTGCTGCAGCATCTGCGCCTTGCGCCCCGGCAGCGCCGGCTCGAAGTCGATGCGCGACACCAGGTGCGGTCCGAGCGCGACGATCGCCTCCTGCGCACGGACCGCGACCTCCGAGCCGGTGACGGTCACTCCGTCGGGTCCGTGAGCCACGGAGCGCACATCGGCGTTCAGCCGGATCCGCTCCGCGCCGACCTCCTCCGCGAGGCGGAACGGCACGTTGTGCATGCCGCCGAGCACGCGCTCGTTGAGCACGAGGTCGAGGTCCGCGAGATCCGTGAAGCCGCCGGCGCTGGCCGCCATCACGAGCGCGGCCAGCAGCGAGAACGCCTCGGCCGGCTTCGTCAGCATGCCGCCCGAGACGAACGGGGCGACGAACGCCACCGCATCGTCGTCGTCGGTGTTCGCGCGCAGCCAGGCGTCGAACGAGACCGCGTCGAACTCGGTCGCGCGCGGGTGGGTCCAGGGCTCGAAGGGATCGACCTCCTTCGAGAGGGCGTCGAGCTCGTCGCTCAGGCGCATGATCTCGGCGAGCGTGCCCGCGGCGAGCGGCGGCAGGTCCGTGGCGTGCCGGATCCGGGCACCGGCACGATCGATGTAGATCTCGTCGCCGTCCCGATAGCGCGCGAAGGTCTCGAGGCCCAGCTCCGCGATGAGCGCGATCAGCCGCTCCTGGTCGGGCGCCACCCACTGGCCCCCGACCTCGACGAGGAAGCCGTTCGACAGGTCCGACTTGACCCGCCCGCCGACGCGGTCCCGCGCTTCGAGGACGACGACCTCGCGGCCGGCCTGGCGCAGGCGATGCGCGGCGGTGAGCCCGGCGACGCCGGCTCCGATGACGACGACGTCGGTTTCGATGTGCTCCATGAGCTGCCCTTCCTCGGGGTTCGCGACCGCCGGTTCGGCGGTCTGTTCGCAACAGTGTGCGTGTCCGTGGCGATCCGGAGCGGAAGATTGTCCGCTCTGTTCATTTATGCGTCACGCTCCATCGCGGATACCCTTGCGATCATGGTCGAGGAAGGCGCAGATGCCGCGAACGCGGATCCGCCCGTGTTCAATTACGGAGGCCGGGGCCGACCGCGCGTCGCCCGGCTCGACCGCGAGCGGATCACCCGGGCGGCCCTCGCCCTGATCCAATCCGATGGCCTGCAGCGCCTCACCATGCGGTCGCTCGCCGAACGGCTCGGAGTCTCGCCCGGCGCCCTCTACCACCACGCGGATTCCCGGAGCACGGTGCTCGCGTGGGTGCAGGAGGAGATCAGCGGCCACCTGAACGTCGCCGGATACGGCACGATGTCGCTGCGCGATGCGCTCGCGCAGTGGGCCTGGAGCTACCTGCGGTTCCTGCGCGCCCGACCCAGACTCGTCGACCTGATCGTCGCCGTCCCCGTCTCGCAGACCGCGGACACCTCGCGCATGTATCAGCGGATCGTCGCCGCGTTCCGCGCAGCCGGCTGGTACGACCGCAGCATCATCCCGTCTCTCAGCGCGCTCGAGACGTTCATCTTCGGCGCGGCCCTCGACTCCGCCGGCCCCGAGAACATCTACGAGCCCGAGCCGAACGCCGGAACCCCCGCGCTCGGCGACACCCAGGCGGCGTTCGCCGCGCTCGTGCAGGAGACCGGTGAGCACGAGCACGACCTCGTCTTCCAACTCGGTCTCGATGCCATGCTCACCGGTCTCCAGATGCGCTGGGGCGGCGGACGCTGAGGCGCTACATCACGCTCTCGAGGAAGTTCCGCGTGCGCTGCCGCTGCGGCGCGTCGATCACCGCGGCGGGCGACCCGGCCTCGACCACGACGCCGCCGTCCATGAACGCCACCTGGTCGGCGACGCTGCGTGCGAAGCCGATCTCGTGCGTCACCACGATCATGGTCATCCCGTCGCGGGCGAGTTCCCGCATCACGTCGAGCACGTCGCCGACGAGCTCGGGATCGAGCGCCGAGGTCGGCTCGTCGAACAGCATGAGCTTCGGATCCATGGCGAGCGCCCGCGCGATGGCGACGCGCTGCTGCTGGCCGCCCGACAGCTGCGCCGGATAGTGGCCCGCGAAGTCCTCGAGCCCGACCCGCGCGAGCAGGTCCATCGCCCGCTGCCGTGCGAGGGGCCGGGCCCGCCCGACGACGCCGACGGGCGCCTCGACCACGTTCTCGAGCGCGGTCATGTGCGGGAACAGGTTGAACTTCTGGAACACCATGCCGATGCCGCGCCGCTGCTTCGCGATCTGCTTCGGCGTCATCTCGTGGATCCGGTGCCCCGACTGCCGGTAGCCGATCAGTTCGCCGTCGACGATGATCCGGCCGCCGTCGATGGTCTCGAGGTGGTTGACGCAGCGCAGCAGCGTCGACTTGCCCGAGCCCGACGGCCCGAGCAGCACCGTCACCGTGCCTGCGGGGACCTCGAGCGACACGTCGCGCAGCACCTGGTGCGCGCCGAAGCTCTTGCGGACCCGGCGGATCTGCACGAGCGCGTCGGACTCCGGAAGGGATCCGGGCTCCCCCGCGGCGACGGGCGCCGCGATGGTCTGATTCTCGATCGGGCTCATGCGCCGATCACCTCCGTCATCTGCGTCGCGGGTGCGGGCGCGGGGCCGGGCTTGCGACGGTCGAGCATCGCCCGGAACCGCTGGAACGGCGTGGGCGGCAGGGTGCGGGTGGATCCGCGGCCGAAGCGGCGCTCCAGGTAGTACTGCGGCACCGAGAGCACCGTGGTCATGATCAGGTACCAGATGCTCGCGACGATCAGCAGCTCGACCTGCTTGAGGTTCTGCGCCGAGATCATGGTCGCGGCCGTGTAGACCTCGGGAACCGCGATCACCATGAGCAGCGAGGTGTTCTTCAGCATCGAGATCGTCTCGTTGCCCATCGGCGGGATGATCACGCGCATCGCCTGCGGCAACAGCACCCGGCGGAACGTGTACACGGGCGACATGCCCAGCGAGTACGCGGCCTCCCGCTGTCCCTCGTCGACCGAGAGCATGCCGGCGCGCACGATCTCCGAGGAGTAGGCGGCCTGGTTCAGCGTCAGCGCGAGCGTGCCCGCGACGAAGGCGTTGATGAGGTCGTTGGTGTTCACCTGCCAGAAGACGACGTCGGTGAAAGGCACCCCGAGGGTCAGCTTCTCGTAGAGCAGCCCCAGATACCCCCAGAGCACGATCTGCACGATCTGCGGGGTGCCGCGGAACACCCAGACGTAGAACCAGGCGACGCCCGAGAGCACCGGGTTCTTCGAGAGCCGCATCGCCGCCACGAGCACGGCGAGCAGCGTCGACACGACCATCGAGATGAGCGTGATGAGCACCGTCAGACCGACGCCGGCCAGGATCCGCGGATCGAACACGAAGGTGCCGACCGTCGCGAAGTCGAGGTTGGGGTTCGTCCCGACCGAGTACAGGAAGAAGGCCAGGACCAGGATCACGGCGACCGCGCCGACCCAGCGCCACGGGTGGCGGAGGGGGATCGCGTCGACGTCGTCCTCGGTGCTCAGCTGCAGCGATGCCGCTGCGGGAGCCGTGACGGTCACTGGGCCTTCCCGCCCTGGTTGACCTCGGCGGTCTTCACGCCGTAGGCCTCCATGTGGTTCCGCTCGAGCACCTTCTGGTAGCTGCCGTCGTCGATGAGGGCCTGCAGGGTCTTCTGCATCGCGTCGACCAGCTGCGTGTTGCTCTTCAGCACACCGATGCCGCTGTAGACGGGGTTGAATCCGGCGGGGTTCTCGGGGTCGCGCACGATCTCGTAGGCCTTGCCGTCGTCGGTCGTCGCGGCGACGTAGTCGGCGACGACCGCGTCGGCCGAATAGGCGTCGCTCTTGCCGGCGCGCAGCGCGGTCAGCGCATCGAGGTCGGTCGGCAGCTCCATCACGGTGACCGGGGCTCCGCTGCACTTGGTCGCGCGCAGCAGCTCGCCCTGGATCGTGGACTTCTGCACCGACACGGTCTTCCCGCAGAGCGCGCTCTGCCCGGTGATCTTCTTCGGGTTGCCCGGCTTCACCAGGATCGCGAACCCGCCGTGCGTGTAGTCGACGTAGGTGATCGTCTGCTCGCGCTCGGGGGTGTCGTTCATGCCGCTCATGATGATGTCGTGCTTCTTCGCCTGCATCGACGGGATCACGCTGTCGAAGGCCTGCTTCGACAGCACGACGTCGACGCCGAGCTTCTGCCCGAGGAGTCGTCCGAGCTCGGGATCGAAACCGATCTCCCGGTTGTTCGCGTCGTAGGCCGAGAGCGGCGGGAAGGGGATGTCGACGGCGATGTCGATCGACCCCTTCTTCTGGATGTCCTCGGGCAGCAGCTTCTTCAGCGAGGGATCGACCTTGGTGCTGACCTCGTCGCCCTTCGGGAGGTTCGGCTTGCCGCTGTCGGCGCCCCCACCTCCGCCCGAGCAGCCGGTGAGCAGCAGGGCCGAGACGGCGGCCACGCCGATGAGGGTACGGGAGACGTGCTTGCGCATGGTGACAGGTCCTTCTTCATTGGAGGATGGTCGGGGTGCGGCGCGGAGCCGCAATGGAAACGGGGCCGAGCCCGAAGGCCCGACCCCGTGGTCTCATCCGGCGAGCGCCGGTGCGTGCAATGCGAGGAGGTCCTCGTAGGTCTCGCGACGGGCGACGAGGCGGGCCTCGCCGTCGCGCACAAACACGATCGCCGGCTTGAGCGCGCCGTTGTAGTTGTTCGCCAGGGTGTACGAGTAGGCGCCGGTGGTCGCCATCACGAGCACGTCGCCGACGCGGGCGGGCGGCAGCTGGGCGCGGTCGACGAGCAGGTCGCCGGACTCGCACTGACGACCGACCACCTGGGCGGTCTCGATCCAGGCCTCGTCGAGGCGGTTGGCGAGCACGGGCTCGTAGCGCTGCTCGGTGAGAGCGATGTCGATGAGGTCGGCGAGGCCGCCGTCCACCGCGACGAAGGTCTTGCCGGTGTGCTTGACGGTCACGACGCGGTAGGCCGAGACGCCGGCACGGGCGACGAGCGAGCGGCCCGGCTCGATCATGATCCGGGCGCCCTCGGGCAGGTTCGCGCGCGCGGCCTCCACGATCGCGTCGAGGTAGGACTCGACGCTCGGAGCGACCTCGTCGTAGGTGTACTTGACGCCGAGTCCGCCGCCCACGTCGTAGGTGTCGAAGGTGCCCACCGTCGAGATCTTCTCGACGGCCTCGGCGAACTGCTCGGTGTCGAGGATCTGCGAGCCGATGTGCAGGTGCACGCCCTCGAACTCCATGAGCGGGTGGGCCTGCATACGGGCGATCGCCTGGGCGGCCTGGTCCATGGGCAGGCCGAACTTCGAGTCGAGCCCGCCCGTCGCCTGCGAGGCGTGGGTCTTGGCGTCGACGCCGGGGATCACGCGCAGCAGCAGCTTCTGGGGCTTCGTCAGCAGGCGCTCCAGGCGGGTGATCTCGTCGTCGTTGTCGACGATGATCGTGCCGATGCCCGCGTCGAGCGCCATGCGCAGCTCGGCGTCGCTCTTCGCGTTGCCGTGGAAGTGCAGGCGTGCGGGATCGACGCCCGCGGCGAGCGCGAGCTGCAGCTCACCGCCGCCGGCCACGTCGACCGACAGGCCTTCCTCCTGCGCGAGGGCGTACATGCCCACGACGGGGAGCGACTTCGAGGCGAACAGCACCTCGGAGTCCGGCCAGCGCTCGTGCAGGCCGTCGACGAAGCGGCGTACCTGGCGGCGGAGCCCGGCCTCGTCGAAGATCTGCAGCGGGGTGCCGTACTCCTCCACCAGGCGGGTGACGGGGATCCCGCCGATCGCGAGCTCGCCGCCCTCCGGGCCGTCGACGCGCGAGGACTCCTCGGGGAGGATGCTCCACAGCTCGCCGAGACGGGTGCCCTCGGGCGACGGCTGCTGCTGCTGGTCCTGGTGCGCGTTCACGGCGTCTCCTATCTGGTCGATGGGTCGAGCCTACGGGCAGCACGGCTCCCCATTCGTGTCGATATCGCATAGATTGTCATCATGAATGCAGGGATTCCCCCAATCCTTCCGGTCGCGGAACCGCACATCGCCGTCACGCTCGGCGCTCTGCTGGCCCAGCTCGGCCCGCAGAGCGCCGAACTGCTCGGTCCGGCCGACACCGAGCGCGAGGTGCTCGGCACCGAGTTCTACGACGCACTCGACGACCTCCCCGACGAACCGGGGGCCATCCTGCTGATCCCCTCGGGCTCCGCGCTCGCGGCGACCGAGCTGAGCGCCCTCGCGAGCGCCGCCGTCGCGGCCCGCTACGCGGCGCTCGCGCTCAAGAGCCGCGACGAGGAGGTCGCGACGCTCACGGCCGTGGCCGAGACGAGCGGCATCCCGATCCTGCGCGTGCACGAGCGAGTGGGGTGGCGGCTGTTCGAGGCGCTCATCTCGCAGCAGCTCGGCGAGCACCGCCACACCGACGACGCGCACCTCGACCGCGGGGCCGAGCCGCTCTTCGCCCTCGCGAACGAGCTCGCCGAGTTCTTCGGAGGCTCCGTCGCGATCGAGGACCTCGGGCGTCGGATCATCGCGTACTCCTCGGTGCCCGGGCAGGCCATCGATCCGTTCCGCACGCAGGGGATCCTGGCCCGGCGAGTCCCCGACTCCCCGTTCAACGACGACCAGTACCGCACCGCGGTCCGGTCCGACGTCCCGCTCAAGTACGCCCAGCTGGGCGAGGAGCTCCCCCGCGTCGTCACGGCGATCCGCGCCGGGGCCCTGCCGCTCGGCACCGTCTGGGCCATCGACCCCACCGGCGACGACCCGATCACCGAGGAACAGATCCATCGCGTGAGCAGCGCGGCGGCCGTCGCGGCGGCGCACATGCTCAACGACCTCCGTGTGCGCGACGCGGGGCGGATCCCGCGCGAGAACCGCCTGCGCACGCTCATCACGGGATCCGGCGTCGTCGGGTCCGAGTTCGCCGAGCTCGGGATCCCCGAGGAGCGCGGAGCGGCGATCCTCGGCTTCGATCCCGGTGGACGCGATGAGGCCGACGGCCGAACGGCCGTGCTCGACCACCCGGCCCGCATCGCGCAGCTGCGCTCCACCGTGCAGCGGCACCTCGCGGTGCACCGGCCGGAGGTCGTGACCGTGGCGCACGGCGGAAGGGTCTACGCGCTGTTCGCCTGCGATCGGCTGGACGCGGCGATCCGCCTCGCCGAACCGCTGCTGCCGATCCTCGACCGGCTGCTCGACACCGGCACGACGATCGCCGCGCCGGGGATCGTGCATCGCGCGGTCGAGGTCGCCCCGCACCGCGCCGTGGCCGACCGTCTCTTCGACACGGCGGCGCACTGGGAGGTGACCGATCGGGTCCTCACCCCGACGCTGCTGCGCCCGCTGCTGGTCTTCGAGCGCAGCGCCGAGCTGTTCGCCGCCGAGCCCGAGCTGCGGTTCCCGCAGGTCCGGGAGCTCGTCGACGCCGACCGACCGGTCGCCGAGACGCTGCTGGCCTGGTGCCAGCGCTTCGGGAACGTCGCGCGCACCGCCGCCGATCTCGGGGTGCACGAGAACACGGTGCGCGCCCGGCTGCGACGCGCCGAGCGAACGCACGGGATCCCGCTCGAGGATCCGGATACGCTGCTGACCATCTGGCTGCAGCTGCGCAGCGAAGGAGTCGCCGCATGACCGTCTGGTTCACCCCGTCGTCCGATCCCGCCGACGCGCGGCTCGCGCTCGACGCGCTCGCCTCCGTCTTCGCCGACGGCCCCGTGCTGCTGCTCACCGGGGCCGGGATCAGCACCGACTCGGGCATCCCCGACTACCGCGGGCCCGATTCCCCGCCGCGCAACCCGATGCGCATCGACCAGTACCTGCACGACGAGTCGTACCGGCGGCGATTCTGGGCCGGCGCCCGAGTCGGCTTCGACGCCCTGCACGTCGAGCCGAACGCCGGGCACCGAGCCGCGGCCGCGCTCGAAACGTCCGGGATGCTCACCGGGACCGCCACGCAGAACGTCGACGGGCTCCATCAGCGCGCGGGTGCGCGGCGGGTGGTCGAGCTGCACGGCAGCGGGTCGACGATCCGCTGCGTGGAGCACGGGCACCGCTGGAGCCGGGCCGAGGTGCTGACCTGGTTCGACACCGCGAACCCCGGGTTCGCCGAGGCGAACGCCGGTGCGCGGATCGCGCCGGACGGCGACGCGGAGGTCGAGGGCGTCGCGGGCGTCGTCGTTCCCGTCTGCCCCGCCTGCGGCGGCATGCTGCGGCCCGACGTCGTCTACTTCGGCGAGCACGTGCCGCG
The DNA here is from genome assembly GCF_000980875.1 of Leucobacter sp. Ag1. GTDB lineage: Bacteria > Actinomycetota > Actinomycetes > Actinomycetales > Microbacteriaceae > Leucobacter > Leucobacter iarius. Next base: position 15,823 of record NZ_LAYO01000111.1, on the reverse strand, counting down.
CGAGGTCTTCGCCGCGGCCGAGACCCTGCTCTCCGACGCCGCGGGTCTGCTCATCGCGGGCTCCTCGCTCGCTGTGAACACCGGGGTGCGGCTCGTGCATCGCGCGACCCGGCGCGAGCTGCCCATCGGCGTGATCAACCGCGGGCCCACCGCGGCGGACGCGCGGGCATCCGTGCGCATCGAGGGCGGGGTGAGCGAGACCCTCTCGGGCCTCGCCGCCCTGCTCGGGGCCGAGCGGCGAGGCGCCGGAGATCAGTTCAGCGCGTAGATCCGGCCGTTCGAGATGCCCTCGACCGAACGCACGAACGCCTGGCCCACCCGCTCGTCCGAGACCGGCTCGAACCCGGGGAAGGCATCGAAGTAGCCGGGCGCGGACGCGAGCACGGTCGGGCTCACCGCGTTGAGGCGGATCCCTCTGGGCAGCTCACCGGCCGCCGAGATCACGAACGACTCGACGGCCCCGTTCGCCATCGCCGCCGCGGCGCCCGTGGGCACCGCCTCACGCGCCAGGATCCCGGTGGTGAGGGTGAACGATCCGCCGTCGCGCACGTGCGCGAGGCCGATACGCACGAGGTTGAGCTGGCTCAGCACCTTGCCCTCGAACGCGGCGGTCAGATCCTCCGGGGTCAGGTCGGGCGCCGGCTTGAACGGCGCCGAGCCGTAAGCCGAGACGACCGCGTCGAACTCGCCGAGCTCGGCGAAGAGCCGCTCGATCGACGCCGCGTCCGACAGGTCGACGCCGGGTTCGGTGCTGCGGCTCACGCCGACGACCTCGTGCTTCTCGCGCAGCGCGGCCGCGGCTGCCGAGCCGACATGCCCGGACGCTCCGACGATCAGAATCCTCATGCGGTGCTCCTTGTCCCTCGGTTCCCGGCGGGAACCGCCTATTCGATCACGACGATCAGATCGCCTGCCTCCACGGAGCGCGCCCCCGAGAACACGATCCGCGACACGGTTCCCGTCACGGGCGCAGTGATCGCCGCTTCCATCTTCATCGCTTCGATGACCGCGACCGGATGCCCGGCCTCGATGCGGTCGCCGACGGCGACCTTCACCGTCACGGTGCCCGAGAACGGCGCCGCGATCTGGCCCGGCACGGTCCGGTCGGCCTTCTCGGCGACCGGAGCCGAGACGGCGACCCGCTCATCCTTCACGAACACGGGACGCAGCTGGCCGTTGACCCGAACCATGACCGTGCGCACGCCCTTGTCGTCGGCATCGCCGATCGCCTCGAGACCCACGTAGAGCCGGACGCCCTTCGCGAGGTCGACCGCGTGCTCGGTGCCGGAGTCGAGACCGTACAGGTAGTCGCCGGTGTCGAGGATCGACAGGTCCCCGAAGCTCTCGCGGGCCGCCTGGAACTGCGCGGTCGGCTGCGGGAAGAGCAGCCGGTTGAGCGCGTCGCGGCGCTCGGCGCTGCTGCCGTCGAGCAGTGCCGAGTCCTCGGCCGAGACGCTCGCGGTCTCGGGGCGCACCTGACGCCCGGCGAGGACCTTCGACCGGAAGGGCTCCGGCCAGCCGCCGGGGATCTCGCCGAGCTCGCCTGCGAGGAACCCCACGACCGAGTCCGGCACGTCGTAGCTCTGCGGGTTCTGCTCGAAGTCGGCGGGGTCGGCGTCGACCGCCGCGAGGTGCAGCGCGAGATCGCCGACAACCTTCGACGAGGGCGTGACCTTCGGGATCCGTCCGAGGATCCGGTCGGCCGCCGCGTACATGTCCTCGATCTTCTCGAAGTTCTCGGCCAGGCCGAGCGCGATGGCCTGCTGGCGCAGGTTCGACAGCTGGCCGCCCGGGATCTCGTGCGCGTAGACTCGGCCGGTCGGCGAGGGCAGCCCCGATTCGAAGGGCTTGTAGAGCGTGCGTACCGCGTCCCAATAGGGCTCGAGCGCAAACACGGCGTCCTGCGAGAGTCCGGTGTCGCGCTCGGTGTCGGCGAGCGCGGCGACGAGCGCCGAGAGCGACGGCTGGCTCGTGGTCCCCGACATCGGTGCCGACGCGGCGTCGACCGCGTCGACGCCGGCCTCCGACGCCGCGAGCAGCGTCGCGAGCTGCCCGCCCGGGGTGTCGTGGGTGTGCAGGTGCACCGGCAGGTCGAATCGCTCGCGCAGGGCGCGGACCAGTTTCGCCGCGGCCGCGGGACGCAGCAGTCCCGCCATGTCCTTGATCGCGAGCACGTGGGCGCCGGCGCCCACGATCTCGTCGGCGAGGCCGAGGTAGTAGTCGAGCGTGTACTTGTCCTCGTTCGGGTCGAGCAGATTGCCCGTGTAGGCCATCGCGACCTCTGCGACGGCCGTGCCGGACTCGCGCACCGCGTCGATCGCGACCCGCATCTGCTTCACGTCGTTGAGCGCGTCGAAGATGCGGAACACGTCGACCCCGGTCGCCGCCGCCTCGCGCACGAACGCGCGGGCCACGGACTCGGGGTAGGGTGTGTAGCCGACGGTGTTCTGCCCGCGCAGCAGCATCTGGATCGGCACGTTCGGCAGGGTCTCGCGCAGGGCAGCGAGCCGCTCCCACGGGTCTTCCCCGAGGAACCGGAGCGCGACGTCGTAGGTCGCGCCGCCCCAGGCCTCCACCGACCACAGCTGCGGGGTGAGCCGGGCGACGTGCGGGGCGACCGCGAGCAGATCGCGAGTGCGCACGCGCGTGGCGAGCAGGCTCTGGTGGGCGTCGCGGAACGTCGTCTCGGTCACCGCGAGCGCGGTCTGCTCGCGCAGGCTCTTCGCGTAGCCCTCGGGGCCGAGCTCGAGCAGGCGCTGGCGGTAGCCCGCGGGCGCCGACGCGTCGAGATCGACGACCGGCAGCTTCACACGCGGCTCGATCGCGCCGGGGCGGGCGCCGTTCGGCTGGTTCACCGTCACGTCGGCGAGGTACTGGAGGACGCGCGTCGCGCGATCCTTCGGCTTGTTGAGCGTCAGCAGTTCGGGTCGTTCCTCGATGAACGAGGTCGACACGTCGCCCTCACGGAACGCGGGGTCGGCGAGCACCGCCTGCAAGAACGGGATATTGGTGGCGACGCCGCGGATCCGGAACTCGGCGAGCGCGCGCTCGGCGCGGCCGACGGCACCCGCGAAATCGCGACCGCGGCAGGTGAGCTTCGCGAGCATGGAGTCGAAGTGGGGGCTGATGTGCGCGCCCGGGTTGATCGTGCCGCCGTCGAGTCGTACCCCGCCGCCGCCCGGCGAGCGGTAGGCCGTGATGCGGCCGAGGTCGGGACGGAAGCCGTTCGCGGGGTCCTCGGTCGTGATGCGGCACTGCAGGGCCGCGCCGCGCAGCTGGATCCGGTCCTGCGTGAGCCCGAGCTTCTCGAGCGTCGCCCCGGCCGCGATCCGCATCTGCGCTTGCACGAGATCGACGTCGGTCACCTCCTCGGTGACGGTGTGCTCGACCTGGATGCGCGGGTTCATCTCGATGAACACGTGCTCGCCGCTGCGCTCCCCTTCGGTGTCGAGCAGGAACTCGACCGTGCCGGCGTTCTCGTAGCCGATCGACTCGGCGAAGGCGATGGCGTCGCGGGTGAGCGCGTCGCGCTTCTCCTGCGGCAGGTTGGGCGCCGGCGCGATCTCGACGACCTTCTGGTGCCGGCGCTGCACCGAGCAGTCGCGCTCGTAGAGGTGCACCGTGGCGCCGGTGCGGTCGGCGAGCACCTGCACCTCGATGTGACGCGGGCGCAGCACGGCCTGTTCGATGAACATCGTGGCATCGCCGAACGCCGACTCCGCCTCGCGCATCGCGCTCTCGAGGGCGTCCCGCAGGTCCTCCTCGCGCTCCACCCGGCGCATGCCGCGGCCGCCGCCGCCCGCGACGGCCTTCGCGAACACCGGGAAGCCGATCCCGCGCGCGCCCGCGATGAGCGCGTCGACGTCGGTCGAGGGCGGGGTCGAACGCAGCACCGGCACACCCGCGGCGATCGCGTGCTCCTTGGCCGCGACCTTGTTGCCGGCCATCTCGAGCGCGCGGCGACCGGGGCCGATGAACCGGATCCCTGCGGCCTCCGCGGCCGCGGCCAGCTCGGGATTCTCCGACAGGAAGCCGTATCCCGGGTAGATCGCGTCGCAACCCGCTTCCTTCGCGACCCGCACGATCTCGGCGACGTCGAGGTAGGCCCGCACAGGGTGCCCCTCGGTGCCGATGAGGTACGCCTCGTCGGCCTTCAGCCGATGCAGCGAATTGCGGTCTTCGTAGGGGAAGACGGCAACGGTCTTCGCCCCCAGCTCGTAGGCCGCGCGGAAGGCGCGGATGGCGATTTCGCCGCGGTTGGCGACCAGGATCTTCCGGAACATCGGTGGTGCGGGTCCTTTCTCGGGGGCCTCGGGGTGAGAGGCGTCTGAGGGAGACGGCCGCCCCTCGCGTGGGCGAGGGGCGGCCGTCGTACTGCGCTACTCCGAGACGAAGTAGAGGCGCTTGTTGGCGAACTCGCCGATGCCGACCGGCCCCATCTCGCGGCCGAAGCCGGAACGCTTCACACCGCCGAACGGGATCTCGGCCGCCTCGGCGGCGATGATGTTGACGTGCGCCATGCCGACCTCGAGCTTCGAGGCGACGCGAGCAGCGCGGGCTTCGTCGGTCGAGAACACGGATCCGCCGAGGCCGAGCGCGCAATCGTTCGCGAGCTCGAGCGCCTCCTCGTCGCTGTGCACCTTGTAGACGGTCGCCACGGGCCCGAAGATCTCCTCGCGGTACGAGTCGGACTCGCGGGGCACGTCGACGAGCACGGTCGGCGAGTAGTACGCCGCGGGTCCTTCGGACAGCACGCCTCCGGCGAGCACCCGTGCGCCCTCGGACACGGCCTGCTGCACCTGCGCGTTCACGGTCTCCGCCGCGGCACGGGTGGAGAGCGGCACGTATTCGCCCTCGCCCAGGTTCAGCTGGTCGCCGGGCGTGAGGCCCTCGGCGAGCTTCACGAGCTCGGCGACGAACTCGTCGTAGATGTCGGCCATGACGATGAGACGCTTGTTGGAGTTGCAGACCTGACCCGCGTTGTAGGTACGGAAGTCCCACGCGGCCTTGGCGACGCCCGCGACGTCGTCGGAGTCGAGCACGACCATGGGGTCGATCCCGCCGAGTTCGAGCACGCACTTCTTCAGGTGGGTGCCCGCCTGGGCGCCGATGATCGCGCCCGCCCGCTCGGACCCGGTGAGCGAGACGCCCTGCACCCGGGGGTCGGCGATCATGGTCGCGATCTGCTCGTGCGAGACGAACGCCGCCTGGTAGCCGCCGACGGGCACGCCGGCCTGCTCCATGATCTCCTGGATCACGAGGTTCGACTTCGCGCAGATGTCGGCGTGCTTGAGGATGATGGTGTTGCCGAGCACGAGGTTCGGTGCCGCGAAACGGGCCACCTGGTAGTACGGGAAGTTCCACGGCATCACGCCGAGGAGCGCGCCGAGGGGCAGATGCTCCATGACCGCCTTCCCGGGGATCGTGCTGGGGATCTCGTAGTCGGTGATCAGGCCGGGGCCGTAGACGGCGTAATAGTCGATGATCGCGGTCGCGAAGTCGACCTCGTCGAGGCTCTCGGCGATCGACTTGCCCATCTCGAGGGCGATGATCTCGGCCAGTTCCTCGCGGCGCTCCGCGAAGATCTCGGCGACGCGCTTCACGACGGCGGCGCGCTCCTGCACGCTGCGCTCGCGCCACTCGCGGTAGGCGGTGTCCGCCGCGGCGAGCTGCTGCTCGACCTGGGCATCGGTCGCGGATTCGAAGGTCTCGACAATCTCCCCCGTCGCGGGGTTCTGAACTCGATACTTCGCCATGATCTATCTGTTTCCTGTCTTCCACACGGCGAACCACATCGTCGCCAGTTGGTCTATGTTCGCATCATCCGCCGGGCACCCGCATCCCCAGTCGATCCGGGATGCGGGAATCGGGCGGACAGAGTGCCCTGAACCGCGCCGGGCAGGCCGGTCCGGCAGCCGTTCATCGGACGTAGTCGGCTCCGGTGATATCGATCGTCGCGCCCGTCGTATGCCGGGCGCGCCCGCTCGCGAGGAACGCGATCACCTCGGCGACGTCGCGCGCCGGCGTCACTTCGCCGAGCGGGAGCGAGTCCAGCACCGCTTCGTCGATCGCCCCCTCCGCGAGGTCGGTCGCGACCCAGCCGGGGGCGACCGCGTACGCGAGCACCCCGTCTCCCCCGTACCCGCGCGCGATTCCCTTGGTGAGCGCGAGCAGGCCGCCCTTCGCCGCGCCGTAGGCGAGATGCGCCGCATCATCGCCGCGGTGCGCGGATCGGCTCGCCAGGTTCACGATCACCCCGCCGCCGTTCGCCCGGTACTCGAGGATCGCGCGCCGGCAGAGTTCGGCCGGCGCCGCGAGGTTGAGTCCGAGGTTGGCATCCCACCCGGCCTGCCACTCGCTTGCCGAATCGATCTCCGAGGCGATCCACGCGCCGGCGTTGTTCACCAGCACGTCGATCCCGCCGAACGCCGCCACGGCGGCGTCCCAGACCGATCCCGCAGCGGCGACCCCGTCGAGCTCCCCGGTGACGAGCGCCACGCGAGAGGAGCCGGCCGATCCGGCGATCGCCCCGAGCTCCGCGAGCAGCGTCACGGTGTGCTCCGAGGCGGCACGCGCATGCACCACCACGCTCGCGCCTCGCCGGTGCAGCAGGGCCGCGGTCTCGCGGCCGATACCGCGCGAGCTGCCCGTCACGAGGATCCGCTTGCCGGCGAGCTCCCCCGGCGCGCTCGCCATCACGCCACCGCCTGGGCGCCGGTGATCTCGACGCAGGCTCCGCACACGAACTCCGCCTCGTCGGAGGCGAGGAAGGCGATCAGCGCGGCGACTTCCTCCGGTTTCCCGATGCGGCCGAAGGGCACGAGCGCGTCGAGATCCGCGATCGTCCGGCCCTTCTCGGCGATGCCCTTCTCGAGCATGGGCGTGTGGATCTCTCCCGGGCAGACGGCGTTCTCGCGTACCCGGTTCGGGGCGTAGTCGCGGGCGAGGCTCTTCGTGAAGGAGACGACGGCCGCTTTGGTGACGTTGTAGGCCAGGTGACCCGGCGCCGGAGTGAGTCCCCACTGCGAGGCGGTGTTGACGATCGAGCCGCCGCCCGCGGCGATCATCGCGGGGAGCACGGCCCGGGACATGTGGAACAGCGCGTCGACGTTCACGGCGAAGCTCAGCTCCCAGTCCGCCTCGCTCGTGTCAAGCAGCGCGCCGCGGCGCATCGCCCCGGCGTTGTTCACGAGCACGTCGAGCGCACCGCGTTCGGTCTCCGCCTCGATCGAGGCTACGGCATCGCGGCAGGCCCGGGCCGACGTGAGGTCGAACACGATCTCCTCCGCGCGTCCGCCAGCGTCCCGAATCCCCGCTGCGACCCCGGCCGCGCTCTCCGCGACCGCGTCGGCGACGAAGACCCGGGCGCCCTCGGCTGCGAGCCGTCGGCTCGTCGCCGATCCGATCCCGCCGCCGCCTCCGGTGACCAGGGCCGTTTTGCCCTCGAAGCGCTTGCTCATGCTATTCCTTCCCTTTCTACGGACCGCGCTACGCGGCCCAGATGTCTCCCACGGTGTAGCCCTCGCGGTACGGATCCGTCGGATCGAGCTCCCACGAAGCCCGACCGGTGACCCAGCCGCGACCGGTGATCGTGGGCAGCACCGCGCGGTGCTCGCCGACGACGGTCTCCCCGATCAAGCGGCCGATGAACTCGCTCCCGATGATGCTCCGATGCGAGAACTCCTCGTCGATGCCCAGCTGCCCGCGCGCATGCAGCGCAGCCATCCGGGCGCTCGTACCGGTGCCGCACGGGGAGCGGTCGAGCACGCCCGTCCAGCTCTCCTCGCGATCCGCCGAGATCGGCGCGCTCGTGAGCACGTTGGCGTTCTGCGCCTGTTTGCCGGGCACCCGGTCGCCGTTGTGCAGCATGATCATCGCGACCCGATCGATCGCCGGGTTGACCGGGTGCCGCACCGGGATCTGCTCGAGGGCGGCGAGCTTCACGAGCGCCGCGGCCCGAGTGATCCGCTTCGCGTTCTCGGGCAACAGGTCGATCCCGAGCTGCGCGATGTCGAGCTGCACGAAGAACTGGCCGCCGAAGGCGACATCGACGAGGATCTCGCCGAACTCCCGCACCTCGAGCCGGCGATCGATCTCGACCGCGTACGATGGCACGTTCGCGACGGTGACTGAGCGGACCTTGATGCGGCCCGCGCGCTCCTCGACGTGCGCCGTCGCGCGGACGACGCCGACGGCCGTGTCGATCACGACCTCGGTCTCCGGGCCGCGCACCGGTACGATGCCGGTCTCGACGGCGGCCGTGACCGCGCAGATCGTGTTACTGCCCGACATCGGGGTGAAACCGCCCTGCTCGAGCACGATGATGCCGAAGTCGGCGCCGGGTGACACGGGCGAGGTCATCAGGACCCCGCAGGTCGCCGGGTAGCCTCTCGGCTCGCGGAGCAGCAACCGGCGCAGGCCGTCCTGTTCGCGGGCGCAGAAGGCGAAGCGCTCGGCCATCGTCGTTCCCCGGACGAACCGGTCGGCGCCCGGAATGACGCGGCCCGGCTCGCCCTCGGCGTGCACCTCGATGGTGTCGACCGAGAACGGGTCCGCGCCCGCCGCAGCGAGGCTCATGCTGCGAGCACCCCGACGCCGCGGAGCGCCTCGGCGATACGCTCGCGGTCCGCATCGGCGAGTGGCAGGATCGGTTCGCGCACCGGGCCGACCGGGGTACCGAGGAGCTCGAGCGCCGCTTTCAGCCCGGCCGGGTAGTTCACCGACTCCAGCACCGAGCTGAGGTTCCAGAGCGGCGCCCAGAGTTCGCGTCCGCGGTCCAGGTCCTTCTCCTCCGCGATCACGCGGAACAGCTCGGCGGCCTGCGCCGGCGCGACCGACGCGACGCCCCACACCGACCCCTTCGCACCGAGGGTGATGCCGAGGAACGTGAGCGTGTCCCAGCCGTTGAACGCGGTGATGCGATCGGTGCGGCTGGTGAGCACGTCGGTGAGCGAGACGGCGTCGCCCGAGGTGTCCTTGAAGTAATCGACACCGTCGATGTCGCCGATCTCGGCGAGCTGCTCGGCGTCGAGCGTGACACCGGTCGCTCCGGGCACGTTGTAGTACATGATCTGCAGCTCGATCGAATCGGCGACGGCTCGGAGGAACGCCTTCAGGGCGTCGAACGAGAGCGGGTCGTAGAACGGCGGCACGACCATCACCGCATCAGCGCCGACCTCCTCGGCGTAGCGGGCCAGATCGATCGCCCCCGTGGTCGAGGTGTGCCCGATCCCCGCGACGACCTTGATCCGGCCGGCCGCCGCCTCGACGTTGAGGCGGATCACCTCGCGGTACTCCTCGGGCGTGAGGCTCGTGAACTCCCCGGAGGTGCCGGTCGGCACCACTCCGGCGACGCCGCCGGCGACCATGCGGTCGATCTGCGCTCGGATCCCGTCGGCGTCGACGGCGGCTCCGTCCGTCGTGAATGGAGTGGGGATCGCGGCGAGCACGCCGCCCAGGTTGGCGTTCTTACGGGTCATGGTGCAGTCCTTTCTGCAGTCTGTGGGGTTGTGTGGAGGCCCCGACGGCGGCGTTTCAGCGGCCGCCGCGGAAGCGCGCGGGCGAGAACGGCAACAGCACGGGATCGATCTTTCCGGTGCGGATCAGAGCGGTCATCGCACGAGCCGTCGCGGGCGCGAGCGTGACGCCGTACATGCCGTGGCCACCCGCGACGTAGGCGTTCGACAGGCGGGGCAGCCGCCCCATGACGGGCAGCCCGTCGGGTGCGACCGGACGCATGCCGGCCCGCGGTTCGACGTCGGCCGGTGCCGGCGGCTCCCAGTCGCGCAAGTAGCTGAGCGGAGCGCGCAGGATCGCGTCGACGCGGACGCGATTGATGTTCTCATCGAGCCCGCCGAACTCCATGGTTCCGGCGAGTCGCAGCCGATCCGCGAACGGTGTGACCGCGACCTTCGCGTCGTACAGATTGGTGGCGCCTTTCAGACCGTAGGGCGGCATCTCGACGGAGTAGCCCTTCCCCGGTCGGATCGGCAGGTCAGCGCCGAAGAGCTTCGACACCGGCCCGGTCCAGGCGCCCGCGGCGAGCAAGAAGCTGTCGCCTGGAAAGGTCCGAGTGCCCGAAGAAACACTGACGACCCGACCCCCGGCGGTCTGAACGCCGTCGACCGGGGCGTTCTCGACGATCTCGACGCCCATATCCACGAGCCGCGCGTGCAGCGAGGCACCGAAGGCGCGCGGGTCGAGGTGGAGTTCCTTCGGGAAGAAGAGACCGCCGCGCACCTCGTCCCTGAGCAGCGGCTCGTGCACCCGCACGTCGTCGCCGAGCAGCTTGACCGGCGCGATGCCGAAACGGCCGGTGAGATCGGCGTAGCCCAGATGCAGGTGCATGTGCGCGTCGTCGTGGAACGCCATCAGCAGTCCGTTGTGCTGCAGCTCGAAGTCGATGCCGTCGGCACGGTAGTCGTCGAAGGCCGAAATCGAGTCGCCCATCAGTGCGAGGTGCGCGGCGAAGCCCGCGCGCTGATCCTTCGCGTTCGACGCTCGGAACATGCCGAGCATGAACGTGAGGAACGACGGCTTGATCGACGGTTTGATGTACAGCGGGCTGTCGCGCCGGGTCATCCACTTCATGGCGGAGACCACGGCGCCCGGGCCGGGCAGCGGGAGCGAGTCGGCGGGCACCACCCAGCCGGCGTTGACCTCGGCCGCTCCGAGCCCGGTCGCCCGGGCATCGACCAGGGTGACGGTCTCCCCCTCGCTCGCGAGCTGGTAGGCCGTGGTGAGGCCGATGATGCCGCCGCCGATCACAACAGTGTGCACCTGATGGCTCCTTCTTTTCGGGTTCGATGAGTGCGGTGGGCGAGGCGGCCGGCCCTGCGGGCCGACCGCCGTTCGGGTCAGAACCTGACCGCGTCGACGAACTTCTGCAGTTCGGGGTTGTCGCTCCGGTTGAATGCTTCGTCCGGAGTCGTGTTGACGGCGATCTCGCCCTCGTGGAAGAAGACGAGCCGATCCGCGGCCTTCGAGGCGAACGCCATGTCGTGCGTGACGAGCGCGACCGCGATCCCCTCCTGCTCCTTCAAGCGGCGGAGCACCCCGAGGACCTCCGCCGCGACGGGCGGGTCGAGCGCCGAGGTGATCTCGTCGCAGAGCAGCAGCTTCGGTTCCATCATCAGCGCCCGTGCGATGGCGGCCCGCTGCCGCTCACCGCCCGAGAGCTGCGACGGACGGGAGTGCAGATGCTGGGACATGCCGACTTCTGCGAGCGACTTCTTCGCCCGCTCCATCGCCTCTTCCTGCCCGAGACCGAGCTTCTTCATCGGTGCCAGGATCAGGTTCTTCGCGACATCCATGTGGGGCCACAGCGTGTAGGACTGGAAGATCATGCCGATGTAGGAATCGACCTCCTGCCACACCGGCGTGCGCTGCTGGTCCTCGAACACGATCTCGCCGTCGAACATGATCCGGCCGTCATCGGGTTCGGTGAGCCCGGCGAGCGCTCGCAGAAGCGTGCTCTTGCCGGAACCCGACTTTCCGATGATCACGGTGATGTCACCGACGAGCATGTCGAAGTCGACGTTCTTCATGACCTGCCGATCGCCGAAGCTCTTCTGCAGCCCGCGGGCCGAGACGAGCGCTTCGCCGACCGACGCGGTGATGGTGCGAACCGCACCGGTCCGAGGATTCGTCGGCCCCGTCCTCGGGGTCTTCTCGTCGTTCACGGGGTCACCTGCACTTTCGCTCCGGGCACCATCTGCGCCGCGAGGGATTTGCCCTTCTTCTTCCCGCCACCGCGGATATCGCCCTGCATCATGTTCCGTTCGATCTTCGAGAGGATCAGCGACACCGGGAATGCGATCACGAAGTACATGAGCGCGGCGACCGTGAGGATCTCCAGCGCCCGGTACGACTCGGACGCGATCTTGTTCGCAGTGAACATCAGGTCGGCGACCGCGATCGTGGACACGAGCGCCGTGTCCTTGAAGAGCGAGATGTCGAGCGACATGATCACCGGCAGCTGCTGCCGGAGCGCCTGCGGAATGATGATGTGGCGAGTCCGCTGCCAGCTGGTGAGCCGGAGCATCTTGCCCGCTTCGATCTGCTCGATCGGCACGGCCTGAAATCCCGACCGGTACGCCTCGGCCATGAACGCGGTGAGGTTGAGTGTCAGCGCGATCACGGCCGAGACGAGGCCCGGGATCGTGATCCCGGTCAGCGTCGGCATTGCGTAATACACCCAGAACAGCTGCACGAGAAGCGGAGTGCATCGGAAGATCTCGATGTAGATCTGCGCGACCCAGCGGATCACCTCGATGTTCGACATGCGCAGCAGCGCCACCGGGACCGCGAGGATCATGGACAGCACGATCACGATCACCGAGATCTCGATCGTCATCCAGAGGCCTTCGAGCAGTCTCGGGAAGTTGCTCGAGACGACGGTCCAGTCGAAGTCGTAGCTCTTGATCAGCATGATGGAGCTCTTCGGCTACTTCATCTCGAGGTCGCCGAGGTTGTCAGCGCTGACGATGCCGGCCCGGTCGAACGCGGCCTTGAGGGATCCATCGTTCTGGGCGCTCCGGACCGCGATATTGAGCACCTGCAGCGACCGGGCATCGATGTTCGCGTTCACGCCGTAGTTCGAATCCTGGAAGAAGACACCGGGTGCGAGCACGATCTTCAGACTCGGATCCTTCTTCGCGGCGTCGGCGAGCGTGGGCAGGTCGGCGAAGGCTGCTGCGGCACGACCGGCCTTCGTGGCGGTGACCGCATTCGGAATACTCTCCGTCGTGAGGAGCTCGGAACCGAGCGCCTTGATCGCGGGCTCGTAGGACGTGCCTCCGGCGAGGGCGATCGGCTGCTTCGACTTCACGATGTCGTCGACGCTCTTCAGACCGGAATCGGCGCTCACGATGAATGCGCCCTCGTAGGTGTAGACGGGATCGGTGAACTGGATCGCGAGGGACCGCTCAGAGGTCGAGTCGAGGTAGGCGGCGACGTCGAAACGGTCCGCCTGGAGTCCGGAGACCATCTTCGACCACTCGGCCGCGACGGGGGTGAACTTCACACCCATCTGCTTTGCGAGCTTCTGCAGCGGCAGCACGTTCGGGCCGCCCATCTTGCCGTCGGACTGCTCCGCGGTCATCGGGGGCGCCGATGCGATACCGACGCGCAGCTCGCCCTGCTTCTTGATCTTCGCGATCCAGGCGCCGTTGTCGGCGGCGGCCGAGCCGCCGCCTCCGCCGCCGCGCATGGTCGCGCCGAGGAAGCCGGCCGCAACGGCGAGAACGAGCACGCCGAGGACTGCGAGGATTCGCTTGCTTGCTGTGGACATCGTCGTCCTTTCCCAAAGGGTCAGAGGTGGACCTGGGCGATGCGCCCGGCGGACCGCAGAGTGCGGCCCCCGATCGAGGTTCGTGGATCGGGCAAGACGCTTCACCGTGCGGCAAAGTGTCTTACAATCTGACGATAGCGCCATGTTGCATGACAATGCAAGGCTTTTGCCGAGAACCTTTCCCCTGGGCCTTCCGGAAACACGACGACGCCCCGGGCCAGTACCGCTCCGGGGCGTCGAGAAGTACGCTCCCCCGAGCGGAGCGCGGCCTCAGTAGATCTCAGGGCACCTCAGGGCGCTTCAGGGCACCTCAGGGCACCTCAGTGCGCTTCAGTCACCGGTCTCGTCGATCATCATTCGCATGATCTCATCGGCGTTCGCCAGCGTGTGCAGCGAGACCGCCTGGCGGATCACCTCGCGGTCGCGCGTCCGGAACGCCTCCATCAGCGCCAGGTGCACGCCGTGCTCGCGCTCCGGATCCGCACGGCGACGCTGGTCCTCGGCGAGGGCGATCGTGAGCTGAGCGGCGGTCGCCGGCCACAGCTTCTCGAGCAGATAGTTGCCCGAGGCCTCCCAGATGCAGCGGTGGAACTCAAGGTGGGTGTCGTGCTGCACCACCGGATCCGGGTCGAAGATCTCGACCTCGTAGCGACGCCATCCACGTTCGATCGTCGCGAGGGCCACCCCACCCTTGTCGGCGAGTATGGCGTCGACCGCGACCATGTCGAGAGCGATCCGCCCGACCGCGATGTCGTGGATCGCCGACGGCTCCAGCCGAGCCACACGCATGCCGCGATACGGCTCCTTGACGACGAGACCCTCCTCGGCGAGCGCGTTCAGCGCCTCCCGGACAGTAGGTCGGCTGACGCCGAGCTGCTCGGAGAGCAGCGCTTCGGTCAGCCGATCCCCCGGCATGAGCGCGCCGAGGATGATCGCTCGCCGGATCTCGACACGGACGGCTTCACGACGCGACACCGAACTCACCCGAGCCGGCCCCGACTCCGCGGTGCGCCGACGAGCGGTGAGCGGAGTCCCTGTGCTGCCTACCATCGATCGCCATCCTTCTCTCGCCCGGTTCGGTGCGCCTCCGGCGTTCCAACGGAAGCCGACGCCGCACCCTCGGTCACGGATTGCCCGCGCCCTCAGGATTATCTTACAATCAGACAATCACTGGACCGCGACGTCAGGAGACTCCGTGCACGATACGCGCATTTCATTCGAGCATTTGAGTGAGGCTATCGCGCACGCGTTGGCGGAGGCCGGTGCCGCGCCCGAGGTCGCGGCGGTCCTGGCGCGAAACTGCGCTTCATGCGAGCGTGACGGGGCGCTGAGCCACGGCGTGTTCCGGGTCCCCGGGTATCTCGCCTCCCTGCGCAGCGGCTGGGCCGACGGAGCTGCGGCTCCGGTGGTCGCCCGCCCGGCTTCGGGCTTCGTGCGCGTCGATGCGGCCAACGGGTTCGCACAGCCTGCGCTCGCAGCGGCCGGGGACCAGATCCGTGCCGCGGTCGCCGAAGCGGGGGTCGCGGTGGTCGCGATCAGGGACTCCCATCATTTCAGTTCGCTCTGGCCGGATCTCGAGCCGTTCGCCGAGGCCGGCCTCATCGGGGTGACCATGGTGACCGGCGGCGCCTCGGTGATTCCGCGAGGCGCGCGGCAGAAGGTCCTCGGAACGAATCCGTTCGCGTTCGCGTCGCCGGTCGACGGCTCTCGGCCACTGGTCATGGACTTCGCCACGTCGACGATGTCGCACGGCGACCTGCAGCTGGCGGCGCGCGCCGGACGACCGGTGCCGTTGGGCACGGGCACGGCAGCGGGCGGGAAGGACACCGAGGATCCCGGGGAGATCCTCGCAGAAGGCGGGCTGCTGCCGTTCGGCGGCCACAAGGGGGCCGCGCTCTCGCTCATGGTCGAGCTGCTCGCTTCGGGCCTCACGGGTGGCGCGTTCTCGTATCGGAACGATCTGGTTTTCGCCGAGCATGCGGATGACGGCGGTACCGCCAGAACGGGGCAGCTGCTGATCCTGATCGATCCGGATCGCGGAGGGGGCGGATATGCCCGGCGCGCTGCCGAGTTGATCGACGCGCTGCGCGGGGCCGGCTGGGAACGGTTGCCGTCGGATCATCGCTATCGGGCGCGCGAGGAGGCCGAGCGGGATGGCATTCCTGTCACGGAGGCCATTCGCGAGCTCCTCGGGAGCGTGCCCCGGTAGCACTCTTCGGATAGCACAACGGGGTCGGGCGGGCCTGAGCAGCGTGAGCTGTTCCGGCCCGCCGGCCCCGAAGATGAGAAGCCGCCCTGCACGCCCGCGGGGGTGCGTGTTCTTTAGGAGGTGGGGGGAAAACAAAAACGGGGCCAGCCCGACCCGGGAAGCATCACGCCCCCCCAGATAAGTCTGGCCCCGTTCGAAAAAGGGGTCCGGCGGTGTCCTACTCTCCCACCCCCTCCCGAGTCCAGTACCATCGGCGCAGTCAGCCTTCGCTACCGGGTTCGGAATGTAACCGGGCGTTTCCCTGACGCTATAACCGCCGTAAC
>NZ_LAYO01000072.1 GCF_000980875.1 Leucobacter sp. Ag1 | reverse complement strand
CCGCCGCGCGCGTCCGCGTAGGCCTCGCGTGCCGCGGCCTTGGCATTCGGGTCGCCGAGCGCGCCGCGCGCGGTCTCGGCGAGCGCGGCGAACTCCGTCGCGGTGCCGGCCTCGGCGCCGAGCACCGCGAGGATCCCGTCGAAGCGCTCGCGCTCCTGACGGACCGCGGTCAATCGCTGCTCGATCCCCCGGAGCTCGCGTTCGGCGGTCTCGAGCCGATCGCCGCCCGCGTTACGCAGCACCTCGAGCAGGCCGTCGCGCTCCGACTCCGCCGCGTCGGCCAGCGTCTGCTGCACGCGAACCGCGTCGTCGGCGTCGCGTTTCTGCGCCTGCAGCTCCCCCTCGACCGCGCGCAGCAGTTCGAGGCGGCGCCCGGCGCGCCAGAGCGAGGCCAGTGAGGCGGGGTCCGAGAATCGGCCGACCGCGTCGATCAGACGCAGTCGCTCCGCCGACTCCTCGATGCGGGTGCGCATGTCACGGATCGGGCGGAGCGCGCGCACCTGCTTCTGCGCGGTCACCATGCGACCGCGTGTGCTCTCGAGCTCGTCGAAGTGGCTGACCACCGCATCCGCGATGGTCAGCGTCTCGGGCTCCTCGAGCACCATCCGCTTGTAGAGCTCGTCGACGGTGGTGATCTGCTGCCCGGCCTGGATCCGGGCGAGCAGGCTCATCGCCTTCGATCCGGCTCCGGCGGCCCCGATGCCGAGCACCGAGTGGAGCCGTGCCGAGAACTCGCGGTCGGTCGCGACGGTCTCGAGCCCGGCCGCGCGGACCGATGCGTCCGAGAGCCGCTGCCCCGCCGCCGATTCGAGCGCGCTCAGGTCGAACGGGCCGTCGACGGTCGCGCGCACGCGCACCGTGTCGTCGAGCGTCCGCGCCGTCGCGGGGATGTACCAGGCCCGCACGGCGGTGAACCGCGATCCGTCGTGATCGAGCCAGGTCGCGGCGATGGCGGTCCAGGTGTCGGTGCCGTCTCCGCGGAGCACGCGCACCTTGGTGCCCTCCTCCGTGCGCGACTCGTCGATCTTGCCACGACCGTACGAGAGGATGTTGCGCTGCTCATCGCCGCGCGGCCGCCCCGCGACGCCGCCGTTGGACGCGCCGTTGAACGGTGTGGTGTGCGGCATCATGAGCGCGATGTAGGCGTCCATGAGCGTGGACTTGCCGGATCCGGATCCGCCGCACAGCAGCGTCGCCGTCGGCGAGAAGCGGACGCGGTGCGCCCCGTCGTATCCGCCCCAGTTCACGAGCTGGAGCTCGTCGGCGATCCACTGCTGGCCGCGCGAGGCGGCGGGGATCAGTCCGAAGAGGGTGTCGAGCATGGTCACAGCGCGTGCTCCTCTCGGTCGATGCCGTCGGTCGGTTCGGGATCCGGATCGGGGTCCGGGGCTGAGCCGGTCCCCGCGTCGGGCTCGCGGGTCGCGGGCCGCTCCCCCCGTTCGCGCAGCCAGACGCTGAGCTCGCGGAGCTGCTCGGCGCCGAGCACGATCTCGACGAGCGGGCTGATGCGGTACCGCCCCTCGGACTCCTCCTCGACGATGCCCTCCTGCCGGAGCCGGGCGAGCGCCGCGCGCACGGCCTTCTGGCGTCGGGCCTGATCCCCGTCGACCTCGGCGAAGTAGCTCAGCACGGTCTGCTCGACCTCTTCGATGTCGACGCGGGCCGACGCCTCGCCGGCGGTCGACTCGCGCTGGTAGACGGTGCGGAGGTAGACGAGCACGAGCGTCTCGGCGCGCGTGTAGGCCTCGTCGCGGAGCAGGATCGGCACGTCGAGCTCGTCGGAGCGGATCTGCTGCTTGTAGGCGACGCCGCGGCCCGAGTCGACCACGAGGTCGACGAACAGGTCGTGCAGGCGCGACTCGATCACCGACTGGTTCTCGAGCAGCACCTTCCAGTCGTCGCGGTTGCGCGCGGCGAGCAGGAAGCGACGCTGGAGCAGGCGCACGAGCACGCGGCGCACCTCGGGATCGAGCACGCCGCGGTCGCCCGGGAAGTACTCCCCCGGGTCGGCCTCCATCGGGACGGGGGCGACGAACGGTTCGACGGTTTCAGTCATCTGCGCCTTCTTCGGGTACGGCGGATTCTGTGCGGATACCGGCGGTGACGGAACCGAAGGCGAACCTGCGGCTCGTCCCGTCGGGTCGGAGCGCTTCGACGACGGAGACCTCGTCGCCCTCGCTCATGCCGGTGCGGTGCGCGATCTCGAGCAGGCCGAGCAGGTCGACCGGTCGGCGCTCGGCATCGGGAGCGCCCGCGAACGCGTCGGCCAGGTCGAAGCGCTCGCCGAGCCCGGCCACGTAGGCCTCGAGCTCGGTGTATCGGGGACCGCCCCAGGCTCGGGTGTCGGCCTCCTCGAACTCGGCCTCGCCCTCGGCCTCGCTCAGCGGCGCCGGGGCCGCGGGCGGGCGGATGTCGCTGAGCGTCTGCCGCAGATGGCCGACGCCCGCGACGGGGAACCCGCGCAGGGGTTCGACGCGGTCGCCCGCCTTCGCGTCCCGGGTCCAGTTCTGCAGCCCCGACATCACGCTGCGCAGCAGCTCGTCGACCTCGCGGTCGCGCGCGGGGTCGTGGGTGCGCACCTGCGCGGTGATCACGTGGGACGCGCGGCGCTGCGCGGTGAGCACCTCCTGCACCCCCTGCTCGACGCGCTTCGCGATCGCGTCGAGATCGCCGCGCTGCTCGGCGTCCATGAGCCGCGAGAACGGTTGTGCGAGCAGATTGCGCAGCTGATCCGTCAGGCGATCGATGTGCTCGGGATCGCCGATGAGCCGCAGCGCTCCCGCGAACGCGCGCCCCTCCGGGGTGGCCTGCATGACGTGCTGGCCGCGCTGCAGGTACTCGCGCAGCACCTCTCCGGCGGGCCGTACGTCGCGTCGCAGATCCGCGACGACGTCGCGCTGCATCGCGTTGATCGACTCGGCTACGCGGGAGAAGTCGGCCGGCAGCTCGCGAGCGAGGTGGAGCACGTTCTCCGCCTCCTCGAGCAGCAGCTCGTCGTCCGCGGGCTCGGGCGCCCCGTGCTCGTCGAGGCGCGCGAGCTCGGCGTCGATCGCCGCGCGATCGGCGAGGAGCCGGGCGCGCCGCTCCTCGGGATCCGGCTCGGCATCCTGCGCGAGCTGCTCGATCGTCTCGAGCAGGGTGCGCACGCGCGAGCGCGAGACCCGTGAACGCCCGCCGCCCGCGCGACCGGCGATCTCGAGCGCGCCGACGGCCTGCGCCGACAGCCGGTACACCTCTGCGTCGTCCACGATCTGCGGCACGAGCCAGCCCACCCGCACCCAGTACCGGCAGATCTCACGGCCCGAGCCCGCGGGCAGGCCGCGTTCCCGTCCGTCGTGATCGGCGGCGCGCAGCTCGTCGACGATCTCGCCGACCTCGACGTGCGCGTCCGAGACGGCGACCGTCGGACGATCCGCCGTGAAGACGAGCGAGAGCGCGGCGATCACGAACGGCGCGTACCGACCGTGCAGCAGATCGAGCGTCGGGTTCTTGAACGCCCCGATCGCTCGCTGGTACGCGGCCTCCGCCCTGCTGTGTCCCATCCCCGCGATCAGCGTCGCCGGAGCTTGCGCACGACCGACTTCGCGAGCGGCAGGCCGCGGGTCCAGATGCCGTAGCCGAACATCGGGCGGTCCCAGGTGCCCGCGAGCAGGTTCTCGTGCGAGGAGAACCCGGTCTTGAACGTGGTCACGCCGTCGTTGATGAGGCCGCCGAAGTCGTAGCGCTCGACGCCCCGGGCCTTCATCTCGCGGATCGCGTTCCATTTGAGCGCGTAGTTGGCGCGCAGCCGCTGACCGGTCTCGTCCATGCCGCCGTAGAGCTCGAACGAGGTGCGCCCGCTGACCGCGAGGAACAGGAACGCGACGGGCTTGCCGTCGACGTAGCTGGCCCAGATCGGCGCGTGCTCGCCGAGCATGGTGCGGGCGTCGTGGTAGTAGGAGTCCTCGTGCAGGCCGAAGTCGGCGCGCGCGCTGGTCGCACGGTAGACCTCGAGGCACTCCTCGAGCTGCTCGGCGGTCTCGACGCGGCGGATCTCGAGCGACTCCTCGCGCTCGGACTTGCGCACGTACTGGCGGTGCTTCTTCGACATGTCGCCCATGAGCTCGTCCTCGCTGCGCGTGAGGTCGAGGATCAGCGTGCGTGCGGGAAGCACCGTCGTCTCGGCGCGGCGCCAGGCGTCGGACAGCGGGAACCGGCCGTCGTCCTCGTCGGGCTCGATCGAGACCGCCACCGCGCGGCGCGTGCGACGCACGTAGTCCGCGACGGCGTCGGCGACCGCGCCCGGTGCCGGATCCTGCGCCGGTGCGCCGGCCGAGCCGGGAGTCGCGCCCTCGATCTCGGCGGCCTTCGGGCCGCGCGCGAGCACCGGACCGCGCGGGGCGTACACGAAGCCGCCCAGCGGCCAGGGCAGCTTGCGGGTGAGGAGCTGGCAGGCCCCGACAGTCTCGCCGTCGCGGGTCACGAGGACGCGCTCCGCCGACCAGCGGTGCGCGGACTTCAGCTCGCCCCAGCCCCAGAGCTGGAGCGGATGCCCGCCGAGGTCGATGACGGTCCGATCCCAGAGCTCCGGATCGGTGCAGGGGGTGACGGTGAGGGTCACGAACGGTTCCTTCCGAGCTTGCGGGAGACGAATGCGGTGAGTTCGGCGAGATCGGGCGAACGGATCAGCTTGAGCGTCACCAGGTAGACGGCCGAGACGACGATCGCCATCACCCCTGCGAACAGGATTGACAGGAGCATGCCGGGATCTGGCAAGACCAGGATCGACAGGAAGTAAAGCACGAGACCGATCACGAGCGCCGGAACCGAGGCGATGCCGTAGAGCAGCAGACTCGCGAGGATGCGCGAACCGTCGATAGTTCCGATCCGACGTCGCAGTAGCCAGACGGCAATGAGCGCTTCGACGACCGTGGTGAATGCGAACACCAACGCATATGCCGCCCCGAGCATCTCCTTCGGCAGCACGAGCAGGCCGAGCGACAGCAGCACGAGCAGAGTGATCTGAATCGTGGTGAAGATGAACGGCGTCTTGGTATCCGACAGCGCATAGAACGAGCGCTGGACCACGAACAGGAAACTGTACGCGGCCAGACCGACGATGTAGCACTGGAGCACGATCGTGAACCCGCCGACCTGAGCCGCTCCTGTTCCCGGATTGAGGATCCTGGCGAGGAACGGTGCTGCTGTAAAGATCGCGACCGAGGCGAGCACCATGACAAGAGATATCTGGCGCGCTGAGGCGGAGAAATCCGCCACGAACTCCGGCATCCGCCCGGTCTGCCCCCATCCGGCGAGACGGGTGAAGTATGCGGTTCCGAGGGATACCGCGATCACGGAGTGCGGGGTCATGAACAGCAGCCAGGCGTTCTGCATTGCAGTGGCCGAGGGTCCGTGCCCGGAAGAGGTGTTAATCACGGCCTGCGTGATGAAGCCGCCGAGCTGCATGACGATGATCGCCGCGAGGCTCCACCCGGCGATGCGGCCGGTCTGTCCGAGCCCCATTCCCTTCCAGCGGAAATCGGGGCGGAAACGGATTCCTGCCCGGCGCCAGGAGATGAACAGGATGAGCGACTGCACGACGACGCCGAGTGTCGCACTGCCTGCCAGCACTGCGATGCCGGCTGACGTCCACGCGCCGGGATCCTGCCCGCCCTTGGGGTCGGCGCCATACATCGCGATGTAGACGATGATGCCCGCTATGGCGATGACGTTATTGGCGACGGGCGCCCAAGTGAAGGGACCGAACACGCTGCGAGCGTTCAGCACTTCACCGAGCACCGTGTAGAGCCCATAGAAGATGATCTGCGGCAGGCACCAGTAGGCGAAGGCAGTCGCGAGGGCGCGCTGCGAGTCTCCCCACTCAGCAGTGAGGAGCCAGACGATCCAGGGCGCGATCAGCAGCAGGAGCGCCGTGCCGACCGCGAGCGCACTGACGACGAGCGTGAGTACGCGGTTGATGTATCCGGCACCGCCGTCGGGATCCTTCGCGGCCTTCACGATCTGCGGTACGAGCACCGCGTTGAGCATGCCGCCGAGCAGGATCATGTACATGGTGTTGGGCAGCAGGTTGCCGATCGCGAACGCGTCGCCGGATCGAGTCACCGACCCGCCGATCGCGAAGGCGAGGAGGCTCACCTTCACGAAACCGAGCACCCGGGAGACCATGGTCCCCGAGGCCATCACCGCGCTCGCGCGCGCCAGAGAGCCGGCCATCAGTAGTACGGGTCCTTCTGCACGGTGAGCGAGAGGCGGCGCGCGATGCGGTCGCCGATCTTCGCCCAGACGGAGAACTTGCTCGCGCTCAGCGGCAGATCCCACGCGCCCGCGTAGTCGACGATCTGCGGCGCGAAGCTCGTCTTGAACTGGCCGACGCCGTGCAGCGGGTGCGCGGTGTCGGAGGCCTGGCCCGAGGGAGGTGCCCCGCACAGGTCGTGGGTGACGGCACCGCGCTCGAGCGCCCAGCGCAGGACCTCCCACTGCAGAGCATGCGAGGCGCCGTAGGCGGTCTTCGCGCGCACCGAGGCGCCGTCCTTGTAGGTCGTCTTGGAACCGAGGCCCATGGCGAACGCACCCGCGACGAGCGCGCCGTCGCGGTAGGCGAAGAACAGCTGACCGTCGCCTGCTCGCTCGAAGCGCTGCCAGAACGTGCGGTAGTAGTCGGCGCTGCGCAGCACGAAACGCCCCTCGGCCGTCTCTTCGAGCAGGCGGAAGAACGCGGCGCAGTTCGCGTCGCTCGCGGGCACCCGCTCGACGGTGATCCCGTCGCGCGCGGCCTTCTTGATCGCGTAGCGGGCCTTCTTGCCGAGGCTCGCGAAGAGCTCGTCCTCGGTGCGCGGCTCGGCGCCGCTCCCCCGGACGTCGACGATCACCGTCGAGGGGTTCGGGATGATGCGCGCCGTCGGTACTGCGCCGAGCGCGCGAACGACTCGATCCGCCTCGGCGCTCGCCAGCACGCGCGGCTCGATCTTCAGCAGGAACGCCCCGTTGGCGCGCGCGAAGTCGGCCACGGCGCGGGTCGCGCGCGCGAACGCCTCGGGATCCTGCCCCGCGGCGTCGAGCGCGGCGGGACCGGCCGGCACGTGCCACCACTCGCCGAGCAGCGGCGCTCGCTTCGCGAGCACGCCGACGGCGACCGCGGTGCGATCCTCGTCGCCGAGCTCGACGATCAGCCGGTGCACGCGGTAGCGTCCGGCCTCGCGCTTCTGCTCGAGGTAGGCGTCGCCCTGCCAGACCTCGCCGCCGCCGGGGTTCGCCGCGATGAGCGCGTCCCAGCGGGCGCGCTCATCGTCCGTCGCGAACCGCACGGCGGCGACGGGCCGGGCTTCGACCGACACCGGTCAGACCACCACCACGACGGGGACGATCATCGACTTGCGGCGCAGCTTCGTACCGACCCAGCGGCCGATGGTGCGGCGGACGACCTGCTGCAGCGCGTGCTGATCGGTCGTCCCACCCTTCATCGCCTCTTCGAGAGCGTCGGCGATCTTCGGCTTGATGGCGTCGAACACCTTGTCGTCCTCGGCCACGCCCTTGGCGTGGATCTCGGGACCCGACACGATCTGGCCGAGGCTCGTCTCGACGACCGTGATCACCGAGATGAAGCCCTCCTCCGCCAGCGTGCGACGATCGCGCAGATCGTCGTCGGTGACCCGGCCGACGCTCTTGCCGTCGACGTAGATGAAGTCGATCTCGAGCTGCCCGACGACGCGCGCGACGCCGTCGACCAGGTCGACCACGGTGCCGTTCTCGCCGATGATGGTGCGGTTCTGCGGCACGCCCGTCTCGATCGCGACGCCGGCGTTCGCCACGAGGTGGCGGTACTCGCCGTGGATCGGCATGACGTTCTTCGGGCGGACGATGTTGTAGCAGTACATGAGCTCGCCGGCGGCGGCGTGGCCCGAGACGTGCACCTTGGCGTTGCCCTTGTGCACGACGTTCGCGCCGAGCTTCATGAGGCCGTTGATCACCCGGTAGACCGAGTTCTCGTTGCCCGGGATCAGGCTCGACGCCAGGATCACGGTGTCGCCCTGGCCGATCTCGACCTGGTGCTCCTGGTTCGCCATGCGGCTCAGGACCGCCATGGGCTCGCCCTGCGAACCGGTCGACATGTAGACGATGCGGTGGTCGGGGATGTCGCCGCTCTTCTTGAGATCGACGAGCACGCCCTCGGGCACCTCGAGGTAGCCGAGATCCGACGCGATCTTCATGTTGCGGACCATCGAACGGCCGAGCAGCACGACGCGGCGGCCGGCCTTCTGCGCGGCGTCGAGCACCTGCTGCACGCGGTGCACGTGGCTCGAGAAGCTCGCCACCACGACCTTGCCGCGGGCCTTCTCGATGACGCGCTCGAGCACGGGACCGATGTCCTTCTCGAGCGGGGTGAAGCCCGGGACCTCGGCGTTGGTCGAGTCCGTCATGAACAGGTCGACGCCCTCCTCGCCCAGGCGGGCGAAGGCGCGCAGATCGGTGATGCGGCCGTCGAGCGGCAGCTGATCCATCTTGAAGTCGCCCGTGCCGATGACCAGGCCGGCCTCGGTGCGGATCGCGACCGCGAGCGCGTCGGGGATCGAGTGGTTCACCGCGATGAACTCGAGGTCGAACGGACCGAACTTCACGCGGTCGCCCTCGGCGACCTGACGCAGCTCGGGCGTGATCCGGTGCTCCTTGAGCTTCGCCGAGATGAACGCGAGCGTGAGCTTCGACCCGACCAGCGGGATGTTCGGACGACGCTTCAGCAGGTAGGGCACACCGCCGATGTGATCCTCGTGACCGTGCGTGAGCACGACCGCGACGATGTCGTTCAGGCGGTTCTCGATCTGCGAGATGTCGGGCAGGATCAGGTCGACGCCCGGCTGGTGCTCCTCGGGGAAGAGCACGCCGCAGTCCACGATCAGCAGCTTGCCGTTGATCTCGTAGACCGTCATGTTGCGGCCGACCTCGCCGAGGCCGCCCAGCGGGGTGATGCGAAGGGTGCCGTTCTTGAGCTTCGGCGGAGCATACGGGGTGGTGACGGGCACACAGCCTCCTGGTCAGGGCCCCGATCCTTCGGGGCCGTTCGGTTAGCGGGTGGTCCCTGCGATCTTCGGCAGGGCGCCGCCGGCAGCCGCGTTGCGGTCCGGCCGGAAGTTCTGGAAATCGACGCCGGCGACGTCGTGCACGAGCGCGAGCTCGTCCTCGATCATGGCGGCCTCCCACTCCTCGGGACCGACGAGCGGCAGGCGCACGCGCGGGCTCGAGATGCGGCCGAGGCCGTGCAGCACGTACTTGGCCGCGACGGTGCCGGGCACGTGGGTCATGATGGCGCGCACGAGGGGCTCGAGCCGCTGGTGCTGCTCGCGCGCCGTGTGCAGGTCGCCCGCGTTCACCGCGTCGATGATGGTGCGGTAGGGCGCGGCGGTGATGTTGGCGGTGACCCCGATGAGGCCGGTGGCCCCGATCGAGAGGTGCGGAAGCACGTTCGCGTCGTCGCCCGAGAAGTACATGAGGTCGGTCTGGTTCAGCACCCGGCTGACCTCGCTGAAGTCGCCCTTGGCGTCCTTCACCGCGAGCACGTTGGGGTGCTTCGCGAGCCGCAGGATCGTCTCGTACTTGATCGGCACGCCGGTGCGGCCGGGGATGTCGTACAGGATGACCGGCAGGTCGGTGGAGTCCGCGACCATGCGGAAGTGGGTCAGCAGGCCCGCCTGGGTGGGCTTGTTGTAGTACGGCGTGACGATCATGACGCCGTCTGCGCCGGCCTTCTCGCTGGCCTTGTAGAGCTCGATGGCGTGCGCGGTCTCGTTGGAGCCGCCGCCAGTGATGATCTTCGCGCGCCCGCCCGAGACCGACTTCGCGACCTCGACGAGCTTGATCTTCTCGGGGTCGGTGAGGGTGCTCGTCTCGCCGGTGGTGCCGGTCACGACGATGCCGTCGGCCCCGCTGGAGATGCAGTGGTCGATGTGGGCCTCGGTGGCCGCCCAGTCGACTTCGCCGTCGGCCTGGAACGGGGTCACCAGAGCGACCAGTACCTGGCCGAAGGGATTCTCGCGCTGTGTCACACGCCTAGGCTACCGGACCCGCGGCGGAGAGTTGGCTGCGGCACCGTTTGTTCGGCGGCTTCTTCGGTTTCGGGTTCGCGCGCGAGTGCGGGCGGGGCGCGCCTCTGGCATGCGCCGAGATGACCCTTTCGCGGGTGATGGGCGCCCAAAACCCGCGGAAGGGGCATCTCGGCGTCGGTCCCCACGCGTTGGCGCGCTCTCGCTGTGGACAACGACGGATCGGATCCTCGTCCGCGGCAATCTGGCTCCATGCCCCGGACTCCGACACCACTGCCCGGGCCGTGGCCCGACTCGGCGCCCGGCTCCACCGCCCGCACCGCGGAGGCCGCGCGTGCGGGAATCACTCGGAACATGCTCGCGCACCGCCGGTTCGAATCACCGCACCGCGGCGTGCACCGGTTGTGGTCGGAGCAGCAGGAGCCGAGGTTCCCCGAGCAGCGCGTGCTCGATCTCGCGCGCGCCTACGTCCCGAAGCTCCGTCGCGGGGAGGCCTTCAGCCACACGACGGCCCTCCTCGCCTTCGGTGCGCCGATCCGGTCACCCGAGGTCGTGCACCTCGCGGCGCCCCTCCCGCTCCGAGCCGCGCGGGGCCGCACGGTCGTCGGGCACGGCGTCGGTTCGGACTTCGAGGTCGTCCTATCACCCGCGGGGCTTCCCTGCGTACGTCCGGTCGCGGCGCTCGCCCAGAGCGCGGCGCTGCTCCCCCTTCGCGAGCTCGTCGTGGCGATGGATCACCTCGTGCTCCCCCGCGGCCCGCGGCACCGAGTCACGCCGCTCGTGCCGCTCGAGGCGCTGCACGCCGAAGTCGCTCGTGCTTCGGGCCGCGGGGTCCGCAAGCTTCGCGCCGCGTTGAGCCTCACCCGGATCGGCGCGGAATCGCGCATGGAGACCGAAGTCCGACTCGAACTCGTCGCGCTGGGGCTCGACGACCTCGATCTCCAGGTCGAACTGCGGCGGGCCGACGGCACATTCATCGGCCGCTTCGACCTGGTCGACCGCGCGAGAAGACGCATCATCGAATACGACGGCGAGCAGCACCGCACCGACCGGGCCCAGTACTTGAAGGACCTGGCGCGGATCGAGGCCGCCCGCGAGGAGGGGTACCGGCTGCTGCGCCTGCACCGCGAGGATCTTCTTCGGAGCAGAATCACCGAGACCCGGGCGCGGCTCTGCCGGTTCCTCGACCGGGAGCCGCGCCCCATCATGGCCGAACTGGCCCGCCTCCTCGCCGAGCGCTGAGCGGTGGGGCGGGGCGTGTGTCTGGCTCGGGGTCGGGGTCTGGCTCGGGGTCGGGGTCTGGCTCGGGGGTCATGCTCTTGGCCCGTCCTCACCCCACCGAGATGACCCGTCGAGATGACCCTTTCGCGGGTTATGAGCGCCCATAACCCGCGAAAGGGTCATCTCGGCGAGGGCGCGAACGCGGGGGCAAGGGGTCGGGTGAGGGGTCGGGTGAGGGGTTCGAGGCTCGAGGTGCGGGTCGGGGTCGGGGTCTGGAGCTGGGTGCGGGGGTCTGGGTGCGGGCTTTGAGGCTCGAGGTTCAGGGGTCCGGACTCGACTTGGAGGGCAAGGGCCGGGGCAAGGGCCGGGCTCAGGGTTTGATGTTCAGAGCTCGAGGCTCTGAGCTCGAGGTTCACTCTCTCGCCCCGCCCTCAGCCCGTCGAGATGACCCTCTCGCGGGCTATGAGCGCCCAAAACCCGCGAAAGGGTCATCTCGGCGAGGGCGCGAATGTGCAGACGCGCAAAGGCGGGAAGGCGGGAACACCCGGCACGCCTCAGGGCGATGTTGAAGCCGCGCGACTCACGAACCCGCGGATCAGGTGAGTCAGATCAGAGGGGTCAGACCCGCAGGTAGCGTTCGAAGCGGTAGCCGAGGCCCGTCTTCGAAGTCGCGGGAACGCCAGGGTCGACAAGGCGCCACTCGGGCCCGATCTCGGGCGCGAAAGTGTCGGCGTCGGGCACGTCGAGCTCGATGCGGGTCACGACCAGTTCCGTCGCGAGCGGCATCGCCGCGCGGTACAGCTGCCCGCCGCCCATGATCCACGCGCGCGACGAAACGCCGTCGGCGCCAGGAGCACCCACGAACTCCGTACCGGCTCCCGCATCGGCCAGGGCCTCAACGGCGCCCCCGGAAACCCCGGGGCCCTGGGCCTCTGTGCTCTCCTCAACGCGAGCGGCACCGCCCGCCAGGTCGAGAGCGGACTCGACCGACGCCGCGACGCGAGCACCCTCGGCGACGAACCCCGGATCCCGGGTCACCACGATGTTCGCGCGACCGGGCAACGGGCGGAAGCGTTCGGGCAGCGACTCCCACGTGCGGCGGCCCATGATCACCGGATCACCGAGCGTCGTCCGCTTGAAATGCGCCAGGTCCTCGGGCAGGTGCCACGGCATGTCGCCGTCGCGCCCGATCGCGCCGCCCCGCGCCTCGGCCCAGATCATGCCGAGTCTGCGGAGTTCCGTGACCCGCCGCTCGGAGCCGTCGCGCTCGCTCACCCGAACGGCCTAGACCGCGACCGGGGCCTTGATGCCCGGGTGGTGCTGGTAGTCGAGGACCTCGAAGTCGTCGAGCTCGTAGTCGAAGATGGAATCCCGCTTGCGGATGCTGATCTTCGGGTACGGGAACGGCTCGCGCGCGAGCTGCTTCTCGACCTGCTCGACGTGATTGTCGTAGACGTGGCAATCGCCGCCCGTCCAGACGAACTCGCCCGGCTCGAGGCCCGTCTGCTGCGCGACCATGAGCGTGAGCAGCGCGTAAGAGGCGATGTTGAACGGCACTCCGAGGAACATGTCGGCCGAACGCTGGTAGAGCTGGCACGAGAGCTTGCCGTCGGCCACGTAGAACTGGAAGAAGGCATGGCACGGCGCGAGCGCCATCTGGTCGAGCTCGGCCACGTTCCAGGCGGAGACGATGAGACGGCGGGAGTCGGGGTTCGAACGGATCTGCTCGATCACCTGCGAGATCTGGTCGATGTGCTCGCCCGACGGCGTCGGCCACGAACGCCACTGCACGCCGTAGACGGGGCCCAGGTCGCCGCTCGCGTCAGCCCACTCGTCCCAGATGGTCACACCGTTGTCGGTGAGGAACTTGGTGTTGCCCTCGCCGCGCAGGAACCAGAGCAGCTCGATCGCGACCGACTTGAAGTGCACCCGCTTGGTGGTCAGCAGCGGGAACGACTCGGCCAGATCGAAGCGGATCTGGCGGCCGAACAGGCTGCGCGTGCCGGTTCCGGTGCGGTCGCCCTTGGGCGTTCCGTGCTCGAACACCTCGCGCAGCAGGTCCTCGTAGGGGGTCGGGATCTCGTTCGTGCTCACGTCGAGAAGTCTACCGGCGAGGTCCGACATCGGGCCGCGGCCGAGGCCGCGTTCGCTCGGAGCGTGGCGGAGGAGGATCCTGCGACTCGCAAGCTCGCGCAGGATGACGAAGGGGCCAGCTCGCGCAGGATGACGAAGGGGCAAGCTCGCGCATGATGACGAGCGGGCAAGCTCGCGCAGGATGACCAGGGGGGGCAGGCTCGCGCATGATGCCGCCCCGCAGACTCACCCAGCGGACGGACGCAGCGGGAACTCCCGCACGCTCGCGAAGCGGCGCTCACCACCGTCGATCGGGTCCGGGAATCGGAGCTCGCTCGCGAGCAGCTGCAGGGGCGTGCTGAAATCGTCGACCGCGATCTCCTGCACCGCCGGATAGAGCGGATCGCCCTCGATCGGGATCCCGAGACCCAGCATGTGCAGGCGCAGCTGATGGGTCTTGCCGGTGCGCGGAGTGAGCCGGTACACACCACGGTGCTCGCCGCGGCTCGCGACCCCATCAAGGCTCGCGACCCCATCAAGACTCGCGACCTCGCCGCGCTGCGGATCGCCCACCACCGGCAGCTCGCGTTCCAGCTCCACGAGCGATTCGGAGTTCGGTTCGAGACCGGGCACTTCCTCCCCCTGCCAGGTGCCGTGCCGTTTGCGCAGGTGGTTGCGCACGGTGGCGGGCAGGGCGAGGTCGTCGCGAATCCGCGCGACCGCCCGGTAGGTCTTCGACACCTCGCCCCGCATGAACATGCTCTGGTAGGCGCCGCGCCAACGACGCTCGGTGGCGAGGATCAGGAGCCCGGAGGTGACCCGATCGAGTCGGTGCATCGGCGTCAGCTCCGGCAGTCCGAGCTCGTGCCGCATGCGCACCACGACACTCTCGGTGATGTGCTTGCCGCGCGGGATCGACGAGAGGAAGGGCGGCTTGTCGACCACGACGATCCGGTCGTCGCGGTGCACGACGTGCACGGCGCCGGGCACCGGAGTCTCCTCCGGCAGGTCGCGGTAGAACCAGACGAAGGTGTGCGAGCGGTACTCCTCATCGGCGCGCAGCGGCTCTCCCGAGTCGAGCACGAAGCGCTCGTCGGCGATGAACGCGTCGACGTCGATGTGCTCGGAGAGCCGGTGATGCAGCCAGTCGCGCATGGTCGGCCAGGGGCGCGGGTTCGCCGGATCGCGGTCGGGCGACCGCATCCAGGCGGAATCGAGTCCGAGGCGCTGCGGCAGCGGGGAACGCGGGGGCATCCGAGGAGTCTAGCCCGCGGTGGCGGCGCGATTCACCGCGCTGCCGCCCACTTCGGGTTCACCGCGATCGCGTGGACATGCAGGTTCCGGCGCGGGAAGTCGAGGGTGTCGACGTCGAGCACGATGCGGCGCTCCCCCGTGCGCGCGTCGACGCTGAAGATCGCGAGCCGATCGAGCCGGTCGAATCCCGGCCCCCTGCGGTCGTCGATGTACTTCTCTTGCGCCGCGACCCCGTAGACGCGATCGCCGACCCGGTCGAGCACGCCCTGATCGGTGCCGACCACGGGTTCGAAGTCGTCGAGGAAGTCGGTGAGCGTCGCCGAGTCGATGGCCTCGGCGATCGTCGGTGCCGATCCGCCGCCTGCGGCACCGGATCCTGCGGCACCGGACCCACCGGATGCACCGGACCCACCGGCCCCACCAGAGGCACCGGATCCACCGGCCCCGGCCCCACCGAGCGCCGCGTCGCCGACGGGGATCGACCAGAGCCGTCGATCCGCGGCCCAGTACAGCCGCCCGTCGTTCACGAACGGCATGCTCGGCCCGGACCTGCTCAGCGCTTCCGGATAACGCACGTCGAGCGTGCGCTGCGCACCGGAGGCCCGATCCCAGATCCGCACGGTCTGCGTGGAGTCGGCCCGATCCGGGATCTCGCCGATCCCGATGATCCGGTCGCCGTCGCAGGTCATCGCCTGGACGCCCGTGAACGTGCCGAGTCCGCTGATGTCGCGCGATCCGGCGTCGATCGTGCGCGGATGTCCGTCTTCGCCGACCGCGACGAGTTCGCCGTCGCAGTTCGCGAGCTCGGGGTGCGCGTACTCCGGCTTGACCGAGGTCAGCTGCTTCGTCTTCGCGTTCACGAAGGCCAACCGCTGCCCTTCCTGGGTGCTCATCTGCACCGCGAAGCCGTCACGGGTGGCGAATCGCCCCCACTCGGTCGAGCGGTCCAGGTCGCCGGGCAGCGGCAGTCGGGTGAGGCTCTTCGCCCCGAGCAGGTATTCGTCGGTCGGCCCGCCGGTGCTGAGGCCGGCGTCCGACCAGGCGATGCGGGACCGTTCGAAGCCGCGTTCCTCGAGCTGCACCGAGCGCGTCCTGCCCTGCGGGTTCACGAGCACCAGGTAGGAGGTGCCGTCGGCGTCGAGGCGCATCGCGGCGATGGCGTCCTCGATGCCGAAGTCGTCGGAGATGGGCGGCGCTTTCAGATACTTCGTGATCGCCGGTCCGCCGAAGATGGCGCCGAGGACGATCGCGGCCAGAGCGACGGCACCCCAGTTGCGCAGGAGCTGCTTGCGGCGACCGGCCGGCGCGGGTTTCGCCGACGCGGTCTTCTTGCTCTCCTGGCCCATCGCTCGATTGTTCCACGGAAACACCGAAGCGCAGCGGCGGACCGCTGCGCTTCGGTGGATGTCGCCACGAGGCGACGCGGGTCGTGCCGCGGGTTCGGGATCAGAGCCCGTCGTCGAACACCTCGACCGTGCCGGTCGCTTCGCTCGCGTCGACGCGGCGCAGCACCTGTCCCTTGAAGAAGGGCTTGGAGACGCGCGACTGGAGGAACATGAGCACGACGCCGATGCCGAGGACGGTGACGCCGATGATGCCGACGAGGCCGACGCCGCCGATGTTGTTGCCGGACCCCGCCGACGGATCCATGCTGTCGATCGTGGTCTGCACGAACACGATCAGCAGCAGGATGCCGCCGATGGCGGGCAGCACGATCTTCGAGATGACCGATCCGACGCCCTCGCGGAAGGCGGTCTTGCGGAAGTACCAGGGGCTCGCGAGCGCCGTGATGCCGTAGTAGAAGCAGACCATGATGCCGAGTGCGGTGATGGTGTCCCACAGCACGTCGTTGCTGATGAAGCGCATGATCGCGTAGAACCCGGAGGCGACGAGCGACGACAGCATGAGCGCGACGTACGGCGACTTGTACTTCGGGTGGATCTTCTTGATCGACTTGGGCAGCGCGCCGTAGTGCGACATCGCGAGCAGGGTGCGCGCGGGCGAGATGGCGGTGGAGTTGATGGACGCCATCGCGGAGACGAGGATCGCGAGCGAGAGCAGCAGCGCGGCGGGGCCCATGACGGGGTGCGCGAGCGCGGCGAACACGTTCTCGGCGATCGCGGAGTTGCCGAGGCCGGTCGGGCCGTCGCCGACGCCGGCGAAGGCGACGGTCGCGGCTGCGGTGCCGACGTACATGACGACGAGGATGCCGACGAGGATCATCGCGGCCTTGCTCTCGGTCGACATGCGGCCCTTGGAGGGCTTGGTCTCCTCGCCCATGGTCAGCACGGTGTCCCAGCCCCAGTAGACGAAGATCGAGACGGCGATGCCGGCGGCGAAGGCGCTGAAGCTCGACACCTCGAAGGGGTTGAACCAGGAGAGCTCGGGCATCTTGCCCTCGGTGTTCGCCGGGTCGGCCGCGCCGATGAACATGGCGACGACGAACCAGACCATGACGGCCATCTGGAAGATGACGGTGAGGTACTGGAAGATCTTGGTCGAGGTCATGCCGCGGTAGGAGATGAACGTGGCGAGCGCCATGAATCCGAGGCAGACGGCGATGTTGATCAGCTTGTTCTGCGCGATGTCGGCGATCGAGGGGTCGCCGACGAGGATGCTGATCGATTGGAAGAGGAATTCGACGGCGACGCCGGCGAGGTTCGAGAGGACGAGCACGGTGGCGGCGATGAGCCCCCAGCCCGCCATCCAGCCGATCCAGGGACCGAAGGCGCGGGTGGCCCAGGTGAAGGAGGTGCCGGAGTCGGGCATCGCCGAGTTGAGCGCGCGGTAGCCGATGGCGACGAGCAGCATGGGGATGAAGCCCATGAGGAAGATCGCCGGGGTCTGGTAGCCGACCTCGCTCGCGGCGGGGCCGACGGCGGAGGTCAGGGTGTACGCCGGGGCGCACGTCGAGAGGCCGATGACGAGTGCGCCGAGCACTCCCACCGTTCCGCTGGGCAGTCCCTTGCGGCTGATGCCGGTCACCGAGTCGAGTGCTCGGGTAGGCGGTTCAGCGAGCTGAGCTTTTCGTGGCATGCCGAAATCGTCCCTCTGGGCGCTTCGCCGCGCCCGGTCGTACTTGCACCGGCTGGCGTGAGCAAGGGCGCGTCGGTGAGGCCCTCGGTCGGTGCGATCCCGAACGAGTTTAGGTCGTTCGCCGAACGTTTCCCTAATCGCGCGAAGGATATTCGTTGAACGTCCGCTGAAATGCGACGTTACCGAATGTTTCTGCGTCAGCCGCGTGACTTGGCGATCGCGGACCGAATCGCGGCGCGTGCGCGGCGTCGGTCGCCGCAGGCGTCGTAGACGAGTCCGAGGCGCATCCAGTTCTGCCAGGATTCGGGGTCGGCTTCGACCTCGGCCTGGTACTTGGGGAACGCGGCGTCGGCCTGGTCGCGGTCGGGGCGGCCGCTGGGCGAGACGTCGACATCCTCCTCTGGCAGGCGCCCTTCGGCTGCGAGCCGGTCGACGAGCCGGGTGGCGCGCGCGCCGAACATGAGTTCGCGCACGAGCGCCCAGACGCCGATGAGCGGCAGCACGAGCAGGGCGACGCCCATGGCGACGGCGAGCGGGGTTCCGGTGGCCAGGAGCGCGAACGCGCGGACTCCGGCGAACCCGAAGTAGAGCACGAGCAGCACGCTCATGACCACGACCCCGATGATGGATCGGATCCGCGCGCTCACGCCGCGCCCTCGGTGGCGTTGGCCTCGGCGGCGCCGGCGGCGTCGGAGCCGGAGGAGCCGATGCCGAGGACGCGGTCGAGGCCGACGACGAGCCCGTCGAGTTCGCCGGCCGCGCGGAGGGCGGCGCGGATTCCGGGGCCGTAGGCAGCATTGGAGTGCGTGTCGTGGGTGATCGTGAGCACCTCGCCCGCGCCGCCGAACCGGACCTCCTGCTTGGCGACGACTCCGGCGAGGCGGAGGCTGTGCACCGGGATCCCCGCGATGAGTTCGCCGCGGGCGGTCTGCTCGGCGAACGGCGCGTCGATCGGCTTGCCCGACCGGGCGTCGGCGATGAGTTCGGCCGTGCGCACCGCGGTGCCCGAGGGCGAGTCGACCTTGCCGGGGTGGTGCGCTTCGATGATCTCGACGGAGTCGAAGAAGGGTGCCGCGATGCGGGCGAGCGCGGTGCCCAGCACGGAGCCGAGCGAGAAGTTGGGGACGACGAGCGCGGCGGCCCCGGGGAGCTCGTCGACGAGGCGCTGCAGTTCGGCGAGCCGCTCTGCCGACCAGCCGCTCGTGCCGACGATGACGCGCTGGCCGCGGCGGAGGGCGCGTTCGACGATGGCGGGTGAGGCTTCGGGGTGGCTGACGTCGACGAGGATGGTCGCGTCGGCGCCGTCGTCGGGTGCGCTGGCGCTCGTGAGGCGGGCGGTCAGCGTGAAGTCGGGATCGGACTCGACGATCTCGCAGACGAGGGCGCCCAGGCGGCCGGTGGCCCCGGAGACGGCGACGGAGGTGCTCATGGTTCCAGGCTACCGGCCGGACTCGCGGCTGCTGCGCACGCCGAGGTCGGGCTCGGCCAGGCCGTAGACGCGGTGCAGCGCGTCGCGTGCGGCGTAGTAGCCGCCGAGGCCGTGCACGCCGGGCCCGGGGGCGACTGCGCCGGAGGTGAGGTAGAGGCCGGGGGTCGGGGTCCGCCAGGGGGCGAGGTCGGCGGTGGGTCGCGAGAGCAGCTGGCGCATGGTGACAGCCCCGGCGCTGAAGTCGCCGCCGACGGAGTTCTCGTTGTAGCGGGAGTAGTCGTCGGCCGTGATGACTTCGCTCGCGATGATGCGGTCGCGGAAGCCGGGGGCGAAGCGCTCGATCTGGGCGATGACGCGTTCGGAGACGTCGAGGGTGGAGCCGTTCGGAACGTGCGTGTAGCTCCAGATCGCGTGCCGGTCGGCGGGGTTGCGCGTCGGGTCGAAGCTGTCGGGCTGGACCAGGAGCACGAACGGGGATTCGGGGTGCCTGCCGCGCAGTACGTCGCGTTCGGCGGCGGCGATCTCGGCGCGGGTGCCGCCGAGGTGCACGGTGGGGGTTTCCGACATGCGCGCGTCGGCCCAGGGCACGGGGCCGTCGAGCACGAAGTCGACCTTGCAGGCGCCCGGCCCGAACTTCTGGCGTTCGAGGGTGCGCCGGTACCCGGCTGGGAGCGCGTCGCCTGCGATGCGGGCGAGCCCGCGCGCCGAGGTGTCGGCGAGCACGGTTCCGTAGGATCCGTGCTCGCGGAGTTCGCGGAGGGACCCGATGCGCTGCCCGGTCACCACGCGGCCGCCGTGGGCCTCGAGGTCGGCGATGAGCGCGTCCGCGATGGACCGGGATCCGCCGATGGGGACCGGCCAGCCGCGCGCGTGGCCGTGCGCGGCGAGCACCATGCCGACTCCCCCGGTGGCGAACGAGGGCAAGCGGCCGATGCCGTGCGCCAGCACCCCGGTGAGCAGCGCGGGAGCGGCGGCCTCCGAGAATCTGAGGTTCCAGGCCGGGGTGCCCTGTTCGGCGACGCGGAGGCCGAGCGCGATCATGCCGGGAATCGCGGGCACGAACGGCTGCGGCATCGAGAGGAGGGCGCCGCCCATGGCGAAGGACTGCACGGCGTCGATGTTGCGCACGAGCGGTCGGAGGAGGCGCCGGAACGCGGCGCCGTCGCGGCCGAGTTCTTCGGCGGTGCGGTCGAGCGAGCGGTAGGCGATGCCGCCGCGGCCGTCCGCAGGATCGAGCGGATGGCCGTAGGAGGCCTCGGGCACCGCGAATTCCATGCGCTGCGTGAGTTCGAAGCGCTGGAAGAAGTCGGAGGCGAGCGCCATGGGGTGCACGGCAGAGCAGGTGTCGTGCAGGACCCCGGGCATGACGCGGTCTTCGGTGCGCGTACCGCCGCCGGGGGTGCCGCGCGTCTCGAACACGGTGACCGGCACGCCCGCGCGGGCGAGCGTGACCGCGGCGGCGAGACCGTTCGGGCCCGATCCGATGACCGCGGCTCCCTCCGGCTGCCCCGCGGCGCTGCTCAACCCGCGCTCGGTCATGAGCTCTCGAGCCCCGATCGCGAGACCTCGCCGACCGCGACGACCGACATCGGCCGTTCGGCGATGAGCGCCGCGACCTCGCGGATCTCGTCGCTGGTGACCGCCGTGAAGCGTTCCAGCGAGGCGTCGAGACCGAAGAGTTCGCCGGAGCCCAGCTCGGCGCGCGCGAGGCGCCCCATGCGGGTGTCGGAGTCTTCGAGGGCCAGCGCCGAGGACCCGGCGATCTGCCCCAGCGAGCGTTCGTGCTCGTCTGCGGTGATGCCGTGCTCGGCCACGCGCTGCAGCTCGGCCTGCGCGAGGCGAACGACCTCGCGGGCCTTCTGCGGCGCGGAGCCCACGTACATGCCGAAGAGACCGGCATCGGAGTAGCTCGCACCGAAGGAGTATGTGGAGTAGGCCATGCCGCGCTTCTCGCGGATCTCTTGGAACAGGCGGCTCGACATGCCGCCACCGAGCACCGAGTTCATGATGCCGAAGGCGAAGCGGCGCGGGTCGGACGCCCGCAGGCCTCGGGTGCCGATCATCAGGTTGACCTGCTCGCTCGGGCGTTCGCTCACGGTGGTGTGCACCTCCCCCGGCCCGGGCAGCGCGACCTCGTCGCTGTCGCGTCGCGCGGCGGGCACAGCCTGGACCGACGGATCCCAGCGGGATTCGGGAGAGGCGGCGAGCGCGGCGACGACCTGCTCGACCAGGCGGTCGTGGTCGACCGCCCCGGCGACCGTGACCACGAGGGTCGAAGGCCGGTAGGTGTTGCGGTAGTGACGGTCGACGTCGTCGCGCCGTGCGGCACGGATGGTCTCGGGCAGACCGCCGATGGGTCGGCCGAGCGCGTGGGCGCCCATGACCTGCTCGAAGAAGCGCTCGTTGGCCACGTCGGCCAGGTCGTCAGCAGCCATGCCGAGTTCTTCGAGGATGACCTCGCGCTCGTTCTCGAATTCGTCGGCGTCGAGCACGGAGCTGGTGACCATGTCGGCGAGCACCGCGACCGAGTCGTCGAGGTCGACGTCGCGCACCTTGGCGTAGTAGCAGGTGTATTCCTTCGCCGTCAGCGCGTTGTGCTCGGCACCGATGCGGTCGAAGCTCGTGGCGATCTGGTAGGCGTCGCGCTGCGGGGTGCCCTTGAACAGCAGGTGCTCGAGGAAGTGGGTCGAACCGAGGCTGCCCGGGGCGTCGTCGTGCTCCGCCTGCTCGTCGCGCGAGCCGACGCCCACCCAGAAACCGATGGTCGCGCTGCGCGCGCCGGGCATGCGCTCGGTGAGGATGCGCAGGCCGCTCGGGTGGACGGTGCGGCGCACGAGACCGCCACCGAGGTCGGCCTCGAGCTCGGGCAGGTCGAGTGGCAGATAGAGGGGTTCTGGCATTGCCCCAGCCTATTGCGTCGGTCGTGCCCGCGCCGAGTCTCCACAGGCGTCTCCGCGCTCAGCGGATCAGACGCGCCCTGCGGAGGATGAGATAGAGCTCGCAGCCGAGGCAGAAGGCGAACACCGCGTTGAGGAACGCGGCGATGAACGCCGCGGCGGCCGCGATCGGCAGCGCCCAGGGCACCCCGAACGCGTGCAGCACGAGCCCGGCACCGGCGACGAACGCGCCGACGCCCTGCGCGAAGGTGGGCGGCTCCGCCGGCTCCAGCTCTTCGGGCGGCGCGAGGCGCGGGCGGATGACGCGCGCGAACAGCAGTCCGAACGGATGCCGGCGCACGCCCGCGCTCGCACCCCAGACGAAGAGGGCGAACAGCACCAGCAGGAGCAGCGACGCGGGTTCGGCCAGACGTTCGAGGGGCGAGCGCGCGGCGAGCGCCGCGCCGTCGGTCGCGCTCCCCGTCAGCAGTGCGAGCGCCACGTCGACGAGCAGCAGGGCGGCCGTGATCCCTGCAGCGAACCTCGGCCCGCGCGGATCCACTCCCGCGGATCCGGGACCCCCGGGTCGCGGACCCGCGGGTCCCGGCTCCCCGGGTCGCGGATCCGCCGCGGCGGATCCCGATGCGGCGCTTCCCGGCGCGGTGGACGAGCTCATGCGAGGCTCCCTTCGATCGTGCGGTCGGCGCCGACGTGCGCTTCGACGAGATCGCGCGCGTGCTGCGCGCTGACCGGGCCCGAGACTCGGGCACGGAGGCGATGCTGCGCGTCGAGCACGAGCACTGTCGGGGTGCGGAGGACCGAGAAGCGCCGGATCAGGTCGTCGCGGTGCGTCACATCGATCTCGACATGGCGCACGCCGTCGAACGCGTCGGCCGCCCCCGACAGGCTGCGCGCGCTCGCCGGGCAGCGCGCGCAGGTCTCCGTGCTGAACTGCACGAGCGTCAGCCGTTCCCCGAACTCCGGAGCCTCGGGGGTCGCGCCGGGCGTCTCGCCTGTCGGCGCCGCGAGATCTACCGGACGGATCCGATCCGCCGCATCGTCCGACGCGGTGGACCGCACGCGCGTCTGCTTGGCACGCAGCAGCAGGCCGAGGAGCGTCGCGCCGACGACGAGACCCGCGAGCGCGAGAACCACGACCATTGCATTCGATCCCATAATGTCTCCCATTATGCAACGGAATGTCTGGCTGGGGCGAGTGTGACGCCGCGAGACGGTCGCCGACACGGCCGCGCCCCAAGGCCGAGGCCCAAGCCCCGCGACCCTCAGTCCCGCAGCACCCCCGCGAGCACGGAGAGCGCAGCGGCGCGCGCTTCGCGTCCGCGCTCGCCGCGGTGCTCGATGAAGAGCTCGACGAGCTGCTCGGTGAGCAGCATGAGCGCGGCGCGGGAGGTGTGGATCAGTTCGTCCTGGAAGCCTCCGCTCACGGGCGGCACGAGCAGCACGGTGTCGGCGAGCTCGGCCGTGCCCGAGCGCGAGAACGAGGTGATGGCGAGCACGCGCGCTCCCCCGGCCCGCGCCGCGCGCATCGCGTCGAGCGTGGCCGCGTTTGCGCCGGATCCCGAGAACACGACGCAGACCGAGTCGGCGCCGAGTTGCCGGGCGGCGATCTGCTGCGCGAGCGGATCCGCGAAGTGCTCGGCGGGCCGGCCTGCCGAGTTCAGACGCATGACGAGATCGAGCCCGAGCGGCCCCGAGAGCCCGTTCGCGACGACGAGCACGCGGTTCGCCTCGTCGAGCTCACGCACGAACGCGTCGACGGCCTCGGGGGTGAGCGCCGACACCGAGTCGCCGAACCGCGCCCCGAATCGCCCGATCCGGGATCGGAGCCGACCGAGCGCCGTCGCATCCGTGCCGGTTCCCGCCTCCGCAGACTCCTGCCCCGCCTGTTCGAGCGCGAGCTCCTGCGCGAGCGCGACGCGCAGCTGCGGGTACCCCTCGTATCCGAGGGACTGCGCCGCGCGGATCACGGTCGTGCGGCCGACGCCCACGAGTTCGGCGAGGTCCTGCGCCGTCATGCCGACGGCTCGGTCGCGGTCCTGCACGACGGCTTCGACGACGCGGCGTTCGGTGCGCTGCAGTCCGGGCGCGAGCGACGCGATCCGCACGCTCGGCCGGGCCGACGGGTCTCCGGTCCAGCTCATGCTCGCCTTCCGTTCATGATGCGGCGGCGGATCGCCCCCGAGATCGCGTCCATGAGCATGGTCGCGATGACCACGACGATCAGCAGCATGCCGACCGTGTCCCACTGCCGGTAGTTGGTGTAGTTCGACAGCATACTTCCGATGCCGCCGGCTCCCACGAAGCCGAGCACTGCGGAGGTGCGGATGTTGATCTCGAAGCGGTAGAGCGCGAACGAGAGCAGCGCGGGGGCGACCGCGGGCCAGAGCGCCCAGCGCGTCACCGCGGCGGTCGTGCCGCCGGCCGCGCGCACGGCCTCGGCCGCGCCGTCCTGCACCGATTCGACCGACTCGTACACCCACTTGCCCTGCGTGCCGATGCCCGCGATCCCGAGCGCGAGCGCCCCGGTGAACGGCGTGAGGCCGGTGACGGTGAGCAGCACGAGCGCGATGATCACCTCGGGCACGGCCCGGATCACGGCGAAGAGCCCGCGCAGGATCACGCGCAGCCACAGCGGCCCGACGGAGTTCGCGGCGAGCATGCCGAGCGGGATCGAGATCACGACGCAGAGGATCGCGCCGATCCACGCCATCGAGATGGAGCGCCAGGTCTCGAACAGGGCGCGCGGCAGCTTCTCCCAGTTCGGCGAGGCGAACATGAGCTCGACGTAGTGCAGCACCTGGCCGGGCAGCGCCGGCAGTTCGGCCCACGAGATCTTGAGGCCGCTCGCGGCGACCAGGAAGACGAGGCCGGCGAGGATCGCCCACAGCGTCGGCCAGATCCGCGACGGGCGGGGCGGCAGCGCGAGCGGGGCGAACGCACGCGGCGCAACAGCAGGCGCAACAGCAGACGCGGCAGCAGGCCCAGCAGCAGCGTCTGCCGAAGCCACTGCGGGCCGAGGATCGACCCCCGGATCGAGACGGGTCATACGAGCCTCCTGCGCAGCAGATTGGAGACGATCTCGATCGCGATGACCACGACCAGGATCTCGAGGATGATCACCGAGACGTCGGAGTAGGCGTAGAAGCCGCGGCGCTCGTCGAGCAGGCGGCCGATGCCGCCCGCGCCCACGATGCCGAGGATCGCCGACACCCGCACGTTCAGTTCGAGCGCGTACAGCCACTGGTTCGCGAACAGCGGCAGCACCTGCGGCAGCGCGGTCGCCCGATTGATCTGGAACTGGGTGCCGCCCGCGGCGCGGCCGGCCTCCATGTAGCCGTGGTCGGCGGCGTCGATCGCCTCCGAGACGAGCTTGACCACGATCCCGAGGTTGAAGAGGAACAGGGTGAGCACGCCCGGCAGCGCGCCGACGCCGACCATCGCGACGAGCACGGTCGCGTAGACGAGGTCGGGCACGGCGCGGATCACGTTCACGAGGGTGCGCACCACGCGCCGCGTGATCCCGCGGGGGTTGGTCGGGGCCGCGGCCCACAGCGTGATCGGCACCGAGCACAGCGCCGAGAGCACGGCGCCGACGAGCGCCATCTGCAGCGTCTCGAGCATGGGCGCCCAGGTGCGCGGCAGGAACGCGAGGTTCGGCTGGGCGAGCTGGGCGAGCTTCGTCAGGCCGTTGCGCCAGTGCCGCGCGATCGATGCGAAGTCGAGGTCGATCCCGCCGATGGCGGGCAGGCACGTCGCGACGGTGAACGCGACGACCGCCGCGATCACGAGCGCGGTGCGCAGGGTGCTGCGCGGCTTCGGCGGCAGTTCGAGGGCCGCCCCGGTCCCCGCGCTCACGCCCCCGACCCCAGGCGGTCGCGCGGCTGAATGGGCCGGCCGTAGATCTGCTCGAAGTCGGCGTCGCTCGCGTCGGCGGCGGGGCCGTCGTAGACGATCCGCCCGTCGCGCAGCCCGATCATGCGGTCGGTGTACTGCCGCGCGAGATCCATGAGGTGGATGTTGACGAGCACGGTGAGCCCACGCTCGGCGTTGATGCGCCGCAGGTCGGCCATCACGGCGTGCGCGGTGGGCGGGTCGAGGCTCGCGACGGGTTCGTCGGCGAGCATCACGCTGGGCTCCTGCGCGAGCGCGCGGGCGATGGCCACGCGCTGCTTCTGCCCGCCCGAGAGCGCGCCGCCGCGTGCCCAGACCTTGTCGAGCATGCCGACCGAGTCGAGGGCCCGCAGCACGATCTCGCGATCGGTCGCGCTCGGGATCCCGAGCAGGGTGCGGTACGCGGGCGAGTGCGCGAAGCGGCCGACGAGCGCGTTGCGGTAGACGCTCGTGCGCTCGGCGAGGTTGAACGCCTGGAAGATCATGCCGATGTGCCCGCGGGCCTCGCGGAGGCCGCGGCCCCGCAGCTCGGAGACCCGGTGCGGGCCGACCGCGACCGTGCCGGAAGTGGCGCCGACGAGGCCGTTGATGGTGCGGATCAGCGTCGACTTGCCGGATCCCGAGAGGCCGACGATGGAGACCATCTCGCCCGGCTCGATCGCGAGCGAGACGTCCTGCAGCGCGCGGGTGCCGTTCGGGTAGGTGACCGAGACGCGGTCGAGGGCGATGCGCCACGATGCGGCGGCCGACGCGTGGCCGGCCCCCGCCCCGTGGCGCGCTTCGGTGGTGCTGGGCATTGAAGAATGAACCTGTCGCTGCGCGGTTACTTGGAGAACTGCTTGAGCACTTCGCCGTAGCGGGCGATCTGCTCGGGTGCGGTGTCGGCGGTCCAGTCGGAGAGGCCGACGAGCTTGAACATCACGTCCTTCGCCTCCTTCGACGAGTCGGCGTAGCCGTCCATCGCCTTCGTCAGCTTCTCGACGAGGTCGTCGGGCAGTGTGTTCGAGACCGCGACGCCGCCGTTCGGGATCATCTCGGTGTAGGCGAAGGCCACGACCTTGTCGGCGACGTCGGGCGCCTCCTTGGTCACGGTCGTGCGCGCGTCCCAGTAGCCGAAGCTGACCTCGGCGTCGCCCTTGTAGACCGAGAGCACCGCGTTGTTGTTGCCCTCGACCGGCACCTGGGTGATCCCGGTGTCGGTGTCGATGCCGGCGTCACGCATGGCGACGACCGGGTACTGGTAGCCGGCGGGCGAGGTGGCGGCCTGCAGGGCCACCTTGGTGCCCGGGGTGATCTTCTTCAGCGCGTCGATCCCGGCCGGTCCCTTGCCCGCCGCGTCCGCGCCGGCCTTCTCGATGCCGTTGCAGTACGAGAGGTCGATGCCGCTGGCTGCGTACTTCACCGTGACGGGCTTGTCGGCGCAGTACTTGCCGGGGTTGTTCGTGTAGGCGACTCCCGCGTACGAGGTCGCGCCGAAGCGGACGTCGCGCAGGATCAGCTTGGCGCCGTGCTGCTCGGTCGCGTTGAACAGGGATCCGGCGTCGGTGATGACCACCTGGGCCTGGTCGGATCCGAGCGCCTCGACGGTGGCGGCGTAGTCGCTCGCGACGACGCCCTTCACCTCGATGCCGAGGTCCTTCGACAGGTACTTGGTCAGCGGGTCGAGCGCCTCGGCGAGGTCCTCGCCCTCGACCGAGGGCACGAGCGAGATGGTGATCGACTTCGGCCAGTCCTTCGTGCCGCCGGCCGCGGAGGCCCCGGAGTCGGCGGCGCTGCAGCCCGCGAGTCCGAGCGCGAGGACGGCGAGTGCGCCTGCGGCGATAACGGATTTGCGCATGAGTGGGGGTTACCTTTCGGTGCCGGTTCCCGTGCCGAGCGGCGCGGGGCTGCTGGATGCCGCGGTCGCGGCCCAGGTTTCGATCTCGGTGCGGAGCGCGGCGAGCGAGCACCCGCGCATCGTCACCGGAAGCTGTGCGTGCTGCGCGCCCGCGGCGGTGGCGCCGACCAGGGCGGTGTCGGCGCCGAGCGCGAGCGCGGGCACCAGGTCGAACTCGGCGATGTCTCCGATCGCGAGCACGGGGCCGTCTTCGAGGAGGCGCGCGACGAGCGCGGTGAGGCCCGCGGGCTTGCCGACCGTGAAGC
Organism: Leucobacter sp. Ag1; assembly: GCF_000980875.1. Classification (GTDB taxonomy): domain Bacteria; phylum Actinomycetota; class Actinomycetes; order Actinomycetales; family Microbacteriaceae; genus Leucobacter; species Leucobacter iarius. The sequence continues at coordinate 5,556 of NZ_LAYO01000072.1, read as the reverse complement.
AGAGCTCGTCGAAGCGGTCGCGCACGCCCCAGGAGCGGAGCACGCGGTCGATCCCGGTCTCGGGCGCGTTGGTCGCGAGCACGAGGCGGGCGTGCCGCCCGAGCCCGGTCAGCAGCGCGTCGAGCCCGTCGGCGGCCTCGACCGGGGCGAGCGGCGTGCCGAGCGCGTCGCGGCTGCGCTGGTAGGCGGCCTCGAGCACCTCCGGGGCGACGCCGTCGTCGGCGGCGAGGGATCCGACGATGTCGTAGCCGTCGCGGTAGGCGCTCTCCCCCGCGTCGTAGCGGGCGAGTTCAGCCTCGACGCGCTCGGCGTACCCCTCGGCCGCGGATTCCGCGGCGATCCGCGCGTAGGCGCGGACGGGCCCGTGGCCGACGGCGAGCGTGCCGTCGAAGTCGAAGACGATGCTCGGTCGCATGTGCTCTCTTCCCCGTTCTGGACGTTTGATCCAAAACTACGAGCACAAATGGACGGGATGTCGATGAACGGGTGAACAGTCCGTTACGAGTGACTGACCGCATTCCAACGGAGCACCGGTTCGCGCACGAACTCCTCGAGCAGCGGGGCCGGATCGCCCGAGAACGGGAACGTGGTGAGCAGCACGAGGCGGTCCGACGCGGGCGCGGATCCGGGCGGCGCGGCGGATCCGGTTCCGGTTCCTATTCCGCCGGTGCCGGTGGCGGCGCCGGCGTCGGATCCGCTCGGCTCGATCCCGTAGACGAGCGCGGGCGTCTCCGCACCCGGGCCATGCTGCAGCACGACGCGGCTGAGCCGGCCGTCGACCACCGCGTCGGCGACGAGGGATCCTGCGGGCGGGCGGCGCAGCACGGGGAGCGCAGCTCCGGTGACGCGCGCGAGCAGCGTGGGCTCCAGATCGGATCCCGGTGCACCGGAGCTCGGCGCACCGGATCCGGGCCTACCGGATCCCGGCGGGCCGGCCTGGGGCGCGTCGAGGTGGAAGGCGTCGGCGGGGAGGCCGTAGGCGCGGGCGAGGGTGCCGTCGTGCCAGCGGTCGCGTTTGTAGCCGTAGGGGGTGGGCACGGTGGAGTACCAGTAGCCGTAGACGTGCAGGAGGCCGGCGTGGCCGTTGGGGAATGCGGCGTCGAGGCCGGCGGCCCGGTGCAGGGTTTCGAACAGTTCGGCGTCGATGGAGGGGACGCCGGTGTGTTCGTCGATGAGGGTGGAGGCGCCCCAGTGGGCGAGGCGGCCGGTTGCGGCGTCGCGTCGGACTGCTTCGAGCACGGGGTGGAGTGCGGGCAGCGGGAAGGGCGCGTCGGTCACGGGTTCGACTATGCCAGGTCGCGGGGCGGGGTGCGGACGTCTGGTGCGGGGACGACGAAGCCCCGGGCGCGGTGCGCCCGGGGCTCGGTCAGGGCCGGATCAGGATCCGGCTCTCGGGGTTACTCGGCTGCGGCCTCTTCGGTCGCGGCGTCGGCTGCGGGGGCTTCGCCCTCGGCAGCGTCCTCTTCGAGCACCGGGGCGAGCGACAGCTTGCCGCGATCGTCGACCTTGGTGATCTGGACGAGGATCTTCTGCCCAATGGAGAGCACTTCGTCGACGGACTCGATGCGCTTGCCGCCGACGAGCTTGCGCACCTCGGAGATGTGCAGCAGGCCGTCCTTGCCGGGGAGCAGCGACACGAAGGCGCCGAAGGTGGCGTTCTTCACGACGGTGCCGAGGTACTGCTCGCCGACCTCGGGGTTCTGCGGGTTGGCGATGGCGTTGACCTGAGCGCGGGCGGCCTCGGCCGACGGGCCGTCGACGGCGCCGATGTAGACGGTGCCGTCGTCGTCGATGGAGATGTCGGCGCCGGTCTCGTCCTGGATGCCGTTGATCGTCTTGCCCTTGGGGCCGATCAGCTCGCCGATCTTGTCGACGGGGATGTTGACCGTGATGACGCGGGGCGCGGTGGGCGCCATCTCGTCGGGGGCGTCGATCGCCTGGTTCAGCACGTTGAGGATCGTGGTGCGAGCCTCCTTCGCCTGCGACAGCGCGCCGGCGAGGACATCGGAAGGGATGCCGTCGAGCTTGGTGTCGAGCTGCAGTGCGGTGACGAACTCCGAGGTGCCTGCGACCTTGAAGTCCATGTCGCCGAGCGCGTCCTCCGCACCGAGGATGTCGGTGAGGGTCGCGTAGCGGGTCTCGCCGTCGACCTCGTCGGAGACGAGGCCCATTGCGATGCCTGCGACGCGCGCGCGCAGCGGCACACCGGCGTTGAGCAGCGACAGCGTGGAGGCGCAGACGGAGCCCATCGAGGTGGAGCCGTTGGAGCCGAGCGCCTCGGAGACCTGGCGGATGGCGTAGGGGAACTCGTCACGGGCGGGCAGCACCGGCACGAGTGCGCGCTCGGCGAGGAAGCCGTGCCCGATCTCGCGACGCTTCGGCGAACCCACGCGGCCGGTCTCACCGGTCGAGTAGGGCGGGAAGTTGTAGTGGTGCAGGTAGCGCTTGCTGGTGACGGGCGACAGCGAGTCGATCTGCTGCTCCATCTTGAGCATGTTCAGCGTGGTGACGCCCATGATCTGGGTCTCGCCGCGCTGGAAGATCGCCGAGCCGTGGACGCGGGGAATGACCTGCACCTCGGCGTCGAGATCGCGGATGTCGCGGGGGCCGCGGCCATCGATGCGGGCGCCCTCGGAGAGGATGCGGCCGCGCACGATCTTCTTGGTGACCGACTTGTAGGCGGCGGAGACCTGACCCTCGACCTCGGCGGGCAGTTCGCCGGCCTCGACCTTGGCCGCGATGGCCTCCTTGACGCGCGCCTTGAGCGCGTCGTCGGCGTCCTGACGCTCCTGCTTGTCGGCGATCTGGTAGATGCCGGCGAGCTCGGTCTCGGCGAGGGCGGCGACGGCGGCGTAGGCCTCGTCGGTGTAGGGCAGGAACACGGGGTACTCCTGCACCTCCTTCGCCGACTGGGCTGCGAGCTGCTCCTGCGCCTTGACGAGCTGCGAGAGGAAGGGCTTGGCGGCCTCGAGGCCCTGGGCGACGACGGCCTCGTCGGGCTTGGTCGCGCCGGCCTTGATCAGGTTCCAGGACCCCTCGGTGGCCTCGGCCTCGACCATCATGATGGCGACGTCCTCGGTTCCGTCGGCCTTGGTGACGACGCGGCCGGCGACGGTGAGGTCGAAGACGGCGTCCTTCAGCTGCTCGACGTTGGGGAACGCGACCCACTGGTCGCCGATGAGCGCGAGGCGCACGCCGGCGATGGGACCCGAGAAGGGCAGGCCCGAGATCTGGGTCGATGCCGATGCCGCGTTGATCGCGAGGGCGTCGTAGAACTCGCCCGGTGCGATCGAGAGGACGGTGATGACGATCTGGACCTCGTTGCGGAGACCGTCGACGAACGACGGGCGCAGGGGGCGGTCGATCAGGCGGCAGACGAGGATTGCCTCGGTCGAGGGGCGGCCCTCGCGTCGGAAGAACGAGCCGGGGATCTTGCCGGCGGCGTACGAACGCTCTTCGACGTCGACGGCCAGCGGGAAGAAGTCGAAGTGGTCCTTCGGCTGCTTGGAGGCGCTGGTGGCCGAGAGGAGCATCGTCTCCTCGTCGAGGTACGCGGCGACCGCGCCCTGCGCCTGCTGTGCGAGGCGGCCGGCCTCGAAACGGATGGTGCGCTTGCCGAACTTGCCGTTGTCGAGCACAGCCTCGGCGAACTTGATTTCAGGACCCTCCACGGGTTCTCCTTACGTGCTTTGAGCACGCGGCGAGCTGCCTCGAACGCGGATTCATGTGGACGAGGCGCTGATCGACAGTCGAAGACCACCCTGCGGTTTCGTCGCCCCGAGCGGGTCGGGGCCGAGCTGAGGGATCCACCACCGAAGACCAGCACGCAGCCGACGTGCTCGATTCATCGTTGATGCAGACAGACGTCTACTCCCCCAGGCTAGCATCGCGCGACCGTTTCGCCCACAAGGATCCCTGGGACGGTTCCCCTCTTCTGCGGTCGCCTGCGGCGGCGCACCACCTCTCTTCTGCGGTCGCCTGCGGCGGCGCACCACCTCTCTTCTGCGGTCACCTGCGGTGGCTCCCCTTCCCTGTCATCCTGCGCGAGCTTGCGAGTCGCAGGATCCTCCGCCCACTGATTGAGCGAGCCCCTCACCCGTCATCCTGCGCGAGCTTGCTCCACCTCCGTCATCCTGCGCGAGCTTGCGAGTCGCAGGATCTCCCCTCCCACCACCGAAACGACGCCCCTCTCCCGCCGGTTGAGCGAGCACAGCGAGTCGAAACCCAGCCTCTTCCCAGCAATCACCCCCTACCGCTGCTAACCCCTAACATGTTAGAGTCTTCGCAGTCGCATCGCACGGATCCGACTGGAAGCTTGCCCACCCTCTCGCATGACGGCGCGGAGGGCGGCGGAGGGAAACACCACTCATGAAGAACAAGATCGGACGCATAAGCGCATTTGGAATTATTGGCACCCTCGCGCTAAGTGGAGGCATAGCACATGCGGAGAGTACGGCATTTGCCTCCCCGAAAGCAGAAAACCAGGGCGATCGAATTAGAACTACTCTGGCATACGCAAACCCTTCTCCGAGACCTGATGACTGGTGGATCGGGGCTTGGGATGTTAGTTATTTTACCGTTGGAAAAGAAACCAGATATGTCTTAGTCCCTTCCACTGCGCCAACTTCCGCCGGGAGGATCCGGAACATTGAATTTGAAATACCCGCTCCGGGCACAACTGGACCAATTGATATCATCAAGAAGAGTGATGGAACATTCACATGCATTGCCGACCAAACGCCGCCCTACAGCGCGGGCTCTCTTCAGAACCTGTATACCACCGTCGGATTCGGCCAACAAAGACCAGGAAATTGCGCGCACTTTGCGCTCACGCAGAATGAGGCAGGTGAAATTGGACTGAAAGTTGTTGGAGGAAAGGCGGACGGGCGATACCTCGGGTCCATTGGCGGCGAACACGAACCGCTATTTATTGGAAGCCATGTTGGGATGCCGCACGCTTTCCAACCTCTTTTGATCCCCGGGCTCGAAGGTCTTGTCACAAAAGTAGCCTTTGAAGACGCGGTCGTGTCCTCAATGAATTCTGCCTTGTCCGGTACGGGTCAGCCTGGTGCGCAGGTCGAGGTCAAGGACAAGGACGGCACGTCGCTCGGCACGACCACGGTCGCCGAGGATGGCACCTGGTCCCTCACTCCGACCAGTGACCTGGCGAAGGGCCCGAATCAGCTGACCGCGGTACAGACCCCGAAGGACGGCGGCGAGACGTCTGAGGCGACCGCGACGATCACGGTCAACGTGGTCGATCAGCTGGCCGTGTCCGGCCCGACCGCCGGTTCCACGGTCACTACGGACAAGCCGGTCGTGACGGGCACCTCCGAGCCGAAGGCTGACATCACCATCACCGATAAGGATGGCAAGGTCATCGGCACGACGACCGCGAACGCAAAGGGCGAGTGGTCGATCACGCTCCCCGCGCAGCCCAACGGCCTGGTTGAGATCACCGTGACGGATGAGCACGGGCAGAAGGTCGATCACTCCTTCACCGTTGATGTCGCAGCCCCCATCGCGGAGCTCGTGATTACGGGCCCGAAGGAGGGT
>NZ_LAYO01000040.1 GCF_000980875.1 Leucobacter sp. Ag1 | reverse complement strand
CGGGGCTGCGGCGTTTCGTCGCGGCGTCGGCCTACTGCGCAGTCGCCCGGGCGGCTCCCGCTGCCCGCCGACGGGCGTGGATCAGCGTCAGCGCGGATCCCGCCGCGAGGAGTATCCCGCCGAGGACGATCGATCCGGTCGGATCGGCGCCCGTCGTGGCCAGTTGTGCGCTTCCCGGAGTCTTGCTCGGGTGCGCGGTCGTACTCGGCTTCGGAGTCGGCTTCGGCGTGGGCGTGGGCTTCACGCTCGGCTTCGCGACCACCGTGACGGTGGCGGCCTGGTCGCTCTCCGAGGCGGCGAACACGTCGTCCCCGCGGTAGGCGGCGGTGATCCGATGCGTGCCGACCGCGAGCGAAGACGTCTTCAGTGTGGCGGTGCCGTCGCTCAGCGACGCCGTGCCGACGGAGGTGCCGTCCGCGAAGAACTCCACCGATCCGGTCGGTGCCGACGCGTCCGCCGCGCGTGCGGAGGCAGGAGCTGGGCGCTCGACCGGCAGGGGCGAGACGTCCGCAACGAGTGCGACCTCGGATCCGGCCTCCACTCGGTCGGGCGACGCCGAGACGGTCGTGCGGCTCGCGATCGACATCGGGCGGGCGGTGATCGTCACGGTGAACGGATCCTCCGATTCCGAAGCCTCGAAGCCGTCCCCGCCCGGGTACCGCGCGGTGATCCGGTGCGTACCCGGCGCAAGGCTCGTGAGGGTCAGCGACGCAGTGCCGTCGTCCAGGGTTGCGGTCCCGAGGGAGGTGGTTCCCTCCAGGAACTCGACCGTTCCGGTCGGGATCGGGTCCGAGCTCCGAGCGAGGGCGGGGAGCACCGCCGAGACGTTCGCTGTGAGCTCGACCGGGTCGCCCTCCTCGGCCGCGCTCGGGGCGCCGGTCAGGCTCGTCGCGGTCGATACGGCGGGAGACGTCGCCGTGAGTGTCGCGGTCGACGAAGAAGGTGCCATGGTCCGCTCACCGGCGTAGGAGGCGGTGATCACGAAGTTCCCCGCGGCCCACGGCGCGAACGGGGTCGAGGCCGTGCCGCCGACCAGCGAGACGTCGGCGAGGTGCTGCCCGTTCACCGAGAACGATACGACCCCCGTCGCGACCTGGTCCGGAACCGTGCTGCCCACCGTGGCCGTCACCAGGGTGCTCTGTCCCGGGGCGACGGGATTCTGCGACAGGCTCACCGCGGTGTGCGTCGCAACGCGCTCGGGCGCAACAGTGAAGGTCACGGGGTTCGAGGTCGACTCGGCGTACGTGTTGTCCGGGGTGAACCGCGCGGTCGCCGTGTAGGTCCCCGGTGCGATCTCCGGCCAGTTGGGTCCGGCCACGTGCTGGACCACCGCGGTTCCGTCGCTGACCCGTCCGTGGCTCGATCCCCAGCCGGGGATGCTGACGGCGAAGTACCCCGACGGGCGGGTGCCATCGCCTGCGGTGACGTCGACCGTGAACTCCACGGTGTCTCCCGGTATCGAGACTCCCGGGCTCACCGTGAGCTTCGTGGTGGTCGCGGTGACCGGCTCGTCCGCCGTGGCTACCGAGGGGGTCATGACCAATCCGGTCAGGACGATAAGGAGTGCCGCGGCGGCTCCGATGATGCGTCGCATAGGCGAAGCGTACTGGAGTATCCAGCCGGCTGCCATGAAACTCGTGGCCGGTGCTGGTTCACGCAGGATGCCTGCCGCCCGCGCCTCAGTCCCAGACCAGGAACACGATGCGCTCGTGCCCGTCGACGGCAGGCACCTCGCAGACGTCCTCCAATGACGAATCATCGGATTCGACGATGCCGTCGCTGCGCAACCAGTCCGCGTCGAGGCGCGCCTCCAGCTCGGCAGCGGGTGCGGTGGTCCCAATGACGATGGATTCGCCGAGGACTGCACCTTCCGGCTCGTCGACCTCGGTGTCGGCATGCAGCTCGACGCGGACCCAGGCGACGTCGGCATCGGCCCGCAGCTGGCGCAGACGCTCGGCGATCTCGGCGAGCGGCGGCCGGCCGAGGCCCCAGCGGTTCGGAGCGAAAGAGTCCTCCCGCCCGTTGCCGTCGAAGAACTCCTCGAGCGTGAGGAGCGGCAGCCGATCCCCCTCGGAGCGAGCGGCGATCTGCCCGGTGGTGATCACCGGTCGTACCTGACCTCGCCGAGCTGGATCGGTTTCGGGTTTCGCGCCACCCACGACACCGCCAGTTCGGTCAGCCGATCCACCCGTTCGCCGTCGTCGTTCCCGCCGCGGAGCGCGTGCGCGAGACGGCTCGCCTCCTCGGCTTCGCTCGCCTCGAGCGGGACCCCCGTGGCGAGGTGCTCGGGTACGGCAGCGAGCATGCGCTTGAATTGACGGTCCCAGTTCGGGCTGCCGTTGTCGAGGATCTCGCGGGCGATCCTCCCCGTGATCCGAACCACTTCGCCCTGCGCGGTCTGCGCGGGCCCGCTCGACGGCACCAGCAGTTCCCACAGCGCCTGGTGCTGATCCTGCCAGGCCCCCGCGGGCACGGTGATCGGCGAGACGCCGTCGTGCATCGCGCGCCGCGGCACCGGCTCGACGCCGAAGAGCTCGTACAGCGCGGTGAGTCCGGCGTCGACCTCGGGGAGGAAGTCACGGTTGAAGCCCGCGCGATGGAACTCGAAGCCCGTGCCGATCCGCGTGACCTGCGCACGAGCCTCGTCGCTCGACTCCGCTCCCGCGTCGAGCAGCAGGCGCGCGACCTCGGCCATCGCCGGGATCCCGATGTTCTGCGTGCGATGCAACCCGTTGAGCAGCGGATCCTCGTCGCTCTCGTTGAGGCGGCGCGGATCCGCACCGTGCCCGAGCAGCATCCGGACGGTCGCCGCGCGCTGATTCCCCGCGGCCGCGTGCAGCGGCGTATCGCCGTAGCGGTCGGTTCGTTCGATGTCGGCGCCGAGCGAGAGCAGCAGCGGGATCTGCGCGTCGCGCCCGAGTGACGCCCGCTCCCACAGCGGCGAGCGGTCGTAGGTGTCGGCCGCGTCGACGTCGAGGCCCTGCTCCGCGAGCCAGGCGATCAGTTCGTCGGGGCAGTCGACGAAGCCGATCGCCGTGTGCTTGCCGTAGCCGCCGCGCGCGTCGAGGAGCGTCTTGTCGAAGACCGCTTTCAGCTCGTCGAGCGTCGCCGAGCTCAGCCGGTCATCGAAGTCCTTCGGCAAGGTCTTGCGCTTGGCCACGGGCGTCCTCCTCGGTGTTGCGGGTGGGCGGTCGGGTTCGACTCTACGCAGGACATCCAACATTCCCGCGGCTGCTGAGTCTGCAAGCCGGACGTAGGCTTCGGTTCCGACAAGCACGGCGCGAGGATCGTTTTCGTATGCCCCGAGCACGGGCTCCAGAGCCTGGTCGACCCGTTCGAGGACCTGCGGTAGGCCAGGCGCTCCGCGCCGTGGGGCCGGGATCGCACTTGTCCCAGATCAGACAATAAAACTGCGATCCCGTAACCGTCAACGTCGGAGCCCCCGACTAGGATCAATGAGTGTCTTGGCATGAGCGGAACATGCCTTCACGACCCCTGATCCGCCTACCTAAGGACACGCATGGATGACGCTACCGCGCTCGAGGATCTCCCCGTCGAGCAGCTGATCGAGATGATCCGCGAGAAGACCGGGGCCGGCGTGAACCTTTCGTTCCCCGGCAAGGTCCTCGCCCGGCAGCTCGGCCGACGCGTGCGCCCACGCAACCAGCGCACGATCAAGAAGTACAGCGCTGGCGACGAACATGGCCGCGCGAGGAACCTGCTCATCGAGGGTGACAACCTCCAGGCGCTCGCCTCGCTGTACCGCGAGCGAGGCCACGTGGATCTGATTCTCACGGATCCGCCTTACAACACGGGCGGCGACTTCCGTTACAACGACAAGTGGGACACGGACCCGAACGACCCCGACCTGGGCGAGTTCGTGGGCAGCGACGACCCCGCTAAGCACACCAAATGGATGAAGTTCATGTACCCGCGCCTGCAGATGATGCGGGCGATGCTGAAGCCGTCGGGAGTCCTCGCTATCTGCATCGACCACCGAGAGCTGTTCCACCTCGGCCAGATGCTCGATGAGCTCTTCGGGGAGGAGAATCGGCTTGCAATCATCAACTGGCAGAAGTCGTACTCGCCACGGTCGGATAAGTCCCACGTCAGCACGGCAACGGAGTACGTCCTCGTCTATGCCCGCGACGAGATGCGGGCGAAGACCGCGCTGCTCTCGCGTAACGAGCAGATGGACGCCCGATATCAGGCCCGCGATGGCGATTCCAAGGTCTGGAAGTCCGGCGACCTCTCCGCCGGGAAGGCGGCGAAGAACCAGCCGATCGTATACGCGATCCAGTCGCCGTTCACCGGGGAACTCCATTACCCACCGGAAGGCCGCTGCTGGGCTCCGGCACGAGCGCAGGTCAAGCGGGCACTCGAGGGGTGGGGGACGCGCTACGTGGAGCGCGACCTGGGCGACGAGGTGGAGCGGGCGCGCGTCGCCGGCGTGCCGGTGGCGTCGGTTCAGAAGGGCGTCAAGGCACTCATGCTCGCTGATCCAATCGATGTCGCACGACCTCGCGCAGAAAAGCAGCTCGAGGCTGGCCCTTGGCCAGTCGTCTACTTCGGAATCTCCGGCAAGGGGAGGCCGCAGCACAAGCGGTATCTTGAGAACGTTAAGCGCGGCGTCGTCCCCATGACTTATTGGGCCGACGACGACCACGACTTTCCTGAGTCGCTCGGTTCAATCTCCTGGGAGCACGAGCAGTCGGGCCATAGCCAGACCGGCGTGGATGAGCTCAGCGCTGTCGTCGGGCGCAACCACGGCTTCCGTACGGTGAAGCCGCTGCGCCTGATCCAGAAGATCATCCAGATCTGGTGCCCACCGAACGGCACAGTGCTCGACCCGTTCGCCGGGTCGGGGACGACCGCGCACGCGGTCCTCGCCCTCAACCAGACATCGGGGAGTGATCGCCGGTTCATCCTCGTCGAGCAGGGTCGGCCCGAGCGGGGCGACTCGTACGCCCGGGTATTGACAGCAGACCGTCTCGCGCGGGTGCTCTCGGGTGATTGGGCCAACGGCAGCGGGAAGCCTCTTGCCGGCGGCTTCACTTTCAAGCAGCTCGAGAAGAAGGTCGACGCCAAGACGCTCCTGTTCATGGAGCGCGACGAGATGGTCGACACGGTCATCGCTTCCCACTCAAGTACCGGCTCCCGTCGAGCGGCGGTACTCATTCCGGTCGAGCGCGATGCCGAACCGTATGCCCACCTCGTCGCCAAGAACGGCGGCAACGAAGGCATCTTCCTCGTCTGGGCAGGACCCGACTCGAGCCCCGACCTCACAGAAGAGGTGTACGAGGCTATCACGGAGGAAGCGGATGCGGCTGGGTTGGCCGACCATTACCACGTATACAGCCGACGCAACCTCTTCGTCACGGATGACGTGACCTGGTATCAGATCCCCGACCGCATCCTGTCCGACTTCGGCCTGGATGTCCGCACCGAGTCCTTCACAGAGGAGGCCTGATCATGGCGCTCGAGCTCTTCCAGTTCCAGCGACGGGCGGCCTCATTGATGGCCGACCGGTTCATCGAATACAACTCCGACCCGGTCGTCATGGGCCGCCGCGACAGCCGGCACGAAGTGCCCTTCTATCAGGCGCTCTCATCGATCACCGGTTCGGGCAAGACCGCCATCCTGGCGCAGGCCGTGAGCGAGATCGTGGCGCTCGCGGAAATCCCGCCGGTGATCCTGTGGCTCTCCAAGGGCAAGGTCGTCGTCGAGCAGAGCTACGCGAACCTCCAGGAGGGCGGGAAGTACAGTCATCTGCTTCCCGAGATCGCCGTGCGCCTACTCAGCGAGTACGACCCAGAGGACGCGGCGCACGCGCGGGAGGGGCTTCTGTACTTCGCCACGGTCGGGACGTTCAACCAGAAGGACCGAGAGGAGAGCAAGCTCAAGATCTACAAGAACGACATCGACGGCATCGAGACCACCCGCTGGGAGGCGCTCAAGGTGCGCGAGATGTCGGACGGTATGCAGCGGCCTCTGATCGTGGTCTACGACGAGGCACAGAACCTCAGCGACCAGCAGACGACGCTTCTGCTCGAGCAGCAGCCGAGCGTGTTCCTGCTCGCCAGCGCGACGCTGCGCTTCCCCGCGCAGTTCGACGCCGAGGTCATCCAGCCGCTGCGCACGCAGGCCGGCTACACGGACGACAAGCTCGTCACTCCGGTGAAGTCGTCGACCGTCGTGGGGTCGGGCCTCGTCAAGGGCATCATCAAGCTCGACGGCCTCAACGCTCCGATGGAGGAGACCGTCTCCGACATGCTCACGGACCTGCGTGACGCGGAGTCTGCGGCGAAGGCGGAGGGCCTGGGCTTCCTGCCGAAGGCGATCTACGTCTGCAACACGAATGTGCTCGCCGACGACGCGAGCCGGACGGACGACCCGAAACAGCCGTTCGACCAGCGGCAGGCCCCGCCGATAGAGATCTGGCGCTATCTCACCGAGCAGTGCGGCGTCCCGGCCGACGAGATCGCGGTGTACGCCAACCTCAAGACCGACAAGGACTTCCCGCTGCCGACAGACTTCGTGCTCTTCGGCGGAGGCGAGAGCGACTACGACGATTTCGTGGCTGGCGACTACCGGCACATTATCTTCAACAAGACTCTCCAGGAGGGCTGGGACGATCCTGCGGTCTATTTCGCCTACGTCGACAAGACGATGGAGTCGACGATCGACATCACGCAGGTCGTTGGGCGCGTGCTGCGCCAGCCCGGCGCGACGCACTACGAGGCGGATCGGCTCAACACGGCGCACTTCTATGTGCGCGTCGACCGCAACGACGTGTTCAAGAGCATCATCGACGAGGTGCGCAAGGGACTCGGCGGCGATGCGCCGGAGGTGCGGATCCTGACATCGCCGCCGGGGTCCGAGCCACCGGTGAGCATCGAACCGAAGGAATCGAGGACGGTCCCGCGCACCGGAGTCGACAACGCGGCCACAGTGGATCCCGTCAAGAAGGTGATCGAGAAGGTCAACGACTACACGCAGGACGCCGTGAACACGCGCGGCACGGGCCGCCGGCGCACGGTGACGCAGGCCATCGGCGGAGGCGAGGCCGCAGACTCCGAGTGGGTCGACTTCGAGCAGTCGAACCGCGTCAATGCTCGGTGGGTGTTCCAGCGTGAGGTGTCGCGGCGCTACAAGCCTGCACTGACAGTCATAGACACCGACGACAAGAAGTTCGACGCCAAGGTCGGCGTCGGGTCCCGAGCCTACGCGAGCATCGCCAACGACGCCGCGGCCGCCGTCGACGAGTACCTGCGCCACGCAGTGCTGAAGCAGGCCAAGCCCAAGCCCTACGAGGTCGGTAGCACACTGGTGCGCCGCGGCTCCATGGAGACCTTTCGTAACGCTCTCCACGAAGGCTACGACGGCCTCAACCCGCTTGAGCTGCAGTTTGCCCGCACACTCGACGCCACGGGTCTCACATGGGCGCGCAACCGCTCGCAGACCGGCTACCGTATCCAGCTCGTGTCGCTCGGTCAGACCGCCTGGTTCTTCCCTGATTTCCTGGTGTGGTCAGGGGACAGGGTGCTCTGCGTCGACACGAAGGGCGGGTACCTGGTGGAGAGCGACGGCCGGCGCAAACTGCTGTCGATCCAGCCGCACAAGGACGTCTCGACGACCGTCGAGGTGAAGTTCGTGGTCGAGGGCACGTGGAGGACCGACGGTACTCCCGACGGCAAAGACGGGTTCTCCGTCCTCGAGCTCGGCAGCGGTCGGGACCTACTGACGTTGCCCTATGAGGATCTCGAGTCGCTCGTGAAGTCGTTCCTCCCGGTCGAGGCATTTTAGGAGCACCGCCCAGCGCCGTCCCCGAGGCGAGTCGATCAGACGCTCAAGACCCTTGCAAGAGAACGATCCGGCAGAGGTTTTGTGCGTCACGCCACCTGCTTTGACTCGAAGAACGGGTCCAAGTCGGCCGGTCTGTAGAGCACCGAGCCGATGATCTTGGCACACTTGGGCCAACCTCTCGGATCACTTTTTCTTCAGGACCGGGCAGCCGGCCCCGGGTAGACGGGGCGTCGGCCGAAGCGCAGAGCGATCTGCGGGTGGCTATCGGGTGCCGTTCGTCCTGAGCATTGGCAATTGAACCTGCGATTTTGGCTTTTTTGGAGACAGATTCAGAACAAGTAATTCATGCAGGCAGAAAGCGATCAAGAACGCTACATTGGGAGACGGTGCTCCAAATCAGGCCGGGCGTGTCACGGTGACATCCGCCTCTTACTGGTGACATCTGCGGTGACATTCTTCAACCGAGACGACGGAACCCTGCACTTCACGAGCACAGTGGACCAGCATGCTCGGAACGCGGAGATTTACCGTGCCGAGCGACCGGGGTACGACCTGGGCTTCGTCGTCTTTGACGAGTCCACCTCGTATTTCGAAGGCCTGGGGGCAGTCGGGCACCGGCCGGCCGCACGTGTGATTCAACGACTCCGTCTTCGTGGAAGCGGTCCTGCGGTCCGGCACGGACTGCTTTAGTCTGGATGAAGCCCTACGAGCGCCTTGAAACGGCCCAGACCGGCGTCGTCCCGCCCCCCCCACCCACCCCCCCCCCACACACCCACC
>NZ_LAYO01000070.1 GCF_000980875.1 Leucobacter sp. Ag1 | reverse complement strand
GCCCGACAGCTCGTGCGGGTACGCGCGGAACGCGCGCTCGGGATCCGGCAGGTGCACGCGGTCCAGCAGCGCGAGCGCCCGCGCGCGCAGTGCGCCGCGCCCCGCGCGGATCCGCTGCTCGGCGTCGCGCGCCCGCAGCGCCTCGACCAGGTGGGTGCCGATCCGGGTCAGCGGATCGAGCGCCGTCTGGGGGTCCTGGAACACCATCCCCGCGCGGCCGCCGGCCTCCACCGAGCCCGCCGAGACGCGCGTGCCCCCGGGCAGCAGTCCGAGCACCGCGCGCAGGGTCAGGCTCTTGCCGGAGCCGGAGGCGCCGACGATGCCGAGGGCCTCGCCCGGCGCCACCGCGAGATCCACCCCGTCGACGAGCGCGCGCGGGTCCCGCTCGTCGGTCTCGACGACGAGCCCGCTGATCGCGACGGCTCCGTTCGGCAGGGACCCCGCCGGCGGCGATTCGGCACGCGTCGTGGCCCTCATCGCTTCACCCGCCAGGCGTCGCCGAGCCCGTCGGCGACGAGGGAGAGCGCGACGCCCGTGAGCACCACGGCGAGCCCCGGGCCCACCCCGAGCCACCAGTTGGTCGTGATGAACGGCTGCGCCTCGGCGAGCATAGCCCCCCAGTCGGGCGTCGGCGGACGCACCCCGAGCCCCAGGTAGCCGAGCGTGACGATCGCGACCATGATCAGCACGATCTCGGTCATGAGCAGCACGATCGCCTGCGGCAGCGCGTTCGGCAGCAGGTGGCGCAGGATCACGCGGGCGTGAGACAGCCCGCCCCCGCGAGCGGCGCGCACCCAGCCCGCGTCGCGCATCGAGGCGGCGAGCGCGCGGATCACGCGCGCGTAGCCGGTCCAGCCGACCAGCGCGAAGGCGACGACGATCCCGAACTCGCCCGCGCCGAGCGCGAAGACCAGGGCGATCACGATGATGTAGAACGGGAAGGCGATGACGGTGTCGACGAGGCGCGAGAGGGTCCAGTCGACCGCGCCGCCGAAGTATCCCGAGAGCAGCCCGACGGCGATGCCGATGACGAAGGGGGCGAGTGCCGCGGTCACCGCGATCCGCAGATCGGTCTGCGCCGCGTGCAGGATCCGCGAGAGCACGTCGCGGCCGAGCTCGTCCGTGCCGAGCCAGTGCGCGGGCGACGGCGGGAGCAGGCCCGCGGTGAGATCCTGCGCGGTCGGCGGGTAAGGGGCGATCACGGGAGCCAGGATCGCGACGAGCACGAGGAGCAGCGCAAGACCGGTCCCGATCGCGAGGGTGCGGGATCGGCGGGCTCGGCTCCAGAAGGTGCTGCGCGCGGCGGTGCGCGGTGCCGGTGCGGTCGCGGTCATCGGGCGCTCCCCCGTCGCAGGCGCGGATCGAGGATCCCCAGCAGCGCGTCGGCCGCGATGCCGACGAGCACCACGAGCACGGCGCAGTAGAGCGCGATGCCCTGCACCACCGGGAAGTCGCGGCTGCCGATCGAGGTGAACAGCAGCATGCCGATCCCGTTGATCGCGAACACCTTCTCGATCACGAGCGTGCCGCCGATGAGGGTCGCCGCGTTCACGCTGAGCAGAGCGAGCGTCGGCAGCGCCCCGCCGCGCATGATGTGCCGGGTCCAGATGCGGAACTCGGGGATGCGCGCGGCGCGCAGCGTCGTCACGAAGTCGGCCGTGACCACCTCGAGCAGCTGCGCGCGCAGCGAGCGGATGAGGGGCGGCACGAGGCTCAGCGACACCGCGAGCGCCGGCAGGATCAGGCTGCGAAGCGGCTCGCCCGCGCCGGTGCCGACGCCGCCCACGGGGAACCAGCCCAGGTGCACGGCGAACACGATGATGAGCAGCAGGCCGACCCAGAACATCGGCATGCCGAGCCCGATGGCCGGGATCACGCGCACCGCGTGATCGATCGCCCCGTTCGGCCGCCGCGCCGCGGCGAGCGCGAGCGGCACCGTGATGAGCACGGCGAAGAGCAGGGCGAGGGCGACGATGCCGAGACTGATGGGCGCGCGCTCGAGGATCAGGTCGCGCGTCGACGTCCCGGAGACGAGCGAGGGGCCCGTGTCGCCCTGCGTGAGGAGTCGTCCGAGGAAGTCGCCGAACTGCTGCCAGAGCGGGAGGTCGAGGCCGAGCTGCTCGTGCAGCGCGGCGACCGCCTGTGGCGTGGCCCGCTCGCCCAGGATCATCTGGGCGGGATCGCCGGGCACGAGTCGCAGCAGGAAGAACACGCCGACGACGACCCCGAGCATCACCGGGAGCACCGTGCCCAGCGTGCGCAGGGTCGCGAGGCCGATCCTGCGCACGCTGCTCATGCGTCCTATTCCATCATCTCCGTCGGGCGGGCGAGCCCGGCACCGTCATCCTGCGCGAGCACCGTCATCCTGCGCGAGCTTGCGAGTCGCAGGATCCTGCGACTCCTCCGTCGCGCAGGATGACGAAGGCCACCGGCGCCTACTTCGAGATCCAGGCGTCCTGGAACCGGATGCTGCCGTTCGGGCGCACGACCAGGCCCTGCACCTTCGCGGTCGTCGCCTTGAGGTTGCTCGGGTAGAACAGCGGGATGTAGGGCACCTGCTGCGCGAGGATCTGCTGGATCTCGACGTAGATCTTCTTGCGGGCATCACCGTCTGGGGTGGTGCGCCCCTCGTGCATCAGCTCGGTGACCTTCGCGTCGGTGTAGTGGGTCCAGTACGACTTGCTGAAGCCCTCGGGATCGGCCTGGAAGGTGACGAGCCCGTTCGGATCGGGTGCGTCGGACTGGCCGCTGTTGATCATGAAGTCGAACTTGTACGCCTTGAACCGCTCGCGGAACGCGGCGAGGTCGATCTGCTCGATCTTGACCGTGATCCCGATCTTCGCGAGCGCCTCCTGCACGATCTGCGCGATCTGGGCGCGCTGCGAGTTGCCGCTCGCGATCAGCAGTGTGGTCTCGAAGCCCTTCGGGTACTTCGACTTCGCGAGCTCCGCCTTCGCCGCCTCGGTATCGAAGCCGAGCGCGATGCTCTTCTCGGTGTCGGCCGAGTACTCGATGGTGGGCGGGATGAGGCTGTTCGCGACCTCGGCGGTGCCGAACGTGGTCGCCTTCGTGATGCCGTCGCGGTCGAGCGCGTGGGCGATGGCGCGGCGCACGTGCTCGTCGGCGAAGCGGGGATCCTGCGTGTTGAAGAACAGCTGCTCGATCTCCCAGGAGCCGGTCTTCACGAGCTTCGTAGCGGATCCGGACCCGAGCTGCTTCGCGGCGGAGGCCGGCACGTCCTCGATCGCGTCGATCTGACCGGCGGTCAGCTGCTGCTGCAGCTGGGTGTCATCGGGCACGACGGTGTAGACGAGCTTGTCGAGGTGGGGCTTGCCCGACTGCCAGTAGTGGGTGTTCTTGGCGAAGACGAGGTCGCCGTTCGGATCCCAGGACTCGACCGCGAAGGGGCCGGTGCCGACCGGTTTCTTGAAGAACTCGGCCTCGGTCTTCCCCCCGAAATCCTTCGGGAAGATGCCGTTGGCGAAGCCGGAGAGCTCCGAGAGGAACGGGGTGTACGCCTGCTTCAGCGTGATGACGACGGTGTTCTTCGCGGCATCGCCCGAGCCCGGTTCGATCGAGGCGATGGGCGCTTCGAGCGGCAGCGGTCCGCCGACCTTCAGGTGGCGCTGCAGCGAGAACACGACGTCGGCCGGGGTCATCGCGGTGCCGTCCGAGAACTTCACGCCGGAGCGCAGGGTGAAGGTGTACACGAGGCCGGCCTGGTCGATCTCGTACTTCTCGGCGAGCCAGGGCACGATCTTGCCCGTCTCGTCGAACGACATGAGCGGTTCGAACACCTGGTCGATCGCGAAGGCGTTGTTCGCGGTGATCTGCTGGTTCAGGTCGAGCGAGTCGACGGCGGCGGCGCGGCCGAGCTTCAACTGGCCGCCCGACACGGGCGACGCCGCGGCGTCGCCCGATCCGCTGCCACCGCTCGCGGGGGCGCAGCCGGCGAGCAGCAGCGCTGCGGCAAGGGTGGCGGCGGTCGCGGCGGCGAAGCGCTGCGCGCGGCCGGTGCGGGATCGCTTGGGGATCACGGTGGTCCTCATTCTCGAGTGTGCGGTGCGGGTGGAAAAGGCGGGGGCGGGCGGCGGCCCGCGATCACGGGTCCAGGTCGGCGGCCCGGGGCAGGATCGTGCGTCCGCCCAGGATCACGGCGTCGACCGCCGACGGGTCGCCGATCGCGTCGCGGTTCGCGGGGTCCGACGGGTCGACGTTCAGCAGGACGGCGTCGGCGATCTCGCCCGGGGCGATCCGGCCGCTCGGTGCCGGGGAACCGGGTCCGGCGGCCGCGGCGAGCAGTTCCGCGCCCGTGCGGGTCGCGGCGACGAGCGCGTCCTCGGGGGTGAGTCCCGCTTCGACGAGCGCCGCGAACTCTCGCAGCGCCGTGCGGTGCTGCTCCGGGGTGCCGGAATCGCTGCCGAGCGCGATGCGGAGTCCCGCGTCGCGGGCGGTGCGCACGGCGCCCGGGTGCGCGGCGACGGCCTCGTCGACGCGCGGACCGAAGGTCGCGGGGAGTTCACCGGCATCGATCATGCCGCGGACCTGGCGGTAGATGCGGAGCGTCGGCACGAGCACGAGCCCCCGCTCGGCGGCGCGGGCCGCCTGCGCGGCGGTGAGGAACATGCCGTGTTCGATGCTCGCGGCACCCGCCTCGATCGCGTGGTCGACGGCCACCCCGCCCCAGGCGTGCACCATGACGCCCGCACCGGCCTGCACGGCGAGCTGGACCGCGGCGGTCGTCTCCTCGAGCGAGAACACCGGATCGAGCCGCGAGCCCTGCGGCGACGCGACGCCGGCCGTGCCAACGAGCTTGATCCACCGGGCGCCGGCCGCGAGCGCGGCCTCGGCCGCGCGCTCGACACCGCCTGCCGCATCGGCGGCCTCGCGGTCGATCAGCACCTCCGCGGTCTGCACGCGCGGAAGCGTGTCGGCCTCGGTCGCCCGGAGCGCGGCGGAGCGGAGCCCGCCGGCGTCGCGCACGCTCGTCGTGCCGCGCAGCAACATCTCGCGCAGGGCACGGCGCGTCAGCTCGCCGGCCTCCGCTTCGGGGATCGCGTCCCGGTCCGCGGCGTCGAACGCCTGCCAGGCGGCGTGGGTGTGCGCGTCGACCAGGCCGGGGATCAGCCAGCGGCCGGAGCCGTCGATCATCGCGGCGTCGGCAGCGGCGTCGGCACCGGCCGACGGTTCCCCGGGAGCCCCGGCGGTGTCGACGAACCGGCCGTCGCGCCAGGCGATGTCGACGGGCGCGCCGAACCGACCGTGCTCGTCGAGCACGCGCGCGTTCGCCACCCCGCCTTGGTTCATGGTCACACGCTACCTCGACCGACAGTCATGGACCATTCCGGTGATTCCCCGCTGAACCACAACGTAAACTAGAGGGGTGACCGGCCTCGATACTCCCCCCAGCACCCCCGCTTCCTCGCCCGCGGATCCCGCGAAGGCGATCCTGACGACGCTGCGCGGCGTGCTGCACCTCATCGCCATCGTGATCGTGACCGCGTGGGGCTTCATCGGCTGGCCGCTGCCCTTCCCGGGCATCCTCACCGGCATCGGGTTCCTGGCCCTCGCGGTGCTCCTCTGGGCACTGTTCCTGTCACCCCGACCCGTGCTGCGCACCGACCGCTTCGGCGAGGCGCTCGTCGAGCTCCTGCTCTTCGCCGGTGCCGCGGCCGCACTGCTCGTCATGGGCGTGCACTGGGGCTGGGCCCTCGGCTTCGGCGTGGTCGCCGTGGCCGTCGGCTACATCGCCGCGTCGCGCAAGCGCTGAGGCTTCACCGGAGCCCGCGGAATAGCCCGCGCCCGCCCGGCGTTCTTCCGGGCATGAACGATGCACGCACGCACTCCGTGGTCCTTGGCCTCGACACCTTCGGCGACGTCACCCGCTCGGCCGACGGCGAGCGCACCTCGCACGCCCAGGTGATCCGCGACGTCGTCGAGCAGGCCGTGCTCGCCGACCGCCTCGGCGTCGACGCCATCACACTCGGCGAGCACCACCGCGACGACTTCGCGATCAGCTCGCCCGAGATGGTGCTCGCGACGATCGCGGGCCGCACCGAGCGGATCCAGCTCGGCACGGGCGTCACCGTGCTCTCGAGCGACGACCCGGTGCGGGTCTACGAGCGCTTCGCGACGCTCGACGCGCTCAGCAACGGGCGCTCCGAGGTGATCCTCGGTCGCGGCTCCTTCACCGAGTCGTTCCCGCTGTTCGGCTACGACCTGGCCGACTACGAGACCCTCTTCAGTGAGAAGCTCGAGCTCTTCGCGCGCCTGCGCGGCGAGGGCCCCGTCACCTGGTCGGGCCGCCACCGCACCGCGCTCGTCGACCAGGAGGTGTTCCCGAAGACGGAGCAGCCGGACGGCGTGCGCGCCTGGATCGGCGTCGGCGGCAGCCCGCACTCGGTGCTGCGATCGGTGCAGGTCGGGATCCCCATGATGCTCGCGATCATCGGCGGCGACCCCGCGCGGTTCCTGCCGTTCGCGAACCTCTACCGGCAGACGCAGGACGAGCTCGGCCGCGAACCGATGCCGCTCGGCGTGCACTCCCCCGGCCACATCGGCGCGAGCGACGCCGAGGCGCGCGACGAGCTGTGGGAGCACTGGGCCGACAACCGCAACCGCATCGGCCGCGAGCGCGGCTGGCCCGAAGCCCGGCGCGAGGAGTTCGAGGCGGAAGCCGACTCGGGTTCGCTCTACGTGGGTTCGGCCGAGACCGTCGCGCAGCGCATCGCGCGCACGGTGCGTACCCTGGACGCCGACCGTTTCGACCTCAAGTACGCGAGCGGAACCATGCCGCACGAGCAGCTGATGGCCTCGATCGAGCGCTACGGCCGCGACGTGATCCCGCGGGTGCGGGAGCTGCTCGCCGACTAGCAGCAGGGGATCCCGCCCGCACGGATTCGCTCCGACCGGGCGAAGCCGGATACAACTGAAGCATGCAGACGGTCTCGCGTGCCTCCTTCGGCGGATCCCTGCTGCTCGCCGGAGCAGCAGGCTTCGTCGACGCGATCGGCTTCATCCTCTCCGGCGGCCTCTTCGTCTCGTTCATGAGCGGCAACTCGACGCAGGCGGGGGTCGAGGTCAGCCGGGGCGAGGTGCAGACCGCAGCGGTCGCGCTGAGCCTGGTGGCCGGCTTCGTCCTCGGCGTGCTGGCCGGCCGGGTGCTCGGGCTCCTCACGGAGCGCGTGCGGATCGGTGGGAGGATCCTCGGCCTGGGCGCGGCCCTGTTCGCGGCCACGGGGATCGTCGCGCTGTGGCCGCACCCCGGCTACTCGCTCGCCGCCCTCGCCGCGGTCATGGGCGCGATGAACACGCTCTTCATCGTCGCCGGCCGCGCGCAGGTCGCGATCACCTACGCGACCGGAACACTCGTGAGCCTCGGTATCGGCCTCGCGGACCGCATCGTCGGCGGTCACCGCGGCGGATGGGTCCGGCCGCTCCTGCTCTGGGCCTCGATCACCCTCGGCGCGCTGCTCGGCTCCCTCGCCTGGCGTGCCATGGGCGCGCTCGCCCTGCTCGTGGCGGCGGGAGCGCTCTGCGTGCTCGGCCTGGCCCAGATCATCCGCGCCGTGGCGCGCGTCGATTCGCGATCGCGCCCGGTTCGCCGATAGCGTTGAAGGGTGCCGCGGGGTGGAGCAGTTCGGTAGCTCGCCGGGCTCATAACCCGGAGGTCGTAGGTTCAAATCCTGCCCCCGCAACGATGAGATTGGCCCCCGATCAGGTGTTTTGCACCAAATCAGGGGCCTTTCGCTTGCCCGAAATGGGCCCTCAGAGTCGAACTACGCTAAAGGCTACGCTAAAGCAAATATCTCGTGATACTGCGGGATACCCTCGAGATTACGCGGGCCTGAAGCGCATATGGTCTGTTCCGCCCAGTGCTTCTGCGCCTCATGTGGACGACGGATGGGCCTGTCCGGAGCGGATCGGCGAACGGGCTGAACGGCTGGCGCAGGCCCGACGCGGGTCTGTGACATGTGCCCTGCCCCCGCTTCGCGGGCGCAGGGCACCGCCATGTCGCAGGAGCTGCGCCGGGCGGGCGTCGCTGGCCGCGCAAAAGGGTGTACGCAGGGATCGGGGCGATTCGACGGCGGAGAACCGCAGAATCACGCGGCAGAAGCGGCCGCAGGGCTGCCCCGACGTGCGTACATCCTTTTGGAACGCGGCGATGCAAAAGGGTGTACGCAGGATTTAAGGCGAATGAGGGAGCGAAAACCGCAGAATCGCGAGGCAGAAGCAGGTCGCGGAGCTGCCGAGAGCGCGTACACCCTTTTGGAGCGTGTGAGGCAAAAGGGTGTACGCACTTTGGTACATGGCTGCGGCGGGCTCGCGACTAACTCGCGTGCGTGCGCGTGCGCAGAACGCTGGTAAACCAGGAAAACTGCTCGTCCGGGCGATTGCTCGGGTTTCGGTGGGGCATGGTGTGCGTACACCCCTTTTGCTCGAATCTCGACTCTTAGGCTCTCGTCTGAAGCTTTGCGGAAGTGGTACGTTTCCGCTGCCGCATTTGGCTTCTCCAGCTGTGCCTTACCCCATTCCTTCAACAGGGTCCGAAGATGCCCCGACTTACCTCCTGCGGCCCCGCACCTTCGGGACACCACTAACGGCCCGAAGGTGCGCCTCAATCGACTCGGACACCGCTCACCCGCACGCAACGGATGACCGGCCCCTTGGGTTCGCTTACTTCTAGACCTTTCGAGGCACATGTCCAGTGGCTTTAGACATCGGCCCGGCTTGACATGCGTACGCTCGAAGTCCCAGCGTTCGCTTGGGTAGACGCCGATAGACGTTGCTGACGCCCTCCCTGCCTCAGATACTGTTAAAGCAAGAGACGAACTTCATCGCAGGCAGGAACCCCTACTAGATGAGCGCAACGCTACTGCAATCGCTTCGGGATCATCTTCTCGATGAGTCCCAATCCCTCGCAGGTCTGCTGCGGAAGTGTTTGATGCTGGGGGCTGACACCGGATCAAATTCTTTGAGGGAATGGGCTCGACGTGAGCTCAACGGCTATGGCGACGAAGATGAGGTTCCGGCATACCGCCACATCCCCGTTCCGGTCATAAGGATGAGTTCGATTAGTGGCTTCACTGTGGTCAACAACCAGAGAATTAGTCGCTTTGAATTACCGAGTGCTGCGATAGAAGGCGTTCCCGAAGAGCTTCATCTACGAGAAGCAGTGGAGGAGCTGGAGTCTTACCTTGCGATGCCCACACTCGCCTTCACGCATAACAGCTTGGTATACGCTCAGATGGTTTGGAACGAAGAACTGGATGAGTATCAGCAGGTTACTGGGCTGCATTTCGAGACGACTACCTCCGCAATTGCGGGAATACTCGGCAGGATTCGGACACAACTGTTCGATGTTGTCGCCGATCTGACCTCAACCACACCTATGTCGGAGCTCCCGCGCAAGGATCAAGTGGATGCCGCGGTTGGTCAGCACATTGGAACGCAATACATCACCACAATCCACGCTGCCAACGGGCCTACAGCGATAGGCAGCGGCGCAGAAGCAAAGGCGAAGAGGTTGAGTATCGAAGATGCCCTCAAGCTCCTAGACGCCGTGCGCGAAGCGTCGAGCGAGGTGGATGAATCACATGAGCTCATCGAGGCAGTTGAAGACCTTCGTAGAGAAGTAGCCTCAGCGGCGCCCGACACGGGCGCGGTAATTAGGAAGGCCGGGCGTCTAAAATCCGTCGCCGCCAAGATCGGCAACGGAGCCCTCATTGCGGCCACAGGAGGAGCGGTTGAAGCCTTTACAGGACTCGCCCTAAGCGGTGTTTTCAGCTGAGCGATCGCTAGGAGCGAGTCGAATCAGCGCTGACCAATCAGATGACCAAACCTACTTCGTAGTAGCGGGAACTCACGCGGGTTGGCACCGTTATCCAGAGCCTCCTGGACGTCGTCGACGATCTGCTGCAAGTCGTCATCGTCAAGTGCAATGACGAAGCCGTGCTGATCAGCAGACACACTCCTGCACCTAGCATCCATGCGCTCCCTGTTGGAGATATGACGTGCTACGAGCAGTCCCACTTTGCCTTGGTTGGGCCCGAGCCTCATGGCGATTTGATCAACCTCTGGGTTACCGGGATCTTCTTCGTAGTTCTTGCATTCAACGGCGATTACAGCGCTGGAGTAGTTAAGGGACAGCCATCGGAAAAAGCCGTCGCCAGCAACATTGTCATAAGTAATGTCAATGCGCTTCAACCCGCCGTGCTGCGGAGTCTCAAGATGTTCATTGCCGAGGCTCGCCGCGAAAAGCGCCGTGAGCAGAGCCGCCACCGCTCGATGATAGGGAGTCGCACCCGCTCTTCCCGGTTGAATCGAGCGGACAGTATCTAGCAGCTCGTTCAGATCCGGGACTTCATCGCCCACCTGCTTGGATAGTTGGGCATTATCGAGACCGACCTTCGGGTCCTTGTTGTCGGCGCGATAGTTATCCATGCCCTGGGGGTACTCCTCGGCATGCCTAGCAATGGCGGCCTTCGTCGTACCGAGATGCTTATCGAGTTCCGTGAGTTTCACGTCTAGGCGCTCGTTCTTCTTTCCAGCAGCAATGAGCTTCACGAACTCAGAGGCAACGCCCTTGCTCAGTTCTGAGTCGACATAGAAAGGGCGGATGTAGTTTCTGAAGAACTTGTCCTTGTCCAGCTCCGGCTTCACCCTCACGATCGACCTCGGGACCAAGAGAAGGGCACCATCAGGGCCGCGAGGTAGGTCATGCTCCGCGCCAGGAAGCCACGCCCGAGTGGCCGAATCCCAGGTCGGATCTGTGAACTGCAGCTCTGTCTTCACCCCATGGAACTCGCACTGGTTCTTCGTGTAGGCGATCAGCTGCGTTCGGATGAGGCATGTCGTTATGTCACTCAGGATGTCGACACCGATGCCATCCACGAAGAGGATGCTCTCCTCAAGATCCGCCAGAAGACCGCTCTTGATGGCACGGCTCCGCTGGAGCGCAGATATGAGCTCCTGGGCCTTTTTCTCGCTCCCGAGCGACCTTCCGCGAGATTTGCCTTCGCTTTCCCCAAGATGCGTCTCATTGGGCTCAGAGAGCGGCACGATGAGCTCACGAATCCGAGATGCGTCTTTCGATCTGACTGCACCGAGCAGAGAGTCGAAGTACGTGGTGATCGACACCTGGCAGGAAGCGATCCACTCACCCTGCTGAGTCCGTATCGCATGGGGGTCGATGTAGACCGGCGAGTCTTCCCGCACATCTATGTTGACGAAATCCAGCGATGACTGAGTCAGGCCGAGATTGAAATAGTCCGAGAAGCGCTGCATTTTCCGCCTTTGGTAATGCCCTGTACGAGTACTTCGCATTCTAGTGTTCGGGCACTCTGCGGCCTAGCAGGCCGCTATCCAAGTACGGGTGTCCGTGTCGCTCGCGTAGCTCGGTCGGCGGGTGCCCGCCTCCGGCGGGCCGGGATAGGGGGGTGATCGGATCACCAGCCAAAGGACCCCCACCATGTCGAACACCGCAATCGCCCCAACGCCCGCCGCGCAGTCCGTCGCGGCCCCCGACCGCCACGAGGCGCTCTCAGCCGTCTCGTTCCTCGTCGCATTCCTCGGGCTCTGGCTCGTCGCGATCCCGCTGGGGCACGTCGCGGGCGGCCGTGCCAGGAAGCGCGGCGCCAGCACCGCGTTGCGCTCGTCGTCGGCTACCTCAGCGCTGCCGTCACCGTCGTCGTGATCGTCTGGTTCGCCATCCCGTTCGCGACGCTCCCGCAATAGCCACCACAGCCCGAGCGCCTCCCCGCGGGGAGTGCGCTGGGGAGAGCACAGAACCCCCACGGCTGGCGCCGTGGAGGTTCTGCTTTTGCTGGAGGGTGCTCGCCGGTCAGGCCTGCTTGCCCGCGCCCCGCCCGGCTTCAGGCCCTTCGTGCCCTTGCCGCCCTTGCCGCCGGACTTCGGCGGAGCGATGCGCCTCTTCGACTTGTTCACGGTCTTGCTGCGGCGGTCGACGCTGCTGGAGCGGTCGACCGACGTGCTGGACACGTTCGTCGTCGAGAAGGTGCGCTGCGGCGCGGCCGGGCGCGGGGCAGCGGGCGTGCTCCTCGGGACGCTCGCGTTCTTCGGAGCGGCCTGGGGAGCCTTCGCGGGAGCCTTCGCCCCCCCCCCCCCTGCGATGCGGCCTTGCCCGCACCGCCTGCCGCTCCGCCGGTCGACGAGGCCGCTCCCGCGGCGTTCGCGACGGTGCCGCCGACCTGCGAGACCTGCTGGGCGTTCTCGGCGTGCTTCGTGCTCGGCTTGTCGAGCGACGAGTGTCCCACGTCCTGCCCGGCTCGAACGCGGCCGCCCGCGCGGTGCGCGGACGGCCGCGGGGAGGCGACGGGCGATCAGCCCGCGAGGTCGATCTCGCGCCACTCCCCCGTCGCCGCGTCGGTCGGCATGCCGTCGAGGATCCGGATCGAGCGCCGCTCGGGATCGGTGACGATCGTCGCGAGGGTCGCCCAGCGCTCCCCGTAGCCCTTCGCCATGTCGGCGTGGCAGGTGAGCGGCGGCTGCCCCTCGCCCGAGACGAGCAGTTCGACGAGCGCCGCGGTGTCGGCGGGGCCGCCGTCGGCGATCCGCTCGCGCACGAGCGCCAGCCGCTCCGACGAGTCGGGTTCGTAGATCTCGGACTTCTGCCCGCCGAGCGGCTCCGCGTCCTGGAAGTGGTTGGTGCGCTGCACCGATCCCGCGACCTCCTCGATCACGAAGACGCCCGCGGGACTCATCTCGACCGAAACCGCGCGGTCGGCGTCGAGCATGGTGAACGCCGACGACGACGCGATGGGTGCGCTGCGGATCAGCGCGATGGCCTCGTCCACCGAGGCGCACTCGGTCAGCACGATCGACGACAGCACGTGCATGGGCCCGCCCGACGGACCGTCCTCGCGGTGGCCGAGGATGTTGAAGTGCAGGGCGAGTCCCGCCTCGTTCACGCCGATCTTGCTGACGATGCCCTGCTCGGTGAGGCCCGCGTAGCGGTAGCCCGGTCCGTCGACCTCGTGCGTGTGCCAGAACGGGGCCAGCTCGATGTGCCAGTCCCAGGTCTGCACCGCGCGGTGCCGGCCGTCGATCACGGCGGTCACGGTCGAGCACTCGCTCGAGGCCGCCTTGCCGAGGGCGAGGACCTCGGTGCGCGCGTTGAGCGCGACCACCTGGGCGAGGGTCAAGCCCGAGCCCTCCGCGATCCCGGCGAGCTCCTCGACGACCGCGGGACGCCAGGCGGCGAGCGCCGCGATGACGCGCTCGGCGCCCTGCCGTTCCGTCTCCTCGTCGACTCCGAGGATCCGGAACAGCTCGGCGTACTTCGCGTAGGCGGCCGGAAGCGAATCCCGCAGCTGCGATCCGCGGCTGCGCCCGAGCTCAGCACGGGTCTCTCCCGAGACTCGCAGGTGAAGACGCTCGGTGGTGGTCATGGTGATCCTCTCGGTTCGGTGGAATGGTGCGGGCCGGTCGGCGGAGCGCCGACCGGCCCGCGGGGCCCGGGGGCCCGGGGTCAGACCGCGGCGCCGCCCAGCAGGGCGTCGCGCAGTCCGCGCTGCGGCTTCCAGCCCGGCCTGGGGGCCGAGGCGATGAGCAGTCGGGTGTAGGGCTCCTGCGGTCGGTCGAGCACGTCGCTCACCGTGCCGCGCTCGATGATCCGGCCGGTGCGCATCACGACGACGTCGTCGGCGATGTCGCGCACCACCGAGAGGTCGTGCGTGATGAACAGGTACGACAGACCGTGCTCGGCGCGCAGCCGCTTGAGCAGGTCGAGCACCTGGGCCTGCACCGACACGTCGAGGGCCGAGACGGCCTCGTCGAGCACGATGATCTTCGGCTCGGCCGCGAGCGCACGGGCGATCGCGACGCGCTGCTTCTGCCCGCCCGAGAGGGCACCGGGCTTGGCGTCGGCGTGGCGCTCGGTGAGGCCGACCTCGTCGAACAGCTCGAGCACGCGGGCGCGGCGCCCGGCGCGATCGAGATCGGGGCGGTGCGCGCGCAGCATCTCGTCGATGGTCGCCGAGACGGGCAGCGAGCGGTTCAGGGATCCCTGAGGGTCCTGGAACACCATCTGCACGAGCTTGGCCCGCTCGCGGAGCGCGCTCCGGGCGGTGGTCGGCTTGACCTCGGTACCGGCGATGCGCACCGAGCCGGAGTCGGCGCGCTCGAGGCCGACGACCACGCGGGCGAGGGTCGACTTGCCCGATCCGGACTCGCCGACGACGGCGAGGCAGGTGCCCGGCCGCAGCTCGCACGTCACGTCGTCGAGCGCGGCGACGCTCGCGCCGCGTCCGAGCTTGAAGGTGCGCTTCAGGTGCTCGACCTGGATGATCGGCTCGCTCATGCGTCCGCCTCCTCGTTCGTGCCGTGATCCGTTCCGTGATCCCCACCGCGGTCAGCACCACGGTTCGCCTCGTGCCCCTCGGGGTACAGCATCGGCCGCGCCGCCATGAGGGCCCGGGTGTAGTCGGTCTTCGGGTGGTCCCGGATCTCCTCCGGGGTGCCGACCTCGAGGATCTCGCCGTCCTTCATCACGGCGAGGCGATCGCAGACCGCGGCCGCGAGGTCGAGGTCGTGCGTCACGAAGATCATCGAGAGGCCGTGCTCGCGCCGCATCTCGTCCAGGATCGCGACGACCTCGGCCTGAGTGGTCACGTCGAGCGCGGTGGTGGGCTCGTCGGCGAGCAGCAGCTTCGGCTCGCCCGAGATCGCTCCCGCGATCACGACGCGCTGCAGCATGCCGCCCGAGAGCTGGTGCGGGTACGAGGCCAGCACGCGATCCGTGTCGGTGATCCCGACCTGGCGCAACAGTTCGGCCGCGCGCTCGCGCGCTTCGGCCTTCGGCAGGTTCCGGGCGTCGCTCATGCCCTCGATGAGGAAGCGCTCGACGGGCAGCACCGGGTTGAGCGCGCCGTGCGGGTTCTGCGCGATGAGCGCCAGGTCGTTGGCGCGGATCCTCCGCAGCACGTCGCCGGACGCGGCCAGCAGGTCGGTGCCGTCGAGCTCGACCCGCCCCTCGACCCGCGCCCCGGAGGGCTCGATGCCGAGGATGCACTTGAGGGTCATGGACTTGCCAGAGCCGGATTCCCCGACGAGGCCGAGCGCCTCCCCCTGCTGCAGCGCGAGCGTGCTGCCGTGCAGGATCTCGGTCTCATGCCCGGTCTCGGGGTCGACGACGGTGAGGACGAGGTCTTCGATGTTCAGCATCAGCGGGTCCTTCCTGCCGCGCGGCGGCCGCCGAGCTGCTCGCCGACGTAGCCGAAGGCGGCGACGGTGATCACGATCGCGAGACCGGCGAAGACGCTCTGCTCCCAGAAGCCCTGCTGCAGCGAGGCCTGTCCGTTCGAGACCATGAGGCCCCAGTCGGGGGTGGGCGGCTGCACGCCGAGCCCGAGGAACGAGAGCGCGGCGAGCTCGATCATGGCGTAGCCGAAGTTGATGGTCATGCCGGTGAGGATCTGGGTGCGCACGTTCGGCAGGATTTGCCGCACCGTGATGAGGAACCCGGAGATGCCCTGCAGCTGCGCCGACGAGACGTAGGGCAGGCCGCGCTCGCGGAGCGCGACGGAGCGGATCACTCGGGCGGAGTACGGGGTGAAGCCGATGGCCAGCGCGATGGACGCGGTGAGCAGCGACGGTCCGAAGATCGCGACCGCGAGGATCGCGAGGAGCATGTTGGGGAATGCGAAGAGGATGTCGAGCACGCGGCTGATGAGCGCGTCGACCTTGCCGCCGAACCAGACCGCCGTGAGGGCGAGCGTGGTGGCGAGCGTCGCCGCGATGAGCACCACGAGCGTCGGCCCGAGGAGGCTCGTACGCGCACCCCAGATGATGCGCGAGAAGATGTCGCGCCCCGACTGGTCGGTGCCCATGAGGTGCGCGAGGCTCCACGCCTCGTGCCGGCCGGTGACGCTGCCCGCGAAGGGATCCTGCGGGGCGATGATCGGCGCGAACACCGCCATCAGCACCACCAGCACGATGATCGCGAGGCTGACCACGCCCACCGGTCCGAGACGGCGCACGAAGCGGCGCCAGCCCGAGATCGGGGCGTCCGCGCGGTGCTTGCGGATCAGCTGCACCGCGACCGTGTCCTGGGACCGGGTGTTCGTGCCCGGCCCGCCCTTGAACTTCCGCTCGTTCATCGTGCCGACACTCCCTTGCTCAGCCGAACGCGTGGGTCGATCACCGCGTAGAGCAGGTCGACGATGAGGTTGATGATGCCGAAGGCGAGCACCATGATGAGGGCGATCGCCTGCACCACCGCGAAGTCCTTCTTCTGCACCGAGTTCACGAGCAGCGCGCCGAGCCCGTCGAGGGTGAAGGCGTACTCGATCACGAACGCGCTGGCGAGCAGGCCGGCGATCTGGGTGCCGAGCACCGTGCTCACGGGGAGCATCGAGTTGCGGATCGTGTGCCGCCACAGCACGAGCTGCTTGGGCACGCCGCGCGCGATCGCCATGACCACGTGCTCGGATCCCTGCTCCTCGCGCACCGCGGTGCGCGTGATGCGGGCCACGACGGCGATGCCGGGGAACGCGAGCGCGATCGCGGGGAGCGTGAGGTGCCAGAGCCGGTCGCCGAAGCCCGTTCCGGAACCCGACACCGGGAACCAGCCGAGGTTCGAGCCGAACACGAACATGAGGATCAGCGCCGCGAAGAAGGTCGGGACCGCGAAGCCCAGGTTCGAGCCGAACACGACGAGCTTCTCGAAGACGCCCGAGCGGGTCGCGGCGAGGACGCCGAGCCCGACGCCGAACACACCGATCAGGATCGCCGCGAACGCGGCGAGGAAGAGTGTGGTCGGGAGGCGGGAGGCGACGAGGGAGGCCACATCCTGCTGCGTGAGCAGGGAGCGGCCGAAGTCGCCCTGGATCACTCCGACCAGCCAGTGCCAGTAGCGGAGCAGGAAGGGATCGTCCAGGCCGTACTGCGCGCGGATCGCCGCGAGCACCTCCGGACTCACCGTGCGCCCCTGCACGAGGAACTGCTCGGGGCTTCCCGGGGCGAGGTACATGCCCGAGAACACGATGAAGCTGGACACGATGAGCACGGCGACGAGGGCGCCGAGCCGTTTCAGGACGTAGGTCATGGACGATCCCTTCCGAGGGTTCGCTTACTCGGCCGAGCCGAGGTCGGCGGCCCAGGGGTAGTACAGGTAGACGAACGATGCGGGGGCGCCGGTCACCTTCTTGTTCAGGTACATGCGCACCGCCAGGTCGTCGATCGGGACCCACGGCTGCTGCTGCATGACGAGCGCCTCGGCCTTCACCGTGAGCTCGGTGCGCTTCTTCACGTCCTTCTCGGCGAGCGCGGCGTCGAGCGCCGAGTCGACCTGCGGGTCGGAGAAGCCCGAGTAGTTCTGGTCGCTGCCGGTCTTCGCGACGCTGATGAGGTGCAGCAGCGGGTCCGGGGCGCTCAGGTAGTTGGTCGTGACGAAGCCGTCGAAGCCCTCACGGGCCTTCGGGTCCGAGAAGAAGGCGCCGAACTGCGCGCTGGGCACGCCGGTGGGCTGCAGCGTGAGGCCGAGCTCCTTCGCGCCGTTCGCCATCTCGTTCAGGATGTCGGCGTAGAAGCCGCGCTCCGACGGGTAGGCGATCTTGATCGGCTTCGACAGGTCGACCTTGGCGGCCTTCAGCTCCTCCTTGGCGGCCTTCACGTCGTAGCTCAGGTCGGGCAGTTCCTTGTCGCGGAGCTTCGCGGCGTCGGGGATCGCGTCCCACGGCGACTGCGGAACGACCGAGCGCGACGGAGTCGCGGTGCCCTCGTAGACGGTGTCGGCGATGGCCTGGCGGTCGGTGGCGCGGGTGAGGGCGCGGCGCACGGCCGGGTCGCCGAAGGTCCCCTTGCCGGTCGAGATGATGGCCATGATCTGCATGCCCTGGCCGTAGACCATCGCTCCGCTCGTGCTGCCCGAGAGCTCGCCGAGGGCCGGCAGCGGCACGTCGTAGGAGCCCTGGATGTCGCCGCTCTTCAGGCCGGTCGCGATGGCGGTCGGATCGACCACGAAGCCGATCTGGACTTCCTTGGCCTTCGCCTTCTTGTCGGCGTTCCAGTAGCCGTCGAAGCGCTTCAGCGAAATCGACTGCCCCTGCTTCCAGTCACCGGGAGTGTAGGAGAGCGGGCCGGTGCACATGACGCCGGTGTCGGGGTTGCCGTAGTTCTGGCCGGCCGCCTTGCGCTGCTTCTCCTGCACGACGACGCCGAGCACGGTCGAGAGCGAGGAGGGCAGGATCTGGTCGGGCGACTTGAGCGTGATGGTGATCTCGTGATCGCCGCTCTGCTCGACCTTCGCGATGTTCGCGGTGACGCCGCCGGTCCAGTAGCTACCCTCGGAGGGGTCGTTGTGGCGCTTCAGCGAGTAGAGCACGTCCTGCATGGTCATCGGCGAGCCGTCCCAGAAGGTGACCTTGTCGCGGATCCCGATCTTCCAAGTGAGCCCGTCGGTCGTCTCGGCCTTGGTCGCGAGGTTCGGCTTGATCGAGAAGTCGGGCTGCATCTGGAACAGCGGCTCGCAGAGGTTCGCCACGATCGTGTTCTCGGGGTAGTTGAACGCCTTGGCCGGGTCGAGCGTGGCGAGCTCGCCGTAGGTCGAGTTCCACGTCACCTTGTCGATGTCGCCCTTCGCCGCGGGCGTGGTCTGCTGCAGCTTGGAGTCGTCGACCTTCCCCTCGCTGCCGCCGCCGCGCGCGCCCGATGCGCACCCGGCGAGTGCCAGACCCGTGACTGCAAGGAGGGCGACTGCGACCCTCGTCTTCGCGAATTTCACGATGAGTTCTCCATTCGAAGTTTCGTCATTGAATCCCCTGACGTCCTGCGTGCGCCGGACGAGACCCGGGAGCGAGAGTAACACCCAAAACGATTTGGGCAAAACGTTTTGGGTATCACTTTTCGATAACGGGTCGATGCGGGCGCGAAGTCGAACGCGCATACGATGGAAGGGCCGGGAACGGGCTATCCTGACCGAGTGAAACCCAGTGGGAGACCGACGATCAAGGACGTGGCGAAGGCGGCGGGCGTCTCGCCGACCACGGTCTCGCACGCGCTCAACGGCAAGGGTGTCGTGCGCCGCGAGACCGTCCAGAACATCGAGCGGATCGCCGCCGAGATCGGCTACCGCCCCAGCGCGATCGCGCGCGGGCTGCAGAACTCCCGGCTCGGTCTCCTCGCCCTCGTGATCCGCCCCTTCCACAGCCTCGACACTTTCCTGCCCGAGGGCGTCGACTACTTCCTCCGCATCGCCGGCTCCGCGTCTCTGACCGCGATGGAGCACGGGTACAGCATGATGCTCGTCGACGACCCCACCCGTCCGGGAGTGCCGCTCAGCGCCCTCGCCGCCGACGCCTACATCGTGACCGAGCCGTTCGAGGACGACCCCGTGCTCACCATGCTCACCGAGCAGCGGATCCCGTTCGTCACCGTCGGCGCGGACCCCGCCCGGCGCGGCGAGTTCCTCGAGATCGACGAGGGTGCGGAGCAGCAGGCCAGCCTCATGATCTCCCACCTCGCCGAGGTCGGCGCGCGCCGCATCGCCCTGGTCACGGGCACCGACCGCAACGACTGGAACCTCGGCTCGATCCGCACGCTCGAGGCCTGGGCCGCCGAGCGCGGCCAGACGCCGCTCGTCTTCGCGATGCCCGAGGCCGAGGGCGAGCACGCCGGCGAGACGATCGTGTCGCACTTCCTCGACGGCGATCCCGAGGACCGCCCCGACGCGATCTTCTGCCTCACCGGCCGGCACGCCGCCGGCGTCACGGCCGCGGCGATCCGGCGCGGGATCCGCGTGCCCGAGGACCTCCTGGTCGCGGGCGGATCCGGCGCCATGCAGAACCGAACCTCGAGCCCCACCGTGACCACGCTCGACCTGCACCCCGAGGAGACCGCGCGGCGCGCGGTCGAGATCGCGGTGCGGCTCGCGGAGGGCCGCGACCTCGAGCTCCCGCTGACCGTCCCCTCGGCGACCCTCGACATCCGCGAGTCGACGACGCGGAGCTGACCCGACCGACACGCCGGGAGCGGAATACCGGAGCCCTCGCACCGGTTGCCCCTGTCATGGCCCAGACTCTCGAACCCGCGGAGACCGCGATCGACCGGGTGCTCTCGGGCGTCGACGCCCGACTGCTCCGGCAGCACCGGGTCGATCTGCGCGCCGGCGAACCCGTCGCGATCCCCGACGGCGCCGTCGCGCTCGTCTACGTGATCTGCGGCTCGCTCCGGGCCGAGTCGAGCGGGCGGGCCGCCGTCTCCGAGCACGGGATCCCCGGCTCCCTCGAAGTGGGCGACGCCCTGCTGTTCACGGACCCCCGCGCCGTGCTGCTGCACGCGGCGGAGGACGCGTTCGTGCTCGTCTCGTCCCTCGAACTCCCCGCGACGGACGACGGGATCCTCGGACTGCTGCCCGCGTCCCTGTACGTTCGGGACCTGCCCGGCAGCGATCCCGCGGTCGCCGCCCTGGCGGCGCAGCTGGGGCCGAAGCTCGGCAGCGACGACGATCTCTGCGCCGATCAGCCCGGCAGCTCCGTGGTGTGCCGCATGATGGCGAACACGGTGCTCGTCTCGGTGATCCGGGCGTGGGCGATCCGGGGCTGCGCACCGGCCGGCTGGCCGTCGCGCACGGGCGACCCGTTCCTCGACCGCGTCGTCGAGGCCGTGCACGCGGACCCCGGCCGCGAGTGGTCGCTCGAGGATCTCGCCCGCACCGGAGCCATGTCGCGCTCGGTGTTCGCCGAGCGCTTCCGCGGGGCGCTCGGGATCTCGCCCGCGAGCTACGTGGCCGAGGTGCGGATCCGGTCCGCGCAGGATCTGCTCGCGCAGGGCCGGGGCGTTTCCGAGGTGTCCCGCGCGATCGGATACGGATCCGACGAAGGCTTCAGCCGCGCGTTCCGGCGCCGCACCGGCCTCACCCCCTCGGCCTGGCGCTCCGACGCGCTGCTGCGGGCGTCGAGGGTCTGACCGCGACGCCCGCGCGGCATCCGCTCAGCGGCGCTGCAGGCGGTGGTGCGCCTCCGAGATCCGGTCCGAGAGACCGAATTGCACGGCGCCGAGCAGCAACAGGGCCGCCCCGACCGCGTAGACGGGGGCGATGCCCATCGCATCGACCAGCGCCCCGCCGATCCCCGCGGCGATCATGATCCCGCTCTGGAACCCGACCACGACGAGGCTGCCGCCCGCTTCGAGCATGTCGGGCATGCGGTGGCCCGCCCAGGTGTTCGCGATGAGCAACCACGAGGCGAAGAAGAAGCCCCAGACGAACACCGCGGCACCCGTGGCCCACAGGGATCCCGATGCGGCGATGACGAGCAGCAGGAGTCCCGCGATCACGACCGGCGTGAGCACCGCGAGCACCCGGTACGCGCGATCGACCACGAAACCGAACACGATGTTGCCGATCAGGCCGCCGACGCCGAAGAGGGCGAGCAGCACGACGATGGTGTCCGCCTCGACCGGAGTCCCGCCCTCCTGCACCCGCTCCAGCGCGACGCGCACGTAGGTGTAGGCGAGGAAGTGGCCGGTCACGACGAAGATATTGGCGATCACGCCGAAGCCGATCCCGGGACGGCGCAGCGCCGCGATCATCGTCGAGAGCTTCGCGGAGCGCTCCGCGGGCACCGCCGGGAGCAGCCAGCGCAGCACGACGGCGAGCAGCGCGCTCGCCACGGCCGCGACGGCGAACACCCCGCGCCAGTCGATGGCCTCGCTGAGCATCACGCCGAGCGGCACACCCGCGACGGTCGCGAGCGAGACGCCGGCCGAGTTGAACATGACCGCGCGCCCGAGCCGCTCAGGGCCCGCGATCTTCGCCGCGACCGAGATCGACATCGACCAGAACCCCGAGATCGCGGCGCCGAGCAGGAACCGGGCGAGGATCACGAGCAGCAGGTTCGGCGCGACCGCGACGAGCGCGTTCGACACCGCCGCGGTGATCGAGAGCCAGACCAGCAGGGAACGCCGGTCGAGACGCGGGAACAGCAGGCCGACCGTGGGTGCGGCGAGCAGACCCGCGAAGGCCGTGACGGCGACCATCTGGCCGGCCTGGCCCGAGGTGACGCCGAGTCCATCGGCGATCCGGGTGAGCATGCCGCTCGGCAGGAACTCCGCGGTGACCAGGAAGAAGCTCATCAGCATCATCGCGATCAGGGCGCCGTAGTTGAGGCGGCCCGGCTTCGCGTCTGCCTGCACGGGAACGATGGGGACGGGGGCGGTGGTGGTCATGGTTCCATGCTGGCCGAGCGCGGGCGGCGGCGCCCGACCTCGGGTCTGGGGCATCCGACCGATCGTCCGCCTACGCACCGACCACGCGCCCGCCGTCGACGAAGGTCGCGAGCACCGGGTTCACGGCCTGCGCCTCGGGCGGCAGGCCCATCGGATCCGCCGCGAGCACGGTGAGGTCGGCGACCGAGCCCGGCTCGAACCGCCCGCGCGGCGCATCCCCCGCGGCAGCGCCAGCGCCGGCGACATCGCCAGCGCCAGCGAACAGCCCCGCGGGCACGCTCGTCATGCTGCGGTAGGCCGCAGCGGCATCGATCTTCTGCTCGGGCTGGTGCTCCCCGCGATCCGGTTCGCCGACCGGCCGCCGCAGCTGGGCATCCGCGAGCGAGACCCGCGGGTCCCCGATCCCGATCGGCCAGTCCGAGCCGAGCACGACGGGCGCGCCCTGGGCGATCAGGTCGCGGATCCGCCAGCCGTGCGCGACCCGATCCGGCCCGATCCGACGCGACCAGTTGTCGCTCCCATCGGCCTCGGTGAGGCGGGTGGCGTGAGTCGGCTGGATGCTCGCGACCACGCCGAGCTCGGCGAAGCGGACGACCGTCGCGTCGGGGATCGACTCGATGTGCTCGACGCGGTGCGGCGCGGAGGGCGCGTGCCCGACCTCGGCGACGACGTCGAGCACGAAGTCGACCGCGGCATCGCCGATGGCGTGCGTCGCGGTCGGCACGCCGCGCTCGGTGAAGAATCGCACGGCCTCGCGGTAGGCGTCGGTGCTGCGCCACAGCGCCTCGTGGTTCTCACCCAGGCGATCCGGCTCGGCGAACCAGGCGGTGCCGTTGTCGGCCGTCCCGTCGAGCATGAACTTCGCCCCGTCGACCCGCCAGCGCCGTCCGCCGACCCCCTGCAGTGCTGCGATCCCGGCCCAGACCTCGGGCGTCGAGTCGGCGGGCACGAGCGGATAGATCCGCACCCGCACCGGCAGCTCGCCGCGCCGTTCGAGCTCCTCGTAGAGCTCGCGCGACGGCTCGTGGAAATCGAGCGCGTGCACCTCGGTGAGCCCGGTCTCGGCGAAACGCCGCAGCGCGTCCGCCAGGTAGTCCGCCTGCACCGCCAGCGGCGCCTGCGGCAGGTGGGCGAGCACCAGGTCCATCGCCTGCAGCTCGAGCACCCACCCGGTCGGCCCGCCCGCGTCGGCCACGATGGACGACGCGTCGGCGAAGACCTCGTCGCCCGTCAGCCCGATCCCGGCGACGACCGCGGGGCTCACGACGAGTGCGTGCGCGTCCCGGGTCATGAGCGACACGCGCCGCCCGGGCAGCCACTCCTCGAACACCCGCCCGTTCGGTTCGGCCCCCTCGAATGCGTTCACGTCGAGGTCGTAGCCGGTGATCCACGCATCGGGATCCGCCGCGGCGTGCGCCGCTTCGAGCCGCTCGCGCAGCTGCGCGAGCGAGGTCACGCCGCCGAGGCCGAGGCTGCCGCCCTGACTCTCGGACCCCCAGACGGGGTGGGTGTGGCAGTCGATGAGGCCGGGCAGGATCGCCGCGTCGCCGCCGAAGTCGATGACCTCGGCGTCGGGGTACGCCCGCTCCAGCTCTGCGCCGCCGACCGCGACGATGCGGCCGTCCGCGATCACGAGGTGCGTGCCGAGCGGCTCGGGCCGGCTCCCCGCGGGGCCGAAGTCGATCAGGTTCCCCGCTCGCAGGATCGTCTCGGCGTCGCTCACGGTGGCTCCTCGGGGTTCGGCGTCGCGCCGACGTCGCGGCACCTCTTGGTCGAGCGACCAATAACATGCGCAACGATACCCCCGAACCCCGCGAACGCTCAAGGGCCGGGCCGCGCGGGAAGCGCGGCCCGGCCCTTGCAGACGCCCGAAGCGACTACTTCACGCTGCCGGCGGTGAGCCCGCCGACCAGGCGCTTCTCGATCAGCATGAACAGGATCACCACGGGCAGGATCGCGACGAGCGACACCGCGAACACGTACTGCCAGCTCGTCTCGTACTGCCCCACGAACTTGGTCAGCGCGACCGAGAGCGGCTGATTGCCCGCGGTCTGCAGGATCACGAGCGACGCCGCGAACTCGTTCCAGCAGGCGACGAAGGTGAACACGATCGCGGTCACGATTCCCGGCCAGACGAGCGGCAGGTTGATCTTGAAGAGCACGGCGAAGCGGCCGGCCCCGTCGATCTGCGCCGCCTCGTCGACCTCCTTGGGCACGCCGGCGAAGAAGGAGTGCATGATCCAGACCGCGAACGAGAGGTTGAACGCCGCGTTCACGAAGATCATCGCGGCCCAGGTGTCGAGCAGCCCGAGCGCCGAGAACTGGCGGAACAGACCCGAGGTGAGCACCGCGGGCTGGAGCATCTGGGTCACGATCACGAGGAACAGGAAGACCATGCGGCCGGGGAACCGGAACCGCGCCGTGTAGTACGCCGCCGGGAGCGCGACGAGCAGCACGAGCAGGGTCGCGAACACCGAGATCACGATCGTGGAGATCAGGTTCTGCAGCAGCGGCGTCTCGGGCGTCGCCCACATCGACACGAAGTTGTCCCAGTGGAACTCCTTCGGGAAGTAGGTCGGGTCGACCGAGCGGATCTCGGACTTGGTCTTGACCGCCCCGAAGAACATGATCGTGTAGGGCAGCACGAAGATCACGAGCACGATGAGGCCCGCGAGCATGCGCAGGGCCATGCGGCCCGGGGTGACCCGTTCGGTGCGCACCTTCTTGGCGCGGCGCCCGACGGGCAGGGTCATGGTGCGGGTGCTGGGTTCGACGACGGCCACGGCTCAGACCTCCCGCATGGGCTTGACGACCTTCACGTACACCGCGACGATCACGATGACGATGATGAAGGCCACGACCGAGAGCGCGCTCGCGACGTCCACCCGGTGCTGGTTCTCGATGTACTTGAACACCATCGTCATGATCGTGTCGGCGTCGTAGCCCGGGATCGATCCCGTCATGACCTTCAGGATCGGCAGCGAGTTAAAGACGTTGATGATGTTGATGAGCGCCGCCACCGCGAGCGCGCTGCGCAGCTGCGGCAGCACCACGGTGAAGTATGTGCGGGCGGGCCCGGCACCGTCGACCTTGGCCGCCTCGAGCGTCTCGCTCGGCACCGTCTGCAGCCCGGCCAGGATCGTGTACGTGGTGAACGGCAGCGACACGAAGATCGCGACGATGATCGACCACATGAACGCGGTGCCGGGGTTGCGGGTCCAGCCGAAGCCCTCCGGCGTCGAGATGAGCCCGACGTCGACGAGGAACTTGTTGATGATGCCGAAGTACGGCTCGAGGCCGTAGTAGACGACCATCGTCGTCATGACCACGGAGGCCGCCCACGGGATGATGACCGCGAGGCGCACGATCTTGCGCCCCGGGAACGACTTGTTGAGCACCTGGGCGATCACGAGCGAGAGCAGGATCGTGATGCTCACGACGACCACGACCCAGAGGATCGTGCGGAAGAAGATCGGCCAGAAGGATTCGAAGGTGAAGACCGTGACGAAGTTGTCGAACCCGGCCGAGCCCTTGTCGACGCCCGACTGCGAGATGTGCCGGGTCGAGTTCCAGAACATGACGCCGGCCGGGAAGAAGACCACGGCGACGATGAGCACCAGGGCGGGCCCCACCCAGGGGAGTGCGCGGAGCAGCTCTCGCCCGCCGGAGGGGCGGCCGGAGCGCTTCGGCGACGGGGCGGAGCCGCCGGGGTCTCCCCCGGCGGCTCCGCTCGGAAGCGGTGACGATTCGATCGTGGTGCTCATGGTGTCGCGGTCACCGTTCCCTCTCGTTGCGGTTCGGACGAGCCGGCTCAGCCGGCGTCCGCCTGCTTCTGGATCTCGGTGAGCACCTGCTGGGCCGGCTTCTTCTCGAGCTGGCCCGCGAGCGCCTTGAACGCGGCGTCGGCGGACGACCACTTGGGGTTGGTCGACGGGTAGAACTTCGCGCTCGGCAGCACGTCGAGGAACGGCTTGAGCGATTCCTCGCTCGACAGCTGCTCGGATCCCGACTTGGTGACGGGGAGGAAGCCCTCGGCCTTGACCCACGGCACGTAGACGTCGGCGCTGTAGACGTAGTCGAAGAACTTGGTGATGGCGTCCTTCTTCTTGCCGTCGTTCTTGAACGCCATGAGCTGATCGGCGACGCCCAGCGTGAACGGCGAGCCGTCCTTGGTCGGGATCGGGACGATCGAGTAGTTCAGCTTCGGGTTGTTCTCCTTGATCTGCCCGACGGTCGGCGGCAGGCCGACCTGCATGCCGATCTTGCCCTGGACGAAGATGTCCATCAGCGGAGAGCGGTTGGTCGAACCGGGGTTCTTCTGCGTGGCGCCCGCGTCGATCATCTTCTTGATCTGCTCGGCGCCCGGCAGGTTCTTCGGGTCGTCGATGGTGAGCTTCTTCTCGTCGCCGAAGGATCCACCGCCGCCCCACATCCAGACCGCGGCTTCGGCCTGCGCCTCCTCGGAGCCGAGGGGCATGCCGTAGCCGGCGACGCCGCCGCCGAGCTTCGACACCTTGGTCGCCGCATCGAGCAGCTCGTCCCAGGTCTTCGGCGCGGCCGAG
Source organism: Leucobacter sp. Ag1 (assembly GCF_000980875.1). Classification (GTDB taxonomy): domain Bacteria; phylum Actinomycetota; class Actinomycetes; order Actinomycetales; family Microbacteriaceae; genus Leucobacter; species Leucobacter iarius. Next base: position 3,517 of record NZ_LAYO01000070.1, on the reverse strand, counting down.
ACCCCGGCCTGCTTGAGCAGGTCGTTGTTCACGAACAGCGCGCGAGCCGAGGCGATCCACGGCAGGGCGTAGGTCTTGCCGTTGAGCTGCTCGTTCTTGATGAAGGACTCCTGGAAGTCGCTGAAGGTGTCCTTCGAGGTCACCTCCGAGACGTCGTAGAGCAGGTCGTCGCCGGCGAAGCCGGCGAACGGGCCGCCGTTGTAGATGTCGGGGGCCTTGTTGCCGCTCACCTTGGTGGTGACGACGGACTCGAGGTTGTCCCAGGACTGCACCTCGAGGCTGACCTTGATGTCCGGGTACTTCTTCTCGAAGCCGGCGATCACGTCGTTCCAGAGCTTCTGGGTGTTGTCGGAGTAGCTCGGGACCAGCAGGTTGAGCGTGGTCTTCGATCCGGAGTCGCTCGATCCCCCGCCGCTCGCACCGCCGAACCCGCAGGCGCTGAGCGCCAGGCTGGCGGAGGCCGCGAGCGCGATCGCGCCGATCCTCACTGACTTCTTCATGTGTGCAGTTCCTCACCGTTGATGGAACACCGCCACGAAACCACGCGCCGGTGCGTGCATCGCACGCAGCCCTGCGCGCGATAGTGCCAACGAGCACTCGTTCCGCACGCGGCCCTGCGCTCGTCTGTCCCTCATCTTCGGGGTGGAGGAGATAATTCGTCAAGAAGGTGACCAAATTGTGACCTGTTGATCGTTCCCGTGATCGATTCACACGCCATCTTCACGATTCTCCAGATTCGCTCATTGTCCTGCGGGTTTTTGCGTGATTGAATCAGAAGCGATCATCTTTCACGCATCTCGCCACATCCTTCGGAGGAGCGCAATGACCGCCGCCCACACCCCCGGCGCCCACATGGCCGCCGAGATCGCCAGCCAGCCCGAGACCTGGGCGCGCGCCGAGCAGATGCGCGCCGAGCAGGCCCTGCTGCCCGCCCGCGGCGAGCGCGTCGCCGTGATCGGCTGCGGCACCTCCTGGTTCATGGCGCAGAGCTACGCCGTCCTCCGCGAGCGCGCGGGCCAGGGCGTCACCGACGCGTTCGCGGCGTCGGAGGCGTTCGTCGACCGCGGCTACGACGCCGTCGTGGCCCTCACGCGCTCGGGCACCACGAGCGAGGTGCTCGAGCTCGTCGGCGACCTCACGGCCGCGGGCGACGCACCTCGCGTCGTCGGCGTGATCGGCGACCCCGAGTCCCCGCTCGTCGACCTCGTCGACGACGCCGTGCTGCTCCCCTTCGCCGACGAGCAGTCGGTCGTGCAGACCCGGTTCGCGACCACCGCGCTCGCGCTGTTCCGCGCGTCCCTCGGCGAGCGCCTCGATACGGCCATCGCCGACGCCGCGACGGTCGTCGCGGCGGATCTCGATCCCGCGCTGGTGGCCGCCGAGCAGACGAGCTACCTCGGCATGGGCTGGACCGTGGGTCTCGCCCACGAGGCCGCGCTCAAGATGCGCGAGGCCTCGCAGTCCTGGACCGAGTCGTATCCGTCGATGGAGTACCGCCACGGCCCGATCTCGATCGCGGCCCCGGGGCGCGTCACCTGGCAGTTCGGGCCGGCCCCCGAGGGCCTCTCGGCGCAGGTCGCGGCGACGGGCGCCCGGTTCGAGACGAGCGATCTCGATCCGCTCGCCGACCTGGTGCGCGCGCAGCGGGTCGCGCTCGCGCGGGCCCTCGCGCGCGGGCTCGACCCGGATCAACCCCGCAACCTCACCCGATCCGTCATCCTGGAACCGTGACCCGATTGCCGAGCCTCCGCGCGGGCGAGCCCGTGCTCGCCTTCGACGTGGGCGGAACCGACATCAAGTCGGGCCTCGTCGATCCCTCGGGCGCGGTGCTCGGCCTGCGACGCACGGCGACGCCGCTCGACCCCGATGACGGGGCGGGCAACCCCGCGCGGATCGTCGCCCGGCTCGCGGAGCTGCGCGACGACTACCGCCGGGAGTTCCCCGAGGTCCGGCCGACGGCCGCGGGGCTCCTCGTCCCCGGGATCATCGATCCCGATCGCGGCATCGGGGTGTTCTCGAGCAACCTCGGATGGCGCGACGCTCCGATCCGCGACCTCGCGGAACAGCGTCTCGGCCTGCCCGTCGCGTTCAACCACGACATCCACGGCTCGAGCATGGCCGAGTACCGGCTCGGCTCGGCCGGGCGGTTCCGCGACGTCGTCGTCATGATCATCGGAACGGGGATCGCGGGCACCATCATCGTCGACGGCCGCGCCCACCTGGCGCAGGGCTACGCCGGCGAATTCGGCCACTCGCCCGTGGCCGACGGTCCCGTGTGCGCCTGCGGCGCGGTCGGCTGCCTCGAAGCGGTCGCCTCGGCCGGTGCCATCGCGCGCCGGTACACCGCGGCACGGTCGGCGGGTACCGCGCCCGCCTCCGGCGCCCACGACGTGCTCGCCCGGGCGCAGGCCGGCGACCCCGTGGCCGCGGAGGTCTGGGACAGCGCGGTCGATGCGCTGGCGCTCTCCTTCACGCAGATCGCCGCGTTCCTCGCCCCGGAGGCGATCATCATCGCGGGCGGCCTGAGCCGGGCCGGCGACGCCCTGTTCGCTCCACTGCGCGAGCGGGTGGAGCGCCGGCTCAGCTATCACCGGCGCCCCGAGATCCTGCCGGCCGAGCTCGGCGAGGACGCGGGCCTCGCCGGGGCCGCGCTGTTCGCGCGAGCCCGCGCGACGGCGACCGCGACGGTGACGGACGGTGGCGCCGCGTGACCGTCGTGACCGTCACCCCCAACCCCGCGCTCGATCTGACCTGGCGCGCCGAGCGCGTCGTGCCGGGCGGCAGCCACCGCGTGCCGGCCGCCGGGGTGCGCGCCGGCGGCAAGGGGCTCAACGTGACGCGCGTGCTGCACGCGCAGGGCGTCGCCGCCCGAGCGCTCACGACCGCGGGCGGCGCCACCGGCCGGATCTTCGCCGACGAGCTCGCCGAGAGCAGGGTGCCGCACCGGATCGTGCCGGTCTCGGTACCCACCCGGCGTTCCGCCGCCATCGTGGACGAGGCGCTCGGCGACACCAGCATCTTCAACGAGCGCGGCGAGAATCCGACCGCCGCGGAGTGGGCCGAGCTCGTCGCGGCCGCCGACGAGGAGCTCGAGCGGGCCTCCGTTCTCGTGGTCTCCGGCAGTCTGCCGCCCGGCGCCCCCGACGCGATCGTCGAGGTGCTCGTCGCGGCCGCGCACGGACGCGGCGTCCCCGCGGTCGTCGACACCTCGGGTCCGGCGCTGCTGCGCGCGGCCCGCGCGGGCGCGGACCTCGTCAAACCGAACCGCGAGGAGCTCGCGGACGCCACGGGTCTCGCGGACCCGATCGCCGGAGCCCTCGCCCTCATCGGACTCGGTGCGGGCGGCGTGCTCTGCTCGCTCGGGGCGGAGGGCATGCTGCTGATCGCCGGCCCGATCGCCGACGACGGCGCTCCCGCGGTTGCGCTGCGCGCCCGCCTCGCCGAACCGCTGGCCGGCAATCCCACCGGCGCCGGCGACGCCGCGGTCGCCGGCGCCGCCTCGGTGCTCGCCGCGGGC
>NZ_LAYO01000094.1 GCF_000980875.1 Leucobacter sp. Ag1 | reverse complement strand
CGGACTGGCCCCGTTTTTGTTGTACCCGGAAGCGCCACCGCGGCCTTCGGCGTGAACCGCCCGGATGTTCGCCGACAGCGTCCGACCCCCTCCGCGCCCGATAGACTGGGCTGAGCCGAAACAGGGGGAGGATGCCTATGCCGGTAACGAGCGTGAGTCTCGGACTCGTGGCACTCGCCGCGCTGATCGCTCATCCCGGCCTTCGCCGATTCGGCCCCCGATTCTTCTACGTGCTCGCGCTCGCACCGCTCGCGGCCTGCGCGCTGTACGCCGCGCAGCTGCCCAGCATCCTCGACGGGGCCGCGCTCACCGAGTACGTCAGCTGGGTGCCGCTCTTCGGCCTCGACTGGTCGTTCCGCGTCGACCTGCTCGCCGAACTCTTCGCGCTGCTCGTCACCGGTGCCGGCGGCCTCATCCTGATCTACTGCCGCTGGTACTTCAGCGACTCCGAAGATGGACTCGCGAGATTCGGCGCCACCTTCGTCGCATTCGCGGGCGCGATGCTCGGCCTGGTCGTCGCCGACAACGTGTACCTCATGTTCATCTTCTGGGAAGCGACCACGGTGCTGTCCTTCCTGCTCATCGGACACGCGTCCAAACGCTGGACCAGCCGCTCCGCGGCGCTGCAGGCGCTCATCGTCACCACTCTGGGCGGCCTCGCGATGCTCGCCGGCCTCGTCGCGCTCGTCGCGCTCTCCGGCACCACCAGCCTCCACGGCATCCTCCAGCACCCGCCGACGGGCGGAGCCGCGGTCGCGGCCGTCTATCTCGTTCTGCTCGGCGCGCTCAGCAAGTCCGCGATCATTCCGTTCCAGTTCTGGTTGCCGGGCGCGATGGCCGCGCCCACGCCCGTCAGCGCCTACCTGCATGCTGCGGCGATGGTGAAGGCCGGAATCCTGATCCTGGCGCGCTTCGGCCCATCGTTCGGCGACATGCCCGGCTACCGCACCACGCTCGTCCTGCTCGGCGGGGCGACCATGCTGCACGGCGCGCTGCGCGCGCTCCGGCAGTACGACCTCAAGCTGGTCCTCGCGTTCGGCACGGTCAGCCAGCTGGGCATGCTCACCATGCTCTACGGGCTCGCGGATCCGCGCACCGACGCCGCCGCGACCGTGCTCCTGTTCGCGCACGCACTGGGCAAGGCTCCGCTGTTCCTCGCGGTCGGCATCATCGATCACCGCGTCGGTACGCGAGACCTCCGCAAGATCAGCGGGCTCGGACGCCAAGCACCCGTGCTGGCCGCCACCGCCGCGCTCGCGGGCGCCTCGATGGTGGGCCTTCCGCCCATGCTCGGCTTCGTCGGCAAGGAAGCCGCACTGACCGAACTCCTCGTCATGCTGCCCGAGGGCGACACCTCGAGCCCCGTGCTCGGCTGGTTCGCGCTCATCGTCATGATCCTCGGCAGCATCTGCACGACCGGCTACGTGCTGCGGTTCCTGTGGGGAGCGTTCTCGCGCAAGCCCGGCGTCATCGGCTGCTCCATCGTGCATCGACAGCACCCCAGCATCCTGTTCGCGCCGATCGTGTTCGTCGTCACGGCCATCGCGGCCGGTATCGGCGCGACCGCGCTCGATCCATTCATCCAGGAGCTCGCGAAGCAGGCCGGCCCGGAGGGGGTCGAGTCCCTCGACCCCGCGCACCTCGCGCTCTGGCACGGGCTGACGCTCGCGCTGCTCATCTCGGTGTTCATCATCGCGCTCGGTGTACTGCTCTTCTTCGTCACGCGCAGGCTCGTCGACCGCCTGCCGGTCTGGCCCGAACGCTTCACCGCGTCCCACGCCTACTTCTCGATCACCCGTGCCGTCGACGAGCTCGCGCTCCGCGTCACCGGGTTCACCCAGCGCGGTTCCCTGCCGTACTACTTGGCCGTGATCCTCTGCGTCACCGTCGTCGCGATGACGGGGACCCTGCTCACGAGCGGGCAAAAGCCGGTCGACACCACGCTCGCGACCAACGCGGTGCAGCCCGTGCTCGCCGTGCTCATGATCGCCGCGGCCATCGCGACTCTGCGCGCGACGAAGCGCTTCCAGGCGCTCATCCTCGTGGGCTTCACGGGTTACGGCATGGCCGCCCTGTATGCGTTCCACGGCGCCCCGGACCTGGCGCTCACGCAGGTCCTCGTCGAGACCGTCACGCTCATCGCCTTCGTGCTCGTGATCCGACGCCTGCCGCAGCGCATGCAGCGCCGGAGCACCCGCAAGATCCGCATCGGCCGGGTCGTGCTCGGCACGGCGCTCGGCACCCTGTTCGGAGCCGCGGTGCTGTTCGCACTCGGTGCCCGCGTCGCCGATCCGATCTCGCTCGAGCTGCCCAGGCTCGCGGTCGAGGGCGGGCACGGCATCAACGTGGTCAACGTGATGCTCGTCGACATCCGCGGCTGGGACACGCTCGGCGAGCTCTCCGTCGTGCTCTCGGCGGCGACCGGCGTCGCCTCGCTCGTGTTCCTGCGCAACCGCAGCGGCTCCCTGCCGCGCCTCAGCCGTCGCGACGCGCGGAGCCGGGTGCGCGAGCACCTGCAGCGCGTCGCCGATCCGCAGGACCGCACCGAGCGCGGCACCTGGATCCTGGCCGGCCGGCGCCTCGACCCCGCGAACCGCTCCATCATCCTGGAGGTCGTGGTCCGTCTGGTGTTCCACGCCCTCATCATCCTGTCGATCTACCTGCTGCTCGCGGGCCACAACGCGCCCGGCGGCGGGTTCGCCGGCGGCCTCGTGGCCGGCATCGCGCTGGTCGCCCGGTACCTGGCGGGCGGACGCCACGAGCTGGGGGCGACGGTGCCCTTCGACGCGGGCAGGATCCTCGGCACCGGCCTCGCGATCTCGGTCGCGACCGCCGCCGTGCCGCTGCTCTTCGGCGAGGCCGCGCTCAGCTCGAGCTGGTTCGACCTCGACCTCGGCCCGTTCGGGCACCTCTCCTTCGTCACCTCGACGCTGTTCGACATCGGCGTCTACATGGTGGTCTTCGGTCTGGTGCTCGACGTGCTGCGCAGCCTGGGATCGCAGGTCGACGTCTACGAGGAAGGCGAGGAGATCGAGGAGATCGCGAACACCGACGACCACGACGAGGAGCAGACCGGACCGCACGCGGGCCGCGTCGAGCGGGGAGGATCGCTGTGACCGTCCCGCTGATCCTCGTCATCGCCATGGTGGTGCTGTTCGCCTGCGGCTTCACCCTCATGCTCGATCGGGGCCTCACCCGGATCCTGCTCGGGTTCCTGCTCGTCGGCAACGGCGCCAACCTGATGATCTTCCTGATGTCGGGCACCTTCGGGCACGCGCCGATCGCGGGGGAGAGCGCCCCGGATGAGATGAGCGACCCGCTGCCACAGGCGTTCATCCTCACCTCCATCGTGATCACCTTCGGAGTGAGCGCGTTCCTGCTCGCCCTGATCTACCGCTCCTGGCGCCTCGACCGCGAAGAGGTCGATGTGGTCTCCGACGACGCGCACGACCTGGAGCTCGCGCAGACCGCCGGCCTCCCGCTCGAGGAGTTCACCGACGCCGAGCTCACCGAGAGCTCCGACTTCGACGACGACGACGGCGACGGCTCCGCCTCGGCACCCGTGCCGCACGACGGGCCGCAGCAGGACGGGGGCCGCCGATGAACCCGTCAGCCCTCATCCCGCTCATCGTCCTCGTGCCGCTCGCGGGCGCCGCGTTCGCGCTCGCCGTGCCGCACAAGGCCCGTGCGCAGCGCGGCATCACGCTCGGCACCCTCGGCCTGATGGTGCTCATCGCCGCCACCCTCGTCTGGGCGAGCGACGTCCACGGCACGCTCGTCATGGAGGTCGGCGGCTGGGCCGCGCCCTTCGGCATCGCGCTCGTGGTCGACCGCTTCGCAGCGCTGCTCCTGCTCGTCAGCGCGATCGTGCTGTTCGCGGTCCTCACCTTCTCGATCGGTCAGGGCCTCGCGGACGGCGACGAGGAGACCCCGGTCTCGATCTTCTTCCCGACCTACCTGGTGCTCGCCGCCGGCGTCTCGGAAGCGTTCATCGCGGGCGACCTCTTCAACCTCTACGTCGGGTTCGAGATCCTGCTCGTGGCGAGCTACGTGCTGCTCACCCTCGGCGGAACCGGTCCGCGCATCCGCGCGGGCGTCACCTACATCGTGGTGTCGCTCGTGTCGTCGGTGCTCTTCCTGGTCTCCATCGCGCTGGTCTACGGGGCCACCGGCACCGTCAACATGGCGCAGCTCTCCGAACGCATCGGCGATCTGAGCGCGGGCATGCAGCTGTTCCTGAACGTCGCGCTGCTGGTCGCCTTCGGCATCAAGGCCGCGATCTTCCCGCTCTCGTTCTGGCTGCCCGATTCATACCCGACCGCCCCGGCCCCGGTCACGGCGGTGTTCGCCGGTCTGCTCACGAAGGTGGGCATCTACGCGATCGCGCGCACGCAGACCCTCATCTTCCCCCACTCGAGCGTCAACGACCTGCTGCTCTGGCTGGCCGGCCTCACGCTCGTCGTCGGCATCCTCGGCGCCATCGCGCAGCTCGACATCAAGCGCCTGCTCTCGTTCACGCTGGTGAGCCACATCGGATACCTGCTGTTCGGCATCGCGCTGAACACACCGCTGGGCTACGCGGCGACCACCTACTACATCGTCCACCACATCATCGTGCAGACGACGCTGTTCCTCGTGGTGGGCCTCATCGAACGGCACGGTGGCACCACCTCGCTCGCGCGCCTCGGCGGCATGCTCAGGACGGCGCCGCTCGTCGCGGTGCTGTTCTTCATCCCGATGCTCAACCTCGGCGGCATCCCGCCGTTCTCCGGGTTCATCGGCAAGCTCGGCCTGTTCACCGCTGCGGCGGAGCTCGGCACGCCCGGCGCCTGGTGGCTGATCGGCATCGGCGCACTCGTATCGCTGCTCACGCTGTACGCGCTCGCGCGCGCCTGGAGCCTGGCGTTCTGGCGTCCCCGAGGCGAGGACGCGACGCCGACGGGTGTGCTCGCACGGCTGCAGGACGCCCCCGAGGCCGCGCCCCAGCGCGAGTCGCGCGGCATGCCGAAGCTGATGGTCGGATCGACCGCAGGCATGGTCGCGATCAGCGTGCTGCTGACCGTGTTCGCGGGACCGCTCGTCGCGTACTCCGAGCGCGCCGGGGTGGTCCTGGAGGACGCCGAGAAGCAGACCTCCTGGTACGACGAGCACCGGGTCGATCGGGAGATCACCGGCGACGACTCGAAGGGCGACCACGGCGCCGCTTCGTCGGAGCCGGCTCAGGCACCCGAGCCGGCACCGGCCCGCGGAACGGAGGATCCCTCATGAGCCCCGCACCCGGTCGCCGCGTCGAACGGCGCTTCCGCCTCTACGAGCTCCCGCTGCTGCTCGGGCTCGTGCTGCTCTGGATGATGCTCTGGGGCGAGATCAGCTGGATGTCGTTCGGCAGCGGGATCCTCATCGCGCTGCTCGCGACCCGCCTCTACTACCTGCCCCCGGTGGAGCTCGCCGGGCGGTTCAACGTGTGGTGGGCGATCCGGTACCTCTGGTACTTCTTCACCCACCTCGCGCTCGCGTCGCTGCAGGTCGCCTGGCAGGCCCTCGGGCCCGGGCCCAGGCCCGTGCCCGCGGTCATCGAGGTGCGGCTGCGCACCCGATCCGACTTCATCCTGACGATGACGAGCCTCACGCTGTCGCTGATCCCCGGATCCCTCGTGGCGGAAGTGGATCGCTTCGGATCGACCCTCTACCTGCACGTGCTGAACGCGCCGACCCACGAGGCCATCGAGCGCGTCCGCTGGGACGCGCACCACGTCGAAGAACTTCTGATCCGGACCATCGGCAGCCGCGAGGAGGTGGCCAAGCTCCCATGACGACCCTCCAGTGGATCCTGGTGATCGGCGGCGGCACCGCGCTGACGATCACGCTCATCGCCGCGCTCATCCGCGCGATCATCGGGCCGACCGTGCTCGACCGCATGATCGCCTCGGACGTCTTCCTGACCACCGTCGTGCTCGGGCTCGGCGGCGACATGGTGATCCGGCAGCACACCGATTCGATCACGCTCATGACGGCGATCGCGGCGACCGCCGTGTTCGGCACGATCACGGTCGCGCGGCACGTGCACCGCACCGACGGCCCCGAGTCCGTCGGCCCGATCACCCAGCCGGGCGAACCCGGACCCGAAGACGCTGCGCACGCGACGGAGGAGGCCCGATGAACCTGCCCGAATGGGTCGACACGGCCTGCGATATCGCCGCTGCGGTCTGCGTGCTGGGTGCGGCCGTGCTCGCCGTCGCCGCGGGCGTCGGCCTGCTGCGCTTCTCCGATCCGCTCTCGCGACTGCACGCGGCGACCAAGCCGCAGATCCTCGGTCTCCTGCTCATCATCGCCGCGGTCGCGCTCTCGGACCGCTCGCTCCTGACCCTGTTCGCGCTGGTGCCGACCTTCATCATGCAGACCCTGACGGCTCCGGTCGCCGCGCACATGATCGGCCGCGCGGCGTATCGCGCGGGACACATCGACACCGAGCGCCTGTCGGTCGACGAGCTCGCCCCCGCGGTCGAGCAGTCCGATCACTCCTGAGCAGCACCGCTGACCGGCATCCGTCCGAATCCGTATTGCCAGGACCCCCGCTTGGGGGTCATTTCCCGGGAGTCCGCCGAGACCGACCCTCCCGACTGTCACCCTGAGAAGAAGCTGTGTCTTCGCGGCACCGCTGATTCGACCGGTTCAGGAAGGGAAAACCGTGGCTTCAACGAAATCCAGGCCCGCTCGGCGGCTCGCCGCACTGGTGGGCGGCACCGCCGTACTGCTGGGAATGGGGGTGATCGCGCCCTCGGCCGCGGTCGCGGCTCCCGCTCCGGCGCCCGCAGATCCGACCGTGCTCTTCCAGGAGGGCTTCGAGAACGGGACGGGGACGGACGTCATCGCCCTCCCGTCCTACACGGGAAGCCAGGGAGCCTCCTACACCGCTGATCCGTTCTGGCTCAGCGCGGCCGCGTGCAACGGCCTGGTGCTCCAGGGCGGCGGCGACTGGAGCGGAGCGGGAGCTCCGTGCGCCGTCCCCGAACACCGGGACCGGCTCATGGACCTCGCGGGAGTGCTCGGCGCAGGAAACGCGTCGAACCACCTCGTCGCGGCCTACACTGACGCCGACGGACCCGCGGGCCAGACGCTGCTCGCCAAGTCCTCGGGCAGTGGGATCCAGCTCACCAAGGGCCACTTCTACGTGGCGGGCATCGACATCGCCGAGGTGAACTGCTTCGCGGCGGCCGACTCGACGATCTCGTTCGGGCTCGTGCTGCCGAGCGGCGAGGTCATGATCGACGGCGCGCCCGCCGTGGCCTGCAGCACCGGCCAGACCACCACCGTGAACGGGCACGAGATCAAGTACGGCTCCTTCCGGAGCGCCGGTTTCAAGGCGCCTGAGACGGGCGCCGGCGAGTACGTCGTGCGCAACCTGCAGACCGGCGGCGGCGGCAACGACTTCGCCTACGACAACCTCGTGCTGATGGACGCGACCCCGACGCTGCACAAGTCCTTCTCGAAGGACGCGGTCGAGGTCGGGCAGCCGGTCACGATGCAGCTGACCGTGGTGAACACGAGCGAGCTCTCCGAGAAGACCGGCTGGGGCTTCTCGGATGCGATGCCCGCGGGCATGAAGGTGGCGTCGACGCCGAACATCGCCTCGACCTGCGCCGCCGGCGACGTCACCGCGGCCGCCGGTTCCTCCGCGCTCTCGGTCGAGAACGGTTCGCTCGCGAGCGGCGCCGAGAGCTGCACGATCTCGGTCGACGTCGTCCTCGACAAGGGCGGCGACTTCACGAACGTGATCACCGGCATGGACGGTCTCGGCGGCACGCCGAGCGCCGCGGTCCGCGCGCTCGTCCCCTCGCTGTCGCTGACCAAGACCGTCGCTCCCGAGACGCTGACCGCCGACCAGCGCGAGGCCACCTACACCTTCACCGTGCGCAACGACGGCGACGTCGACCTGCACGATGTGGCGGTGACCGATCCCGGTCCGATCGGCGGCACGGGCACGATGGGCGCCATCGACTGCGGCGGCGTCACCGACCTCGCCGTTGACGAGCAGATCGTCTGCACGGCCGTCTACACCGCCGGGCTCGATGATCTCGACGGCACCGCGCTGAAGAACGAGGCCAAGGCGTCCGGCGTCAGCCCCGCCGGCACCCGCGTCGACGCCGACGCCTCGGCCCAGCTGCCGACCGTCGCCCCGAAGCCGGAGCTCACCCTGGTGAAGTCCGCCGACACGGACGTCGCGACCCGCGCCGGCCAGAAGATCGTCTACTCGTTCCTCGTGACGAACACCGGGAACGTGACCGTCACCGACGTCGCGGTGGCCGAGGGCGACTTCTCGGGCAAGGGCGAGCTCGGAGACATCGTCTGCCCGGCAGCGGCCGAGTCTCTCGCGCCCCAGGCGAAGGTGACCTGCACCGCCGACTACACCGTCGTGGCTGCGGATCTCACGGGCAAGGCGATCACCAACACTGCGACGGCATCGGGCACCGGCCCGAACGGTGCGGTCGTGTCGAAGGCGGCAGCCGCGCAGGTGAAGACCCAGGCACCCGCTGAGCTCGCGGTCACGGGTTCGGCGTCCGGCTTCGTTCCGGCCGCCGGCGCGCTGGCGCTGCTGCTCATCGCCGGTGGCGCGACCGTCGTCGCGACCCGTCGCCTGAACGCTCGTTCCTGAGCCGGGAGCGTCGCCTGATCCGATCCGGCGGCGGTAGCGCGAAGGGCCCGGTCCTCCTCGAGGAGGACCGGGCCCTTCGTCGTGCGTCGGCCTAGAGGTCGACCAGGTACCGGCTGTAGGCGGGCACCGTGAGGAACGTCGGGAAGTTGTCGCCGAGCGACACGTCCTCGAACAGCTCCGTCGCGTCGTCGTAGCGGTCGCCCGGGAAACGGTCGAAGCCGGCGACGGTCTCGCGCACGAGCTCCTGCACCCACTCGCGGGTGATGCGGGTGCCCTCGGCGGTCGACTGATCCTGGTGGATCCACTGCCAGATCTGCGAGCGGCTGATCTCGGCGGTCGCGGCGTCCTCCATCAGGTTGTCGATCGCCGCGGCGCCGATGCCGCGCAACCACGCCTCGATGTAGCGGATGCCGATCGAGATGTTCTCGCGCACGCCGGCCTCGGTGACGTCGCGGCCGATGTGCACATCGAGCAGCTGAGCCGCGGTGACCTCGACGTCGTCGCGCTGGCGATCGACCTGGTTGGGGCGGTCGCCCAGCACGGCGTCGAACTCGGCGCGAGCGACCGGGATCAGGTCGGGGTGCGCCACCCAGGTGCCGTCGAAGCCGTCGTTGGCCTCCCGGTTCTTGTCGGCGCGGACCTTCTCCTCGGCACGACGGGTGATCTCGGGGTCGCGACGGTTCGGGATGAACGCGCTCATGCCGCCGATGGCGTGCGCTCCGCGCTTGTGCGCGGTCTTGACCAGCAGCTCGGTGTAGGCCCGCATGAACGGCACCGTCATGGTGACCTCGCTGCGGTCGGGGAGCACGAAGCGGGCGCCGCGGCCGCGGTAGTTCTTGATGATCGAGAAGATGTAGTCCCAGCGACCGGCGTTCAGGCCGGCGATGTGGTCCCGCATCACGTAGAGGATCTCCTCCATCTCGAACGCGGCGGGCAGGGTCTCGATCAGCACCGTGGCGCGGATCGTGCCGTGCTCGAGGCCGAGGGCCTGCTCCGTGTAGGTGAAGATGTCGTCCCAGAGCTTCGCCTCTTCGCTCGATTCGAGCTTCGCGATGTAGAAGTAGGGCCCGCGTCCGCGGGCGACGAGCTCGCGCGCGTTGTGGAACGCGTAGAGGCCGAAGTCGACCAGGCTGCCCGAGGCCGCACCGGACTGGCCGTGCGCGTCGACGTAGCGGATGTGCTTCTCGACGAGGTGCCAGCCGCGGGGGCGCATCACGATCGTGGGGGTCTGCTCGGCGGTGACGCGGTACTCCTTGCCCTCGGGGCTCGTGTACTGCAGCTGATCACGGATCGCGTCGAACAGCGACAGCTGGCCGCCGATGACGTTGTGCCAGGTGGGACTCGTCGCGTCCTCCTGATCGGCGAGCCACACCTTGGCGCCCGAGTTGAGCGCGTTGACGGTCATCTTCGGGTCGGTGGGGCCGGTGATCTCCACGCGGCGATCCTCGAGGCCCGGGCCGGGGCCGGCGACCCGCCACTCCGCGTCCTCGCGGATGTGCCGGGTGTCGGCGCGGAACTTCGGGTCGCGGCCGTTGCCGATCTCGTACCGGCGGCGCTGCCGGTCTGCGAGACGCTCGTGGCGGATACCGGCGAAGCGCCGGTGCAGCTCGGTCAGGAACTCGAGCGCCTCGGGAGTGAGGATCTCCGCGGAGCGGGGGATGGCGGGGCCGAAGACCTCGATGCGCGGGCCGATGGTCGCGGGGGTGGCGGTCTGCTGCTGCGGGGCCGCCTGCGTGGTGGTCATGATCTGTTCCTTCCGAGGGAGCCGATGATCGAAGTGGAGAACCGGTGCCGAGCGATGCGCGGGATCGGAGGATCCCGGATGTTCGGCGGTGATTCCATCTTGAACGGCGGTGACGGGCCCGGACCGGCGATTCCGCAGGTGAAGTTCCGGGGAATTTCTGCTTGGCGGAATTTTCGGGATCTGGCACCATGGGCATATGACGCTCACCGCAGCCCCGCGCACCCCGGCCGTCGAACCCGCCGAGGACGACACCGCCGACGCGCTCACCCTCGGCCGCCGCATCCGCGAGCGGCGCGCGCAGCTCGGTCTCACCCTCGAGCAGCTCGCGACCGCGATCGACCGGGCGCCCTCCCAGCTCTCGGCCATCGAGAACGGCAAGCGCGAGCCCCGGCTGCCGATCCTGCGCGCGCTCGCCGCAGCGCTCGACTGCACCGTCGACGAGCTGCTCGCCGACGAGGCGCCCAGCGAGCGGGCGGCGCTCGAGATCTCGGTCGAGCGGGCGCAGCGCGGATCGGTGTTCCGTTCGCTCGGTATTCCGGCGATCCGCGTGTCGAAGGCGACGTCCGACGACACGCTGAAGGCGATCCTCGGGCTCCACCAGGAGGTCGAACGGCTGCACCGCGAACGCGCGGCGACGCCCGAAGAGGCCCGCCGGGCGAACACCGAGCTGCGCGCCGAGATGCGAGTCCGCGGCAACTACTTCGCGGAGCTCGAGGCCGAGGCCCAGCGGCTGCTCGGGGCGGTCGGCTACAGCGGCGGCCCCGTGTCGCAGCGCACCATCGCGCAGGTCGCCGAGAAGCTCGGCTTCAGCCTGCACTACGTGACCGATCTGCCGCACTCCACCCGTTCGGTGATCGACCGTCGCAACGGCCGGATCTACCTCGGCGCGAACCTGCCCTCGCGGGACGCCCGGGCTCCGATCCTGCGGGCGCTCGCCAGCCTCGTCTGCCGGCACGAGGAGCCGCGCAACTACGGCGACTTCCTCCGCCAGCGCGTCGAGGCCAACTACCTCGCGGGTGCGGTGCTGCTGCCGGAGGACGCGACGGTGGAGCTGCTGAGCGCGGCGAAGCGCGAGCGGCAGATCTCGATGGAGGATCTGCGCGACGCGTTCGCGGTCTCGTACGAGATGGCGGCGCACCGCTTCACGAACCTCGCGACCGAGCGGCTGGACCTCGAGGTGCACTTCATGAAGGCGCATGAGTCCGGCACGCTGATCAAGGCCTACGAGAACGACGGGGTGCGCTTCCCCTCGGACGCTCTGGGCAATCTCGAGGGGGCGACCGTCTGCCGCAACTGGACCGCGCGCACCGTGTTCGCGCAGCCCGACCGCTTCAACCCCTGGTATCAGTACACCGACATGGCGGCGGGCGGCACCTACTGGTGCACCTCGCGCGTCGAGAAGGCGAAAGAGGGGGAGTACTCGGTCAGCGTGGGCGTGCCCTTCGACGCGGTGAAGTGGTTCCGCGGTCGCGAGACCTCGCACCGCAGCACCTCCGACTGCCCCGATGAGCGCTGCTGCCGGCGGGCGAGCGACGGCCTGACCCGCAAATGGGAGAGCGCGGCATGGCCGGAGGCCGCGACGCCGACGAGCCTGCTGGCGGCGCTGCCGACCGGCACCTTCCCCGGGGTCGACGCGCACGAAGTCTACGAGTTCCTCGAGGCCAACGAGGTGCGCTGAGCTATGGGTCCGCTGAGCATCTGCGTGCGGCACCCCGTCACGGGATGCGCCGGGCCGAGCGCTGCGATAGCGTAGAAGGACGACCCCAGAAGCACGCACCGCACGTCGCGGTACCGGAGGTGAGAGACGACATGAACGCCGAGAATCTCCAGCATCGCCCGGATGACACCGAGGCCCGCTCCACGCAGCAGTTCCGCGAGGATCTCAACGCGATGATCCGTTCGCGCGCGACCGACCTCACGGTCGACGAGCAGGAGGCCGTGCAGGCGCTCCCCTCAGGTGCAGCGCTGCTGGTGGTGCGCCGCGGTCCCGACCTGGGCGCCCGATTCCTGCTCGACCAGAAGGTCACCGTCGCCGGTCGTCACCCCGAGGTCGACATCTTCCTCGACGACGTCACGGTCTCCCGCAAGCACGCCGAGTTCCGGCGCGAGGGCACCCGCTTCTTCGCGCGCGACCTCGGGTCGCTCAACGGTACCTTCTGGGACGGCCAGCGCATCGACGGCGAAGTCGCCCTCGAGGACGGCTCCGAGGTGCAGGTGGGCAAGTTCAAGTTCACCTTCTTCGCCTCGCGCTTCGATCTCGCGGACCTCGCCTGACATGGCGGCGTCGGCCGCAGCGGTTCCCGCCGCATCGAATCCGGCCGGTGCCGGCGCACGGTTGAGCATCGGGCAGGTGCTGTCGCACCTGCAGGGCGAGTTCGGGGACCTCACTCCCTCGAAGCTGCGCTTCCTGGAGGAGCAGGGGCTCGTGACCCCGGAGCGCACGCGCTCGGGGTACCGCAAGTTCTCGCAGGCCCACGTCGAGCGGCTGCGCCTGATCCTGACCCTGCAGCGCGACCACTACCTGCCGCTGAAGGTCATCGCCGAGGTGCTCGACGAGGTCGATCAGGGCCGCGACCCGGTCATCCCCGGTGCCGCCCCGCGGAGCGCCTCGAGCATCCTCATGCCGCGACGGCTGCTCGGCCGCGAGGAGCTGCAGCAGCTCACGGGCGCGAGCTCCCGGTTCCTCGGCGAAGCGATCGCCGCCGGCCTGCTGCCCGCCGCCGAGGTGTTCCCGCACGACGCGGTCGCTGAGGTCACCGCGCTCTTGCGCCTCGCGGAGCAGGGGATCACGCCCCGTCATCTGCGCGCCGTGCGCGTCGCGGCGGAGCGCGAGGCCGAGCTCATCGAGCACGCGGTCTCGAGCCGGGGCGTGCGCGGCGGAACCCCGCACTCCACGGAGGACGCGCTGGCCATCGCTGCCGAGCTCGAAACCGTGCGGAGCGGCGTGCTGAAGCGCCGCCTCACCGGCCGCTGAGTCGACTTCTTCGGGCCCGTTCGACGGGCGCTCCGCGTGTTTCCGCGGATCCGTCGACGACGCGCGCGACTCGCCCCCCGAAGGTCGTTGCACCGGGGTCGAGTGCTCGATACCTTTGAAAGGTCCGGATAGGCCGGAGCAGACGACAGGGGACCAGCATATGGAGCAACTCAGCCAGGCGCCGGGCGACTCCGCGGAACTCAATATGCTGTTCGCCGACGGACTTCCGAAGCCCGACGCCGATGGCGGGTACAAGGGTGCGATCGCCGCTCGCGCGGCCGGCATCACCTACCGTCAGCTCGACTACTGGGCCCGTACGGGGCTCGTCGAGCCCACCGTCCGCGGTGCCAAGGGCTCCGGGTCGCAGCGTCTCTACGGCTTCCGCGACATCCTCGTGCTCAAGCTCGTCAAGCGCCTGCTCGACACGGGCATCTCGCTGCAGCAGATCCGCACCGCGGTCGAGCAGCTGCACGAGGCCGGCGTGCACGACCTGGCGCAGACCACTCTCATGAGCGATGGCGCGAGCGTCTATCTCTGCACTTCCAACGACGAGGTGATCGACCTCGTCAGCCGTGGGCAGGGCGTGTTCGGCATCGCCGTCGGCAAGGTGCTCCGCGAGGTCGAGGTCACTCTGGTCGACATGGACGAGCACCGCGCCGAGGCCGAGTCGGCCGTCGATGAGCTCGCGGTGCGCCGCCGGGCCCGCAAGATCTCCTAAGCGCTCCCAGCGTCCTCAGCGCCGCCGCTCGTCGGCGTCGTGCTCGGAACTCGATAGTCGAGTCGCTCCTGCACGGTTGCCCGATTGGGAGCCGTGCGACCGGCGGGTTTGGCGGGAGCGATCAGCGCGAAGCGCCGATCGCGGATGGATCGTCGCGCGGGCCCAATCGGGCGACCGCGCAGGGGCGTCAGTTCGCCGCGGGATCCGAGACGACGTCCGAGTCGTCGCCCTCGTTCTCGACGACCGCCGTGGCCTGCGTCGCCTGGCGGGCCAGGGGAGCGCTCGCTGCGCCTTCGAGCTTGGCGGAGCGGAGCACCCGGTCGAGGATCTGGTCGAAGTAGCCGGCCATTTCTTGCGCGGCTTCGCCCGGCCACATGTGCACGGGCTTCGCCGCGCCCTGGGCCTGCTGCAGGGAGGTGCGCTCGGGGAGCTGCGGGCTGAGCACGAGGGGGCCGAACATCTCGCGCAGCTCGCGGGTGCGGAACTGGTGCTCCATCGACTGCGGGCGAGTGCGGTTGATCACGATGCCGAGGGGCTGCAGTCGCGGGCTGATGCCGCGTCGGATCTCCTCGATGGCGCGGAGCGCACGGTCGGCGGCGGCGACGGCGAAGAGGCCGGGCTCGGTGACGACGAGCACGCGGTCGCTCGCGGCCCACGCGGTGCGCGTGAGCGCGTTCAGTGAGGGCGCGCAGTCGATGAGGACGAGGTCGTAGTCGGCCTCGACGCTCGCGAGCGCCTCCTCGAGCTTCCAGATGTCGCGGACCGACGGGTGGGGGCCGTCGAAGTTGATGGCCGAGGGGCTGCCGATGAGCAGGTCGATGGCGCCCTCGTGGTGCTGGTTCCAGCCGCTCGCGGCGATCGCCGAGCGGACCGTCTTCTCTTTCGGGTTCTCGAGCACGTCGGCGATGTTGCCGTGCCCCTCGGGGTTGACGTCCATGCCGGTGGAGACGTCGGACTGCGGGTCGAGGTCGACCACGAGGGTCCGGAGCCCGCGGGAGAACGCCGCCGAGGCCAGGCCGAGGGTGACGGTCGTCTTGCCGACGCCGCCCTTGAGGGAACTCACACTCAGAACATGCACGGCATCAAGCTTAGGGGAAGAAGCCTGAACGGAACATCTCCCAGTGCGGTTCGCGGGGATCCCGCAGGGCGATTCCGCGGCGCCGGTAGACTCGATTCCCATGGCTGTACGTGAGATTCGAAAGTTCGGCGACCCGGTGCTGCGCACCGTCTGCGAGCCCATCACCGAGATCGACGAGGGTGTGCGCGCCCTGGTCGCCGACCTGTGCGACACGGTCGCGTTCGACGGTCGCGCGGGGCTCGCCTCGACGCAGATCGGTCACACGCTGCGCGCGTTCAGTCTGCACATCGACGGCGAGATCAGCTACGTGCTCAACCCCGAGATCGTCGAGCTCGCGGGGGAGCCGACCCCGACCGGCGAGGGGTGCCTGTCGGTGCCGGAGCTCTGGTTCCCGGTGCTGCGCTACCCCCGGGCCACCGTCCGCGGTATCGATCTCGACGGTGCGGAGGTCGTGATCTCGGGCGAGGGGCTCCTGGCGCAGGCGCTGCAGCACGAGTGCGACCACCTCGACGGCAAGCTCTACCTGAACCGGCTGGATCGTGAGAACCGCGGCGAGGCGATGCGGCAGATCCGCACCTCGGACTGGTTCTGATCGATCCCGCGTCGGCTGCGGCCGCGCGGTGAACGCCGAGGGCCCCGATCCATCAGGATCGGGGCCCTCGGCGTTGCGGGCGATGCCCGGGCGGAGCGTTCGCGGTCAGCGCGGGGTCGAGATCGCCGCGGTCTGCGGGTTGTCGCCGTAGAGCGCCGCGATCTCGGAGGCGTAGTCGCGCAGAATGTTGTCGCGCTTGATGCTGAGCTTCGGCGTCAGGTGCCCGTTCGCCTCGGTGAACTCGACGGGCAGGATCACGAACTTGCGGATCGACTCGGCGCGCGAGACGAACTCGTTGCCGTGGTCGATGGCGCGCTGGACCTCGGCGAGGACCTTCGGGTTCACCGCAGCCTCTTCGAGGCTGAGGCTCGGGTTCTCCCCGTTGTTCTTCAGCCAGGTGCCGAGCATCTCGCCGTCGAGCGTGACGAGCGCGGCGATGAACGGCTTCTGCTCGCCCACGACGACGACCTGGCCGACGACGGGGTTGGAACGGATCGGATCCTCGAGCACCGCGGGGGCGACGTTCTTGCCGCCAGCGGTGACGATGATCTCCTTCTTGCGACCGGTGATCGCCAGGTAGCCGTCGTCGTCGATGGAGCCGAGGTCGCCCGTCTTGAAGAAGCCGTCCTCGGTGAACGCCGCGGCCGTGGCCGCGGGGTTGTTCCAGTACTCCTTGAAGATGTCGATGCCCTTGATCTCGATCTCGCCGTCCTCGGCGATGCGGATCGTGTGGCCGGGCAGCGCCGGGCCGACGGTGCCGATCTTGAACTTCTCGGGCAGGTTGACGGTGGCGGGCGCCGTCGTCTCGGTGAGGCCGTAGCCCTCGAGGATCTTGATGCCGAGCGAGTGGTAGAAGTGGCCGAGGTATCGGCTGAGGGGTGCGGAGCCCGAGACGGCGTAGCGCACGCGGCCGCCGAGCGCTGCGCGCAGCTTCGAGTAGACGAGCTTGTCGAAGAGGCGGAACCGGAGCTCGAGCATCAGCGGGACGCGACCCGTCTCCTGCGCTTCGGAGTAGGCGACCGCGACGCGCGCGGCGGCGCGGAAGATCTTGCCCTTGCCCTCGCCCTCGGCCTTCTGCTCGGACGAGTTGTAGACCTTCTCGAACACGCGCGGCACGGCGAGCAGGAACGAGGGCTTGAACGTGTTCAGCGCCGGCAGCAGCTGGGAGGTGTCGGCCTGGTGGCCGACGCGCACGCCCGCGTGCACGGCGAGGGTCGAGATGAACCGGGCGAAGACGTGCGCGAGGGTGATGAAGAGCAGCGTCGAGGCGCCCTCCTCCTGCACGACCTGCGAGAGCGCGGCGCCGGCGTTGCGCGAGAGGTCGACGAAGTTGGCGTGGGTGAGCACGCAGCCCTTGGGGCGCCCGGTGGATCCCGAGGTGTAGATGAGGGTCGCCGGGTCGGAACCGACCGCGATCGAGCGGCGGCGCTCGATCTCCTCGTCGGGGATCTCGTCGCCCGCGGCACGGAGCGCGTCGAGCGCGCCCTCGTCGAGGCGCCAGGTCAGGTCCAGGTTGGAGAGGTCGCCTCGGACCTCCTCGAGCCGCTCCGCGTGATCCCGCGTCTCGGTGATGATGCCGCGCGCGCCGGAGTCCTCGAGGATCCAGTGCATCTGCAGCGGGGAGGAGGTCTCGTAGACCGGCACCATGATCGCGCCCGTATAGAAGAGGGCGAAGTCGACCAGCGTCCACTCGTAGCTGGTCTTGCACATGAAGCCGATGCGGTCGCCGGGCTGCACGCCCCCGGCCACGAACCCCTTCGCGACCCGGATCACCTCGTCGCGGAACTGCGCGGCGGTGATGTCGCGCCAGCCCGACTCCTCGGGGACCGCGAAGAGCGGTCGATCGGGCGTGGCGGCCACCCGCTGCTCGAGCAGGTCGGTCACGTTGTCCTCGGGGACGTGCGGGATGACGATCGGCGTCTCGGTCTGATTCACGGCAGCTCCTTCGGCACCAGGGCGAGGTCTCTGGGCGGCTTCTTCGCCGCCGGTTTCTGCCTGCCACCCTATTGCATGCGACCATGCGACGCCCGGCTCCAGTATCCTGTTTCGAGTCGAAGGGACGTCTCCGCCGTGTTCTACTGGATTCTCAAGCACCTGGTCATCGGACCGCTGCTGAAGACGATCTACCGACCCTGGGTCGAGGGCGCCGAGAACATCCCCTCGTCGGGTCCGGTCATCATCGTCGGCAACCATCTGTCGGTCATCGATTCGTTCATCATGCCGATCATGGTCGATCGGCGGGTCTACTTCCTCGCGAAGAGCGACTACTTCACCGGGACCGGCCTCAAGGGCTGGTTCGTGCGCAGCTTCATGCTGTCCGTCGGGCAGCTGCCGATCGACCGCTCGGGCGGCAAGGCCTCCGAGGCGTCGCTGAACACCGGGCTCGGCGTGCTCGATCGCGGCGACGTGCTCGGCATCTACCCCGAGGGCACCCGCAGCCCGGACGCGCGGCTCTACCGCGGACGCACGGGCGTCGCCCGCCTCGTGCTCGAGTCCGGCGCGGTCGTGGTCCCGGCGATCATGGTCGACACCGAGAAGGCCATGCCGATCGGGGCGAAGCTCCCGCGGATCCGCCGCATCGGCACCGTCATCGGCAAGCCGCTCGACTTCAGCCGCTTCGCGGGAATGAGCGCGGATCGTTTCGTGTTGCGCAGTGTGACGGACGAGATCATGCTCGAGATCCAGAAGCTCAGCGGTCAGGAGTACGTCGACGTCTACGCATCGAGCGTTCGGGCGGCCAAGCGCCCCTGATCGGTCGCAGCAGCGGTTTCGATCACCTCCGCCGGGTTCGCTCGTGATCCCGCCCGTCGAGTACCCTGGAAAAGTTGCGGCGAACGGCCGCGGCATGCGGGTTCGTCCCGCAGATTTCGAGAAACGGCGGAGACCAATGGGCGGTCAGACTGAGACGGCAGTGAAGCGGGACGTGTTGGCGGAGCTCGACACGTATCGCACTCGCGAGGCGAAGCAGCAGCCGACCTGGCCCGACGCGGCAGCCGTCGAGGCGGCTTCGGCGAATCTCGCCTCCCAGCCCCCGCTCGTCTTCGCCGGCGAGGCGGACCAGCTGAAGCAGCGGCTCGCTGCGGCCGCACGCGGCGAGGCTTTCCTGCTGCAGGGCGGCGATTGCGCCGAGACCTTCGAGGCCGCGACCGCCGACAAGATCCGCGACCGCGTCAAGACGCTGCTGCAGATGGCGGTCGTGCTGACCTACGGTGCGTCAATGCCGGTGATCAAGCTGGGCCGTATGGCCGGCCAGTTCGCCAAGCCCCGCTCGAGCGACACCGAGACCCGCGATGGAGTGACGCTCCCGGCGTTCCGCGGCGATCTCGTGAACGGCTACGACTTCACCCCCGAGTCGCGCGCGGCGGACCCGTCGCGGCTGGTGCAGGGCTACCACGTCTCGGCTTCGACGCTGAACCTGATCCGCGCCTTCACGCAGGGCGGCTTCGCCGACCTCCGTCAGGTGCACGCCTGGAACCAGGGCTTCGTGTCGAACCCGGCCAACCGCCGCTACGAGTCGCTGGCGGCCGAGATCGACCGGGCGCTCAAGTTCATGGAGGCGTGCGGCGTCGAGAGCGCCGCGCTGACCCAGACCGAGTTCTACGTGAGCCACGAGGCGCTGCTGCTCGACTACGAGCGTCCTCTGACCCGCATCGACTCGCGCACCGGCGAGCTCTACGACACCTCGGGGCACATGCTCTGGATCGGCGAGCGCACCCGCGAGCTCGACGGCGCGCACGTCGAGTTCCTGTCGCACGTGCGCAACCCGATCGGGGTCAAGCTCGGCCCGACCGCTTCGGTGGACGACGCCATGCGCCTCATCGACAAGCTCGATCCCGAGCGCGAGCCCGGCCGCCTCACGTTCATCACGCGCATGGGCGCGGGCAAGATCCGCGAGGCGCTCCCGCCGCTGCTCGAGGGCGTCAAGGCCGCGGGCGCTCAGCCGCTGTGGGTCACCGATCCGATGCACGGCAACGGGATCACCACGGCGACCGGGTACAAGACCCGCCGCTTCGATGACGTCATGGACGAGCTCCGCGGCTTCTTCGAGGCGCACCGCGCCGCCGGCACGGTCCCCGGCGGCATCCACGTCGAGCTCACCGGTGACGACGTGACCGAGTGCCTCGGCGGATCCGAGAACATCGACGAGGAGACGCTGGCGACCCGCTACGAGTCGCTCTGCGATCCCCGACTGAACCACATGCAGTCGCTCGAGCTCGCCTTCCTCGTGGCGGAGGAGCTCAAGCAGATCGCGCACTGAGGCGCACCGCGCCGGTGACGCGAACGGCCCGGATCCCGCAGGGGATCCGGGCCGTTCGCGTTTCGCGGGGGCGAGCAGTCAGAGCTCGAAGTTGAGCGTGATCTTGGTGCCCTTCGGCACCATCTCGCCGGCGGCGGGCTCGGTGCTCTCGACCTTGACCGCGTTCCAGAGCAGCTCGGGAACCGCCGTCTGCGGGTCGAAGCCGGCGTCCTTGAGCGTCTGCACGCCCTTGCGCATCTTCTGGCCCGAGACATCGGGCACCTCGAACAGCTCGGGGCCCTTGGAGACGGTGAGGCCGACGGAGTCGCCGGGCCGCACCGGGTCGGTCGAGTAGATCACGCCGATGACCTTGCCCTTGGCGATGTCGTCGCTGAACTCCTCGACGTTCTTACCGGAATCGACCGTCAGTTCCTTGTCGGCGAGCGCCGAGGTCGCGGCGTCGACGGTGCTGCCGGTCACATCCGGGACCGTGCCGACCGAGACGACGAGGTCGACCTTCGCCTGCTCGGGGTACTGCTCGCCGAGACCCTTGCCGTCGGAACCGAGGGCCGCGATGACCGTGCCGTTCTTCGCGTCCGAGCTGAACTGGCGACCCGTGACCTTGCCGAAGGTGAACCCGGCCTTCGCGATCGCGGCCTCGGCCTGATCCTGAGGGAGACCGACGAGCGTCGGCACGGGCAGGATGCGCGGACCGGTGGACTCGCAGAGCTCGACCGCGGTCTTGCGATCGACCCGGGAACCGGCTCCGGGCTTGGTGCTGACCGCTTTCCCCTTGGGGATCTCGACGCTCGAGCACTCGGTGCGCGTCGCGGTGAGCGTGAGACCGCTGAGCTCGGCCTTCGCCTCGGCGAAGGGGAGCCCGGCGACGTCCGGGACCGTGACCTGGGAACCGGGGCCCTGCCCGAACCACCAGCCGGCACCGGCCGAGGCGGCGACGGCGAGCGTCACGAGGAGGGCGATGATTCCGCCGCGGCGCTTGCGGCGGCGGGCCGTCGCGGCGGCGAGGCCGACCGCACCGGCATCCGCCGGTTCGGGGATCTCGGGAGCGGGCTCCGGAGCGCCGTCGGTGGGGGCCTCGGCCACGGGATCGAGCACCGTGGTCGAAGGCAGCACCGAGGTCGCATCGAGCCCGAGGTCGCTCGGGAGCACCCGGGTCGCGTGGAGCGGGGAGCCCGAACGGATCCGCTGCAGCTCGGCGAGCGCCTCCGAGGCGTCGGCGGGGCGGTTCGCGGGGTCCCGCTGCGTCAGCCAACGCACGAGCGCGTCGAACTCGGGGCTCGACTCGGACGAGATCGTCGACGGGACGGGAACCTCGCCGTGGGCGTGCTGGTATGCGATCTGCACCGGCTGCTCGCCCGTGAACGGCTGCGTTCCGGTGAGCATCTCGAAGAGCATGATCCCGAACGCGTAGAGATCGCTGCGGGCGTCGGCGACGCCGCGGGTGACGAGTTCGGGGGAGAGGTACGCGATCGTGCCGAGCAGGGCCTGGCCCGTCGTGGTGTTCGCGCTGACGGCGCGCGCCAGCCCGAAATCGCCGATCTTGATCCGGCCGTCGTCGGCGAGCAGCACGTTCTCGGGTTTGAGATCGCGATGGACGATGCCGGCGCGGTGCGCGGCGGCGAGCCCGGCGAGCACCGCCTCGCCGATCTCGAGGGTCTGCTCGGAGGTCAGGCGCTGCTGCTGCTTGAGCAGCTCGCGGAGCGTGATGCCCGGCAGATACTCCATGACCAGATAGGGATGCCCGGCATCGTTGCCCTGGTCGAACACGTTGACCACGTTGGGGTGCGCGAGTCGGGCCGCGCTGCGCGCCTCCTGCTCGAAGCGACGGGTGAAGTTCTCGTCGTCGGCGAGGTGCGCGTGCATCACCTTCACGGCGACGCGGCGCTCGAGCCGCAGGTCGTTCGCGACATAGACCATCGCCATACCGCCGCGCGCGATGCGCGAGCGGATCACGTAGCGCTCGTCGAGGGTTCGTCCCACGAGCGGATCGGAGGGGGCAGAGGTCACCCGCAAATTCTACGGACCCGAGGGTTCCCCAGTCTGGATCCTCACCGGCGTTGCCCGGAACCGCGCCGCGGATCGGGATCCGCGACGGCTCTCCCGCCCGGTGCTCCGGGCGCGTCCGCCGCTGAGCGGCATCGCCCTGCGGGGATCACCCGATCCGAATCGCCCGGCTGGAACCGCTCGCGGCTTCGTGGCAGAGTTGAGGCGTGGCCGAGAATTTCCTCACTGGTATCCAGACCCTCACCGTCCCCGAGCTGACCGAGCGACTCGGACTCGCTCCGAGCAAGGTTCGGCGACTCATCGAGGATCAGCACCTCGCAGCCGTGCGCATCGGCGGTGTGCTCCGTGTTCCCGCAGCGTTCCTGCAGGGCGACGAGCCGCTGAGCTCGCTGCGCGGCACCCTGCTGGTGCTGCGCGACGCCGGCTACTCGGAGGAGCAGTCGATCGAGTGGCTGTTCACCGAGAACGCGGAGGTCGGCGGGATCCCCATCGAGGAGCTGCAGAACGGACACAAGAGCGCGGTTCGCCGCGCCACGCAGTCGCTGGCGTTCTGACGGGACGCTGACGGGCCGGGGCCGGGAGAGCCGGAGCCGGCCGCTCAGAAGGCGCGTCGACCCGAACGGTCGGCGAGCGACCCGAGACGCGCCTTGGCATCGGCGTTGATCGGCGCGGCGGCGAGCGACTGCGTCGCCCGGTCCAGGTTGCGCGTGATCATCTCCTCGACCCGGTCGAGCGCGCCGCTGTCGCGGATGGTCCGCTGCAGCATCTCCACCTGCTCGTCGTCCAGCTCGGGATCGCCGAACATATCGTCGAACACCCGGCGCTGAGTGTTCGGCAGGGCCTCGCGCGCGAGCGTCACGAGCACGGTGCGCTTGCCCTCGGCGAGATCGTCGCCCGCAGGCTTGCCGGTGACCTCCGCGTCGCCGAACACGCCGAGCACGTCGTCGCGCAGCTGGAAGGCGACCCCGACGGGCAGTCCGAACTCGGCGAGCGACTGCTCCTGCTCCTCATCGGCCCCGAACAGCGCGGCGCCGATCAGCAGGGGAGCCTCGACGCTGTACTTCGCCGACTTGTAGACGAGCACGCGCGTGGAGCGCTCGAGCTGCTCGGCTTCGGGCGCGGCGGCGGGACGCTGCTCCTCGAGCACGTCGAGGTACTGGCCGACGGCGACCTCGCTGCGCATGCGATTGAAGTGCTCGCGCGCGGCCCGCGCCGCGGCGCGATCATCGGTCGCGTCACAGGCGCGCTGCATCAGCTCGTCCGACCAGGACTGCAGCAGATCGCCGAGCAGGATCGCGCCGGCGAGGCCGAAGTGGTCCGCGTCGCCGCGGTAATCGGCGTCCTCGTGCAGGCCCGCGAAGTGGCGGTGCGCCGACGGGCGACCGCGGCGCGTATCGGACCGGTCGATGACGTCGTCGTGGATCAGCGCGGCGGCGTGGAACAGCTCCAACGCACAGGCGGCGTCCAGGATCCGGTCGGCATCGGGGCCGAGAACAGGGCTCGCCGCGCCCGGGGCGACACCGTCCGTCTCGGATTCGTCGGCGTCGTCGAAGTCGACACGACCGACGGATCGGGCACCGAGCACGCAGAACTGGGCGCGCAGTCGCTTGCCGCCGGCCAGGTAATCGGCGGCTTCGTCGAGCAGCGGGATCGCGTCGGGGCCGAGGGCCTCGAGCTGCTGACGGTGATCGGCGAGCACATCGCCGATCCGCTCCTGTACGAGGCCTGCAAGTCGGATGGTTTCGTGCACGCAGCTAGCCTAGCCGTCCGCGTGCGGCGTAGAATCGAGGGAAGAATTCCGGATCGATCGAGGAGGCGGACGTGGCACTGTCCGAGCATGAGCAGCGGCTGCTCGACGAGATGGAGCGGCGGCTGTACCAGAGCGAAGCCGACGTGATGTCGGCTTCCACGGGTGAGCGTCGTCGGGTCGACCTGCGGTCGTTGGTGCTCGGCATCATCGTCGTGCTCGTCGGGGTCGGCGTGCTCATCGGCGCCGTCGCAGGATCGCAGCTGTGGCTGGGCCTCGTCGGCTTCGTCGTGATGCTGGGCGGCGCGGTTCTCGCGCTGACCCGACGCACCCCGGCCGAGCCGGGCGAGGTGCACGAGCCGGTCGCGGCCGGCGGGCGCGCCCACTCCGGCGGACGCCGTTCGAACATGAACGAGCGCCTCGAGCGCCGTTGGGACGAGCGTATGGAGGGCGAGCGGTAGCTCGCGACGCGCAGCGTCGGCCCACGGCGTAGGCCGAAGCAGATGGAGAAGACCGCGGTCGGGTGACCGCGGTCTTTTGCTGTGCCCGGGCCGGGTTCGCGTTCGGCAGGACATCCGGGTTCGGAAGGAGCGTTGCGCCGAGATCGTCCTTCTGAACGCGGATCTCCTTCGACGGGCGAGTGCCCCCGCTGTGCGCCGCTCCACCGCGCTCCACCCCGCACCCCTCCACTCGCTCCACTTCGCTCCACTCCGACTTCGCGGCGAGCCTGAAGCGGAACCGAAGCGACGGTGAATCCGCGTGTTTCCGCGGATCTGGGAGACGCATTCGCGACGGGAGCGCGCCCGGCATCGACAGAGTCGGGGCCGGAATCGTGCGGGCGGGGGCGCGACCTTCTTGGCTCAGGATCGTGATGATCCCACCGATCCCGCCGAACTTCGCACAGAAACCTGGGGAACTCGGGAATAAATCTGAGGGAAGTGGAGGAAAGTGGAGTACTGTGGGAGCACCCGGACCCCGCAGGGAGGAGGTGACCCCATGTTCCTCGGTACTTTCACACCGAAACTGGACGACAAGGGCCGCCTCATCCTGCCCGCGAAGTTCCGCACGGAGCTCGCGGACGGTCTGGTGATCACCCGTGGTCAGGAGCACTGCCTCTACGTGTTCAGCGAGCAGGAGTTCGCCGACATGCACGATCGGATCCGTCAGGCGCCGATCACCTCGAAGCAGGGCCGCGACTACCTGCGCGTCTTCCTCTCGGGAGCGCACGCGGAGACGCCCGACAAGCAGAACCGCGTGACGATCCCGCAGGCGCTGCGCGAGTACGCCGGTCTCGACCGCGACCTCGCCGTGATCGGTGCGGGCAGCCGCGCCGAGATCTGGGACGCCGAGGCCTGGCAGCGATACCTGGCTGAGCAGGAGTCCGCCTTCTCGCAGATCGAGGAGGAGGTGATCCCGGGCATGTTCTGACCCGGTGCCCGCGGCTCTTCGTCTACCGCCCTGTCGCACTTCCCCGGCGACAGGTGGGCTGACGGAGAACCGGGGGTCCCGGACCGGCCCGAGCACCATGAACGCAGCAGACTTCCGCGCGAACCACGACCCGTCCGACCACACCGAAGCCACACGTGAGGCCACCGCCATGAACGACACCGCACGCGACGCGTCCGCAGATCCCCGGGATCCCGGCGCGCTGCACACCCCGGTGCTGCTCGATCGCTGCCTCGAACTGCTGGCGCCGGCCATCGAGCGCCCGGGCGCCGTGGTCGTCGACGCCACGCTCGGCATGGGCGGCCACAGCGAGGCGATGCTCGAGGCGCACCCCGAGCTGACGCTGATCGGGCTCGACCGCGACACCGAGGCGCTCGCGCTCGCGGGGCGCCGGCTGGAGCGCTTCGGCGATCGCGCGATCCTGGTCCACGCGGTCTACGACGAGATCGCGGAGGCGGTGCGCGGCGCCGGCTTCGACCGGATCGACGGCGTGCTGTTCGATCTGGGCGTCTCGTCGCTGCAGCTCGACGATGCCGATCGCGGCTTCGCCTACGCGCAGGACGCACCGCTCGACATGCGCATGGATCAGGAACGCGGGGTGACCGCGTTCGAGATCCTCGCGACCGCGTCGGAGGGGCGCCTGCGAGCGATCTTCGAGCGCTACGGCGAGGAACCGCTCGCCGCGCGCTACGCCCGGGCGATCGTCGCGGCCCGCGCGAACGGCCCGATCATGCGCAGCGGGGAGCTCGTCGACGTGCTGCAGGAAGCGACTCCGGCGGCGGTCCGCAACCAGCGGCACCCGGCGAAGCGCGTCTTCCAGGCGCTGCGCATCGAGGTGAACGGCGAACTCTCGGTGCTCGAGCGGGCGATCCCCGCCGCGCTCGACCTGCTCGCCGTCGGCGGCCGTGCCGTGATCATGTCGTACCAGTCCCTCGAGGACCGCCTGGTGAAACGCGAGCTCGTGCGTCGCAGCCGATCCACGGCGCCGGCCGGCCTACCGGTCGAACTGCCCGAGCACCGTCCCGAGTTCCGCCTGCTGACCCGCGGCGCCGAACTCGCCGACACCGAAGAACGCGAGCGCAACCCGCGCGCCATCCCCGTGCGCCTCCGTGCTGCCGAACGAGCCAGGGAGATCTGATGAACTCGACGGTCCCTCTCGACCGCGACGAGCTGCTGAGCGGCTTCGCCGCGCCCGCACCCGCGCGCCCGGCACCGGTCCGGCCCCTGCGTCCCGCGGAGGCGCCTCGTCCCGCCGCTCGGCGCAGGCCGCGCGTCATGGCCGGCGCGCTCACCGCGGTCGGGGTAATCCTCGCGATCATGGCGGCGCAGCTCGGACTGAGCATCCTGGTCTCCCAGGGGGCCTACGAGGTGCGCGCGCTGCAGGTCGAGGAGCGCGATCTGGGCCGCGTGCAGAGCGTGCTCAAGCAGAACCTCGAGAAGCTGTCGTCCCCGCAGAACCTCGCCGAGAACGCCACTGCGCTCGGCATGGTGCAGAACTCGCAGCCGGCCACCCTGCGGCTCAGCAGCGGCGCGGTGCTCGGCTCACTCGAGACCCGCACCAGCGAACCGCTGAAGAACACGGTGCCGAACGCGACGCTCGAGTCGATGCCGGTCGTCGATGCGAAGGGTCTGCTCGTCTCGCGCAATGCCGCCCAGCCCGGAGCGGCCTCAGGGAACTTCGCGACCACGCCGGTAGCGTGGAAGGGCAAGCTGCCCGCGCCGGATACTCACTAGTCGTCTCGCGGGCGAACGAGGAGGGTCCATGCGGAACGGGCGGATCCGCGTGAGGCGGCGCGCGTTGGCGCTGCTGATCGTGGGAGTGGTCGCGGTGGTGTTCGCCGTGCGGCTCTTCGACCTGCAGGTGGTGCAGGCGCCGAAGCTGAACGCCGACGCGAAGGACAAGCGGGCCGTGCCGGTCTCGATCCCGAGCGTGCGCGGCGACATCGTCGACCGCAACGGCGATGTCTTCGCGACGACGGACGAGCGCTACGACGTGCAGCTGTCGCCGAAGAACACGGTGCTGAACGGCGGCCGCTTCTACCGTCCGGTCTCGCCGGGCAGCGCGGCGACGGTGGAGGTCACCTCGAAGGAGGCCTTCGCCGAGATCGGTGCGATCACCGGGCAGAAGCCGGAGGAGATCCAGAAGATCGTCGACGACGCGCTCGCGAAGAACAAGAAGTCCGACTTCGCCTACGTGAAGCGCTCGGTCGATCTCGTCGCGCTCAAGAAGCTGAAGGATCTCGGCATCCCGTGGCTGACCTTCGACACGGCCTACTCGCGGGTCTACCCGAGCGGCGCCGTCGCGGGCAACATCGTCGGTTTCTCCGGTTCCGACGGCAAGCCGCAGGCCGGCATCGAGATCTCGCAGAACTCCTGCCTCACGGGCAAGGACGGCTCGGAGGTCTACGAGCGCGGGGCTGACGGCGTCGCGCTGCCCGGCAGCGTGGTGGTGACCCAGCAGGCCGTCAACGGTGGAACGGTCAAGCTGACCCTCGACCGCGACCTGAGCTGGCAGGCGCAGGAGATCATCAACAAGCAGGTCGCCGACGTCGGAGCCGAGTGGGGCTACCTCGTGATCATGAACGCCAAGACCGGCGAGCTGGTCGCGGTGGCCGAGAACAACTCGGTCGACCCCAACAACGTCGACGGCTCGCCGAACCGCGAGGCGCGCTCGTTCACCTCGCCCTACGAGCCGGGCTCCACATTCAAGAGCATCACGGCCTCGGCGCTCATCGATCAGGGCAAGGCGACGCCGGTCACCCCGAACCTCACGCCGTCGCACTGGGAGCCCGAGCCCAACGTGCAGTTCAGCGACTCCTTCGTGCACCCGCCCGAGCAGTGGACCCTGAACGGGATCATGGTGCACTCCTCGAACGTCGGCATCTCGATGCTCGGCAACCAATTGAGCCCGGCGGTGCGCTACAGCTACCTGCAGAAGTTCGGCATCGGGCAGTCGACCAAGGCCGGCATGCCGCTCGAGGACTCCGGCCTGCTCAACCCGCCCGACAAGTGGGACCGCCAGACGGCCTACAACACGATGTTCGGCCAGGGTCTCTCGTCGACCATCGTGCAGACGGCGGGCGTCTACCAGGCGCTCGCGAACGGCGGCGTGCGGATCCCGCCCACGCTCGTGCAGAGCTGCACCTCGGCGAACGGCGACGTGAAGAAGCCGGATCACGGCAAGCCCGTGCGCGCGGTCTCGGAGAAGACGGCGAGCACGATGATGGGCATGCTCGAATCGGTCGTGCAGGAGGGCTGGATCAAGCCATACCTCGAGATCCCCGGCTACCGGATCGCGGGCAAGACGGGCACCGCCGAGGAGGTGGACCCGGCGACGGGCCGCTACCGCACCGACTACGTGCACTCGTTCGCGGGCATCTTCCCGGCCGACGACCCGCAGTACGTCGCGGTAGCATCGGTGGCGTTCCCCTCGTCGGGAGACGGCGGCATCGCAGCGATGACCGCCTTCCGGAACGCCGCCGAGGCGACGATCCGCACGTTCCACATTCCGCCGTCGAAGGGCGCATACAAGCCCATTCCGACCGACTACTGATCCGCGCGACCCGCGGCAGAGATGGAGATCCAGTGACGACCGACGGTGCGATGAGCATCCGACCCGCGCATCCGACCGAGATGCCGCTCGAGCGACTCGCCGAGCGCTTCGGTCTGGAGCACGACGGCGAACTCGGGGGCTGTGCCGTCACGGGCGTCTCGATCGACTCGCGCGACGTGCAGCCGGGGGATCTCTACGTCGGTCTGCCGGGAGCCAAGCACCACGGCGCGGACTTCGCCGCGACGGCCGCCGAGCGCGGTGCGGTCGCGGTGCTCACCGACGACGCGGGTGCCGAGCGCGCCGCTTCGGCCGGCCTGCCCGTGCTCCGCTCGGCCGGGCACCCGCGCGAGATCCTCGGCGAGGTCTCCGCCGCGGTCTACGGCACCGAGCGCCTGGGCGACGGGCCCGACGGGGCGAAGATCTTCGGCATCACCGGCACCAACGGCAAGACCAGCGTGGTCTACCTGATCGCCGAGCTGCTGCGCGCCGCGGGGATCACCGCGGGCCTCAGCTCCACCGCGGAGCGCCGCGTGGGCGACGCGGTGATGACGAGCGGGCTCACGAGCCCCGAGGCGTCCGAGCTGCACGGGCTGCTGGCGCGCATGGTCGAGGAGGATGCCCGCGGGATCGCGCTCGAGGTCTCGGCGCACGCGGTCGAGCGCCGTCGCATCGACGGCGTCCACTTCGACGTCGTGGCCTTCAACAACTTCTCGCAGGACCACCTCGACGACTTCGGCGACATGGAGTCCTACTTCGCGGCGAAGCTCGCCCTGTTCGCCCCCGAGCACGCCGCCCGCGGCGTGGTCGTCGTCGATTCGCCGTACGGTGTGCGCGTCTCGCGCGAGTCGAGGATCCCGGTCACGACGCTCGCGACCGAGTACGGGGTCGAGGCCGATTGGCACCTCGCGGTGACGCGTCAGGACCTCGACGGCGTCAGCTTCGTGCTCCAGGGCCCCGAGGGCGCGCGGTTCCGAGGCCGCGTGCCGGTGTTCGGCCGCTTCATGGCCGAGAACGCCGCGCTCGCGCTGATCATGCTGCACGAGGCCGGGATCCCCATCGCGCAGGTCGAGGCCGGGCTCGAGAACGGCCTCATCCCGGTGTACATCCCGGGCCGTCTCGAAGCGATCAACCCGGCAGGCCCGGGCCCCCGCTTCTACGTCGACTACGGCCACACCCCCGGCGCGTTCCAGACCATGCTGGACGGGCTCGCCGAGGTCGCCCCCGGCCGCATCATCTTCATGTTCGGCGCCGACGGCGACCGCGACACCACGAAGCGTGAAGAGATGGGCCGGATCGCCGCCGCGGGCAGCGACGTGCTGATCGTCTGCGACTACCACCCGCGCACCGAGGATCCCGCCGCGATCCGCGCCCAGCTCATCGCCGGGGCGCGCGAGGCGAACCACGCCGAGATCATCGAGGTCGCGGATCCGCGCGAGGCCGTGCGCCGCGCCATTTCGATCGCGGGTCCCGAAGACGTTATTCTGTATGCCGGTCCCGGGCACGAGGACTATCAGGAAGTAGCCGGGCAGCACCTCCCGTACTCGGCTCGAGACGAAGTACGCGGAGCGCTCCGCGAGGCAGGACTGCTCCAGTGATCGAACTCACGCTCGACGAGATCGCCGCTGCGGTCGACGGACGCCTGGTGCCCGGTGCATCGGGTGCGACCGGCGCCACAGCGGTGACGGGGGAGTCCCAGACCGATTCCCGCGAGGTCACCGAGGGGCAGATCTTCTTCGCCCGCCGCGGCGAGGAGACCGACGGGCACCGCTTCGCGGCGAAGGCCGTCGACTCCGGTGCCGCGCTGCTGGTGGTGGAGCGCGAGGTCGATGACCGCGTGCCCCAGATCGTCGTCGCCGACAGCACCGATGCGCTCGGGGCGCTCGCGACCGAGGTGGTGCGCCGCGTGCGCGGTGCCGGCGGCCTCCGCATCGTCGGGATCACCGGTTCCAACGGCAAGACCACCACGAAGAACCTCGTCGCAGCGATGGCCGACCGGCTCGGACCGACGGTCGCGTCGGCGAAGTCGTTCAACAACGAGGTCGGCGGCCCGCTCACGATGCTCCGCGTCGAGGCCGGCACCGAGACGCTCGTCGCCGAGATGGGGGCGAGCGCCGAGGGCGAGATCACGCGCCTCACCGACATGGCGCAGCCGCACATCGGCGTCGTGCTGACCGTCGGGCTCGCCCACGCGGGCGGTTTCGGCGGGATCGAGACCACGTTCCGCACCAAGAGCGAGATGGTGCGCGCGCTCGACGCGACCGGCGTCGCGGTGCTCAACCGCGACGACCCGCGGGTCGCCCGCATGGCCGAGCTGACCGAGGCGCGCGTGCGCTGGTTCGGCCAGTCCGAGGCCGCCGACGTGCGCGCGAGCGACATCGTCGGGGACGCGAGCGGCACCCGCTTCACCCTCCACGCCGACGGCGCATCGCGCCCGGTGCGTTTCCGCGTGCTCGGTGAGCACCACGTCATGAACGCCCTCGCCGCGGCGACGGTCGGGCTCGAGCTCGGTCTCGACCTCGATGCCGTCGTCGAGACGCTCGAGGCCGCGGTCGTCGCGGCTCCCGGCCGCATGGAGGTGCTCGGCGGGCGCGACGGCATCACGATCATCAACGACGCCTACAACGCGAGCCCCGACTCGATGAGCGCCGCGCTGCGCACGCTCGCGCAGGTGCGGCGTCCCGACGCGCGCTCGGTCGCGGTGCTCGGCGCCATGAGCGAGCTCGGCGAGCTCGCGGGGGACGAGCACGATCGCATCGGCCTCCAGGTCGTGCGCCTCGGCATCTCCGAGCTCGTGGTGGTGGGTGCTGATGCGCGCCGCCTGCACATCTCGGCCATCAACGAGGGCTCCTGGGACGGCGAGAGCGTGCTCTTCGACTCCGCCGACGACGCATTCGACTACCTGAAGTCCGGCCTGCGGCCGGGCGACACGGTGCTCGTGAAGTCCTCCAACGCCGCCGGCCTCCAGGCGCTCGGCGACCGGCTCGGTGCGGAGTTCGCGCCCGCCTCCGACGCCATGACCGAGGAGGTCACTGCATGATCGCCCTGCTCATCGCCGGCGGGTTCTCCCTGCTCTACTCGCTGCTGCTGACCCCGCTCTTCGTGCGGGTCTTCAACCGCCTCCGCTGGGGCCAGCCGATCCGCGTCGACGGCCCGAAGGAGCACGAGGTCAAGCGGGGGACGCCCACCATGGGCGGGCTCATCTTCCTGTCGGGCTCCGTCATCGCCTACTTCCTCGGCAAGTTCATCATGGGGGAGACGCCGACCCCGTCGGCGATGCTCGTGATCCTCATGGCCGTGGGCGCCGGCCTCGTCGGCTTCGTCGACGACTTCATGAAGGCCCGCATGCAGAACTCGGCCGGCCTGAACGGCTGGGCGAAGATCGTCGGCCAGATCCTCGTCGCGGTCGCGTTCGCGCTGCTCGGCCTGCAGTTCGCGAACCAGGCGGGCGTCACCCCGGTGTCCACGCACATCTCGATCTTCCGCGACCTCCCGTTCGACTTCATGGCGCTCGGCTCGGTGCTCGGCATCATCGTGATCGTCATCTGGATCATCCTGATCGTCACCTCCGCCACCAACTCGGTGAACGTGACCGACGGCCTCGACGGCCTCGCCGCGGGCGCCGCGCTGTTCGCCTTCGCCGCCTACCTCGGCATCGGCTTCTGGCAGTCGGCGCAGAACTGCGCGACGACGGCGGGCAAGGCCGGCTGCTACGAGGTGCGCGACCCCATGGACCTCGCGGTCATCGCCGCCGCGTTCCTCGGCGGCCTCGCCGGTTTCCTCTGGTGGAACACCAACCCGGCGCACGTGTTCATGGGCGACACCGGCTCGATGGGCATCGGCGGCGCGATCGCCGCGCTCGCGATCCTCACCCGCACCGAGCTGCTGCTCGTGCTCATCGGCGGCCTGTTCATCATCGAGACCGGCTCGGTCATCGTGCAGCGCCTCTACTTCAAGGTGACGAAGGGCAAGCGCATCTTCCTGATGAGCCCGATCCACCACCACTTCGAGCTCAAGGGTTGGGCCGAGGTCACGGTCGTCGTCCGCTTCTGGATCATCGCGGGACTCTTCGTGGTGGCCGGCGTGGGCGCGTTCTACGGAGAATGGTTGCTGCAGCAATGACCATCGATGTCCGCGAGCGCGTGCTCGCACTGTCCAGCTGGCACCACGACTGGTCGGTACTGCGCGTCGCCGTGCTCGGCCTCGGCGTCACCGGGTTCTCGGTCGCCGATACGCTCATCGAGCTCGGGTCCCGCGTCCGCGTCATCTTCGCGGGCGAGGATCCCGAGCGCGAGCAGCTGCTGCGCGTCATCGGCGCGGAGCAGGCCCGGATCGCCGGCGACGAGGCGCAGCTCGCCGACCTCGCCGCGTTCGATCCCGACCTCGTCATCGTCTCGCCCGGCTACCGCCCCGATCACCCGCTGACCGAGTGGGCGATCGCCCGCGGCACCGTGGTGTGGGGCGACATCGAGCTCGGCTGGCGCCTGCGCGACAAGACCGATCGGGTCGCCGACTGGATCTGCATCACCGGTACCAACGGCAAGACGACGACCTCGCAGCTCACGGCCCACATGCTGCTCGCCGGGGGGCTGCGCGCGGCCCCGGTGGGCAACATCGGCGTGCCGATCCTCGACGCGCTGCGCGACCCGCAGGGGTACGACGCGCTCGTGGTCGAGCTGTCGAGCTTCCAGCTCGAGCGGCTCGGCGAGATCTCTCCGTACGCGAGCGTCTGCCTGAACATCGCGGACGACCACCTCGACTGGCACGGCTCCGCCGAGGCGTACCGCGCGGCGAAGGCCAAGGTCTACGCGCACACGCAGGTCGCCTGCGTCTACAACCGCGCCGACGCGGCCACCGAGCGCATGGTCGAGGAGGCCGACGTGGTCGAGGGCGCCCGCGCGATCAGCTTCGGCCTCGACGCGCCGCCGCCCAGCGGCTTCGGCATCGTCGACGGACTCCTCATCGACCGCGGCTTCCATGCCGAGCGCCGCAGCTCGGCGTACGAGCTCGTCACGATCGAAGAGCTGCAGGAGCGCCACCTGGGAGCACCGCACCTGGTGCAGAACATCCTCGCGGCGGCGGCACTGGCACGCTCGCGCGGGGTCGAGCCCGAGGAGATCGCGACCGCGATCCTGAACTTCGAGCTGGACGCCCATCGCGCTCAGCATCTCGGCGTGCTCGACGGCGTCACCTGGATCGACGATTCGAAGGCCACCAACGGGCACGCCGCGGCCGCATCGCTGCGCGCGCTCGAGCGCGTGGTGTGGGTGGTCGGAGGCCTGCTCAAGGGAACCGACATCGGCGAG
This sequence comes from Leucobacter sp. Ag1, assembly GCF_000980875.1. Classification (GTDB taxonomy): domain Bacteria; phylum Actinomycetota; class Actinomycetes; order Actinomycetales; family Microbacteriaceae; genus Leucobacter; species Leucobacter iarius. The sequence continues at coordinate 29,406 of NZ_LAYO01000094.1, read as the reverse complement.
CTCGTCGAGACCCACGCGGAGCGCCTGCGCGGCGCGGTCGTGATCGGGGCCGAGCGCGAGGCCGTGCTCGCCGCGTTCGCCGAGCACGCGCCCGGCGTCGCCGTGAGCGAGATCGTGCCCGAGGGATCCGACTTCGACGTCGCACGCGCTGCGGTCGATGCGGCGGCGGCGCTCGCTGACGAGGGCGACACCGTGCTCTTCGCACCGGCCGCGGCCTCGATGGATCAGTTCACCGACTACGCCGATCGCGGGCGGCGCTTCCAGGCTGCCCTTCGCGCACTCGCCGAGGGCCGCTGACGTGAGCGAGCAGTCGGCGTCGACCCCGGGGCGCGGCGCGTTCGGCCGTGCGCGGATCCGCCTGGGCGGCGCGATCCCGACCCCGGGCGACCCGACGGTGGTGGCGCTCTACGCGATCACCTTCCTCCTGGTCGGCATCGGGCTGATCATGGTGCTCTCGGCCTCGTCCATCACCTCCTACCTCGACGATCAGGGCTTCCTCGGAGGATTCTGGCGCCAGGCGACCTACGCGCTCATCGGCATCCCGCTGATGATCTTCGCGGCGACCCGCACGATCGAGTTCTGGCGGCGCTGGGCCTGGTGGCTGTTCGGTCTCGGGATCTTCCTGCAGCTCCTCGTGTTCACGCCGCTCGGCGTCGACGTCTACGGCAACCGCAACTGGATCCAGATCGGTTCGTTCTCGGCGCAGCCGTCCGAGGCGCTGAAGCTCGCGCTCATCGTCTGGATCGGCGCCGTGCTGATGTCGAAGGAGCGACTGCTCACGCAGACCAAGCACGAGCTGATCCCGATCGTGCTGCCGGGCGCGCTCATCGCCCTCGGCACGGTCATGCTGGGCAAGGACCTCGGCACCACGATAATCATGGGCGCCTCGGTGCTCGGCGCGATGTACTTCGGCGGCGTCAGTTGGAAAGCGCTCGGCTACACCTTCGCGGGGGCCGCGCTCGCGGCGTTCTTCTTCGTCGTGACGAGCCAGAACCGCATGGATCGCCTGTTCGGCCACGCGGGCGGCAACAGCGACTACAGCGGCCTCGCCTGGCAGCCGCTGCACGGCCTGTGGGCGCTCGCCGGCGGCGGGCTCTTCGGCGTCGGCCTCGGCGGGTCGAAGGCGAAGTGGAAGTGGCTGCCGGCGGCCGACAACGACTACATCTTCGCGATCATCGGCGAGGAGCTCGGCATGATCGGCGCGGTCCTCGTGATCGTGCTCTTCATCGTGCTGACCGTGTTCATGCTGCGCGTGATCGGCAACGCGCGGGACCGCTTCGGCAAGGCCGTCGTCGGCGGGATCCTCGTCTGGATCGTCGGCCAGGCCTTCGTGAACATCGCGGTGGTGATCGGCATCCTGCCGGTGCTCGGGGTGCCGCTGCCCCTCATCAGCGCCGGCGGCACCGCGCTCATCGCGTGCCTGGTCGCCATGGGCGTGGTCATATCGATCGCGCGCGACAACGCGAAGCACCGAGACGAGATCACCACCACGGAGGCGACACGATGACCACCTACCTGCTGGCCGGAGGCGGAACCGCCGGGCACGTCAATCCGCTGCTCGCGCTCGCCGATCTGATCCGGACGGAGGAGCCGGACGCGGAGATCGTGGTGCTCGGCACGAAGGAGGGGCTCGAAGCCCGCCTGGTGCCGGAGCGCGGATACGAACTGGTGACCATCGAGCGCCTGCCGTTCCCGCGGAAGCCGAGCGCCTACGCGCTGAAGTTCCCGGCGAAGTACCGCCGAGCCATCGCCCGGGTGCGCGAGCTGATCCGCGAGCGCGGCGTCGACGTCGTGGTCGGCTTCGGCGGCTACGCCTCGGCGCCCGCCTACCGGGCCGGCGCGAAGGAGGGCGTGCCCGTGGTGATCCACGAGGCGAACGCGAAACCCGGCATGGCGAACAAGCTCGGGGCGCGCTCGACGCCCTACGTCGCGGTCACCTTCCCCGGCACCCCGATCCCGAACGCTCGGGTCACGGGGATGCCCCTCCGCCCCGAGATCACGGGGCTCGACCGCGCTGCGCTCCGCGCCTCGGCGCGCGAGCACTTCGGTCTCGACCCCGAGCGGCGCACGCTGCTGGTGACGGGCGGCTCGCTGGGCGCCCGCGCGATCAACCGCGGCATCTCGAGCGAGGCCGCGGCGATCACCGCGGCCGGGATCCAGGTGCTGCACGTCTGGGGCGGGCTCACCGAGCTCGAAGATCCGGGCGTCGCGGGCTACGAGGTGCTGCCGTACTGCGACCGCATGGACCTCGCATTCGCCGCCTGCGACCTCGCGGTCTCGCGCGCCGGATCCACGACCGTGAGCGAGCTCGCCGGACTCGGCATCCCCGCCGTGTTCGTGCCCTACGGCCATGGCAACGGCGAGCAGCGCTTCAACGCCGCCGCCGACGTCGAGGCCGGCGGTGCGCTGCTCGTGGACGACGCCGAGCTGACTCCCGAGTGGGTGCGCGGCACCCTGATCCCGCTGGTCGGCGACGACGCGCGGCTCGCCGAGATGTCGGAGCGGGCCCGCGGGGTCGGCGCCCTCGACGGAACCGAGCGCCTGCTCGCGCTCGTGCGCGAGGCGCTGGCGGCGCGCTGACCACGCTCTGACGCGATAGGATCGCCCCATGTCTCGCAGCCTCCTCCTTCGGAGCCGCAGCAGGGTGTGAATCGACCGGCGCCCTGCCAGCGGCGCCGTTCGTCGTGCCGGTCAACGCTTCGCTGATCGGAGAATCCTCCCGTGCCCATTCGTCCCAGACCCTGGCTGATGCTCGCCGTCATGGTGTTCGGCCAGGCCTCGACCACCGTCGTGGTCGCGACCCCCGCGTTCCTCATCCCGTATTTCACGCAGGAGCGGGGCATGAGTCTCGCGGGCGCCGGCCTGCTCGCGGGCATGCCCAACCTGGGCCTCGTGCTCGCGCTCTTCCTCTGGGGCGCGCTCGCCGACCGGGTGGGCGAGCGCCGGGTGCTGATCATCGGTCTCAGCCTGAGCGTGCTGGCGGTGGCGCTGTCGATGCTGGCGGGCGACGGTTTCTGGCTCGGCGCGGCGTTCGTGCTGGGCGGCGCGATGACCGCCTGCATCAACAACACGAGCGGGCGCCTGATCACCGGATGGTTCCCGGTCGGTCGCCGCGGGTTCGTGATGGGGATCCGGCAGACCTGCCAGCCGTTGGGGATGGCGGTCGCGGCCGTCGCGGTGCCGCCCATCGCGGCGGGTGCGGGCGTCGTCGCTGCGCTCGGCTTCGGCGGGATCCTGCTGCTCGTCAGCCTGATCGCCTGCGTCTGCGCCGTGGTGGATTCGCCGTCGTCCGCCGTGGCCGGAGCGGCCGGAGCCGCGGGAGCGGCCGGTGCCGCGGGCGAGAGCCGGCCCGAATCCAATCCGTACCGGGGATCCGCGACGCTCGTGCGCATTCACGCGGTCTCGATGCTGCTCGTGGTCCCGCAGTTCGCCCTCTCGACCTTCGGTCTCGTGTGGTTCACCGTCGGGTTCGGGTGGAGCGCCCTCGCCGCGGGTGCGCTCGTGGCGGTCTCCCAGTTCGCGGGCGCCGCCGGGCGCATCGCGGTGGGGCTGTGGAGCGATCGCGTGCGCTCGCGCCTGCGTCCGCTGCTGCAGGTCGCCGTGATCGGCGTGGTCGTGCTGGTCCTCGCCGCGGTCTTCGGATGGGCCGGGTGGGCCGTTCCTGCCGCCGTGGCCTACGTCATCGCGAGCTGCGTGAGCGTCGCCGACAACGGGCTCGCCTTCACCGCGGTCGCCGAGACCGCGGGGCGGGGCTGGGCCGGGCGCGCGCTCGGGATCCAGAACACCGGGCAGTTCCTCGCAGCGGCAGCGGTCGGCCCGGTCGTCGGCGGGCTCATCACCCTCGTCGGCGTGCCGACGGCGCTCGCCCTCATCGCCCTGGCGCCCGCCGCGGCGATCCCGCTCGTCCCGCGGGAGGGCCGCCGGGCCCGGGAGCCGAAGGCTCCGGTGGGAGCGCGCTGAGACCCGCGCCACACCGGGCATCCGCGCCGCGGGAACGCGGGCGCGGAACGGTAGTCTTGTCGGGCACGACCTGAGGAGGCGCCCAGATGATCTATCCCGATCTCGACATGCAGATTCCCGACGAGCTCGGGAAGGTGCACTTCGTCGGCATCGGCGGTTCCGGCATGAGCGGAATCGCGCGCATGATGCACGCCGCCGGCGTGCGGGTCTCGGGCTCCGATCGCAGCGCCAACTACAACACGAAGGCGCTCGCCGAGCTCGGCATCGACGTCAGCATCGGGCACGACGCCGCGAACGTCGGCGACGCCGACACGCTCGTCGTGACGGGTGCGCTCTGGCAGGACAACCCCGAGTACCAGCTCGCGCTCGCGAAGGGCCTCCCGGTGCTGCACCGCTCGCAGGCCCTCGCGTGGCTCGCGCGCGGCAAGCGCCTCGTCTCGATCGCCGGCGCGCACGGGAAGACCACCTCGACCGGCATGGTCGTGACCGGGCTGCTCGGCCTCGGCGCCGACCCGTCCTTCGTCAACGGCGGCATCATCGAGTCCCTCGGCACCTCGTCGGGCCCGGGAACCGACGACCTCTTCGTGATCGAGGCCGACGAGAGCGACAAGTCGTTCCTGCTCTACGACACGGCGATCGCGCTGATCACCAACGTGGATCCCGAGCACCTCGATTTCTACGGCTCCCGCGAGAACTTCATGCAGGCGTTCGTCGACTTCGCTCGCGGCGCACGGGAGCAGATCGTCGTCTCGGCCGACGACTCCGGAGCGCTCGAAGTGCTCGCTTCCCTGCGCGAGCAGGCCGCGGGCGGCGAGCTGCCCGCCATCCGCACTTTCGGCGAGGCCGAGGGCGCCGACGTGCGCCTCGTCTCGCTCGACGACTCCGGCCCCGTGGCCTTCGAGGTCGAGCTGATCGGCGCCGACGGGGCGGTCGAACGGCACCGGGCCCAGCTCAGCGTCTTCGGCCGGCACAACGCGGTCAACGCGGTCGGCGCGCTGGCCGTGCTCACCGGGCTCGGCTTCGACGCGGCCGCTTCGCTCCGCGCGATCAGCGAGTTCGGCGGCACCAAGCGCCGCTTCGAGTTCCACGCCGAGGTGGGCGGCGTGCGCGTGTACGACGACTACGCGCACCACCCGACCGAGGTCGCGGCGCTGCTCGATTCGGCGCGCGCCGTCGTGGGGGAGGGCCGCCTCATCGCGATCCACCAGCCCCACCTCTACAGCCGCACCAGCCTGTTCCACCGCGAGTTCGCGGAGGTGCTCGAGCAGGGCGCCGATCGCACCGTGGTGCTCTCCGTCGACGGCGCGCGCGAGGATCCCGTGGCCGGTGTCACCGGTGCGCTCGTGGCCGACGACTTCTCGGACCAGAGCCGGGTCGCATACATCGACGACTGGCAGCGCGCGGCCGACTATCTCGCCGAGATCGCCGAACCCGGCGACGTGATGGTGACCATGAGCTGCGGTACCGTCTACCAGATCATCCCGCAGGTGGTCGAGGCGCTGCACGGCCGGTTCGACGCCGACGGCGAGTGAGTTCGTCGTGCCGATGAGACGGCGGTGCGCGTGAAGCGCCCGAGCGGGTTCGACCGCGAGCCCGAGCCGGAGCGCGATGCACCCGTCGCGCCGGAGACGTCGGCGAGCGACCACCGAGGCGGATCCGACGGTGGTTGGCTGCTCCGGCGACGCGGTTCGGGCCGGGCCGCCGAGACGCCGCCGTCCGATGCCGAGGCGACCGTCGCCGAGGTCATCCCTGAACGGGCCGAGGAGGCTCAGCGCGACCCGAGCGATCTCGCCGACGTGCTCGGCGATGCGCGGTTCGGCACGGCCGATGCAGGCAGAGCGGCTCCTCCGGAGCGCGGCGCCTTCTCGGCTCCCGCCGGAGCATCCGCGGACGAACTGGCGACGACCGACCTGAGCGACGCCGCGCTCGATGCGCGGGGGGCCGACGGCGGCCTCATCGCGAAGCTGCGTGCGCGCTCCGACCGTGAACCCGATCCGATCCGGGCCGCCGAACGCGATCTGCGGACGGCCACGCGACTGCGCCGCCGGCGCGAGCGTCGCGAGCAGCGCCGGTTCACCGTGCACACTCGCCGCCGTCGCCGGTACTGGCTGATCGCCGCAGGCGCGGTGGTGGCGCTCGCGCTCTTCGTCGCGATCGGGGTGCTCAGTCCGCTCATGGCGGTGCGCGACATCCGCGTGACGGGGGCGTCGAGCGTGGACGCGGCGAAGGTGAAAGATGCGCTCGGCCGGTTCGACGGCGTGCCGCTGGCGCTGGTAGATGACGGCGAGGTGCATCGCGTCCTCGCGGACTTCCCGCTGATCCAGCGCTACGCGATCGAGCGGATCCCGCCGGGCACGCTGGTGGTGCAGGTCGAGGAGCGCATTCCCGCGATCACGGTGGCGAAGGGGAAGAAGTTCGAGACCTACGACCCCGCGGGCGTGCTCGTGGGGACCGCCGACAAGCGTCCCGCGGGGGTGCCGCTGGCGACCGGCGCGGCGTCGTCACCCGGCTCTCCGGCATTCGCGGCTTCGGCGAAGATCGTGCGCGACATGCCCGACGCGCTGCGGAAGCAGCTCGCCTCGGTGACCGCGTCGAGCGGGCAGGACGTCCGTTTCACCCTCACGAACGGACTCGAGGTGCTGTGGGGCGAGGCCACCGAGACGCAGAAGAAGTCGGCGGTGCTGCAGGCGCTGCTCACGGGGCTCAAGGGGCGCTCGGTGCAGAAGATCGACGTCTCAGCGCCGAACGCGCCCGTCTACAACTGAGCTCCGAGCGGGGAGCGGGCCGGTTTTTCGCGGAGATTGCGCCGCGCCGGTGTGTCGCCGGTGCCGTTCCGGGCTGTCGCCGTACCTTGGGAACCGCCCGAAATGTATACCCGGATACTAACTTTCACCTTGAGGTAGAGGTTGAAGGTTGAGGGGGAGGACCCACGTGTCAACGAACCAGAACTACCTGGCCGTCATCAAGGTCGTCGGTGTCGGCGGCGGCGGCGTCAACGCGGTGAACCGCATGATCGAGCTCGGCCTGAAGGGCGTCGAGTTCATCGCGGTGAACACCGATGCCCAGGCGCTTCTGCTCAGCGACGCTGACGTCAAGCTCGACGTGGGCCGAGAGCTCACCCGCGGCCTCGGCGCGGGCGCCGATCCCGAGGTCGGGCGTCGCGCCGCCGAGGATCACGCCGACGAGATCGAGGAGGCGCTGACCGGCGCCGACATGGTCTTCGTCACCGCAGGCGAGGGCGGCGGTACCGGAACCGGTGCGGCTCCCGTCGTGGCGCGCATCGCCAAGTCGATCGGTGCACTCACCATCGGCGTCGTGACCCGACCCTTCAGCTTCGAGGGCCGCCGCCGCGCCGCCCAGGCGGATTCGGGCGTCAACGCTCTCCGCGAGGCCGTAGACACCCTCATCGTGGTGCCCAACGACCGCCTGCTCGAGATCAGCGAGCCCGGCATCAGCATGATCGAGGCGTTCGCCGCCGCGGATCAGGTGCTGCTCGCCGGTGTCCAGGGCATCACCGACCTCATCACCACCCCGGGTCTCATCAACCTCGACTTCGCCGACGTGAAGTCGGTCATGCAGGGTGCGGGCTCCGCTCTCATGGGCATCGGCTCCGCACGCGGCGCCGACCGCGCCATCAAGGCCGCGGAGCTCGCGGTGGCCTCTCCGCTGCTCGAAGCCTCGATCGAGGGCGCGCACGGCGTGCTGCTGTCGATCCAGGGCTCCTCGAACCTCGCGCTCAGCGAGATCTACGAGGCGTCCTCGCTCGTGCAGGACGTGGTCCACGCCGAAGCCAACATCATCTTCGGTACGGTCATCGACGACACGCTCGGCGACGAGGTCCGTGTCACCGTGATCGCCGCGGGCTTCGACTCCGAGCCCGCCGCCGCGCAGCAGAACCCGCCGCGCCGCTCGGAGCGCTCGCGTCGCGCGGCTCGCGCCGAGGCCAACGATGAGAGCTCGCGCCCGCTCGCGGCCGTCGAGTCGCCCTCCATCGAGCCCGCCACCGTGGGCGCCGCAGCGTCCGCAGGGGAGGGCGAGTTCGGCGAGGCGATCTCGAACCCGCCGCTCGAGGCGCGCATGGTCGATCCCGCCTTCGACGGCGTGGACGACGACGACCTCGACATCCCCGAGTTCCTGCGCTGAGCATGGACGCGGAAGCTGTCGACGCGAGCCGGACCGCACTCGCGGCCCGGCTCGCCGGCGTTACCGAGCGGATCGGTGATGCGGCGCGCGCGGTCGGCCGCTCGCCCGAGGAGCTCACGCTCATCGTCGTCACCAAGTTCCACCCGGCGACCCTCGTCGCGGACCTGGCTGCCCTCGGTGTGCGGGACGTCGGTGAGAATCGGCACCAGGAGGCGCAGGACAAGGCGGCGGAGCTCGCCGATCTCGATCTGCGCTGGCACTTCATCGGGCAGCTGCAGACGAAGAAGGCGCGGCAGGCCGCGCGCTACGCGCACGCGATCCACTCGATCGACCGGGAACGCCTCGTCGACGCGCTCTCGGGGATCGAACGCACGGTGGACGCGTTCCTGCAGGTCAACCTCACCGACGATCCCGGCCGCGGGGGCGCCGCACCCGACGAGCTGGATCGGCTCGCCGAGCGGGTCCTCGAGACGCCCAGCCTGCGCCTTCGCGGAGTCATGGCCGTCGCCCCCCTGCCCGAAGAGGAGGAAGCGGCCCGGGCCTTTGAACGCCTCCGCGGGTATTCGGAGCGGGTTCAAGCCCTGGCGCCCGATGCCACCGCGATTTCCGCGGGGATGACCCACGATTTCGCCGAGGCGATCGCCGCCGGCGCGACACACCTTCGCATCGGCAGCGCAATCACCGGAAACCGACCGGCGGCCGGTTAGCCTCGAAGTAACCGCGCAAGCGTGTAGGGAGTAGAACATGAGCAACCCGCTGAAGAAGACCATGGTGTTCCTCGGACTCGCCGAGGACGAGCTGGAGGAAACCGGCGAGCGTCCGGCCCCGGCGCCCGCCGCCGAGACCGCTGCGCCCGCCGCAGCCCCGCGCCCCGCGGCGCAGAAGGCGCCGGTCACCCCGCTGCGCAAGGTCACCCCGACCCGCGCGCCCGCGGCACCCGCGATGAACGAGATCCTCACGGTGCACCCCAGCGAGTACCGCGATGCGGCTGCGATCGCCGAGAGCTTCCGCGACGGCATCCCGGTGATCCTCAATCTCTCGCGCATGAACGACGCGGACGCGAAGCGACTGATCGATTTCGCGAGCGGTCTCTCCATGGGGCTCCGCGGACGCATCGAGCGCGTCACGAGCAAGGTCTTCCTGCTGTCGCCCGAGCACATCGCGACGGCCAGCGACGAGGATTCGGGGTCGGAGACCGGCTCCTTCTTCGTGAGCCCCTCCGCCTAGCGCGTTGGCGATCCTCGCGATCCTCAGCCTCGTGCTGAGGATCCTGCTGCAGACGTACGTCTTCATCCTCTGGGCACGATTCGTCCTCGACTGGGTGCGGGTGCTCAACCCCCGCTTCCGGCCGCGCGGCGTCTGGCTCGCGGTGGTGGAGGCCGTCTACACGGTCACCGATCCGCCCATCCGGATGTTCCGGAAGATCCTGCCGCCGATCCGCCTCGGGGCCGTCGCGCTCGACCTCGGCTGGATGCTGACAATGCTGAGCTGCTGGATCCTTCTCGCGATCCTCCCCTGATTTCCTGTCCCGAACCTCCGTCCCGCGCACGCACCCGCGAGGCGACGCCCTGCGAACTCCCTGGGCGAAGCCGAGCGATTGTTTGCTACCGTGGTTCCCATCCCACCGAAGTGGAACCGAAGCGAAAGAGATCCACGAATGTCACTGACACCCGAAGACCTTCTGAATCACGAGTTCTCCATCACCAAATTCCGTGATGGCTACGAGGTTGACCAGGTCGACGATTTCCTGGATCAGATCGCGGCAGAACTGCGCCAGCACGAAGAAGAGAAGGCCGAACTGCGCAAGCAGATCGAAGAGCTGACCGCGAAGCTCGCCGAGGCCGAGGCCGGCAAGTCCGAGCCGCAGGTCGAGGCGTCCGAGCAGACCATCGTGGTCGATGCCCCGGCTCCGGCCGCAGCTCCCGTCTCCGCGCCGAGCTTCGGCGAGGGCGACGCGGTCAAGTCGAGCGCCATGCTGCAGCTCGCGCTCGAGCTGCACGACAAGCACGTCAGCGAGGGCGAAGCCAAGCGCGACCAGCTCATCCGCGACGCCGAGGCGAACTCGGCCCAGCTCGTGCAGGAAGCGCAGAAGCAGCGCGCCGAAGAGCTGCGCCTGCTCGGCGAGGAGCGCATCGACTTCCGCAACAAGATCAAGGAGCTCCGCGAGTTCGAGGGCGAGTACCGCAACACGCTCCGCTCGTACATCCAGTCGCAGCTCCGCGGCCTCGAGGGCTCGCCCGAGCCCGGTGGGGCTCCCGAGGGCCTGCAGTAGTCCGGGGCGTGAACGACGCATCCGAACGGGCGGCGCGAATTCGCGCCGCCCGTCCTGCTTCGCGGCGACGACTGGTGCCCGTGCTCCTGTTCGTCGTCGCGATCGTCGTGTTCGCGACCGATCAGCTCGTCAAGAACTGGGTCGTCGACACGCTGCCCGAGGGCCAGACCGTTCCGGTCCTCGGCGATTTCCTCCAGTGGCACTTCGTGCGCAACCCGGGGGCGGCGTTCTCGCTCGCGAGCGGCTCCACCTGGATCTTCACGATCCTCGCCACGGTCGTCGTCTGCGTGATCCTGTGGCAGATCCGCCGGCTCGGCTCGCTGCTGTGGGCGGCCTTCTTCGGGCTGCTGCTCGGCGGCGTGCTCGGCAATCTGACCGACCGCCTCACGCGTCCGCCCGGGTTCCCGGTCGGGCACGTCATCGATTTCATCTCCACGCCGTGGATGATCCCCGCGATCTACAACATCGCCGACATCGCGATCTGCACCGGCATGGCGCTGTTCGTGCTGGTCACGCTGTTCGGGCTCCCGCTCGACGGATCGCCGCGCCGCAAGCGAGGCGAGGAGGAGCCCGAGAGCTCCGACGCACCCGCGGCCGACGCCGACCCGGAGCCGGAGACCCGCTGATGGAGCACCGTTCCCTTCCCGTTCCCGACGGTCTCGCGGGCGAACGCGCCGACAGTGCCATCGCGAAGCTGCTCGGCTTCTCGCGCAGCTTCGCGGCGACCGTGGTCGAAGCCGGCGGCGTCGAACTCGACGGTCGCGTGCTCGGCAAGTCGGACCGACTCGCGGCCGGAGGCTGGCTCCAGGTGAGCTGGACCGAGAAGCGCGAGCCTGAGATCGTCCCCGTCCACCTGCCCGAGCTGGGCATCGTGCACGACGACGACGACATCGTGGTGGTCGACAAGCCCGCGGGCGTCGCGGCGCACCCGTCGCTCGGCTGGCAGGGTCCGACCGTGCTCGGCGCACTCGCCGGGGCGGGCTTCCGCATCGCCACCTCCGGTCCCGCTGAGCGTCAGGGCGTGGTCCACCGGCTCGACGCGGGCACGAGCGGGCTGATGGTGGTCGCCAAGAGCGAGCACGCCTACCGCGAGCTCAAGCGCGCGTTCAAGGAGCGCGAGGTCGAGAAGATCTACCACGCGGTCGTGCAGGGGCATCCGGATCCGTTCGCGGGCACCATCGAAGGGCCCATCGGCCGGCACCCGAACCACGAGTGGAAGTTCGCCGTGACGCGCGACGGCAAGCCCTCGATCACCCACTACGAGACGATCGAAGCGTTCCCGTACGCCTCGCTGCTCGAGATCCACCTCGAGACGGGCCGCACACACCAGATCCGCGTGCACATGTCGGCTCAGCGGCACCCCTGCGTCGGCGACGCGATGTACGGCGCCGACCCGAAGCTCTCGGAGCGCCTGGGGCTGACCCGGCAGTGGCTGCACGCCATGCGCCTCGGATTCCGGCACCCCGCGACGGGCGAGCCGGTGGAGTTCGCGTCGAGCTACCCCGAGGACCTGCAGCACGCGCTCGACGTGCTCTCCGCCTGACCCCGTCGTTGATGTCGGCGGTGCCGCCTATGATTCCCGCATGGGAATCGAGATCCGGCCCGCCGACGTCTACGCGGACGTCCGTGCGGTCATCGGGCCGAAGCGGCCCGAGTCGAACGTCTGCTTCTGCCTGAGCTATCGCATCGGCTCCGCCGAGAACACGCGGCTCCGCGAGCCCGAGCGCAGCGAACGGGTGCGGGGCCTGTGCGCCGAGGATCCTCCTCCGGGGGTGCTCGCATATCTCGACGGCGAGCCCGTCGGCTGGGCCGCGGTGCATCCGCGGGCCGGCACGAGCTTCGCCCGCAACCGCAAGATCCCGCACATCGACGATCTCGACGTCTGGTCGCTCTGGTGCTTCCGGGTGCGCCCGGGGCACCGCGGTGCGGGCGTCGTGCATGCGCTCGCGACCGGCGCGGTCGAGTTCGCGCGCGCCAACGGAGCGCCGGCGATCGAGGGCTACCCGGTCGACAACGCCGGTGAGCCGGTGCATCAGACCATGGCCTACGTCGGCACGCGATCCGTGTTCGAGCGCGCGGGGTTCTCCTGGGCGGCCGACACCGACTCGGAGCTGGCCGGATTCCGTCGCGTGGTCATGCGCCTCGACCTCCGAGGCGCGCCGTGAGCGCCCGCGGGCACGGCACCGCAGAGCTGCGCGGCCTGCTCGACGAGCTGCGGGCGCGGATCGAGGCCCGGATCGCGCGGGTCTCGGCCGAGCTGGACGAACTCGCGCGGGCTCGCCGGAGCGAGAGCGACGACGACGAGCACGACCCGGAGGGCGTGCCGCTGTCGACGGAGTGGTCGCGGCTCTCGGGTCGGCTCGACGCGGCGCGCGCCGAGCTGAGCGGCGTCGAGGAATCCGAACGGCGCCTGGCGGCTGGGGAGTACGGGGTCTGCACGGCGTGCGGCCGCGCGATCCCGATCGCCCGGCTCCGGGCGCGCCCGGCCGCCCGCACCTGCGTGCCCTGCGGGGAGCGCCTCGCCAGATAGCGCCGGGGCCTCCCCGAGCGCCCGGAGCGCGCCCGTTGTCAGCGGTGCGCGGTACCCTGGGACGGCCGACGAAAGGGGTCTGATTCGTGTCAGCGAACGACGGGTTCGTGCACCTGCACGTGCACAGCGAGTACTCGATGCTCGACGGGGCCGCACGCGTCGGGCCGCTCATGGACGCGGCAGCCGCTCAGGGCATGCCCGCCATCGCGGTCACCGACCACGGCAACACCTTCGGCGCATTCGATTTCTGGCGTCAGGCGAAGGACCGCGGTCTCAATCCGATCATCGGCATCGAGGCCTACCTCACCCCGGGCACCCACCGCACCGACAAGACCCGTGTGCGCTGGGGCAGCGGTGGCGGCGACGACGTCTCGGGCGCCGGCGCCTACACCCACATGACCATGCTCTCGGAGACGACCGAGGGCATGCACAACCTCTTCCGGCTGTCGAGCTACGCCTCCATGCAGGGCTACTACTTCAAGCCCCGCATGGACCGCGAGCTGCTGCAGACCTACGGCAAGGGGCTCATCACCACGACGGGCTGCCCCTCGGGCGAGATCCAGACCCGCCTGCGTCTCGGGCAGTACGCCGAGGCTCGGCAGGCGGCGGCCGAGTTCCAGGACATCTTCGGCAAGGAGAACTTCTTCTGCGAGCTCATGGATCACGGGCTCGACATCGAACGCCGGGTCCAGTCCGACCTCATCAAGATCGCGCGCGACCTCAAGATCCCGCTCGTCGCCACGAACGACCTCCACTACGTGCACGAAGCCGACGCCGAGGCCCACTCGGCACTGCTCTGCGTGCAGTCGGGTTCCCGCCTCGACGACCCGAACCGTTTCAAGTTCGACGGGTCGGGCTACTACCTCAAGACCGCGGCCGAGATGCGGCACATCTTCCGCGACTTCCCCGACGCGTGCGACAACACGCTGCTCATCGCCGAGCGCTGCAACGTCGAGTTCAACACGTCGGCCAACTACATGCCGCGCTATCCCGTGCCCGACGGAGAGACCGAGGACAGCTGGTTCATCAAGGAGGTCGAGAAGGGGCTGCACTACCGCTACCCGAGCGGCATCCCCGATTCGGTGCGCAAGCAGGCCGAGTACGAGATCGGCGTCATCACGCAGATGGGCTTCCCCGGGTACTTCCTCGTGGTCGCAGACTTCATCAACTGGTCGAAGGACCACGGCATCCGCGTGGGCCCCGGTCGCGGCTCGGGCGCGGGATCCATGGTCGCCTACGCGATGCGCATCACCGATCTCGATCCGCTGCAGCACGGCCTCATCTTCGAGCGATTCCTCAACCCCGACCGCGTTTCGATGCCCGACTTCGACGTCGACTTCGATGATCGCCGTCGCGGCGAGGTCATCAAGTACGTCACCGAGAAGTACGGCGACGAGCGCGTGGCGCAGATCGTCACCTACGGCACGATCAAGTCGAAGCAGGCGCTGAAGGACGCGTCGCGCGTGCTCGGCTTCCCGTTCGGCATGGGCGAGAAGCTCACGAAGGCGATGCCGCCCGCCGTCATGGCGAAGGACATCCCGCTCTCGGGCATCACCGACCCGGAGCACCCCCGCTACAAGGAGGCGGCGGAGTTCCGCGCCGTGCTCACCGAGGATCCTGAGGCGAAGCTCGTCTACGACACGGCGCTCGGCCTCGAAGGCCTGAAGCGGCAGTGGGGCGTGCACGCCGCGGGCGTCATCATGTCGAGCGACCCGCTGATCGACATCATCCCGCTGCAGAAGCGCGAGCAGGACGGCCAGATCGTCACGCAGTTCGACTACCCGACCTGCGAGGGCCTCGGCCTGATCAAGATGGACTTCCTGGGGCTGCGCAACCTCACGATCATCTCGGACGCGCTCGAGAACATCCGCCTCAACCGCGGCGAGGAACTCGACCTCGAACGCCTGGAGCTCGACGACGCGCCCTCCTACGAGCTGCTCGCCCGCGGCGACACGCTCGGCGTGTTCCAGCTCGACGGCGGCCCCATGCGCGGCCTGCTGCGCCTCATGAAGCCCGACAACTTCGAGGACATCTCGGCAGTGCTCGCGCTGTACCGTCCGGGCCCCATGGGCGCTGATTCCCACACCAACTACGCGCTGCGTAAGAACGGCCTGCAGCCGATCACGCCAATCCACCCCGAGCTCGAGGAACCGCTGAAGGACATCCTCGAGACGACCTACGGCCTGATCATCTATCAGGAGCAGGTCATGTCGATCGCTCAGCGGGTGGCGGGCTTCTCGCTCGGCCAGGCGGACATCCTCCGCCGTGCGATGGGCAAGAAGAAGAAGTCCGAGCTCGACAAGCAATACGAGGGCTTCTCCGGCGGCATGAAGGATCGCGGCTTCTCCGAAGCGGCGATCAAGGCGCTCTGGGACATCCTGCTCCCGTTCTCGGACTACGCCTTCAACAAGGCCCACTCGGCCGCGTACGGCGTCGTCAGCTACTGGACCGCCTACCTGAAGGAGCACTACCCGGCCGAGTACATGGCCGCATTGCTCACGAGCGTCGGCGACTCGAAGGACAAGCTCGCGCTCTACCTCAACGAGTGCCGTCGCATGGGCATCAAGGTGCTGCCGCCCGCCGTCAACGACTCCTTCGCGAACTTCTCGGCCGTCGGCGACGACATCCGGTTCGGTCTCGGCGCGATCCGCAACGTCGGCACGAACGTGGTCGAGGGCATCCGCGAGGCGCGCGAGAGCAAGGGGCGCTTCGAGACCTTCCACGACTTCCTCAAGAAGTCGTCCATCACGGTGCTGAACAAGCGCACGGTGGAATCGCTCATCAAGGCGGGCGCGTTCGACGGCCTCGGCGGGACCCGCCGCGCGCTGGTCGAGATCCACGAGCAGTCGATCGAGAGCGCCGTCAAAGAGAAGCGCGACGCCGAGCACGGCAACGTCGGGTTCGACTTCGACAGCCTCTTCGCCGAGGCGGCCGAGGAGCACGGCGACGCGGGCGAGACCGTCTCGCAGGTGCCCGACCGGCCCGAGTGGACCAAGAAGGACAAGCTCGCGTTCGAACGCGAGATGCTGGGCCTCTACGTCTCCGACCACCCGCTGCGCGGCCTCGAGGCCGCGCTCGCGAAGGAGGCGAGCGATTCGATCGAGCGCGTCACCAACCCGGAGTCCCACCTCGACGGCGAGATCGTCACCGTCGCGGGGCTGCTCACGAGCGTGCAGCACCGCACGGCGAAGTCGGGCAACCTCTACGGCATGGTCACCATCGAGGACTTCACAGGCGAGGTGCAGGCGCTCTTCATGGGCAAGTCGTACCAGGAGTTCGGCAGCCTGCTGCAGCCGGACTCGATCGTCGCGCTGCGCGGCAAGGTGAACGCCCGCGACGACGGCATGTCGATGCACGCCTACGGGGTCAAGCCGATCGACGCGGCCGTGCAGGACGACGCGAGCACGCTCATGCTGACGCTGCCCGACCAGCGGGCGACGGAGGACCTCATGCACGAGCTGAAGGGCACGCTGAAGCGGCACCGCGGCGAGAGCGAGGTCCGGCTGCACCTGCTGACCTCGACGAGCGTGCGCGTCTTCGACCTTCCCTTCCCGGTGCGCATCACCTCCGATCTGTACGGTGAGCTGAAGGGCCTGCTGGGTCCGCGCTGCCTGTCGGAGCCCGGGGCGTAGGCTGGCGTCATGCGTGAACTTCAGCAGCGGATCCAGGCGGCGCTCGGTGCGCACGCGGAGGTCGACCCCGCGGTCGAGATCGAACGTCGAGTGAGTTTCCTCGTCGAGTACGCCCGCGCCGTGCCGGGAGTGCGCGGTTTCGTGCTGGGCATTTCCGGTGGGCAGGATTCGTCGCTGGCCGGCCGCCTGGCGCAGCTCGCGGTCGAGCGGCTGCGCAGCGAGGGCGCCGAGGCCGAGTTCGTCGCGGTCCGCCTGCCCTACGGGGTGCAGCACGACGAGGACGACGCGCAGCTGGCGCTGTCGTTCATCCGTCCCGACCGCGCGGTCGCGGTGGACATCGCGCCGGGCGTCGACGGGATCGTCGCCTCGGTCGACGCCGCGCTGGGCGAGGCGACCACCGACTTCACCAAGGGCAACGTGAAGGCGCGCATGCGCATGATCGCGCAGTACGCGATCGCGGGCGACCGCGGTCTCCTCGTCATCGGAACGGACCACGCGGCCGAGGCGATCACGGGCTTCTTCACCAAGTTCGGCGACGGCGCGGCCGATGTCGTGCCGCTCGCGGGGCTCACCAAAGGGCAGGGCGCGGCGATGCTGCAGCACCTCGACGCCCCCGAGCGGCTCTGGCAGAAGGTGCCCACCGCCGACCTGCTCGACGGCGAACCCGGTCAGTCCGACGAAGCGAGCCTCGGCGTCAGCTACCCGGTGATCGACGCGTATCTGCGCGGCGAGAGCGTCCCCGAGTCCGCCGCCGAGAACCTCGAGCGCCGCTACCGAGGCACCGAGCACAAACGGCGCCAGCCGGTCGGTCCCGACGACGACTGGTGGCGCGCGACCGGGGGAGCCGCGCGATGACCACGAGCTACGTGCTGGCCGGCGGCTGCTACTGGTGCCTCGACGCCGCCTACCGAGCGTTGCGCGGCGTGACGGACGTCGCCTCCGTGTTCACGGGCGGCCGCACCGAGCACCCGAGCTACGCCGAGGTCTGCACCGGCAGCACCGGCCACGCCGAGGCGGTCGTGGTGACCTTCGACGAGTCGGTGCTGCCGGCCGAGGTCGTGCTCGACGCCTTCTTCACGATGCACGACCCCACGCAGCTGAACCGGCAGGGCGCCGATGTCGGCACCCAGTACCGCTCGGCGATGTTCCCGCGCGACGATGAGCAGCGTGCCCGCTTCGTCGCCGCGCGGGATCGAGCGGCCGAGTGGTGGCCGGGCGAGATCGTGACCGCGATCGAGCCGTTCGGGCCCATCTATCCGGGGCCTGAGGAGCACCAGGACTTCTTCGCGAAGAACCCGACGCAGGGCTACTGCCTCGCCGTCGCCGCGCCCAAGGTGAGCAAGATCCGCGCCTCCTTCAGCGCGTATCTCGTCTGAGTCGACCGTCGGGCATGTTCGGCGCTGCTCGACGAGGCTCGGCCCGGAGCGGTCACGACGCGAGCGGAAGCTCCTCCCCGTCGTCCTCGTCGGTGCGCCCGAACGCCGCCTGAACCGGCGTCCCGGCCGGTTCTTCGGGTTCCTCCGTGGTCGTCGGATCTTCCGCCTTCGTCGATTCCATCGCCTCGAACGCGGACGCCGGGACACCTGCTCCGGGGACCGTCCATGCGGAGGCTCCGGACACGTCGGGCGCGCCGGAGGCGACGGACGACTCGGAGCCGGCTGACGTGCCGGGAGCGCCGGCCTGATCGGTCTGGTCAGCCTGACCGGTCTTGTCGGTTCCGACGCGATCGTGGCCTTCCGCATCGGAAGCGGGGGAACCGGTCGAGTCGGCGGAGCCCGGGGCGGGGACCGGGAGCGATGTGACGGTCGCGCCGTCGCGCTGGACCGACGTCTGCCTCGCGAACCGGGAGGTGCCCCAGCGCAGCTCGTGGCCGAGCGCATCCGCCTCGATCTCGACCGAGGTGCCGCTGCGCTCCTTGTTCTCCCAGTTGCGGACCCGGAGCTTGCCGCTGACGAACACGCGGTCGCCCTTCTGGAACGAGTAGTGCGAGTGCTCGGCCAACGAGCGGAACGCGGTGATCGAGTACCAATTGGTCCCGCCCTCCACCCAGTCGCCGCGCTCCCGGTCGTAGCGGCGCTCGCTGCTCGCGAGCCGGAACGAGCACAGTGGAACGCCGGCGCCCGTGCGGATCAGCTTCGGAACCGTCGCGATGGTGCCGACGACGGAGATGGGGGTGCTCATGAGGGTCCTCCTCTGCGGTTGCGCCCGGCGTCTGACGCCCGGGCTGCTCGATGGGGTGAGGCGGGCGGTGCGCTGGAGGCGACCGATCCCACCGGCCTCCAGTGTGGAACCCGATCGGGGTCCGGCGCCCCGCGAAGCGAGGACTGTGCACGCGATCCGCAAGGGTCCCGCTCCGATGCGCCCTGTGCACGGAGAACGACAGATGCGGGGGCTCGGACCGGCGGCCGCGGCGGATGCGCCGTGCCGGATCCTTTCACCACGACCCCGTACACTGAGCCGGGTGAGCAGTGCTTCCCCCCGTCGCCCCCGTCGATTCCGCGCGACCGCATCCGTCGCGCTCGCCGCAGGACTGCTCGTCGGCGTCCCGGCGCTGAGCGGGTGCGCGATCTTCGAGGGCCCGACGCCCGAGACCCCGGCTCGCACGACCCCGGCCCCGCCCAAGGAAGCGCCGAAGCTGATCCCCGATGGAACCGCCGAGCAGAACGAGCCCTTTTTCACCGAGGTGATCCGGACGTTCTCGGCGGGCAAGGAGGCGGTGCAGGGCGAACCGGTCGTGCAGGCCGTCGCCAAGGCCGGCTTCGACAAGCAGGCGATGCAGGTCAGCTTCGACAAGACCAAGACCGACCTCGTCGCCGACTACATCTACGTCTCGGTGCGAATCGGGCAGGGCTGCCTCATCGGCCAGATCTCGACGACCGACCGCAGCTTCTCGGTGGATCAGGTCGCCGCGCTCGGCCCGAACAAAGACGTGTGCCTGATCGGCAAGACCCGACCGATCGACTTCTGATCCGCCCTAGCTGAGGTCCCAGAGCAGCCGGTAGTAGGCGATCCGCTCGGGATCCGGTTCGATCCCGTATCCGGCGTAGACCGCGGCCTCGTACCCCGGACCGTAGTTCCAGACCGTGCTCCAGGATGCGATCGCGAGGTCTGCCCAGCGGTCGGCTGTGCCGAGCGCGCCCAGATCGACGTGAGCGAGGAACGCGCCGGACTCGTCGAGCAGCGTGTTCGGCGCGCAGGCGTCCCCGTGGCAGACGACGGGTTCGTCGACCGGGGGAGCGTCGCGCAGCAGCTCCCGCGCCTGTCGGATCGAGAGCGCGCGATGCTCGGGCGACCAGTCCGCGGGCCCGATCCCGCGTGACAACCGTTCCTCGGCCTGCTCGAGGCGCCGCTCGATCGACCAGTCGAAGGGGCAGGCCGAGGCGTTCAGCCGGTCGTGCAGCTCCCGCAGACCGGCGCCGATGGCGCGGGCAGCGGTCCCGGGTTCGGCGATCCAGCGCGGGGCGACCGCCGAATCGCCCCGGAGCGCGGCCGTGACGAGCCAGGATCCGCTCCGATCCGAGCCCGCCTCGACGACCGAGGGCACCCGCGCGCCCTGCGCGGCGGCCCACCGCAGCCGAGCGGCTTCCGCGTCGAGATCGAGCTCCGGGGTGCCTGCGGCGACCCACTTGAGGTAGCGGCCCGCCGTGCGGTCTCGGAAGGTGAGACCGCCGAGTTCGTTCTCCCAGACCGTCTCGAGCGGACCGGCCGCTCGATCGAGGATCGCGCCCGGCGTTTCGACCGGTTCTTCGGGGGCGCCCGCGAGTGCTCGTTCCGTCATCCCTCCATGCTGTCAGCTGTTCACGGAGGATGTCGGTGCGGGCGGCTAGAGTAGAGGCGATTCTCATCAGACCAGAGCACAAGGAGTTCGGGGCGTCCTCGCCCGGAAAACATATGGCCGAGTACATTTACCAGATGGTTCGCGCCCGCAAGGCGGTCGGCGAAAAGCTCATCCTCGACGACGTGACCATGGCGTTCCTGCCCGGAGCGAAGATCGGCATGGTCGGCCCCAACGGCGCCGGTAAGTCGACCATCCTCAAGATCATGGCGGGTCTCGACACCCCGTCCAACGGCGACGCCGCGCTCGCGCCGGGCTTCTCGGTCGGCATCCTCATGCAGGAGCCCGAGCTCGACGAGTCGAAGACCGTGCTCGAGAACATCCAGGACGGCATCGAGATCAAGGCCAAGGTCGACCGGTTCAACGAGATCTCGGCGCTGATGGCCGAGCCCGATGCCGACTTCGACGCGCTGCTCGCCGAAATGGGCACGCTGCAGGAAGAGATCGACGCGGCCGACGGCTGGGATCTCGACAACCAGCTCGAGCAGGCCATGGACGCGCTGCGCACGCCGCCCGGCGACGCGCAGATCGGCCCGCTCTCGGGCGGTGAGCGACGCCGCGTCGCCCTCACCAAGCTGCTGCTGCAGAAGCCCGACCTGCTGCTGCTCGACGAGCCCACCAACCACCTCGACGCCGAGAGCGTGCTCTGGCTCGAGCAGCACCTGCAGAAGTACCCCGGCGCGGTCATCGCGATCACGCACGATCGGTACTTCCTCGACAACGTCGCGGAGTGGATCGCCGAGGTCGACCGCGGTCGCCTCTACCCCTACGAGGGCAACTACTCGACCTACCTCGAGAAGAAGGCCGAGCGCCTCGACGTCCAGGGCAAGAAGGACGCGAAGCTCGCGAAGCGCCTGAAGGAAGAGCTCGAGTGGGTCCGCTCGAACACCAAGGGCCGCCAGGCCAAGTCGAAGGCGCGTCTGGCGCGCTACGAGGAGATGGCGACGGAGGCCGAGCGCACCCGGAAGCTGGACTTCGAAGAGATCCAGATCCCCGCGGGTCCGCGTCTCGGCAACATCGTCATCGAGGCGAAGAAGCTCGAGAAGGGCTTCGGCGACCGCAAGCTCATCGACGGCCTCTCGTTCTCGCTGCCGCCGAACGGCATCGTCGGCGTCATCGGCCCGAACGGCGTCGGCAAGACCACGCTGTTCAAGACCATCGTGGGCCTCGAGCCGCTCGACGGCGGCGACCTGAAGGTCGGCGAGACGGTCAAGATCAGCTACGTCGACCAGAACCGCGCCAACATCGATCCGGAGAAGACGCTGTGGGAGGTCGTGTCCGACGGGCTCGACATCATCACGGTCGGCAAGACCGAGATCCCCTCGCGCGCCTACGTGTCGAAGTTCGGGTTCAAGGGTCCGGACCAGCAGAAGAAGGCTGGCGTGCTCTCGGGTGGTGAGCGCAACCGACTGAACCTCGCGCTGACGCTCAAGCAGGGCGGCAACCTGCTGCTCCTCGACGAGCCGACCAACGACCTCGACGTCGAGACCCTGCAGTCGCTCGAGAACGCGCTGCTCGAGTTCCCCGGTTGCGCCGTGGTCATTACCCACGACCGGTGGTTCCTCGACCGTATCGCGACGCACATCCTCGCCTACGAGGGCACCGAGGAGGAGCCCGCGAACTGGCACTGGTTCGAGGGCAACTTCGAGGCGTACGAGGCGAACAAGCTCGACCGTCTGGGCCCCGACGCGGCGAACCCGTCGCGCAGCCACTACCGCAAGCTCACGCGCAACTGACGCTCGTCGGGAACGGGGTGCAACCGCAACGGTTGCGCCCCGTTCCCGTTTCGGGCAGGCACCGACTCCCACAGACCGGAAGGATCCCCGCATGGCGCGCACCCATGTCGACCTCGAGCTCCGCTGGGGCGACCAGGACGCATACGGGCACGTGAACAACGTCGCCTACGCCCGCTACCTCGAGGAGGCGCGCGTGCGCACCTTCTGGCTGGGCAGCGGACGCGAGCGCACCGGCATGGAACGGCACTTCCGCGGAGACGATCCCGACGGGCCGAAGATGCTGGTCGCGAGCCAGCAGATCGAGTTCCTGCGCGTGCTCGAATACGCCGAGCAGCCGATCACCGTCGAGTTGTGGATCGGAAAGCTCGGCGGGTCATCGCTCGAGGTGCACTACGAGGTCATCGACGGCTCCCAGCCGGAACGCACCGTGGTCGCGCGTGCCATCACCGTCGTCGTGATCGTCGACGGGAAGACCCTGCGGCCGATGCGGCTCTCGGGCGAGGGACGCGAGTCGGTCGAAGCCTGGGTGGACGAACCGCTGCAGCTCGGACGCCGCTGACGCCACCCCGGGTCCTCGGTGTCAACGAACGGCGCTCCGGTCCGGATCGAGCCGACTCCGCAGGGCGGCTCGAGCTCTCGAATACCGCTGCCGCGCGGCGGCAGGACGCAGTCCGAGCACAGCGCCCGCTTCGGCGACACCGAATCCCTCCCACGCGATGAGCAGCAGCAGTTCCCGGTCGCGCTCGGGCAACCGGGCGAGCTCGCGCTCCAGCTCATCGTCGAAACGCGGCGGAGCCTGAGCCTCCTCGGTGAGTTCCTGGCGGAGCCGTTCGGCCAGCTCGCTGGTCCGCACCCTGCCCCGGCGCGCACGCGCGAGGACCTTGCGCGCCACACCGTAGGCGTACTGCCTCAGCCGTTCCGGCTCCGCAGGGATCCGGTCGGACTTCGCCAGCAGGATCAGCACGGTGTCCGCCGCAGCGTCGGCCGCGTCGTCCCGGTGGCCGAGCCTGCGCAGGAAGTATCCCGTGAGCTCGGGCAGCATCTCGGCGAGCGCGTGGTCCGCATCGAACGGTTCGAGCCCGACTGCGGGCGATTCGGGTCGGGTACCGGGGCGCGCTGTCGTCTCGGCGGTCATCGGATCTCACCGGCTTCGAGACGCCGGAGCAGCGCCTCGTACTCGGCCCACACGGGAGAGCCGCGGTCGAGATCCGGATAGCGGGCACTGAGGTCGAGCCAGCTGCGCAGCGACTCCGCGTGCATCGCCCGGAGCTCGGGTGTCGACGGCGATCCATCTCGCTGGTTGGCGAGCGTGCGCGCCGCAAGCCCGGCCTCCGGGCCGCCGAGTGCCATGCGATCGATGAGCTCCCACAGGCTGGAGCGGATCCCGCCACCGTCGGAGGCGACGATGCCGGGCCAGCTGGGCGCTTTCCTCAACACGCTGATCGCCGCGTCGCGACGGGCGGAGTCCCCGGACGCATCGGCGACGATCCACTCCCTGGTCCAGGCGAGCACGACTTCGCGCTCGTAATCGTCCACGATCCGGATCCGTTGCATGCTGATGTCCGAACCCCGGTAGCGTTCGGAGATCAGCCGGGCGGCGCCGTCCCAGTCGAATCCTCCGGGGACCGGGAGATCGCGCGGTGCCGTGCTCGCCACGTACGCGCCGAAATCGGGTGCGGAGGCGCGGATCCACTCGTCCCCGCGGAGGGACTCCGTCGAATCGGTCCGCTGGAACTCGCCGCTCTGCGCCTCGAAGAGCCTGCCTGCGACCGCTGCTCCCGGGCCGGCGAGGGACCCGATCGCGATGAGCGCCGCGGTCGAGATCCCCAGGATCCGGAGCCGTCTCCGCGGGCGCCGGCGCTGCCCGGCGGCGTCCGACAGCAGTGAGCGGGCGGCGCTCGGATCGATGCGCGGATCGGGCAGCGCGAGCTGCGCGAGGCGCGAGCTCAGCTCCTCATCGGTGATGGGCATGGGGTTCTCCGTTCGCGGGGTCACCCGTACCTGCCGCCGAGCACGCGAAACGTGACAGCGGATTTCCGATTACCCTCGCGGGAGCCGGACCGTGACCTCCTGGGAGACCGATGCGACGAGCGCGCCCGATCGGTCGTAGAAGCGTCCGGTGGAGAGCCCGCGCCCACCCTGCGCGGTGGGGGATTCGAGCTCGTAGAGCAGCCAGTCGTCGACGCGGAACGGCCGGTGGAACCACATCGCGTGGTCGAGGCTCGCCGCACGCATCCCGGGCGTCGCCCAGGGGATCCCATGGCGCCGGGCGACGGGCTCGACCAGCAGGTAGTCGCTCGCGAAGGCCAGCGCGGCGCAGTGCTGCAGCGATCCGCCCTCGAAAGTGTCACGGCTGCGCATCCAGACCCGCTGCTTCGAGGTGCGCTCGGGCACCTCGAGCAGGATGTCGGACTCGACGTAGCGGAAGTCGAACGGACGGTTGAGGATCCAGGATGCGCGTCCGCCGTCGGCGAGGTGCCCGTACTTCTCCCACACCGCGGGCAGCTCCTCGGGCGGCACGACGCCGCTCAGGTCGACGGGGTCCTGGTGCTCGAGCCCGTCGTCGTCGGACTGGAACGAGGCGATCATCGACATGAGCACCTCGCCGCCCTGGTAGGCCTGCGTGCGCCGCGTCGAGAACGATCGCCCGTCGTGCAGACGGGCGACCTCGAAGGTCATGCGCTCGATGCTGTCGCCCGGCCGCAGGAAGTAGGCGTGCATCGAGTGGATCTCGCGGTCCTCGGGTACGGTGGCCCCCGCGGCCGAGATGGCCTGGCCGAGCACCTGGCCGCCGAACGAGCGTCCGTGCGGCGTCGGCAGCGCGGGACCGGTGAAGATGTCGTCCTGGGTGCGGGCGCCCGCGTCGAGCACCGAGATCATCGTCATGAGATCGGGATCTGTGGGCATCGGAACCTCCTGGCGGCGCGGAACGGCTGTCCGCCTCAGTCTATGACCGGCGGCGGCTCCGTCCGGGGAAGTCGGCGCGGCGTCCGTCCGGGTGCCGCGACTAGGCTGGAGCCGATGTCCGCACCGCTCCGCCTCGCCGATCACGCCACCCGCGACGACCTCCGCATCTTCCTCGAACGCCTGGAACGCGCCGGGCGCGCGGAGGTGCGCATGGTGACCCGCGGGTCGACCCTCGCGGTATTCGGCTGCACCCAGGCGCCCGCGGGCCTGCTGGATCCGCTCCCGGTCGTGCTCGCGGCCCGTGCTTTCGCGCTGGCCGAGCCGCCGACGGACGCGGTCGACGCCACGGTCGCGAGCCGGGCGCTGCTCGATCGGATCGCGCGGATGGGCGTGCTCGGCCGGGACCTCGACGTGCCCGACGCGACGCTCGCCGCGGCGTGGGCCGGCGTGCTGCCGCCGACGAGCGGCTGGGAGGCCGCGGGATCGATCGACGCGGCATCGCTCGCGGCGGTCGCCGCCGAGGGCGTGCAGCGGGTCGCCGCCGCACTGCCCGATCAGCCGGGCGAGGCCGTGGTGCAGAAGGTGCGTGCGCAGGTCTGGGGTGTGCCCATCGCCGACGGAGTGCCCGCGGCAGCCGCGTTCGCGGCCGAAGCGCTCGGGTTCCTCCGCGACGAGCAGGTGCTCAGGATCAGCCGCTCGCGCAGCTGGACCCGGCTCTCGGGCTCCCGCGGGGACGTGCTGGTGCGCGGGGGTCTCGGCTGACGGTGACCCGTGACGGCCGATCCTCGGCTACACTAGGACGGTCAACCCGAGGAGTGTATTCATGGCCAACGTCAACGGCATCATCGACCCGCCCATCGACGAGCTGCTCGCCAAGGTGGATTCGAAGTACGCCCTGGTCGTCTTCGCGTCGCAGCGCGCCCGTCAGATCAACGATTACTACACCGATCTGCACGACGGCAACCTCTTCGACAACGTGGGCCCGCTCGTCGAGTCCTCCGTCGACGACAAGCCGCTGTCGATCGCGCTGCACGAGATCGTCGAGGGCAAGCTGACCATGACCAAGCGCGCCGCGGTCGAGGAGCTTCCCGCTGAGGCCGACTCGGCCGAGGAGCTGTCGGAGTAACCCGCAGCAACGATGTCGGCGGCGTCGGATAGCCTTGGGGCTGTTCCGGCGCCGCTGTCGTTTTTCCGAGCGCCGACCCCGCTCGGTGCCGATCGCGAGCCGCAGCGTTCGCCCGTGCACCAGTCCGCACTCAGCCACTTCCCACAGAGGAGCCCATCGTGTCCCTTCGCCAGTTCACCTCGGAGTCCGTCACCGAGGGGCACCCCGACAAGATCTGCGATCGCATCTCCGATTCGATCCTCGATGCGCTGCTCGAACAGGATCCGGGCGCGCGCGTCGCGGTCGAGACCCTGGTGACCACCGGGTTC
Source organism: Leucobacter sp. Ag1 (assembly GCF_000980875.1). GTDB lineage: Bacteria > Actinomycetota > Actinomycetes > Actinomycetales > Microbacteriaceae > Leucobacter > Leucobacter iarius. The sequence goes on along the minus strand of NZ_LAYO01000094.1, from coordinate 2,957 downwards.
GTGCACGTCGCGGGCGAGGTATCGACCACGGGCTACGTCGAGATTCCGCAGATCGTGCGCGACGCGGTGCGCAAGGTGGGCTACACGAGCTCCGATATGGGCTTCGACGCGGGCTCGTGCGGCGTGTCCGTGTCCATCGGGCAGCAGTCTCCCGACATCGCGAACGGCGTCGACGCCTCGCTCGAGGTGCGCGAGGGCGCGACGGCGGACGACGCGCTCAACCAGCAGGGCGCCGGCGACCAGGGCATCATGTTCGGCTACGCGACCGACGAGACCCCCGAGCTCCACCCGCTGCCGAGCTGGATCGCCCATCGTATGGCCGAGCGTCTCACCGAGGTGCGCAAGAGCGGGATCCTGCCCGAGCTGCGCCCCGACGGCAAGACCCAGGTGACCATCGGCTACGACGGCGATCGCCCGGTCAGCGTCGAGGCTGTCGTGGTCTCGACCCAGCACTCGGCCGACATCTCGCAGCCGGCGCTGCGGGAGGCGATCGAGCGCGAGGTCATCCGCCCCGTGCTCGGGCGCGTCGAGCTCGCGAGCGGCGACGCCGAGCTGTTCATCAACCCGGCCGGTCCGTTCGTCATCGGCGGCCCCATGGGCGATGCCGGCCTCACCGGCCGCAAGATCATCATCGACACCTACGGCGGGGCGAGCCGCCACGGCGGCGGCGCGTTCAGCGGCAAGGATCCGTCGAAGGTCGACCGCTCGGCCGCGTACGCCATGCGCTGGGTGGCGAAGCACGTGGTGCGTGCCGGACTCGCGAAGCGCGCCGAGCTCCAGGTCGCGTACGCGATCGGCCGCGCCCACCCGGTCGGCCTCTACGTCGAGACCTTCGGCACCGAGACCGTTCCGCGTGAGCGCATCGAGGCGGCGGTCCGCCAGGTCTTCGACCTGCGTCCGCTCGCCATCATCCGCGATCTCGAACTGATCCGCCCGATCTACGCGCAGACGAGCGCCTACGGGCACTTCGGCCGCGAGCTGCCCGACTTCACCTGGGAGGCGACACCCCGCGTCGCCGAGCTGCGAGCGGCCGCAGGGATCGACGCGGCGTGACCGCCGAGGGTGCTGCCGGCCGCAGGGTCGCCAGGATCCTGCTCGACACGAGCCTGCCGCAGCTCGACCACCTGTTCGACTACGCGATCCCGGGCGAGCTCGCCGACGAGATCCGGGCGGGACAGCGCGTGCGGGTCCCGTTCCGCTCGCAGAACCGCAAGAGCTTCGGCACGGTCATCGAATTCACCGAGCAGAGCGACTTCGGCGGCGAGCTGGCGCAGATCGCCGAGATCGTCAGCCCGCTGCCGACGCTCACCCCCGAGGTGTGGCGGCTGGCGCGCGCCGTGGCCGACCGCGCCGCGGGTAGCGCAGGCGACATCCTGCGGCTCGCGATCCCGACGCGCCAGGTGCGGGTCGAGAAGCAGCACCTGGCGGGCACCGCGCCCGATCCGGGTGAGCAGGACACGCCCTTCGAAGCCGAAGAATCCGACACTGAGCTCGCCGGCCTGCTGACGGGCGGGGCGCGCCTCGCGATCGATGCTTCGCACGGACCGGTCCGGCTGGGCACGGGCGAGTGGGTCGGCGGGTGGAGCCTGCAGCTCGCGCGCGCAGCGCTCGCCGTGCACGCGGAGGGCCGTAGCGCGATCGTCGTGCTGCCCGACTACCGCGATCTCGATCAGCTGCGCGACGCGCTCGCGTCGCTCGGGCACGCGGGCGTCGTGCGGCTCGACGCCCGGCAGTCGAAGGGCGAGCGGTACGCGGCGTTCCTGCGCGCGCTCGACCCGGAGCCCCGCATCATCATCGGCAACCGATCGGCGGTCTACGCGCCGGCCCACGAGCTCGGGGCGATCCTCATCTGGGACGACGGCGATCCCGTGCTGGCCGAACCGCTGTCACCGTACGTCCACGCGCGCGATGCCGCGCTCGTGCGGGCGGGGCAATCGGGAGCGGGGCTCCTGTTCGCCGCGCACTCCCGCAGCGCCGAGGTCCAGCGCCTCGTCGAGATCGGCTACGTGCAGGCGCAGCGGCACCCGCCGCGCCGCACGCGCGTGGTGCACGCCGACGCGTCGATGACCCCCGACGCATTCGCCGGTCGTGTGCCCGAGTTCGCCGCCCGCATCATCCGTCAGGAGTCCCGTCGGGGCCCCGTGCTCGTGCAGGTCGCCACCCCCGGCTACGCGCCCGTCGCGGTCTGCGCGTCGTGCGGCGACGCCGCGCGCTGCCGCGCCTGCGCCGGACCCATCGGCTTCCGTTCAGCCGGCGTCGCCGCCTGCCGCTGGTGCGGCGAACCCGCGCGCCCCTGGCAGTGCGGCACGTGCGACGGGACCGTGCTCACCGAGCGCGGCATGGGGTCCCAGCGCACCGTCGAGCAGTTCGAGCGGCAGTTCTCCGACGCCCGGGTGCTGCTCAGCGACGGGGAGCATCCGCGCGAGCGCGTCGATGCGCGTCCGGCACTCGTGGTGGCGACGCGCGGCGCCGAGCCGATCGCCGCGGGCGGCTACCGTGCGGTCGTGCTGCTCGACGCCGAACGGCTGCTCGGCATCGAATCGCTGCGAGCGGCCGAGGACTGCCTGCGCTGGTGGGAGAACGCCGCCGCACTCGCGGCCCCCGACGGGCAGTGCGTCATGGCGTCGGGCGGCGGTCCGACCGTGCAGGCCTTCGTCACCGGACGCACCGAGGAGTGGCGCTCGGCCGAGCTGCACGACCGGCACGCGCTCCGGTACCCGCCCGCGGTCCGCGTCGCGAGCGTCACGGGCGGAGCCGCCGAGGTCGAGCGCGCGCTCGCATCCATCCGGGACCTCGGCGCGCAGGACCCGGCCGTGCCCGGCATCGACGTGCTCGGGCCGGTTCCCGCTCGCGGGCCGAGCGGATACGAGCAGGTGCCCGGGATCGTGCGCCTCATCGTGCGTTTCGACTACGGGCTCGGCGCCGAGATCGCGCGGCGGCTGCGCGGCGTGCTCGTC
>NZ_LAYO01000087.1 GCF_000980875.1 Leucobacter sp. Ag1 | reverse complement strand
GCCGCGTGGGCGGCGAGCGCGTCGTTCCGCGGCAGCGACAAGCGCGGCGGCGCGAACGGCGGCCGCATCCGCCTCGAGCCGCAGCGCAGCTGGGAGGCCAACCGGCCCGAGCAGCTCGGCCGCGTGCTCGACGCGCTCGAGGCGATCAAGGCCGAGTTCGACGCCGAGGGCGGTGCCGAGGTCTCGATCGCCGACCTGGTGGTGCTCGCGGGCAACGTCGGCGTGCAGCAGGCGGCGGCAGCGGCGGGCCACGACGTCGAGATCCCCTTCCTGCCCGGCCGCACCGACGCCGCGCAGGAGCAGACGGACGTCGAGTCCTTCGGGTTCCTCGAGCCCGCGGCGGACGGCTTCCGCAACTACGAGAGCGCACGGGCCCTCGGCATCCCGGCCGAGCACCTGCTGCTTGACCGCGCCAATCTGCTGACCCTCTCGGCACCCGAGATGGCGGTGCTGCTCGGCGGCCTCCGGGTCATCGGCACCAACTGGGACGGCTCGCAGCACGGCGTGCTCACCGACCGCCCGGGCGCACTGACGAACGACTTCTTCGTCAACCTGCTCGACCTCGACACGCAGTGGCGCGCGCTCGACCCGCAGCAGCGTGCGTTCGAGGGCGTCGACGAGTCGAGCGGCGAGCGGCGCTGGACGGGCACCCGCGCCGACCTGGTGTTCGGCTCGAACTCCGAACTGCGCGCCGTCGCCGAGGTGTACGCGAGCGACGACGCCGAAGCGCAGTTCGTGCGCGACTTCGTCGCAGCCTGGGTCAAGGTCTCGAACCTCGACCGATTCGACGCGCGCTGACCCGCAACCGAAGCGCAACCGAACCGCAACTCGACTGCGGTCGAAGCGCCTGACCAGGGGCCGTTTCCGAACATTCGGAGGCGGCCCCTGGTCGTCGGTGACGGTTCTGCGTCGATTTCCCCTCGAAATGCTCAGGTTTTGCCATAATGAACACAAACCTGGGGGAAACCTCTCGATTCCATGAAAGAGAGCACAATGACTGGCGTCCTTCGCAACGCAGTTTCTGAAGCACTCGCGACCCTGCTGTTCGTCTTCACGATCATCGGCGCGATCAACAACGGCGGCGACTTCACGCCGCTCATCATCGGCTTCACCCTGATGGTGCTGGTCTACGCGACCGGCCACATCTCGGGTGCGCACCTCAACCCGGCCGTCTCGCTCGGCGCGCTCATCCGCGGCGCGCTCAGCGTCGGCGATTTCGTCGTCTACATCGTCGCCCAGTTCGTCGGCGGCGTGCTCGGCGCCCTGCTCGCCTCCGCCCTGTGGAAGCGCCCGGACGCCGCGGTCAAGATCGAGACCGGCCCGGCATTCATCGCCGAGCTCGTCTTCACCTTCGTGCTCGTCTTCGTCGTGCTCAACGTGGCCACCTCGAAGGACAACGAGGGCAACTCGTTCTACGGCCTCGCCATCGGCACCACCGTGTTCCTCGGCGCCTCGACCGTCGGCCCGATCTCGGGCGGCGGCTTCAACCCGGCAGTGGCCCTCGGCCTCGCGGTCAACGGCAACTTCGACTGGGCCAACATCTGGCTCTACATCCTCGCGCCGGCCGTCGGCGCGGTGCTCGCGGGCCTCGCGTTCCGCCTGCTCAACGCGCACGACCTGAAGAAGGTCGACGCCTAAGCACCGGCACCCGGCACCGCTCGCAGCGGTGCGCAGAGGGCCCGCACCGGTTCGCCGGGGCGGGCCCTCTGCCGTTCCGCCCCGGCGCCGCAATGCGACGTAATCCGGCGGGACCGCGGCCCGCGCCGCGCTTAGCATTGGCGGAGTTCCGGACCCGGCCGCGACGGCCACCGATCCCCAGGAGAGCGCATGACCGCCCCCACCCCGGTGACCGCCGACGCCGTCGTCGTCGACCTCGAGGGCACGACGAGCGCCGCAGGATTCATCCTCGGCGACCTCTACGACTACGCCCGGCCCCGGCTCGACGCCGTGCTCGGCCGCGCGGACGACGTCGTGCAGCAGGCCCGCGCTCAGGCGATCGCCGAAGCCGGCCTGCACGCCGACGCCTCCGACGCCGAGGTCGCGGACGCGCTCCGCCGCCTGATGGACTCCGACATCAAGTCGACGCCGCTGAAGACGATCCAGGGCGTGATCTGGGCCGAGGGCTTCGCCGCCGGCGAGATCACCTCGCACTTCTTCGACGACGTGCCTCCGCGGCTGCGCGACTGGCACGAGCGTGGGATCCGCATCGCGGTCTACTCCTCGGGCTCCGTCGCCTCGCAGCAGCCCTGGTTCCGCAACGCCCCGCAGGGCGACCTCTCGGGCCTCGTCGAAGCCTGGTTCGACACGGTGAACGCCGGCCCCAAGAAGGATCCGGCCTCCTACGCGCGGATCGCCGACGCCCTCGGCACCGATCCGGGGCGCACCCTGTTCCTCACCGACCACCCCGAGGAGGTCGACGCGGCGCTCGACGCCGGCTGGCGGGTCGTCGCGCTCGACCGCGCGGGAGAGCCGTGGGCGGGCGCCGACTTCGCAGCCCCCGCGGTGCCGCGCTTCGACCGCATCGAGGTCGTCCCTGCGGACGCCCCCGCGGGCGCCGTCGCCGCTCCCGCTGCAGGCGCAGGCGTCCCGCTCGTCCCCGCCGAGCGCCTGCGCGAGGCGGGCCGCGTGCTCGCCGCGGAGGCCTCCCGCTTCGCCGACTTCGGCTGGATGCGCGGCACGGCGGGCAACCTCTCGGCAGTGATGCACCGGGATCCCCTGCTGCTGGCGGTGACCGCGTCGGGCCTCGACAAGTCCGAGCTCACGGAGCGCGACGTCGTGCTCGTCGACGCCGCCGGTCGCAGCGCCGATCCCGCGGACGCACGCAAGCCCTCCGCCGAGTCCGGCCTGCACGCCCACATCGCCGCACGCACCGGCGCCGAGGCCGTGTTCCACGTGCACGCGCTCGACGCCGTGCTCGCCGGTCAACTGTGGCCCCAGGGCGTCGAGATCCGCGACCTCGAGATGCTGAAGGGCATCGGGCACCCGGCCCACGACGCGACCGTGCGGATCCCCGTGATCCCGAACCACCAGGACATGGCCGTCGAGGCCGCGCGCTTCGACGAGGTGTACGCGCCCGCGACGGACGGGACCCCCGAGGTGCCCGCGCTCATCGTGGCGGGGCACGGCATGTACGCCTGGGGCCGCACGGCGACCGCCGCACGGCACCACCTCGAGATCGTCGAGTGGCTGCTGCGCCACGCGGTCGCCGCCCGAGGCCTGTGACGGCGCCCCGCCCGGGGCGCCGCGGAACCCGAGACACCCGAACCCCGAGGAGGGACCGATGACGCTGCTCACGATCTGGAACGAGACCGATCCCGCGACCCCCGTGGTCGAGACCACCGACGAGACGGAGATCCGCACGGCGCTGAACGCGCTCGGTGCGCGCTTCTTCCGCTGGGAGGTCAAGGACTTCGCCGACGACGCGAGCCTCGACGAGATCCTCGCGCTCTACGCCGACGAGGTCGAGCAGGTGAAGCGGTCGGAGGGCTACACCCTCGTCGACATCGTCGGCCTCAGCCCCGCGCAGGCGAACTACGACGAGGTCAAGGGCCCGTCGCGCGAGAAGTTCCTGTCGGAGCACCAGCACGACGACGACGAGGACCGCTTCTTCGCCAAGGGCGCGGGCGTGTTCTACCTGCACGTGAACGGGAAGGTGCACGCGCTCTACTGCGAGGCGGGCGACCTCGTCTCGGTGCCGGCGAACACCACGCACTGGTTCGACATGGGCACCGCGCCCGAGTTCACCTCGATCCGCTTCTTCCACGATGAGGACGGCTGGGTCGGCCACTTCACGGGCAACCCGATCGCCGAGACCTTCGCGACCTTCGATCAGCTGCACGCGCGCCGAGCGGAGCTCGCCGCGGTCTGATCCGGCGGATCACCGCACGGCGCCGCGGTCCCGAGGACCGTCGCCGAAACGGGTCCGTCTCCGGTTCACCGGAGACGGACCCGTTCGCGTTCCGTCGGGTCAGAAATTCAGAGGATCATCGAGAAGAGCACCGAGAACCCGAGCAGGAATCCGGGCAGGCAGAGCACGGCGGCGACGATCCCCCACCACATCGCGCCCCATCGGCGCACCATTCCGGCCCAGATCGCCCCGAGCAGCGCGGACGGGAACAGCAGCAGGCAGGCGAGCCACATCCCGGCGAGCCAGCCGAGCCCGGCCCAGTTGTCGACGTTCACCAGCGCGCCGATCCAGCAGACCGCGAGCACCGCGTAGGGCAGGCCCACCATCCAGGAAGCGGCGGCGCCTCGGCGCAGCCGGCCTTCCGTCGCGTCGCGGGGAGGTTCCCACGACGCGTTCCAGCGGGTGCGCCGCCCGCGGCTCAGCCGCTCGCGGTACTCGGGCGGCAGCGGTGGCTGCTCCCAGGTCACGGGCCCGTCTCCGATCCGCCGATTCCGCCGGTCAGTCCAGCAGCAGTGCGGGCTCTTCGAGCACCGACGCGACATCGGCGACGAAGCGCGAGATCACGTCGCCGTCGACGATGCGGTGGTCGAAGGATCCGCCGACCGTGGTGACCATGCGCGGGCGCACCTCGCCGTCGACCACCCACGGCTTCTCGCGGATGGTGCCCATCGCCATGATCCCGCACTCGCCCGGGTTGAGGATCGGGGTGCCGAAGTCCATGCCGAACACGCCGATGTTCGTGATCGTGATCGTGCCGTGCTGCATCTCGGCGGGCTGCGTGCGCCCGTCGCGCGCGGTGATCGTGAGCTGTTCGATGGCCTTGGCCAGGTCGAGCAGGCTGAGGTCCTGCGCGTCCTTGATGTTCGGCACGACGAGGCCGCGCGGCGTCGCAGCGGCGATGCCGAGGTTCACGAAGTGGTGGCGGATGATCTCGGTCTCGGTGAACGTCGAGTTGACCTGCGGATTGCGGCGGATCGCCCACAGCATCGCCTTCGCGAAGATGAGCAGCGGCGAGACCTTGACCCCGGCGAAGTCGGGCGACGTCTTGAGCCGCTTCACGAACTCCATGGTGCGGGTCGCGTCGACGTCGGTGAAGACGCTCACGTGGGGCGCCTCGAACGCGCTCTCGACCATCGCCTTCGCGATCTGCTTGCGCATGCCCTTCAGCGGGATCCGCTCCTCGCGCGCCTCGGCGGGCTCCGGCGTCGAGAGGTTGCGGAACAGGCTCGCCTGCGAGGCCTGGCGCACGACGTCGTCGCGCAGGATCTCGCCCGCGATCCCCGTGCCGTGCACCTCGGCGAGGTCGACGCCGAGATCCTTCGCGAGCTTGCGGATCGGCGGCTTCGCGATCACCGGGGCCGCGGCGGCGACCGGGATCGGAGCGGCGTTCACCGGAGCGGCGCCCGCGAGCAGCGGCTCACCGCCGCGGCGACGGCGCGACTTCACGGTGCCGGCGGTGCCGTAGCCGACGAGCACGGCTCCCCCGGCGTCCTCCTCGTGCTGCACGCTCGCGGCGGCGTCCGCCACCGCGTCGCGGGTCTCGTCCGAGTCAGCGGGCGCGGGCGATGCCGCCGGAGCCGCGGCGGGAGCGTCCGGTGCGGACGGATCCGCCGCGTCGCCCGAGCGCACGCGCAGGATCGGGTCGCCGACGGGCACCGTCTGCCCGACCTCGGCCAGCAGCTCGGTGACCTCACCGGCGAACGGCGAAGGAAGCTCGACGAGCGACTTCGCCGTCTCGATCTCGCAGATCACCTGGTTCAGCTCGACGCGGTCGCCCGGGGCGACGTGCCACGTCACGATCTCGGCCTCGGTGAGGCCCTCGCCGACGTCGGGAAGGGGGAAGATCTGCTCGCTCATCGGGGATTCTCCTAGTAGTGCATCGTGCGATCGACGGCTTCGAGCACGCGATCGGCATCCGGCAGATAGATTCCTTCGAGGCGCGCGGGCGGGAACGGCACGTCGTATCCCGAGACGCGGAGCACGGGCGCCTGCAGCGAGTAGAAGCACTGCTCGGCCACGTGCGCGGCGATCTCGCTGCCGACGCTCGCGTTGCCCGGGGCCTCCTGCGCGACGACGAGGCGGCCGGTCTTGCGCACCGAGGCGAGCAGCGGCTCGTAGTCGATGGGCGACACGGAGCGCAGGTCGACGACCTCGAGGCTCGTCCCCTCGGCCGCGGCCACGTCGGCGGCCTGCAGCAGCGTGGTCACCATCGCACCGAAGCCGACCACGGTGCAGTCGGTGCCGGTGCGGGCGACGCGGGTGCGGTGCAGCTCGCCGGGGGCGCCGGTCGGATCGACCTCGCCCTTCTGCCAGTACTTCGCCTTGGGCTCGAAGAACAGCACCGGGTCGTCCGACGCGATCGCCTGCTGGATCATCCAGTAGGCGTCGTTCGGGGTGGAGGGCGCGACCACGCGCAGACCCGGAGTGTGCGCGAAGTACGCCTCGGGGCTCTCCTGGTGGTGCTCGACCGCACCGATGTGCCCGCCGTAGGGCACGCGGATCACGACCGGCATCGGTACGGTGCCGTCGTGCCGGCTCGTGATCTTGGCCAGCTGCGTGACGATCTGGTTGAAGGCCGGGAAGATGAAGCCCTCGAACTGGATCTCGATCACCGGGCGGTAGCCGCGCATGGCGAGGCCGATCGCGCTGCCCACGATCCCGGCCTCGGCGAGGGGCGTGTCGAGCACCCGCGCCGACCCGAACTCGGCCTGCAGCCGGTCGGTGACGCGGAACACGCCGCCGAGCGGGCCGATGTCCTCGCCCATCAGCAGCACGCGCTCGTCGGCGGCCATCGCGGCGCGCAACCCCTCGTTGATGGCGCGCGCCATCGGCAGGGTCTGCCGCTCGGTCAGCGTCTGCACGGCGCTCATGCAGCACCCTCCTCGAACGATGCCTCGTAGCGCGCGAGCCAGTCGCGCTGCTCCTCGATCCGCGGGTGCGGCTCGGAGTAGACGTGGGCGAACATGTCGTCGGCGTCGGGCGCCGGCAGGGTCAGGATCGCATCGCGCACCCGCTTGGCCTCGGCATCGGCCTCGGCGGCGGTGCGCTCGACGAACGCATCGTCGATGAGGCCGCGATCGCGCAGGTAGCGCTCGAACCGCTGGATCGGGTCGCGCTCCTGCCAGGCGGCGAGCTCGGCGTTCTCGCGGTACCGGGTCGGGTCGTCGCTCGTGGTGTGCGCCCCGATGCGGTACGTGAGCGCCTCGATGTAGCCCGGGCCGCCGCCCGTGCGCGCCTCGCGCAGGAACCGGCGCCCGACCGCGTAGGCCGCGAGCGGGTCGTTGCCGTCGATCTGCACGGCGCGGAGGCCGAAACCGAGCGCGCGGCGGTAGAGCGGGGTGCGCGACTGTCGCTCGACGGGCACCGAGATCGCCCAGCGGTTGTTCTGCACGACGAACACCTCGGGGGTCTGGTAGCTCGCGGCGAAGATCATCGCCTCGTTGGCGTCGCCCTGGCTGGTCGTGCCGTCGCCGTAGAACACGAGGGTCGCCTCGCCGGTCTCGGTGGCGGCCTCGCCCGCGTCCATCGAGGTGACGCCCGCGCGACGCTTCGCGTCGAGCAACTGCCCGAGCGCGTTGCCCGTCGCGTGCTGGGTCTGGGCCCCGAGCACGAGCGTGTAGAGGTGGAAGTTGCCGTTCGCCGGGTCGGTGACGTCCCAGCCGCCGTGCGTGAGGCCGCGGAACTGCGCCGCGACCTGCAGGAATCCCACGCCGCGGATCCGGGCGATCGCGTGCTCGCGGTACGCGGGGAAGATGTGGTCCTGCGGCTCGGAGGCACGGGCGATGCCCACCTGGCAGCCCTCCTGACCGACGCTCGGCACCCAGAGCGCCAGCTGCCCCTGCCGCTGCAGGTGCGTGCACTCGGTGTCGAAGGCGCGGGTGGCGACCATGTCGACGTACCACTGCCGCAGCTCGTCGTCGGTGACGCCTTCGAGCTCGGCGGCGTACTCCGCGGCGGTTCCGGACGGCGCGAACCGCCCGTCCTCATCGAGGAATCGGATCGGTTCCGGGTCGGCTCCGCTGTGCAGCGGGCTCGCGCTGATCTGTTCGGCCATCGTTCCGAGTGTAACGAGGCCGCATCGCGAATCGCGGATATGTTCGGGGCGTCCCGCCAGTCCGCCCGCTACCGGGCCGCGAGGAACCCGCGCACGATCCCGATCACCACGGGCAGGCTCTCGGCCTCCGCGACCGTGATCCGCACGCCCGCCCCCGGGAACGGGCGCACCAGGGTGCCCTCGGCGGCGAAGGCGGCGGCGAGGTCGGCCGCGCTCTCGACGCCGCCGGGCCCCTCGGGGATCCAGACGAAGTTGCCCTGCGCCTCCGGGATCGCAAGGCCCAGTCCGCGCAGACCCGAGACGAGCTCGGTGCGACGGGCGACGAGCACCTCGATACGGGCGGCGAGTTCGGCTCGGGCGTCCGGCTGCAGCGACGCGAGCGCGGCCGCCTCGGCGACGCCCGTGACCGAGAGCGGGATCGCGGTGACCTGCGCGGCGGCGAGGATCGCCGGGGCGCCGACGGCGTAGCCGATGCGCAGACCGGCGAGACCGTACGCCTTGGAGAAGGTGCGCAGCACGACCAGGTTGGGGTGGTTCGCGAGCACCTCTTCGCCGCGAACGGCCTCCGGGTCGGTGACGAACTCGCGGTAGGCCTCGTCGAGCACTACGAGGGTGTCGGCGGGCACGCGCTGCATGAAGCGCTCGAAGTCGGCGCGGCGGATCGTCGGACCGGTCGGGTTGTTGGGCGTGCAGAGCAGCACGATTCGGGTGCGCTCGGTGATCGCATCCGCCATCGCGTCGAGGTCGTGCTCGGCGTCCGCGGTGAGCGGCACGGGGACCGAGACGGCGCCCGAGCTCAGGCCGAGCGAGGGGTACGCCTCGAAGCTGGGCCAGGCGTGCAGCACTTCGTCGCCGGGGGCCGCTGCCGCGGCGACGAGCTGGAACAGGATCGCGACGGATCCGGCGGCGAGGTGCACGCCGTCGAGCGAGACGCCGAACTCGGCGGCGAGCGCGGCGCGCAGCTCGGGCATCGCGGCGGCGGCGTAGCGGTTGACCGCGGCGGGGTCGGAGAGCACGTCGACGACGGCCTGCAGCGGCGGGAACGGGTTCTCGTTGCTCGACAGCTTGAACCCGGGCCGGGTGGGTGCCGCGCCCTGGCGGTAGGGCGGCACGGCGAGCACGTCGGCCCGCAGGCGGACCGGGGGACGGGGGGCTGCGGACGCGGCTTCGCTCATCCCCTCAGCTTAGCCAGAGCCCCAGGCCAATCCCCGAGACGATCGCGCCGACCGCGGCGAGCGCGATCGCGGCCGCGGCGATGCGGCGAGCGGTGCGGGTCGCGCCCCCGACGGGGAGCCGCTCGGCGACCAGGCGACGCTCCTTCGCCTGCGCGAGTGCGACGAGGGGCGGGCCGGCGAAGACCGCCATGACGCCGAAGGCGGCGCAGGCGCCGGCCAGTGCGCCGCCGATGCCGACCCCGGCGTACGCGAACCAGACGACGACCGCCGTGATCGCCGCCACGACTCCGGTCAGGGCGGCGAGGCCCCCGACCGCGAGCCGCCCCCAGCCGGTGTTGGCCTCCTCGCGCTTGACCCGGGCGATGTGGCGCAGCGTCGAGGCGGAGTGCAGCCCCTCGAGCCGGCGCTCGTCGGCTCGGGACCCGAACAGGATCGCGAGCTCGGCGATGAGCAGTCCGAGCAGCGGCGCACCGATCGCGAACCAGTGCGTGACGACGCCCCACAGCGGCCACGGGAGGCAGACGAGGGCGAGCGGCACCGCGAATCGCAATCGCGGCGCCTGCTCCCAGGTCCGGCGGTACTCGCCGCGGGGCAGGGCGGAGCGCATGCCGATGAAGAGGATGACGAGGTTCTGGATCATCAGGACCACGAGGAGGAGGCACGCGAGCGGCACCGCGATCGCGACGGTGCTCCAGATCGCGAACGCCGGAATCAGGCGCCGACGGGTCCAGACCGTCTCGCGGAGCGCCCACGCGGAGGCCGAGTCGGTCGGGTCCGCTGCGAGCACCGACCGGATCAGTCGTGTGGCACCGACATCGGTGCGGGTACCGAGATCGGCCTGCTGCAGCAGGAGGTCGGAATTGCCGGGGTCGAGCGCAAGGCCCGCCCGCACCAGGCGGGCGGCCTCCCTGCGTTCGTTGATCTTGCTCATGACCGCAGCGGCCGAGCTGAGCACCGTCGGCTCGTTCGGCGCGAGCGACACCGCGGTCTGCGCGTGCTGGCGCGCCAGGTGGAGCGCGCCGGGCTGCCGCTGTCCGACGCCCGCCTCCGCGTGGGCGAGCAGCAGGTGCGCCCCGGCGAACCAGGAGGCTCGCGCCACCATTCCGCGAGCGAGATCGCGCGCGTCCTCGAAGCGTTCCAGATGGATCAGGGTCATGACGAGCGTCATCGGCAGCAGACCGTTCTCGGGCTCGAGCCCGACCGCGGTGCGGGCCGCGTGCTCGGCGGCGGCGAAGTTCTCGCGGGCCAGCTCGATCTCGGAGAGCAGGTCCCAGAGCCGCGGATCCTCCGGGAAGCTCGCGAGCCCGGTCCCGCACTCCTCCGCGGCCTCGTCGAGGCGACCGAACCCCTGCAGCGTCTCGACGCGCCTCGCGACGTCGCTCGCGGTCGTTCCGCGCTCGCTCATCGGGTCCTGCATGCGGCGGCGATCCTCTCGTGGTCCTCGGGCCAGGATAGGAGGCTCGCGGGATTCCCGGGCGGTTCCGCGGCCCGGGTGCGAGAATCGATGGCATGAGGATCATCGTCCGCATCATCGTCTGCGCGTTCGCGCTGTGGCTCACCACGCTGATCGTGGGCGGCAGCGGCGACCACGGCGTCTGGGTCGAGCCCTACGGCGACGACTCGAGCGCCCGGATCATGAGCTTCCTGCTCATCGCGCTCATCTTCGGCATCGTGAACGCCACGCTCGGCACCGTGATCCGCATCGTGTCGATCCCGCTCCGGATCCTGACCCTCGGCCTGTTCGGCCTGATCATCAACGGCTTCCTGCTGCTCGTGGTCGCCTGGTTCGCGAACGCGCTCGGCTGGGGCCTGCACGTCGACACGTTCTGGTGGGGCGTGCTCGGGGCGCTGGTGCTCTCGATCCTGTCGGGCATCATGAACGGGATCCTCGGCACCGGCAAGCGCGCGGACCGGGATCGCTGATCCGATGGCCGGGTCGACGACCGGGGCGGCCGTCGCCGCTCCCCTGCGCGTCTGCTTCGTCTGCACGGGCAACATCTGCCGCTCGCCCATGGCCGACGTGGTGTTCCGCGCCCTCGCCGAGCGGGCGGGATCGGGCGACCGCTTCGCCGTGACCTCGCGCGGAACGGGCGACTGGCATGTCGGCCAGCAGGCCGATGCGCGCGGGCGCGACGCCATGCGCCGGGCCGGCTACGACGGCGAGGCGCACCGGGCCGCGCAGCTGAGCGACGCCGACATCGCGGGCAACGACCTGCTGGTGGCGCTCGACCGCGGTCACGTGGACGCGCTGCGCGAGCGCGGAGCGGATCCCGACCGGATCGTGCTGCTGACCGAGTTCGATCCCGAGCACCCCGAGGATCCCGACGTGTTCGACCCCTATTACTCCGAGCAGCCCGTGTACGACCGGGTGCTCGCTCAGGTGGAGCGGAGCTGCGCCGTGCTGCTGGAGCGGCTCTCGGCGCGCGACGCGGCGGGTTCCGCGGGTCCCGCGTAGCTCGCCACGGGCAGCAGATCGCTCCAGCCGAGTTCGAGATAGAGGCGCCGACCGGCCGGCGAGGCGATGAGCACGCCCGTGTCGGCGCCCCGATCCATCGCCCACCCGGTGAGCGCCGCGACCACGCGACGCCCCAGGCCGCGCCGGCGGAATCGCTCGTCGGTCGAGATCCGGTCGAGGACCACGGAGCCCGCGGCGAGCGCCGCGATGCCGCGCGCCGCCTCGACGCCGTCGATCTCGAAGGACGCCCGGACCACGTCGCCGTCCTCAGCCAGGATCGCGTCGCCGTCGTGCGGCTCCGCCGTGAGGCGCACCGTCATCATCGTCTCGACCTGCGAGACCGTCGGCAGGCCTGCGAGCGCCGTCGCGGCCGCCGGCTCCGGGTCGCCGAGCACGGTCAGCCACCGGCGCGGGCCCGAGGCGAGCGCGGCGAGGCGCGCCGCCTCCGCGGGCGACGGATCCTCGACCACGAACTCGAGGTCGCGATGCTCGTCGCCGACTCGCACCAGCCAGGCGTCCCCGTCGCGCTCGAGCGGCTTCGCGCGGCACGCGGCCCAGCCCTCGGCCCATCGATCGACCATCAGCGACATCGCTGCTCCCCTCGCTCCCCTGCCCCGAGCCTACGCGCCGCAGGTTCGGACGATCCGGACCCGTTCAACCCTACGGATATGCTCGAGTCATGGCCGCACCCGAATCGCACCGCCGTCCCCCGCGATCCGCGACGCGGACCGCCGCACTGCTCGGCGGCATCGCCCTCGCTCTCGCGGCGTCCCTGACCGCGTGCTTCCCCCTGCAGTTCCCGCCGAAGCCCGCGCCGAGCACCTCGGCAGCTCCGGAGTCCTCCAGGCCGAGCGAGTCCAAGCCGAGCCCGAACGACTCCGAATCGGACGACTCGCAAGACGATGACGAGCGGGTCTTCGGCCCCGAGGATCCCGAGATCGACGGGTCCGGCCCGGTGGCACCGCGCCTGGAGGCCCTCGGCGATCGCTACCGGCAGATGCACGACGACGGGTCGCTGTGGAAGAAGATCCCGCAGACGAAGGAGAACGAGGGGGCGTACCTGGCTTTCCAGATCATCCTCACCGACATGCGCTCGGCAACCCGCTTCGGCGTCGACGATGCGACGCAGACCCAGTACGCGAAGCGTGCGAAGCACGCCGAGACCCTCCTGCTCGCCCAGAAGCCGCTCGGCACCAGCGTGAAGTACACGCTGAAGGACGGTCGCACCTTCCGCTACGACGGCGACACGGGCGAGGTCGGTCTCGACTAGGCCGGCGTCCGGATTCTGCCCGCTCCGCGCGATCCCGCTCCCCGCCCGGACGCGTGGGAGAATGATCGGACCAGCGCACGCCACCGACTCGGGAGAACGCCGAACATGACCTCGCTTCCCACGCAGCCCATCAGCCCGCTCGACGGCCGCTACCGCTCCGCGGTCGCCGGTCTCGGCGACTTCCTCTCGGAGGCGGGCCTCAACAAGGCCCGCGTGCACGTCGAGGTCGAGTGGCTCGTCTACCTCACCGAGCACTCGCTGCTCGGCGCCTCCCCCCTGAGCCCCGCCGAGGTCGCCGAGCTGCGCGCCTGGGCCGCGGACTTCGGCCAGGCCGAGATCGACCAGCTCGCCGAGACCGAGCGCACCACCCAGCACGACGTCAAGGCCGTCGAATACCTGGTGCGCGGCAAGCTCGACGAGATGGACCTGGGCCGCCTGGCCGAGCTGACCCACGTCTGCTGCACGAGCGAGGACATCAACAACCTCTCGTACGCCATCACGGTCAAGCAGGCCGTCGCCGAGGTGTGGCGTCCGAAGCTCGAGTCGGTCATCGTCGAGCTGGCGCGCCAGGCCGAGCAGTACCGCGAGCTCCCCATGATGAGCCGCACGCACGGCCAGCCGGCTACCCCGACCACGCTCGGCAAGGAGATCGCGGTGTTCGTGCACCGCCTCTCGCGCCAGGTCGCGCAGCTCGACCAGATCGAGTACCTGGGCAAGTTCTCGGGCGCCACGGGCACCTGGGCGGCGCACCTCGCCGCCGATCCCGACGCCGACTGGCTCGCGATCTCGCGCGAGTTCGTCGAGGGTCTCGACCTCGACTGGAACCCGATCACCACGCAGATCGAGTCGCACGACTGGCAGGCCGAGCTCTACAGCCGGATCGCCCACGTCAACCGGATCCTGCACAACCTGGCGACCGACATCTGGAGCTACATCTCCATCGGCTACTTCCGCCAGATCCCCGTCGAGGGCGCCACGGGCTCCTCGACCATGCCGCACAAGGTCAACCCGATCCGCTTCGAGAACGCCGAGGCCAACCTCGAGCTCTCGAACGCGATCCTCGACTCGCTCGCCGAGACCCTCGTGACGAGCCGCTGGCAGCGCGACCTCACCGATTCGTCGGCGCAGCGCAACATCGGCGTCGGCCTGGGCCACTCGGTGCTCGCGCTCGACAACATCCTCAAGGGCCTCGGCCAGATCGACGCGGCGCCCGAGGCGCTGGCCGCCGACCTCGACGCCAACTGGGAGGTGCTCGGCGAGGCGATCCAGACCGTGATCCGTGCCGAGGTGACCGCCGGCCGCTCCACCATCAAGGATCCCTACGCGGCGCTCAAGGAGCTGACCCGCGGCCGCCGCATCGGCCAGGCCGAGCTCGTCGAGTTCGTCGCGGGCCTCGAGATCGGGGACGCGGCCAAGCAGCGCCTGCTCGCGCTGACCCCCGCGACCTACACGGGCGCCGCCGCGCAGCTGCTCGACCTGCTCCGCGGGTGACGTGATGACGGCGGGCAGGGAGAACGGGGCGCCGCGGCGCCGAAGGTTCTCCCTGCTCGCCGTCGCCGACGAGTTCTTCTTCATCTTCGCCGGGATCGCGGCGTTCTGGCTCGCCTGGCTGCTGCTCTCCGAGAGCTTCCACCTGGGCTGGTGGGGCATCCTCGTCTTCGTGGTGTTCTGGGGCATGCTCGCCTACCTGGTGCTCCCCCGGATCCACCGCGTGCTCACGACGATCTACGTGCCCGACTACTTCATCGGCCGCACCCGCACGAGCGACGGCCTGCTGGGCGATCCCGTCAACCTCGCGCTGCAGGGCGAGGAGGCGCAGCTGCACGCCGCGATGCTCGCGGCGGGCTGGACCCGCGCCGATCCGGTGACCGCGCGCAGCTCGCTGCGCATCGTCACCTCGACGCTGAGCCGCCGGAGCTATCACGAAGCCCCGGTCAGCCCGCTGTTCCTGTTCGGGCGGATCCAGGACTTCGCGTATCAGCAGGAGGTGGAGGGCAACCCGGCCAAGCGGCACCACGTGCGGTTCTGGCGCACGCCCGACGACTGGCTGCTGCCGGGCGGCGCCCGGGTCGGGTGGCTCGCCGCGGGCACCTTCGACCGGGCCGTCGGGTTCTCGCTGTTCACCTTCCAGGTAACCCACCGCATCGATGCCGACATCGACATCGAGCGCGACTTCATCGTGGACTCGCTGCGCGGTGTGTCCCCGACGATCGAGCTCGAGATCCTGCGCGATTTCTCCACCGGCTACCACTCGCGCAACGGCGGCGGCGACAGCGTCCGCACCGACGGCCACCTGCCGGTGGTCGACCTGCGCGGGCTCGACGCGGAGGGGTTCAGCACCGACGAGTCCGACACCGGTGATCGCGAAACCACCGTCATCGAGGGAGGTGCGGCCGATGCACCGCGATGAACCGCGCAAGCGCTCGTCCGTCGAGTCCCCCGCGCCGCTGCTCGCGCACGAGACGGCCGTCTCGCCGCAGGCCAGGCGCCCCGGCACCACGGCCCTCGGTGCCGGGCTGACCTTCGCCCGCGCCCTCGTCGGAGCCTTCTGGCTCGGCGCGTACGCCCTCGTCTGGCGCGAGATGGGCGCCGAGATGGACCTCGACGTCGACGAGTCCCGCATCGCGCTCTGGCTCGTGCTGTTCTTCGGCGGCATCGGCGTGCTCGTGCTCCTCGTGCTCGCCTGGATGATCTGGCGTGGCAGCAACTTCGCCCGCGTCGTGACGATGGCGGGGCTCACCTTCAGCATCATCACGGCCGCGATCGGCTACTTCCGGGCCGGCCAGGAGATCACGATCAACACGTCGCTGCTGACGGTCGCCCTCGACATCCTGGTGCTGCTGGCGCTGTCCAGCCGCGAAGCGCGCGCCTGGGCGCGCGGCTCGCGGGTCCGGCGCCGCCTGCGCCGGGAGTCCCGCCGCAGCGCCCGGTCGGCTCGGCGCACCGGCTCGGCCGCGCGCGGATCCGTCGTGGGAAGATCCTGAGAAGCTCTCGCCCGACTTCATCAGATGATTGCTTCCGGCGCTATCCGTACGACAAGCTGGAGGCACACCGCCGAAAGGATCTGCTGCACATGCCGGAGTCCCAGGACACCACCGCTCCCGCTCGCTTCACCCGCGAGGGCACGCGCCACCGCTTCACCGCCCGCACCGGCACCGTCACAGCCGTGAGCCGCCCGGTGGAGGCGTACGTGCGAGTGACGCTGACCGGCCCGGACTTCGCCGACTTCGTCTCCACGGGCCCCGGAGACCACGCCCGCGTGTTCTTCCCCAACCCCGCCACGGGCGAGTACCTCGCTCCGACGCCCACAGGTGCCGGCGAGGACGGCATCGTGCGGCCCGACGGCCCGATGTTCGCCCGCGATTTCACGCCGCTGAATGTGCGCCGCGATCCCGAGACGGGCGAGGTCTCGGTCGACCTCGACTTCCTGCGGCACCAGGATCCCGGCCCCGCGGCCGCCTGGGCCGAGGCCGCCGAGGTCGGCGACTCGATCGTCGTGGTCGGCCCCCGCGGTTCGCACGGCCTGCCCCACGGCGTGCGCCGCGTCGTGATCGTGGCCGACGGCTCGGCGCTGCCCGCCGCAGCCCGCTGGGCGGCGGAACTGCCCGCGGACGTCGAGATCGAGGTCATCGCCGACGTGCCGCCGGCCGACCTGGAGTGGGTCGACGAGTACCTGCGCCTGCAGGGCGGCCGCGAGGTGCTGGTCAGCGAGGTGTTCGGCGGCCTCGACGACGCCGTGCGCGATACCGGGGTCGATGCCGAGACCTTCGTGTTCGGCGCGGGCGAGGCATCCCGCCTCGTGCCGCTGCGCCGCTTCCTCAAGTACGAGCTGCAGCTGCCGCGCGAGCAGTACGCGCTGAGCGGCTACTGGAAGCGCGGCACGGTCGCGTTCGACCACCACGCCCCCATCGATCCCGAGGATCCCGACGAGGAGTAGGCGCGAGCAGCGCTACCAGCTGCGCCGCACCGAGGCCTTCGGGCCGACCATCGTCCGGTCGCCGAGGCGGATCCCGGCGCAGTCCAGGAACGTGCAGCCCTGGTTGATGAACACCCGCTCGCTCATGGCCGTGAACTCGGCGCTGCGGATCTGCATCAGCCGATCGATGGGCCTGCGTTGCGACCCTCGGGGCTCAGTGCCAGACGTCGTCGGGGTGCTGCAGGTCCTTGCGCGCGGCCTCGTCCTCGGCGCTCGGCTTGCCGCCCAAGCCGACGAGCGCCACGACCATGACGGTCACGATGAACGCCGCACCCGCGAAGATGCCCGCGAGGGCGATCTCGCGCGTCGCCATGAGGACCACGAGCCCGGCGAACACCGAGAGCACCACGGCGAAGCCGATGAGCTCGAGCGGCTTCAGCCGATCGCGACGAGACGGGTCGACGGGTTGCTTCGAAGAGGATTCGGGCTGGGTCATGCTGTGGGTCCTTGCGTGAGGGCGTCCGCGGGTGCTCCGTCTGCTGCGGCCCCGCGCGAGTCGAATGCCGAGATGCCGAGGAACACGCCGCAGACGACGGCGTACCCCCCGAAGAAGCCGATCACCGCGACCGCATCGTCACGAGAGAGGAGGACGACGACCGCGAGCAGGGCCGAGAGCAGGACGGCGGGGAGGCCCGCCGCCCGGGTCTGCGTGCCGCGGAGCACGGTCGTGAGCTGGAGCAGCGCGACGAGGATCGCCCACGCGGTGACCACGAGCGACATCGCGAGCGTCTGGTCGGCGAACGGCAGCACCGCGAGCACCAGGGCCGCGGCGATCGCCGTGCCGGACTGCAGTACGGCGGTGCGCGCCAGCGCGGGATTCTGTCGCGATGCGGCGGCCTCGCAGGCCCACACCGCACCGAGCACGACGAGCGCGGCCACGACGAGCCAGCGATCGAACGCCGCCTGCTCGTGCAGGGTCGCGCTGAACGCGATCGCGAAGCCGATGACGAGCAGCACGCTCGCGCGGACGAACCGCACGGCGCGGAGGCTTCGATCGGCCGTCTCCGCTTGGAGGTCTCCCTCGTTCACCGCAGCTGCCACGCGTTCTTCCCGCCTTTCAGGTCCGATCCAGTCTACCGCCCGGTGCTGGGAGCCGAGCACGCTCGTGCGGGCTCCCGCAGGAACCGCCGATGCGTGCGCGACTCGAGCCGCGCGGCGCGCGTTACATGCCGCTCGGCATGTCCTGGAAGCGCGAGTAGTGGCCCTGGAACGCGACCGTGACGGTGCCCGTGGGACCGTTACGCTGCTTGGCCAGGATGAGGTCGGCCTCGCCCGCGCGCGGGTTGTCCTTCTCGTAGCTGGACTCGCGGTGCAGCAGGATCACCATGTCGGCGTCCTGCTCGAGCGAACCCGACTCGCGCAGGTCGCTGATGGCGGGCATCTTGTCGGCGCGCTGCTCGGACGCACGGTTCAGCTGCGACAGCGCGATGACCGGCACGTCGAGCTCCTTCGAGAGCAGCTTGAGCGCACGGGAGAACTCGCTGACCTCCTGCTGACGGCTCTCGGACTTCTTGCCGCTCGAGAGCAGCTGGAGGTAGTCGATCACGACCATGCGGAGCCCGTGCCGCTGCTTCAGACGTCGGCACTTCGCCCGGATCTCGACCAGCGTGAGGTTGGGGCTGTCGTCGATGAACAGCGGGGCGTCGTTGATGCGCGCCTGCGTCGCGGCGAGCTTCTGGAAGTCGCGACTGTCGAGCGCGCCCTTGCGGAGGGTCTGCATGGGGATCGTGGCCTCGGCCGAGAGCAGACGCATGGCGATCTCGGCGCGGCCCATCTCGAGCGAGAAGAAGACGGTGCAGGCGTTGGCGTGCACGGACGCGGAACGGGCGACGTCGAGCGCGAGCGTCGACTTACCCATGGCGGGACGCGCGGCGATGATGATCATCTGGCCGCCGGCGAAGCCGTTCGTCTTCTCGTCGAGCTCGGAGAAGCCGGTCGGCACGCCCATCATGCCGCCCTCCTGGTTCTGCGCCTTCTCGATCTCCTCGACGGCGGCGAGCACGGCGTCGGAGAGCGGGACGTAGTCGTCGGCCTGGGCCGCGCCGGTCACCGAGTAGATCTCGGACTGGGCCTGGTTGACCAGGTCGACCGCTTCGCCCTCGGCCGCGTACCCCATCTGGGCGATGCGGGTGCCGGCCTCGACGAGTCGGCGCAGCAGCGCCTTCTCGGAGACGATGTCGGCGTAGAAGCTCGCGTTGGCCGCCGTCGGCACGATGCTCGTGACGGTGTGCAGGTACTCGGCACCGCCGGCGCGCTGCAGATCGCCCGTCTTGGTGAGCTGGTCGGTGACGGTGATCGCGTCGGTGGGCTCACCGTGGGAGTAGAGCGCGAGGATCGCCTCGTAGATGACCTCGTGCTTGGGGACGTAGAAGTCCTTGCCGGTGAGCAGACCGGTGACGTCGGCGACCGCGTCCTTCGATAGCAGCATGCCGCCCAGCACGCTCTGCTCGGCGAGCAGGTCGTAGGGCGGGGTGCGCTCGGTGCCGCGACCCCCCTCGTCGTCCATGAGGGGATCGGGGATGCCGAGGTGGGCGATCGACACTCGTGTGCTCCTTCGTGCTGGCCGGGGAGGGTGTTCACCCATCAGACACCGGGCCACCGACATTCACGGTAGAGGGGTGCCGCGTGACCCACAAGGCGAGCAATCTCAACCCTGTGGATAACTCAGTGGAGAAGTCGCGGAAACCTCCCGCGTGTTATCCCCAGGCTTGTGGATAACGTGTGGATGAGTGGTGGAATCTCGCTCACCACAGGCCCAGGATCAGGAGTTTTCCGAAATCTCGCCTGTGGAATGCGGGAACCCTCATTCGAGAGTTGAATGTTGCTGCTCGCGTCCCGATTGTGGAGAGCAGATGCCCCGCCGGAGCGCCACGATCCCGTTTCGGAGGCATCGACGCGGGCGGGTCCTCCGTTCGGGCCGGTTCGGACGAGCGGGCGCCGGGTGCCGTCCCGGTGAACGATCGGCGAACGCGCCGCAGAATGCACTGGGGCGGCGGTTCCGAAGAACCGCCGCCCCAGTGCGTGCTCCCACCGTTCGCCGAGCGAGCGGTGGCGCGTCAGCGACTAGCGCTGAGCGATGATCTGCAGCGTGACGTCCGCGTCGACACCCTCGAAGAGGTGGATCGTCGCGCGGTACTCGCCGGTCGCCTTGATGGTCGGGAGCGTGATCTTGCGCTTGTCGATCTGGCCGATGCCGGCCTCGGCGACTGCGTCTGCCACGTTCGCGGGCTTGATCGAGCCGAAGAGACGGCCCTCAGCACCGGTCTTCGCGAACAGGCGGATCTTGCCCTCCTGGAGCTTCGCCTTGAGCGCCTGAGCGTCCTCGGCGGAAGCGTGCGCGCGCGCCTCGCGGGCGGCGCGGATCTGCGCGACCTGAGCCTCGCCACCGCGGCTCCAGTTCACCGCGTAGCCCTGGGGCACGAGGTAGTTGCGCGCGTAGCCGTTCTTGACCTCGACCACGTCACCCGCGGACCCGAGACCCTGAACCTCGTTCGTGAGAATCACCTTTGCCATGATTCGCCTCCTTAGCGGCCGGAGCCGGAGTAGGGGAGGAGCGCCATCTCGCGGGCGTTCTTCACGGCCTTCGCGATGAGACGCTGCTCCTGAACCGACACACCGGTGATGCGGCGGGCGCGGATCTTGCCGCGCTCAGAAATGAACTTGCGGAGGGTAGCGACATCCTTGTAGTCGATGACGCCGACCGTCTGCTTCTTCGCGGGCGCGGCGGCCTTCGCGTTCTTGCCGCGGCCCGGCTTGCGGCCTGCGCCGCTTGACTTGCCAGCCATATTGATCTCTTTTCGTGATCCGCCCCCGAGGGGGCAAAAGTGTAGTGAGAGGGTGCTCGCCCGAGGGCGAGCGTCCGAGCCCTGTTAGAAGGGCTGCTCGTCGTCGAAGCCTGAGCCGAAGTCGCCTGCCGACCCGCCCTGACCGCCGGTGCCCGAGTTCGCCCACGGGTTGTCCCCGCTGCGCTGGGCCGGCGCCGGAGCGGCCGACTGACCCCAACCGGGCTGCCCGGCGGGCTGTCCGCCACCGAAGCCGCCGCCCTGACCACGCGACTGACCACGGGTCACCTGGGTCGAGGCCCAGCGGAGCGTGGGGCCGACCTCTTCGACCTCGAGGTCGAGCGAGGTGCGCTGCTGCCCCTGGTTGTCGGTGTAGCTGCGCTGGGTGAGACGGCCCTGGACGATCACTCGCGTGCCCTTGGTGAGCGACGCGGCGATGTTGTCCGCGTACTCGCCGAAGGCGCGGCAGCCGAGGAACAGCGCCTCGCCGTCCGACCAGTCGCCCGACTGACGGTCGCGCACGCGCGGCGTCGAGGCGATCCGGAACGTCACCCAGGACTTACCGGCCTGGCTGACGCGCGGTTCGGGGTCGGCAACCAGGTTCCCGACGACGGTGATCAGCGGCTCGCCGGCCATGACTTATGCGCCCTGCTTCGCGGCGCGAGCGGCCTTGGCCTGGTCGCGCTTCGACTGAGCGGCACGCTGAGCGATGAGCTCGTCGGCGCGGAGGACCTTGGTGCGCAGCACGGCCTCGCTGAGGCCCAGCTGACGATCCAGCTCGTTCGTGGCCTCGGGCGTAGCGGTGAAGTTCACCACGACGTAGATGCCCTCGGACTGCTTCTTGATCTCGTAGGCGAGACGGCGCTTGCCCCAGATGTCGACGTTCTCGATCTCGCCGCCCGCGTTGCGGATGACCCCGAGGAACTTGTCCATGCTGGGGGCCACGGTGCGCTCGTCGATACCGGGATCGAGGATCACCATCAGTTCGTACGGATGCATTACTGACCCACCTCCTTCGGACTTCACGGCCACAGGATTTCTGTGACAGGAGGGTGTTTGTGCATTGTGTCCGTGGGCAGCGCGGATCGCGACGCGCACAGACAACCGTCACAGCCTATCAGTTCGAACGATTTCGCGCAGGCCTCACCGCTCGGTGATCGAAAGCCCCTGGAGCGCCGGATCCCCGAAGGTCCGCGCCGCCCAGCTCGGGCAGTCGACCTGCGCCATCAGCGCGCTGTTCGCGGGGGTGAACGCACGCAGCAGGATCGTGCGCTCCCGTTCGCCGTCGGCCGTCTGGTACCGGCTCGTGAGGCGCAGCATCTCGACGCTGCCGCCGCCGTCCAGGGGAACGGAGACCGTGCTGTCCGGCTCCACCTCCGGGCTCCCGGTTGCCCCGGTCCACGGCAGCCCGATCTTCAGCGCGGCCTCGAGCGTGTCGTCCGTCGCGGCGCGGTCGCTCGCCATCGACGCCTTCGGATCCCCGGCCCCCTGGTAGGTCATGAGCACGCAGCTCGTCCGCTCGTTGCGGATCCGGTTGACCCCCTGCTGGTCGATGATCTCGGCCGTCCAGCCGTTCGCGGAGTCGATCGTCATCGACCAGAAGGGACCCGCGGCGAAGTCGACCCGGGTGTCGAGCGAGTTCCCGGAGCCCGCGCCGCCGTCGGACGGAGCGGTCTCGCTCGGCGTGGGGGAGGGAGCGGATCCCGCCGTCGACGATCGCGGCTGCGCGCCGAGCACCCCGGCGACGAGGAACACCCCGAGGGCGATCACCAGCAGGAGCACGAGCGCCCCCGCGCCGATCCCGATCCAGGCGCCGACGGGCAGCCGACGGGCGGCGGAGGGCGGTGGTCCGTAGGGCGGGACGGGCGGCGCGAGCTGCGGGACCGTCGCCTGCGGCGGCGCGTACTGCGGGGGAGCGTACTGCGGCGGAGGCGCGTAGCGGGGCGCATCCGCGGGGGCAGGATCCGCCGGCGCGCCGCCCTGCGGGTCCGGTACCCCCGGGAAGTGCTGATCGGACATGGCGGCTCCGTTCGCTGCGAATCGCTTGCGCCTCACGATACCCGGCGCGGGCGCGAGCAGA
This sequence comes from Leucobacter sp. Ag1, assembly GCF_000980875.1. Lineage (GTDB taxonomy): Bacteria > Actinomycetota > Actinomycetes > Actinomycetales > Microbacteriaceae > Leucobacter > Leucobacter iarius. Next base: position 32,556 of record NZ_LAYO01000087.1, on the reverse strand, counting down.
CGGAATACCCGGGGTCAGCCCTCGAGCGGCACGTGCGGGACCCGGCGGAAGCGTTCGACCCGCGCGATCGGCTCCCGCTGGCCGCCGACGTGCACGATGTCGTCGCCGTCGACCGTCAGCTGCGTGCCGTGAGCGCGCAGCGCGGCGACCTTGCGCTCCATCCAGTCCGAGACGTCGTGCGCCTCCACCCGATCCTCGTCGCCGGTCGCGTCGGAGGCGGTGATCGCCCAGAACGGCAGGCCCAGCGCCTGCGCGACCGCGCGGGACAGCCGGTGCGTCAGCACGTGGTCCGGGTGGCCGTAGCCCCCGTCGTCGTCGTAGCTCACGATCGCGGAGGCGCCCGCCTGGTAGGCCGCGGCGAGCAGATCGTTCAGCGCCTCGACCGCCGGCACGCTGGTCAGCGCGTCGCGGCTCGCGTCGCCCGCGGCGATCGCGCGACCGTCCGGCCCCCAGGCCATGCCCGAGTCCTCGTAGATGGTGGGGGAGAGCTCGTCGGCGCGGGCCGGGGGCACCCCGAGGAACGCGTGCCGCTGCACCCCGAGGAACGCGAGCGCCGCCGCCAGCTCCTGCTGCCGGTGCGGGGCGAGCCCGTCGGTCCCCGCGAGCGCCGCGAACGGCCCGGGCGTCACCTCGCCGCGCTCACCGCGGGTGAGCGTGACGAGCAGGGGCTCGCGCCCCGCCTCGGCGAGCCCCGCGAGGGTGCCGCCGGTCGTGATGGTCTCGTCGTCGGGGTGCGCGTGGACGAACATGACGCGCGCCGCCCCGTCGAACCAGTCGTGCGAATCCGTAATCATGCGAGCTCCTTCGCGGCCCATTCCCTCAGGCGCTCCTCGGCGGCCTCGGGCCCGATGGGACCCTCGTCGAGGCGCACCTCGAGCAAATACTTGTACGCGCGCCCGACGAGCGGCCCGGGCGGCACGCCGAGCACGGCCATGATCCGCTCGCCGTCGAGCTCGGGGCGCACGGCGGCGAGCTCCTCGGCCTCGGCCAGCCCGTCGATGCGGCGCTCGATGTCGTCGTAGGCGTGCTCCAGGCGCTCCGCCTTGCGCCGGTTGCGCGTGGTCACATCGGCGCGGGTGAGGATGTGCAGGCGCTCAAGCTCCTCGCCGGCGTCGCGCACGTAGCGGCGCACCGCCGAGTCGGTCCACTGCTGATCGCTGTAGCCGAAGAACCGCAGGTGCAGCTCCACCAGTCGGGCCACCCGCTTGACCGTGCTGTTGTCGAAGCGGAGCGCGCGCAGCCGCTTCTTGACGAGCTTCGCCCCGACGATGTCGTGGTGGTGGAAGGTCACGCCGCCGCGCTCGAAGCGGCGAGTGGCCGGCTTGCCGATGTCGTGCAGCAGCGCGGCGAGGCGCAGCACCGTGTCCGGGGCCTCGCCCGGGTGGCGCTCGCCCTCGAGCGCGATCGCCTGCTGCAGCACGGTCAGGCTGTGCTCGTAGACGTCCTTGTGGCGCCCGTGGTCGTCCTGCGTGGCGACGAGCGCGGTCAGCTCGGGCAGGAACCGCTCGGCGAGGCCCGTGTCGACCAGCAGCCGGAGGCCGGGTGCCGGGTCCGCGGCCGAGAGCAGCTTCACCAGTTCGTCGCGGATCCGTTCGGCCGAGATGATGTCGAGCCGCTCCGCGAACTCGACCATCGCCTCGCGCGTCTCGGACGCGACGTCGAATCCGAGCTGGGCGGCGAAGCGCGCGGCGCGCAGCATGCGCAGCGGGTCGTCGGTGAACGACGCCTCGGCGGAGCCCGGCGTGGAGATGCGCCCGGCGAGCAGATCCTCGACCCCGCCCGAGACGTCGACGAGGCGCATCTCGGGGAGCATGAGCGCGAGCGCGTTGATCGTGAAGTCCCGCCGCACGAGGTCGCCCTCGATCGTGTCGCCGTAACTGACCTCGGGCTTGCGGGAGTCGTCCCGGTAGACCTCCGCGCGGTAGGTCGTGATCTCGACGGTCTCGCCGTGGACCTTCGCGGCGATCGTGCCGAAGTCCCGGCCGACGTCCCAGGTCTGCGTACCGAGGTCGTCGAGGATCCGCTGCGTCTGCTCGGGACGGGCCGAGGTCGTGAAGTCGAGGTCGGTCACCGAGCGGCCGAGCAGGGCGTCGCGCACGGGCCCACCGACGATCGCGAACTCGTGCCCCGCGGCGGCGAACGCCTCGGCGAGCTCGCGGACGGGCCGCGAGTCGGCGATCGCACGCAGGTCGGCCATGGAATCGGCAAGGGGACGCATGGCTCAAGGGTACCGAGTGCGGCTGTGCGGCCCGCGCCTCAGGCCGCTCACGAGCCCGAGACTCTACACTGGGCGCATGCCCTGCCCGCCCGCCGCGCGCCGTCGAACGCGCCCCCGATCCGGCGCGCTCGCGCGGCTCGTCCGCGCGAGCGCCGCGGTGCTCGGGGTGACGATCGCGCTGGTCGGCGGCCCCGCCTCGGGCCTCCCGCTCGGCGGCCCGGCGGGCGCGTCGGCGCATGCCGACGAGACCTCCGACTCGACGAGCGATGCGACGTCGGCCGCGAAGCCGGAGCTCGTGGTCGCACCGGCGGAACCGGTCATCCGCGACGACGCCGCGTCGGTGGTGTTCCACGTGCTCGTGCGCAACGCGACGCAGCAGGATCTGCCCGCGGGCGGTCTCGAGCTCCGGATCGATCCGAAGCGGATCGCCTCGGCCGGCGCACTGGCCGACGGCCTCGCACCGCCGAAGGGCAGCGGGACCGCTCAGGCGGAGGCGATTCCCGGCTCGGTACTCGCGACCCAGCGCATCGATCCGACGAGCGCGGGCAACGAGCAGACCGTCTCGGTGACGGTGCGCCGGTCCGATCTCGCGATCCTGCTGGGTCAGGTCCCCGGCGTCTTCGCGGTGCACGCCTCGTTCACCCCCGACTCGGCCGGGACCGGCGTCTCGCCTTCGCCGTCGCCCTCCGCGTCCCCGCTGGATCCCTCGACCGCATCGGGCAGATCGCTCGCGGACCGCCTCGACGCGAGCGCTCCCGTCGTCTGGCGCGGCGTCGCCACGAAGCACCGCACCGCACTCACGGTGATCGTCCCGTTCCTGCTGCCCAGCACGGTCACGGGCATGCCCACCCGCGGCCAGCTCGGCGACGCGGCCGCCCGGCTCACGCCCCTGCTCGACGCCGCCGAGCGGCACCAGTCGACCCTGGCGATCGATCCCCGGCTCATCGCCGCGATCCGCGGCCTCGGGTCCCAGGCGCCCCAGTCCGCGCGCGAGCTGCTCGCGCGCCTCGAGGCGTCGACGCTCCCGCAGTTCCTGCTCCAGTTCGCCGACGCCGACCCGGCCGCGCAGGCCGCCCTCGGATCGGATCGCCTGCTCGAACCCAACGGGCTCGGCTACTACACCGCCACCGCACCGAGCACCGGCAGCGAGGACTCCTCCGGCCAGGATCAGAGCAGCGACGACACGGCGCCGACCGCGGACCCTGCTGCCGCCCCCACGCTCGACGAGCTCGTCGCGTGGCCGAACGGCTCCGCGCGGGCCTGGCCCGCCGACGGCCAGGCGGACGCCTCGACGCTCGCGCTGCTGCAGCACAGCGGCTCAGAGTCCGTCGTACTCGACTCGTCCAACGTCTCGCTGACGGGCGGCCCCGCCGCCCGCATCGACGGGATGCAGTCGCTCGTGGCGGATGCGCAGCTGGGCGCCTCGGTGCGCGGCGGTCTCGCGGCGACCACCGAGGCCGAACGGGGCGCCGACACCGCGGAAGCCGCCGCCCGCCTCGCCCTCCTCGCAGCACCCGACGGCACCGCGGGCAGCACCGTGCTCGCGCTCGACCGCCGCACCATGGCCGACGACGATCACCCCGAAGAGGTGTTCGAGGTGCTCGACACGCTCTCCTGGGTCTCGCCGGTCCGCGAGACCGCGCAGGTGACCGGCACCGCGACGCTGCGCTCCCAGAAGCCGGCGCAGGATCGCCTCGATCTCCTCAAGGACGCCATCGCCCGCGAGTCCGCCGTGACCGACCTCGCTCCGCTGCTCGCACGTCCCGAGAGCCTCGGCGAGTACCAGCGAGTGCGACTGCTCGCGCTGCTCTCGACCTCGGGGGCGTCGCCGGAGGCGGACTTCGCGAAGACGGCCTCCGACTACCGGGCGCGCGACGCGAAGCTGCTGAACGGCGTCACCGCGATCCGCAACGACCACACCCAGCTGGTGGGCGCCTCCACACGAGTTCCCGTGCTGCTGCGCAACGACCTGCCGTTCGACGCGGTCGTCACCGTCGCCGCGTCCCCGGCCTCCGCGGCCATCTCGGTCCCGACCCGATCCTTCCCGCGCGTCGAGATCCCCGCGAACAGCGGTCGCACCATGCTCATCCCGGTCGACAGCCGCATCTCGTCGGGGGAGTCCGGTCTCATCGTCGACATCTCGCCCGTCGGCGGCTCCGAGGTGACGTTCACCGGCACGCTGCCGCTCACCATCCGGAGCGTCGTCGAGACGGTCGCCCTGAGCGTGCTCGGCGGCCTCGCCGCGCTCCTGCTCGGCTTCGGCATCTGGCGCAGCATCCGCCGCCGCAGGCGGGCCGGAATATCCGAGGCCCCTGAAGAGTTTCACCCCCTGAACCCTGACCCGGAGTCGGAGAACCCGACGGATCAGGGCCGTCCACACCCCTAGGAGTGTCATGCACCAGATCATCATCATCGGCTCCGGCCCCGCCGGCTTCACCGCGGCCATCTACGCGGCGCGCGCCGGCCTCGAACCCGTGCTCATCGCGAGCTCGGTCGAACCCGGTGGCGAACTGATGAACACCACCGAGGTCGAGAACTTCCCGGGCTTCCCCGAGGGGATCCAGGGCCCCGAGCTGATGGAGAAGATGCAGGCGCAGGCCGAGCGCTTCGGCACCAAGGTCGTGTACGACGACGTCACCGCGGTCGAGCTCGCGGGCGACGTGAAGCGGATCAGCACGGGCGACGGCTCCGTGCACGAGGCGAAGTCGGTCATCTTCGCCACCGGCTCGGCCTACCGCAAGCTGGGCCTCGCCGACGAGGAGCGCCTCTCGGGCCACGGCGTCTCGTGGTGCGCCACCTGCGACGGCTTCTTCTTCCGCGAGAAGACGATCGCCGTCATCGGCGGCGGCGACTCGGCGATGGAGGAGGCGACGTTCCTCACGCGCTTCGCGTCGAAGGTCTACGTGGTGCACCGTCGCGAGGAGCTCAAGGCGTCGAAGATCATGCAGCAGCGCGCCTTCGACAACGAGAAGATCGAGTTCATCTGGAACAGCGAGGTCGCGGCGATCCAGGGCGAGACCGAGGTCACCGGCCTGACCCTGCGCAGCACCGTCGACGGCACCGAGCAGGAGCTGCCGATCGAGGGCCTGTTCATCGCCATCGGCAACGACCCCCGCGTGCACCTCGTGCACGGCCAGCTGGAGCTCACCGAGGACGGCACCATCGCCGTCGAGGGCCGCAGCTCGAAGACCGGGATCCCAGGCGTCTTCGCGGCGGGAGACGTGATCGATCCCAGCTACCGCCAGGCCATCACCGCCGCCGCGTCGGGCACGGTCGCCGCCCTCGACGCCGAGCACTACCTCGCCGCGCTCGAATCCTGAGCGCCCCGAACACTCACAGAAACAAGGAGTCAGCATGTCCCAGGCACTCGCAGTCACCGAGTCCACCTTCACCGACGAGGTCCTGAAGAGCGAGACCCCCGTGCTCGTCGACTTCTGGGCCGAGTGGTGCGGCCCGTGCCGCGCCGTTGCGCCGATCCTCGACCAGATCGCCGCGGAGCACGCGGGCAAGATCCGCATCGTCAAGGTGAACGTCGACGAGAACCCGGGCCTCGCGGCCCAGTACCGAATCACCTCCATCCCCGCGATGAAGGTGTTCAAGGCGGGCGAGGAGGTGCGCGAGATCATCGGCGCCATGCCGAAGCCGATGATCGAGGAGCACCTGAACGGCATCATCTGAGCCGTTCGTTCCCCGAACGCGTGAGGGCCCGGATCCGACTCGGATCCGGGCCCTCACGCGTCGGTCGCGACGCGTCGCCGCGACGGGCCGCTCAGCTCGCGCTGCGCTCAGCGGCTCCGGTCTCGGCGAGCGCGGTCAGCCGGTCGATCGAAGCCTGCAGGTTCTCCGCGGTGGTCGCGCGTGCGCGCTCCTGCCGCTTCGGATCCTCCAGATCGGTCCAGTCGTAGGTGTGGCGCACGAGCGTGCCGCCCTCGACGGGGGAGAGCTCCCAGCGCCACAGGTGACCCGGCTCGGCCTCTCCTTCGGGGGCCGGCTTCCACGCGATGCGGCGGCCCTCCTCGAACTCGACGATGCGGTTGAGGCGCACGGCGCCGGCCTTGGTCAGTGCCATGCGGAAGACATCGCCGACGGCGTGAACGCGCTGGCCGGGGGCGGCCTCGGAGAGGTTGTCGTTGCCGTCCCAGCGGGGCTGCTGGGACGGATCGGCGATCAGTTCGAACAGCACCTCGGCCGGGGCCTTGGTGGAGCCGACTGCGGAGACGATGCGCTGCTCTTCAGACATGCCGTCAGTCAATCATGCCGGGCTGAGCCCGGCATTCACCGGGCTCACAGCGGGTGCGTGGCCGGGGCCTACCCGAATCCGGGGTCGTCGATCTCGGCGAGGATCCGCTTCAGGTCCTGGATCGTCGCGAAGTCGATGATGATCTGGCCCTTCTTGGCCCCCAGCTTCACCGAGACGCGGGTGTCGAGACGGTCGCCCAGGCGATCCGCGATCTCCTCCAGCTGACCCTGGCGCCCGCCCGCACGCGGCTTCGGAGCCTTGCGCTTCGGCTCCTCCGAGGCGACGGCCTCGGCGGCGCGCACCGAGAGCCCCTCGTTCACGATCTTGTCCGCGAGATGGAGCATCGCGTCCGCGTCCCCGTCGAGCGAGAGGATCGCCCGAGCGTGCCCAGCGGTCAGCACGCCGGCCGCGACCCGGGCCTGCACGGCCTCGGGCAGCTTGAGCAGGCGGATCGTATTGGAGATCTGGGGCCGGGAGCGGCCGATGCGCTCGGCGAGCTGCTCCTGCGTGATGCCGAAGTCCGCGAGCAGCTGCTGGTAGGCCGACGCCTCTTCGAGCGGGTTGAGCTGGGCGCGGTGCAGGTTCTCGAGCAACGCGTCGCGCAGCATGTGCTCGTCGGCGGTGGTGCGCACGATCGCGGGGATGCTGTCGAGCCCCGCACGCTTCGAGGCGCGGAGCCGGCGCTCGCCCATGATGAGCTCGTACTTCGGTCCCTCGGCGGGAGCCGGCTCGATCGCGCGGACGACGATCGGCTGGAAGACGCCGAATTCGCGCACGCTGTGCGTGAGCTCATCGAGCGCCTGCTCGTCGAACTCGGTGCGCGGCTGCACGTGGTTGGGGACGATGTCCTCGACGGCGAGGCGCGTGAGCGTCGCGCCGGGCACGGCCTGCAGCTCGGGCTCCGGCTCAGCGGGGGTGCTCGCGGCCTTCGCCTGTGCGCGCGTGCGCGGCTTGGCCGCCGTCGTGCCCGAGGCCTCGGTGCCTGCGGCCGGAGCTTCGGAATCGGAGCCGGAGCCGTCCCAGGCCTCGTCGAGCTCGGTGTCGTTCGCCGGCGCCTCGGTCACGGTGCGGGCGGGGAAGAACACGTCGACGGGACGATCGCCCTCGGTCGTCGACTGGGGGATCAGGGCTCCGATCCCGCGTCCGAGACCGCTGCGCTTCTTCGTAGCCATCAGGCTCCTTCGTTGCTGGTGTTGACGGCGGGGGCCCCGCGCTCGGCCATCTCGGCCGCGGCCTCGAGGTAGGCGAGCGCTCCGATGGAGGCCGGGTCGTAGGCGAGCACGGTCTGGCCGTAGCTGGGCGCCTCCGAGATGCGCACCGAGCGCGGCACCGCGACGCGCAGGGTCTGGGTGGGGAAGTGCTCGCGCACCTCGGCCGCGACCTCGTGCGCGAGGTTGGTGCGGGCATCGAACATCGTGAGCAGGATCGTCGAGACGTTCAGGGTCGGGTTGAGGTGCTTCTGGATCAGCTGGATGTTGCCGAGCAGCTGGCTCAGACCCTCCAGCGCGTAGTACTCGCACTGGATCGGGATCAGCACCTCCTGCGCCGCGACGAACGCGTTGACCGTGAGGAGGCCGAGCGAGGGCGGGCAATCGATGAAGACGTAGTGGAACTCGCGCTCGGAGCGCTCGAGGAACGAGACGACGGCGCTGCGGAGCCGCTGCTCGCGTGCGACGAGCGAGACGAGCTCGATCTCGGCGCCGGCGAGGTTGATGGTCGACGGCACGCAGAACAGGTTCTCGTTGTCGGTGGTCGGCTGGATCGCCTCTTCGATCTCGCTGTCGCCGAGCAGCACCTCGTAGACGCTGGTGATCTCGGACTGGTGCGGGACCCCGAGCGCGGTGGACGCGTTGCCCTGGGGATCGAGGTCGATGACCAGCACGTTGGCCCCGCGGCGCGCGAGCGCCGAAGCGAGGTTGACGGTCGTGGTGGTCTTGCCCACCCCGCCCTTCTGGTTGGAGACGGTGATGATGCGCGGCTCAGTGGGCAACGGAGATTTGGTCCTCTCGAGTTTGCGTCGACGCCTGATCTTGTCCACCAGGTGGTCGCCCACCGGGGTGTTGTTCGTTGCAGTCATGGCATCCTCGTGCGTCATCGAATCGTCGGCGGAGGAGCCGGCCCGCTCACTCCGCCCGCGAGCCACGTTCTACTGTAGCCCGGAAGACCCGGGTCGTTTCGGCGAGCAAGCCCGTGCCGAGCTCCTCGACCGAGACACCGGTCACGCGGTGCTTGCGCAGCACCTTCTCGGCGGCCCGGATCTCGGCCTCGACCGAGGTGCCCTTGAGGAACAGCATCTCGCCGCCGTCGCGCAGCAGGGGAGCGGTGATCGGCACGAGGGTGCGCAGCGCCGTGACCGCGCGAGCCGTGACCTGGTCGACCTCGAACGCGTCGTGGTACTCCTCGGCACGGCCGCGCCGGACCTCGACATTCTCGAGCCCGAGCCGTTCGATCTGCTCGGACAGCCACGCGCAGCGGCGCTCCATGGGTTCGATCAGCAGGAACCGCGCGTCGGGCCGGACGATCGCGAGCACGAGCCCGGGCATCCCGCCGCCGGTGCCGATATCGGCCACGCGCGCACCGGAGGTGATGAGCGGCGCCAGGATCGCGCTGTTGAGCACGTGCCGGGTCCAGAGACGCGGGGGTTCGAGGGGCCCGATGAGTCCGAGCGGCTCACCGCGCTCCGCGAGATCCGCGGTGAAAGCGCGCAGCACATCGATCCGGTCGCCCGCGATCTGCGCGGCCGATGCCGGTTCCGACTCGACGGGAGCGGCCTGCTCGGCCTCGACGGACTCGGGAGCGTCGACCGGATCGATCGGAGTGCCGCGTTTCACGTGAAACCCCTTATGCCTGCGAGATGACGAGACGGCGGTCGCGGCCCTCGCCCCGCGACTCCGAGTGGTAGCCGCGCTCGGCGACGATGTCGTGCACGAGCTTGCGCTCGTACGACGACATCGGCTCGAGCTCGACCTCGGTGCGGCCGGCGGCGAGCTGCGCCACCGCCGCATCGACGAGGCGTCCGAGCTCGGCCGCGCGTGCGTCCCGCGAGCCGCCGATGTCGAGGATGAGCCGCGAGAAGCGACCGGTGCCGCCCTGCACCGCGAGGCGGGTCAGGTCCTGGAGCGCCTGCACGGTGTCGGGCATCGCGAGGCGGTCGAGGTCCTCACCGCCACCCGTCACCGAGACGTAGGCGCGACCGCTCGCGACCGAGATGTCGAGATCCCCGTCGAGGTCCGCGATGTCGAGGAAACCCTCGATGTAGTCCGCGGCGAGATCGCCCTCCGCCTCGAGCTCCTCGAGGGTGGGGTCTTCATTCGTCACCACGGCGCCGTTGCTTTCGGTCATGATCCGCTCCTGCCTACTTCTTCTTCTTGGCGCGCTTGGCGCTCATCGGCTGCTGACGCTGACCCTGGGCCTCGCCGGTACCCTCGATGCGATCGATCTCGGCGGCCTCCTCCTCGGTCAGCTTGCCCTTGGCCTTCAGTCGGGCCTGGCGCTGGCGCCACGCCTCGCTGCCGGGGGTCGGCATGTTCTTGATGACGATGTACTGCTGGCCCATGGTCCACAGGTTCGAGGTGAACCAGTAGATGTTGAGCGCGAGCGGGAAGGTCACGCCCGAGAAGATGAAGGCGAAGGGGATGATGTAGAGCAGGATCCGCTGCTGACGGTACATCGGCGAGTTCTTCGTCTCGTCCGAGACGTTCTTCGACATGATCTGCAGCTGGGTGAAGAACTGCGAGGCGATCATGAGGATCATGATGGCGCCGAGCAGGATGATGATGACCCAGTTCTGCTCGGCCCAGCCCTGCGTGAAGGTCATCTTCAGCGGAGCACCGAAAAGCTCAGCCGCGTTGAAGTTGTGCGTCAGCTCCTGGTTCATGAAGCCGATGCCCGTCTTGTTCTCGGCCGCGTGGCGCAGCACGTAGAACAGCGAGAAGAAGACCGGCATCTGGATCAGGATCGGCAGGCAGGAGGAGAACGGGTTGGTCCCGTGCTTCTTGTAGAGGGCCATCGTCTCGCGGCTCATGGCCTCGCGAGAGAACTGATCCGTCTTGCCCTTGTACTTCGCCTGGATCTTCTTCATCTCGGGGGCGAGATCCATCATGCGGCGCTGCGACTTGATCTGCCGGACCGTGATCGGGATCAGCGCCGAGCGCACCACGAGCACGAGGCCGATGATCGAGAGCACCCAGGTCAGGCCGGACGCCGGGTTCAGCCCGAAGAAGGTGAAGATCTGGTGCCAGACCGCCAGCACCAGCTCGACGAGCCAGCGCAGCGGCCAGAGCAGTGTTTCGATGAAGTCCACTGGGATTCAGGCCTTTCGGTACGTGGGGCGGACGAATCCGCTGGAGTTCGTGACGAATCGAGGACGCCGCTTCGGCGGGACGTCGTCGATCCCCCCGGGGGTGAAGGGATTGCACCGCAGGAGGCGCCAGACGGTGAGCGCGACGCCGGTGACGAAGCCGCGCTGTTGGAACGCTTCCAGAGCGTACCGGGAACAGCTGGGGTGATACCGGCACACCTGCCCGTAGAGCGGGGAGATGAGCCGGCGGTAGACCCGCATCACGGTGATCGCCGCGTTGCGGGGGAGCAGCCAGAGCTCGAGGACCGGAGCGGGGATCACGGTCGGCTTCCCGGTGCAGGGGCCGGATCCTGCTGCCCATCGCGCTCGGCGAGCATCCGCTCCACCTTGCCCAGGGCCCGGGTCACGTCGCGCTCCAGCCCCTCGAATCCGGCTTCTGCGCTGGCCGGCAGGGCGCGGAACACGATGTCCGCTCCCGCGAATCCGGCGTGCAGCCCCCGTTCGACGAGGAACTTCATGCGACGCCGGACGAGGTTCCTGGTGACCGCGTTGCCGACCGCCTTGGAGATGATGAAGCCGAACCGGGCAGGCTGATCCGGAGCGTCGGCCTCGCGCACATGCAAAACCGCGTGGGCGATGCATGTTGCACCACCCACGCGGTTTCCGGTTCGCACGATGCGCCGGTAGTCGTCACCCCGGGTGACGCGATGCTGCCGCGCGGGCACGATCGAACCGGGATGCGTGTGGACTAGGCCGTGAGCTTCGAGCGGCCCTTGCCGCGGCGCGCTGCGACGATGGCGCGGCCGGCGCGGGTACGCATGCGGGCGCGGAAGCCGTGCACCTTGGCGCGGCGGCGGTTGTTGGGCTGGAAGGTACGCTTGCTCATAAGAAGACTCCGTGACTTTTGGCAGTGCTCTCCGCCGCTCTCGGCGACGAAGAAGTTCGGACTCGATGGGGCGCGCGGCACCCGCGGAGAACGCTTCGCGAGCTCCGCAGCGCACACTGGCGCCCATACAAGGTGTTAACTTTACGCGCACTCGGGCCCACAGTCAAAGCGATCCTCCCAGAACACGCGCGAACGCGCGACACGGGGGCCCCAAACCGCGCGGTTTCCACGACTCCGCCGGTTCGACTTGCCTGTGGACAGATCTGTGACTAACGTGGGCGCAGGTGTTCTCCCGGGCGGATCAATCTGACAGAATCTCGCCGTTTTTCCGCCCTTCTGCTTGTGGATAATCTGGGGATAACACCCAGCACAGACTCACAACTTTTCGGACGGATCCCAGTGACAGAGGACGAGGTACAGGGGGTTTGGGCGCAGATCACCCGCGCGGTGGCTGACGACCCGATGGTGGCCCGCTCCCTGATCGGCCAGCTCGGCCTCGCGGTACCCCGCGGGGTCGGCGCGGGATCGCTGTACCTCGCGGTCCAGTACGACTTCACCCAGCGCCTGCTCGATCACGAGCTGCGGCCGGCCATCATGTCGGCGATCGCGAAGACCCCGGACGCCACGGGAATCGAGAACTTCATCGTGCTCGTCGATCCGACCCTGCAGGTCGATCACAGCGTCGGCACGGCGGAGCAGGAGACCGAAGCGGATCAGTCCGTCGATGCGGGTGCCCCCGTTGACGAGCAGCCTCCCGCAGCCGCTCCGGCCGAACCGGTCCGGCCCCTCCACGAGCCCTCGCCCCGCCACGGGCGGCGCGAGATCGAGGACAGCCGGCTGAACGAGAAGTACCGCTTTGACACCTTCGTCATCGGCCAGTCGAACCGTTTCGCCCACGCCGCATCCGTCGCCGTCGCCGAAGCTCCGGCTCGCGCCTACAATCCGCTCTTCATCTACGGCGACTCCGGCCTGGGCAAGACCCACCTGCTCCACGCGATCGGGCACTACACCCGAGAGCTGTTCCCCGACGTCCGCGTGCGCTACGTCAGCTCCGAGGACTTCACCAACGACTTCATCAACTCGATCGCCAACAACGAGGGCGCGGCGTTCCACCAGCGCTACCGCAGCGTCGATCTGCTGCTCGTCGACGACATCCAGTTCCTCGAGGGCAAGGCCGAGACCCAGGAAGCCTTCTTCCACACCTTCAACACGCTGCACGATCACAACAAGCAGGTCGTGATCACCAGCGATGTGCAGCCCAAGCAGCTCCGCGGCTTCGAGGAGCGCATGCTCTCGCGCTTCGAGTGGGGCCTGCTCACCGATATCCAGGTGCCCGACCTCGAGACCCGCATCGCGATCCTGCGCAAGAAGGCGCAGCGCGAGCAGCTCGTGATCGAGGACGAGATCCTCGAGTTCATCGCGACCAAGTTCTCCTCGAACATCCGAGAGCTCGAGGGCACCCTGATCCGAGTGACCGCGTTCGCGAGCCTCAACCAGCAGCGCATCGACATGAGCCTCGTGCAGACGGTGCTGAAGGATCTGATCTCGCTCGACGACGACAACGAAGTGCAGCCGTCGGACATCATCAACCGCACCGCGGACTACTTCGATCTGTCGGTCGACGACCTCTACGGGCAGTCCCGCGCGCAGCAGATCGCGCTCGCCCGCCAGATCGCGATGTACCTCTGCCGCGAGCTCACTCCGCTCTCCCTCCCCAAGATCGGTCAGCTCTTCGGCGGTCGCGATCACACCACGGTGATGTACGCGCACAAGAAGATCGCCCAGCTGCTCAAGGAGCGCCGCGCGGTCTACAACCAGGTCATGGAGATCACCGCCCGCGTGAAGCAGGCGCGCTGACCCGCGTCCCCTCCTCCGGTGCCGCGGGTGCTCTTCGGCGGCCCGGGAGGTGCTCCGCGCACGGCGCCGTCCGCCCGCGAAGCGCGCCCGCGGGCAAGCCGAGCTCGGTTCTCCCCAACCCTTTCCCCACTAGGCGTTAACGCCTCGATCCGGTCGAGTTATCCACAGTTTTCCACTGAGCTGTGGGTAACTGGGGAGAACTCGGGCGAGTCTGTGCATGGATCCGGGTCGCCTGTGGAATGCCGGGAGTGTTAACACTTCGGCGTGATTCCGCGGAACCCCATCGATCCACGTCCCACTCACAAGTCACAACCGTGTAGTTTGCTTACAGGGCTTGGCGGAGGCCGAGTTATCCACAGCATCCACAGGCGTTAACACCGTTAACAGTTCCATCTCTCTTACAGGGGATCTCGATCACGCGTTCCGCTCGGAGGCCCGGCCGGAGCCGGAAAACTGTTCACCGGAGCGACAACGGCACCGTTCCGCGGTTCCCGGCTGGGGAATGACAGGATCCGTGATGCTCACCGGACCCGAGTGTGCAAGGATTGTCAGGCCCGGAACTTGGCATTCGTCCCACCATCACGAGGAGTGGCTTCATGCGTTTCACCGTCAACCGTGACGTGTTCAGCGAGGCCGTCTCGTTCGCAGCGAAGCTGCTCCCGCAGCGGCCGACGCAGCCGCTGCTCAGCGGTGTGCTCCTCGAAGCCTCCGGTGACGCGGTGACGCTGTCCTCCTTCGACTACGAGGTCTCCTCGCGCACCTCGGTCACCGCCCAGGTAGCCGACGCCGGCCGCGCGCTCGTCTCGGGCCGTCTGCTGGGCGAGATCGCGCAGCGCCTTCCGCACGCCGACGTCGAGGTTTCGCTCGTCGAGAGCCGCGTGCAGGTGCGATGCGGCTCGGCCTCGTTCAGCCTCCCGGCCATGCCGGTCGAGGAGTACCCGCAGATCCCGAAGATCGATTCGGTCTCGGGCATCGTTCCGGCGGACGTCTTCGCCGAGGCCATCGCACAGGTGTCCCTCGCGGCCTCGAAGGACGATGTCACTCCGGTGATCACCGGCGTGCAGTTCGAGATCAGCGAGAACGCCCTCACGCTTACCGCGACCGACCGTTACCGAGTGGCGACCCGTCGCATCGACTGGGAGGCGCAGGACGGCTCGGGCGACCTGACGGCGCTGGTGCCCTCGAAGGTCGTCACCGAGGTCGGGAAGACCTTCTCGAACGCTGGCCAGGTGCAGGTCTCGATCATCAAGGACGGCGAGCGCGAGCTCGTGGCGTTCACCGGTGGGAACAAGACGGTGACCTCGCTGCTGATCAAGGGCAACTACCCGCCCGTCGGCCGACTTTTCCCTGATGGCATCGATAATTACGCGGTGATCAACACCAGTGACCTGGTCGAGGCCGTCGGTCGTGTCGGCCTGGTTCTCGAGCGGGAGGCCGCCCTGCGATTCTCCTTCGTCGAGGGGCAGGTCACCCTGGAGGCCGCAGGCTCGGAGACCGCGCAGGCGGTCGAGGTGGTCGACGCGCACCTCGTCGGCGACGAGATGATCGTCTCGCTCAAGCCGCAGTTCCTGCTCGACGGCCTACGTTCCACCCACGCGGAGTTCGCTCGCGTCGGCTTCACCCGCACCGACAACCCGGGCAAGCCGGGCCCGGTGCTCATCACGAGCCAGCGCAGCAAGGACGACGCCGACGAGCAGAGCTTCCGCTACCTGCTGCAGCCGAACCTGCTGCTCCGCTAAGGAGGGCCGATGCGGGTCGCGCATCTGTCTCTCGCCGATTTTCGCAACTACGCGACGGCGGAGGTGCCGTTCGCTGCCGGACCCAACCTGCTGGTCGGACGCAACGGGCAGGGCAAGACTAACCTCGCCGAAGCGATCGCCTATTTCGCGACCCTGAAGTCACATCGGGTGACCGGCGATGCCGCGCTGATTCGGGCAGGCCAGGAGTCTGCGATTCTTCGCATGCGTGTCGAATCGGGTGGCCGCGATGTGCTGCTCGAAGCACAGATCAATCGGGACCGCCCGAATCGGGCGCAGGTGAACCGGAACGCGGTTCGTCCGCGCGAGCTGACCCGGTGGTTCTCCACCGTACTGTTCGCTCCCGAAGACCTCGGAATCGTTCGTGGAGATCCCTCAGGACGCCGCCGCTTTCTCGACGAAGCGGTCGTGGCCCGGTCTCCTGCGCTGTCGGGAACGCTTTCCGACTACGAACGCGTGGTCAGGCAGCGCACTTCGCTGTTGAAATCTGCCAGAAGGGGCGCGCGAAGTGCCGTCGAGGCGACCCTGGACGTGTGGGATGCGCAGCTGGTGGATCACGGGTCCCGGATCATGGTGGCGCGACACGAGTTGCTCCGAGCTCTCGAGGAGCCACTTCGCGCTGGATATGAGACCCTGGTCGATCAGGATCACGGACCGAGATTGTCCCTCGCGGAGACCGTCGCAGCGGCTTGTGAGCGGGAGAGCGTTTCACGTGAAACAGAATCAGCGGAAGTTCCGACTCTAGGGGAGGGGAATGTTTCACGTGAAACCGAAGCCGAGCGACCTCGCGGCGACGTTTCACGTGAAACGGTTGCGGCCGAGTTTCGGAGGGCTCTTCAGGTTGTTCGGGCGCAGGAATTCGAACGCGGCGTGACCTTGGTCGGCCCGCACCGGGACGATCTCGTGCTGGAGCTGAATGGCCTCCCGGTGAAGGGCTACGCGAGCCACGGAGAATCCTGGTCATTCGCCCTTGCGCTTCGCCTGGGGATGGCAGTGCTGCTGCGCGGGGAGTCCGCGGGCGGCGATCCGGTCATTCTGCTGGACGATGTCTTCGCGGAGCTCGATACTCGGCGGCGGTCGAAGCTGATGTCTGCAGTCCAGAGCTTCGAGCAGGTCATTGTGACGGCCGCGGTGGAAGAAGATATCCCCGAGGGAATCGCTTGGCATCGCATCGGCGTCGAGCGAGGCACGGTCTCGGTCGGGAGCGCTGAGCAGTGAAGCCTGAGCATTCCGACTTCGCCAGCAGCGCGTATCTGCGGGCGAAGTCGGTATGGAAAGGGGTTCCGTATCGGCGCCGTCGACTCGGCTCGGACTCGACCGAGGGGGAGGGTCGCGCGCCGTTCGGAGCCGGGCGTGATCCGAGAATGCTCGGTGACATTCTCGCGAAGGCTGCGACGGACATGGGATGGAGTGCGGACCTCGAGCAGGCTCGTGTGATCACGGAGTGGGCCGAGTTCGTCGGGCAGCCGACTTCGGATCACACCGAGGTCGTCGGGGTTCGCGACGGGGTGCTGCTCCTGCAGTGCGACTCGACCGCGTGGGCAACCGAGCTCCGTCGGCTGAGGTCCGAGATTCTCACTCGGCTGCTGCGTGAGTTCCCGGACTCCGAGATTCGCGATCTTCGCTTCCTCGCACCGGGTGCACCCAGCTGGCGGCACGGCCCCAGGACGGTTCAGGGGCGCGGACCGAGGGATACGTACGGGTAGGACGAGCGGAGAATCGCTCTGACGCAAGTATTCTTGATCCGAAGTCGTCGGTTTACGTATCTCATCTGGGATTTAGTCTCCGCGGCAGAGTGCTGAGGCGACCCGCTTTTCGAGCTCGTTTCACGTGAAACGCGATCACGGTGTCCGGTTCGGTTCCTTCTGGAGATTGCGGGCATGCGCTCGGTTCCCTGGGCCGGATGAGCCGGTGCGGCGAGCGGTCGGAGGTCTGGATGAGGAGATGAGGGCGAGCTCGCGACTCCGTGTCTCCTGATGCGGCTGATGAGACCTCGCCACTCGAACGGGAGTTGCAGAGAGCTTGATGAGTGGGAGCCCCGGTGACTGTGGTGGCATCCGTGCTCGACGCGACAGGGGAGTCCGGGGGACCTGGCTCGCTCGGCGCGGGGGCGATCTGGTCGCACCTGCCGGAACGACTGGAGTGGCCGATCCGCGCCGCTCGGCGCAATGGGAGTTGAATTGGGTCTTCTCCCCGGCGCGGCAGGAGTTCCGTCCGCTTCTCGCCGCCTCGCCGGGCCCTCCTCTCGCGTAGCCCCTCTCCGGGCCACGCGGATGCTGGCCGGCGGGATGCGAATGCGTCGCCCGTCGGGTCCCGGCAACCCGGCCTTCGCGTATCGAAGAGATGAGTCCCCGTTCCCGTGGGGAATCGGGATCGATCGGATTCTGTCTCAGATCGTGCCGCGCCCGGCCGCGGTGTTCGATCGCGACGTCGGCGCTCCGGTCGGTTCGTGCTGGGGGAGGAGAACGTCGCGGGTGCGAGCTGTTCGGCGCCGGTGGAGATTCGTCCCCGCGGACCGCCGCGGCCCGTGGAAGCTGTGCGAGGAAGGGGAGCGGCCGGGCCGGGGTGGGAGGAGCGCGCGGGCCAGCGGGAAGCGCGGACTGGCGAGGGTGGCCCGGGCGGATCTCACTGGGCTGGCACGGAGCCGGTTCGGAAGCCCGGGTGTCGGTGAGCCAGACCGAGCCGTACTGCCCGGATCGTGCCGCCCGGGTGATCCTGGCTCGACGAACGGTCATGACCGAGTGAATTCGGTGGTTCGCATGCGGGAGCCGCCTGGCGGATCGAGCTCGTGGTGATCCGATCAGGGAGCCCGCTGGGGGCCGGTTCGAGAACGTGACGCGACGCAGGGTCTGGCACCGGGCGGAACCGGCCGAGAAGCAGCCCATTTCGGAGGGGGAACGATCCCACCCGGAATCCTCGCCCCAAAGGCCCGAAATCACGGTTCTGAGCGCCTCGAATTGATAGGCTGGGGTGTGAACGTGTCCGGGCCGGAAATCCGGCCTGAGGCGATCTTTGGAGAGTGTGACTCACAGCATGACTGATGAACAGGCTACGGCCGCGGAAGACTACGGTGCCGGAGCGATCCAGGTGCTCGAGGGCCTCGAGGCGGTACGCAAGCGCCCGGGTATGTACATCGGATCCACCGGGCCTCGCGGTCTGCACCACCTGGTGTACGAGATCGTCGACAACTCGGTCGATGAGGCGCTCGCCGGGTACTGCGATGCCATCGACGTGACGATCCTCGAGGACGGCGGCGTCCGCGTCATCGACAACGGCCGCGGTATCCCCGTCGATCCGCACTCGTCGGACCCGAGCAAGTCGACCGTCGAGGTCGTGCTGACCGTGCTGCACGCCGGCGGCAAGTTCGGCGGCGGCGGTTACGCCGTCTCGGGTGGCCTGCACGGCGTCGGCTCATCCGTCGTGAACGCGCTCTCGTCGCGCTTCGAGGTCGAGGTCAAGCGTCAGGGTTTCACGTGGAACATGGCGTTCGACGGCAGCGTGCCGACCGGACCGCTGGTGCAGGGGGAGCCGTCGGAAGAGACCGGCACCACCATCACCTTCTGGCCCAGCGCCGAGATCTTCGAGACCGTCGAGTTCGACTACCAGACGCTGCGCACCCGCTTCCAGCAGATGGCGTTCCTCAACAAGGGCCTCAAGATCATGCTCACCGACCTGCGCCCGCAGGAGCCGGTCGAGAACGAGGACGGCGAGCTCGTCGCGCCGGCTCCGCCGCATGACGAGTTCCTGTACGAGAAGGGCATCGAGGACTACGTCCACTACCTGAACTCGGCCAAGCGCGCGGAGCTCGTGAACGAGGAGATCATCTCGTTCGAGCTCGAGGACACCGAGCGTAAGATCTCGGCCGAGGTCGCGATGCAGTGGACCACGGCCTACACCGAGAGCGTCCACACCTACGCGAACACCATCAACACCCACGAGGGCGGCACGCACGAGGAGGGCTTCCGTGCGGCGCTGACGACCCTCGTCAACCGCTACGCACGAGAGAAGAACATTCTTCGCGAGAAGGACGACAACCTCTCGGGCGACGACGTTCGCGAGGGTCTGACCGCCGTCATCTCGGTCAAGCTGGGGGAGCCCCAGTTCGAGGGCCAGACCAAGACCAAGCTCGGCAACACCGAGGCGAAGGCGTTCGTGCAGAAGGTCGTCGGCGATCAGCTCGGCGACTGGTTCGAGCGCAACCCTGGCCCGGCGAAGGACATCATCCGCAAGGCGATCCAGGCCGCGACCGCGCGCCTCGCCGCACGCAAGGCGCGTGAGACCGCGCGCCGCAAGGGACTGCTCGAGTCCGGCGGCATGCCCGGCAAGCTGTCGGACTGCACCAGCAAGGACCCGGTGATCTCCGAGATCTTCATCGTCGAGGGCGACTCGGCCGGCGGTTCGGCCAAGACCGGCCGCAATCCGCACACGCAGGCGATCCTCCCGCTCCGCGGCAAGATCCTCAACGTGGAGAAGGCCCGCCTCGACCGCGCGCTGAACAACACCGAGGTCCAGGCGATGATCACTGCGTTCGGCGCGGGCATCGGCGAGGAGTTCGATCCCGAGAAGGCGCGCTACCACAAGATCGTGCTCATGGCCGATGCCGACGTCGACGGCCAGCACATCACGACGCTGCTGCTGACGCTGCTGTTCCGCTACATGCGGCCGCTCATCGATCTCGGCTACGTCTACCTCGCGCAGCCCCCGCTGTACCGCATCAAGTGGGCGAACGCCGAGCACGAGTACGTGTTCAGCGACGCCGAGCGCGACGAGCGCCTCACCGCCGGATCCCAGGCCGGCCGCCGCCTCGTGAAGGAGAGCGGCGTGCAGCGCTACAAGGGTCTCGGCGAGATGAACCACGAAGAGCTGTGGGAGACCACCATGAACCCGGAGACCCGCACCCTGCTGCAGGTCACCATGGACGATGCGGCGACCGCCGACGAGATCTTCGCCACCCTGATGGGCGAGGACGTCGAAGCGCGCCGCAGCTTCATCCAGCAGAACGCGAAGGACGTGCGTTTCCTTGACATCTGAGAACGAGACCCCCGATATGGACGACGCCACCGGCGCCGAGATCATCGTGGAGCTGGACGAGACCGGCCAGCCCATCGCGGCGAACCACGGGCGCATCGATCAGGTCGACCTGCAGCTCGAGATGCAGCGCTCCTACCTCGACTACGCCATGAGCGTGATCGTGGGCCGTGCGCTGCCCGACGTGCGCGACGGCCTCAAGCCGGTGCACCGCCGTGTGATTTACACGATGTACGACGGCGGCTACCGCCCCGACAAGGCCTTCTCGAAGTGCACGCGCGTGATCGGCGACGTGATGGGCCAGTTCCACCCGCACGGCGACACCGCCGTGTACGACTCGCTCGTGCGTCTCGTGCAGCCGTGGTCGCTGCGCTACCCCCTGGCCCTCGGCCAGGGCAACTTCGGTTCGCCCGGCAACGACGGCGCCGCCGCCCACCGATACACCGAGACCAAGATGTCCCCGCTCGCCATGGAGATGGTGCGCGACATCGACGAAGACACGGTCGACTTCCAGGACAACTACGACGGCCGTACCCAGGAGCCGACCGTGCTCACCGCACGGTTCCCGAACCTCCTGGTCAACGGCTCGGTCGGCATCGCGGTCGGCATGGCCACGAACATCCCGCCGCACAACCTCCGCGAGGTCTCCGAAGCGGCGATCTGGCACCTGGAGCACCCCGAGGCGAGCCGCGAGGACCTCCTCGAGGCGCTCATGGCCCGCGTCAAGGGGCCCGACTTCCCGACCGGCGCGCAGATCCTCGGCACCAAGGGGATCCGCGAGGCGTACCGCACCGGACGCGGCTCGATCACCATGCGCGCCGTGGTCAACATCGAGGAGATCCAGGGACGCACCTGCCTCGTCGTGACCGAGCTGCCCTACCAGGTCAACCCCGACAACCTCGCGGTCAAGATCGCCGACCTGGTCAAGGAGAACAAGGTCCAGGGGATCGCCGACATCCGCGACGAGACGAGCGGCCGCACCGGCCAGCGTCTCGTGATCGTGCTGAAGCGCGACGCGATCGCGAAGGTCGTGCTGAACAACCTGTACAAGCACACGCAGCTGCAGGAGAACTTCGGCGCGAACATGCTCGCGATCGTCGACGGCGTGCCCCGCACCCTCGCGCTCGACGGCTTCATCACCGCCTGGGCGAAGCACCAGATCGAGGTCATCGTCCGGCGTACCGAGTACCGCCTGAAGAAGGCCGAGGCCGAGGCGCACATCCAGCGCGGCTACCTCAAGGCGCTCGACGCGCTCGACGAAGTCATCGCTCTGATCCGTCGCTCGCCCACGGTCGACGAGGCTCGCGAGGGCCTCATGAAGCTGCTCGGCGTCGACCAGATCCAGGCGGACGCGATCCTCGGCCTGCAGCTGCGCCGCCTCGCGGCGCTCGAGCGACAGAAGATCCTGGAGCTCGCGGCCAAGCTCGAGGCCCAGATCGCCGAGTACCAGGGGATCCTGGCCTCGCCCGAGGAGCAGCGCAGCATCGTGGTCACCGAGCTCGGCGACCTCGTCGACAAGTACGGCGACGAGCGGCGCTCGACGATCCTGCACGGATTCGACGGCGAGATGTCGATGGAGGACCTGATCCCCGAGGAGGAGATGGTCGTCACCGTCACCCGCGGCGGATACATCAAGCGCACGCGCATCGACAACTACCGGACGCAGCACCGCGGCGGCAAGGGAGTCAAGGGTGCGGCGCTCCGCGCCGACGACATCGTCGAACACTTCTTCGTCACCACGACGCACCACTGGCTGCTGTTCTTCACGAACACGGGCCGCGTCTACCGCGCGAAGACGTACGAGGTGCCCGAGGGCGGCCGCGACGCGAAGGGCCAGCACCTCGCGAACCTGCTCGCGCTCGCGCCCGACGAGTCGGTCACGCAGATCCTCGACCTGCGCGAGTTCGAAGCGGATCGGTTCCTCGTGCTCGCGACCCGGGACGGCCTCGTCAAGAAGACCGCGCTGACCGAGTATGACACGAACCGCACGGGCGGCATCATCGCGATCAAGCTCCGCGACGAGGACGAGCTCGTCTCGGCCCTGATCGCGGAGTCCGACGACGATGTGCTGCTCATCTCGAAGCACGGCATGTCGGTGCGCTTCACGGCGTCCGACCAGGCGCTCCGCCCGATGGGCCGTTCCACGAGCGGTGTGCGCGGCATGAACTTCCGCGACGGGGATCAGCTGCTGCAGGCCTCGCGGATCACCGAGGGCGGCTTCGTCTTCGTGGTCACCGAGGGCGGCTACGCCAAGCGCACCGCGGTCGACGAGTACCGCGTGCAGAACCGCGGCGGCTTCGGCATCAAGGTGGCGAAGCTCGATGAGGCGCGCGGCGATCTGGTCGGCGGCTTCATCGTGGACGAGGGCGACGAGGTGCTCGCAGTGCTGGCCAGCGGCAAGGTCGTCCGGTCCAACGTCGCCGAGGTTCCTGCCAAGGGCCGGAACACGATGGGCGTCGTCTTTGCGAGATTCCCAGAGCGGGACCGTATTATTGGCATCGCGCGAAACACGGAGCGCGGTCTCGACGACGCCGAGGCCGAGAGCGCGGCCGGTGAGCCGGCCGAGACCGATGCTGCGGAGCACGCAGAAGACAAGGAAAGCCTGAATGAGTAACACTGTCGCCGATAAGCTGGCGCGCAAGACCCGCAAGAAAGCGCCGTCCAAGCAGGTACGCCTCAAGCTCGTCTACGTCGACTTCTGGTCGGCCGTGAAGTTCTCCTTCCTGGTGTCGGTCTGCTGGGCCATCGTCGGGATCGTCGCGACGGTGCTCGTCTATCTCGTGCTGATGCAGACCGGTCTGCTGGCCAAGGTCGACTCCCTGTTCATGGACGTCGTTGGCGATAAGAACAGCCTGATGACGTTCCTCGGTTTCCCGCAGGTCTTCGGATTCTCGGTCGTGGTCGGGATCCTGAACATCATCGTGGGCACCGCGCTCGGCGCGGTCGCATCGCTGATCTACAACCTCCTCACCCGCATCGTCGGCGGTTTCCAGCTGGGCTTCACCAGCAACTGATCGACGCCGAGCGGCGGTTCGCGTGCCCCGACGACCTCCACGGTCGGCGGGGCACGCGGCGTTTCCGGCCGCGGCGCGCGGAGCGGATCCGCCCGATTTGTGTTTTCGGCGAGTGTCCGTGTAGAGTCGTTTCTTGGTCAAGGGGCTATAGCTCAGGCGGTTAGAGCGCTTCACTGATAATGAAGAGGTCCCAGGTTCAAGTCCTGGTAGCCCCACCGAACGACTCGCAAGAGCCGTTCCGGGTCCTTAACTCAGTTGGTAGAGTGCCTGCTTTGCAAGCAGGATGTCGGGAGTTCGATTCTCCCAGGATCCACAGACAACGCCCCCGGTTCACGCCGGGGGCGTTCTGCGTTTCCGGGGCTCGCGGCGGCGGCGCGTGGCTCGGCGATGCGCTCGGCAGTTCCCGTGGCGGCGGTGCCCTCGGCGCCGCCTTCGGTGGCGCCGCTTCTGGCACGAGTGGACGTCCACTCGACGAGTGGGCGGCGAGTCACGCGCCGATAGAGCATCCGATCGTCGAGTGGATGTCCAATCGTTCAGAGGGTCGGGAGGATCGAGAATGTCGCGAAGAGCTGGAAGAGCGGAACGTGCGGGACTCTGGGAGCAGGGAGGTGCAGGACCCGGCCCCGGCGCCCGAAGCCGGGACCGGCGAGGCGCAGCACCCGACCCCAGCGAGGGGGCGCACCCTACTGCGGCAGCGGCGGATCTTCAATATTGAACGAACCGTTCTCGGCTACTAGAAAGGGGGAGGGCACTGAGCCCGCCCCGGCCACAAGCCGGGGTACTCCCTCGAGAGGATCCTCAACGATGAGATCATCATTCCGTCAGCGCTCCATCCGGGCGGCCGTCTGCACCGCAGCGGCGATCGGCCTGCTGGTGGGTTCGGCGACCACCGCCACCGCGGCCGTCGCGGAGCCGTCCACCCCCGTCCCGGTGAACCCGCCGGACGGCACCGTCATGAGCTACGTGGTGAACGCCGGCAAGGCGAACCCGGGTCAGGTGCGCAAGGTCGAGAAGGCCGTCACCGAGGCCGGAGGCGTAGTCGTGCAGACGTGGCCCGAGATCGGCGTTGTGGTCGCGCAGAGCGACCGCGCGGCGTTCCGCGACCGGGTCAAGGTCACGGGCAAGAACGCGGTCGAGTCGGTCGGTGCGACTCGCACCGTCGAGGTCTCCGACCGGGTGCAGGGCCCGCAGGTGCCCTGGGGTCCCGGTGCCTCCGGTTGGAAGCAGGGCGGCAAGAACAAGCGCGTCGACGTGGACGAGCCCACCACGCCGGTGCCGGCGAAGGCCGGCGACGCCATGGAGGCCCAGCAGTGGGACATGGCCATGATCAAGTCCGATCAGGCGAATGCGATCACCGACGGCAGCCGCAAGGTGCTCGTGGGTGTGCTCGACTCCGGCATCGACCCGCAGCACTCCGACCTGGCGCCGAACATCGACGTCGCGAACTCGGTGAACTGCACCGTGGGCGGCCGGCCCGACCAGACCGCCGGCGGCTGGGAGCCGACGACCTCGGACCACGGCACGCACGTGGCCGGCACGATCGCCGCGGCCCGCAACGGCACGGGCATCGTCGGCGTCGCCCCGAACGTGCGTCTCGCCTCGGTGAAGGTCGTGAACGACGACGGCTTCATCTACCCCGAGTACGCGATCTGCGGCTTCATGTGGGCCTCGCAGCGCGGCATGGACGTGACGAACAACAGCTACTACGTGGATCCCTTCGAGTTCTGGTGCGATGACCAGCCCGATCAGGCGGCCGTGCGCGAGGCGATGGCGCGCGCCGTGAACTGGTCCACCTCGCGCGGTGTGGTCAACGCGGCCGCCGCCGGCAACTCGGGACTCGACCTGACCGTGAACACGCGCGACGAGGGCAGCCCGAACGACGCTCCGGCTCCGACGCCGCGCACCATCAACCAGGGCTGCAAGGACATCCCCGCGCAGATCCCCGGTGTCGTCACCGTCTCCTCGGTCACGCAGACCGGCCAGCTGTCGTACTTCTCGAACCGCGGGCTCGGCGAGATCGACGTGGCGGCACCCGGATCCCGGATCCTGTCGACCCTGCCCGGCGGCGGTTACGGCCTGAAGAGCGGTACCTCGATGGCGACCCCGCACGTCGCGGGCGTGCTCGCCCTCATGAAGTCGGCGCACCCGAACCTGACGCCGGCGCAGCTGACGGCGAAGCTCAAGGCGGACGCGACGCCGACGCCCTGCTCGGCACCCGAGCGCGGCGCCGGCGCGGCCTGCGTGGGCACGACGGCGCTGAACAGCTACTTCGGCACGGGCCTCGTGAACGCGCTGAAGGCGGTGCAGTAGGGGACTGAGCCCCGACCGGCGGGGCCGGGATCGCCGACCGGCGGTCCCGGCCCCGTTCCGCGTTCAGCGACGGTCGGTGTCGGCGGCGCGGCCCGGTCGTCCGCGTCGCGCTCCGCGCACGCGCAGGTAGCTCCGGACGGACCGGATCGCGAGCGCCACGAAGATGAGCGCCGACGCGGCCCAGGGGATCCAGGGGTCGTCGTCGTTCGTGGGGATGAGGAAGAACAGCGCCGCCAGCCCGCCGCAGACGAGCAGTGCGATCCCCAGCAGCAGCTCGGGGAGCAGCCCGGGGAGCGGCTCAGGGGGAGGCCGGTGCGACGCGGCCGGTCCCTCGGCGGGCGGTCGCTCGGCCGCGGAACCGCGGGATCGCTGATCCGCCGCGACCCGGCGCAGCATCGCGATCACGGCGGCGCCGGCGCTCAGCGCGGTGAGGGCGATGACCACGAAGAACAGCGGTCCGTGGGCGAGCCCCAGCGGCCGCTCCCAGCACCATAGGACCGCGGCACCGACGGCGCCGAGCGAAAGCCCGGTCCAGGCGACCCAGCGCGCGTTCGACGGCGCGTGGCGGCCTCGGGACTGCGGCAACTGCGGGCCTCCGTCGGAGTCGTGCGCGGGAAGGATCGGACCTCCCGATCGTATCCGGACTCCTGTCGCGCATTCGGCACTCCTACACTGGCGATATGACGCACGATCCGCATGCCTGGCAGCCCGACGTCCTCGGACCGGGGTTCGCGCAGCGCACGATCCCGCTGGGGGAGGACGACGAGGGGCCGCTCGTCGCGACCCTCGTGCGATCGCTGCCCGGCGCCGTGCGCTTCACCGACCGACTGGCGGGCCGCTCGCGGATCGTCCACCCGCTCGCGGGGGTCGACGTGCTCTACGTGCACGGCTGGTCCGACTACTTCTTCCAGCGCGAGCTCGCGGCCTTCTATACGAGTCGCGGAGCGCGCTTCTTCGCGCTCGACCTCCGCAAGTACGGGCGCAGCCTGCGATCGGGGCAGACCCCGGGCTTCATCGAGGATCTCGCGCAGTACGATGCCGAGATCGGTGCGGCGCTCGAGATCATGTCGGCCGAGCCGGCGCACGGGGGATCGGCGGCCTTCGGCGGGCGGCCCCGGCGCCTGCTGCTCATGGGTCACTCGACCGGCGGCCTGATCCTCAGTCTGTGGGCCGACCGGCATCCCGGGGTGGCCTCGGGTCTGCTGCTCAACAGCCCGTGGCTCGAGTTCCAGCTGCCGGGGAGGATCCGGGCGAGCATCGCGCCGCTCGTCGACCTCAGCGCCCGCTTCAACCCGCGCGAATCCGCGCCGCAGTTCGACTTCGGCTACTACACGCGGGCGCAGCGCGCGGTCGCCGATGCGGAGCACCCGCTCGACGTGAACACCGAGTGGCGGCCGGAGCAGGCGATGGCGGTGCACGCCGGATGGCTGCGCGCGATCCTGCGGGGGCACAGCGAGGTGGTCGAGCGCGGGCTGCGCATCGCGGCGCCCGTCGGCGTGCTGCTGTCGCGACGGTGGATCTCGCCGATGCGCTGGAGCGAGGAGCTGACGAGCGTCGACTCCGTGCTCGATGTCGACGAGATCGCCCGTGCGGCGACCCGGCTCGGGCCCACCGTGACCATCGAGCGCATCGACGGCGCCCTGCACGACGTGTTCCTCTCGCGGCCGCCGGTGCGCGCCGAGGCGTACCGGCGACTCGAGGTGTGGCTGCGCGGCTGGATCGCGGAGATCGGCTGAGCATCGGCGCTCGCGCGAGACACTAGGCTCAGCACTATGGATATGCGGGTGGCGGCCTACGCGGTGATCGAGCGGCGCGGCTCGATCCTGCTCACGCACTGGCGCCGGGGTCGTATGCACGGGTGGACCCTGCCGGGCGGCGGCATCGAGAACGGCGAGGATCCGCAGCAGACGGTGGTCCGCGAGGTGCTCGAGGAGACGGGGCTCACGGCGAAGACGGGCAAGCTCCTCGGCGTCGATTCGCGGGTCATGATCCGCGAGGAGGTCGAGGACGGCCAGGATCCGCAGCTGCACACGATCCGGATCGTCTACCGGGCGACCGTCGCCGACGGACCGCTGCGGCACGAGGTCGACGGGTCCTCCGACGAGGCGCGCTGGGTGCCGATCCGGGAGATCCGCTCGCTCAAGACGCTCTCGCTCGTGCAGACCGGGCTGCGCATGGCGGGCATTTCGATGCGGAGCTCGAACGGACGCTCGGGATCCCGGCGTTCCCGGCGCTCCGGCGGTGGCTCCGGAAACGGTGCCGCGGCCGCGGGCGGCGGGGGATCGCAGCCGAAGAAGGCTGCGGCGGATCCGGAGCAGAGCGGCGAAAGCGCTCCGAAGGGTGCCGCGACGAAGAGCTCGGCTCCCCAGAGCTCCGGGCAGAAGTCCGGAGCCGCGAGGTCGGGCCCGCGCCGGGCACAGAAAGCGGGTGGGTCCCGCACCGCGGAACCCACCCGGAAGTCCGACTCCGCGACCGACTGATCGGCCGCGGGATCCGGCCTACTCGCCGGACTCGGGAGCGACCCAGAGCTCGTCGTCGCTGCGGAACGCCTGCCACAGGGTGTAGCCGACGCCCACGGCGGCGGCGATGCCCAGGCCGAGGGCGATGAACCCGCCCACGCCACGCTTCTTCTTCTGCGGGGCCAGGAGGCCGCGCTTCTCGCCGAAGCGGCGCACCTGCTGCGCGCCCTCGGCGTTCTCGAGCTGCTCGAGGGTGCGCACCGTGCTGGCGAGCGCGCCGGCCACGAGCGGCGCGGTCGCGCGACGCACCTGCTCGGACGCGCGTCGGGCGGCGAGGATGCCCCGGTCGACCTGCGGCCGAACGGTGGTCATCGCGTCGTTCACCCGTGGGGCCAGGTGCTCGTCGCTCAGACGACGGGCCTGGGAACCGGCGGCCTGCAGCACCTCCCCGGCGTGGCCGAGCACGATGCGCTGCTCGTCGAGCACGTCTTGCGCGTGGTTGCGCAGTCGACGCAGCTCGCGACGGTTCTTGCGAGTGAGTGACATGGGAACCTCCGATGCTTCCGCAGGATCGCGTGCCACCCACGCTACACCGAAGCGGCGCACAGTGCCTCCCAAAGCGCTGGCCGTAGAATTACTGCCATGACTCTTCACACTGCGGTCGCGACCGTTCACACCAACCACGGCGACATCGTCATCAACCTCTTCGGCGACCACGCGCCGAAGACCGTCAAGAACTTCGTCGACCTGTCGAACAAGGGCTTCTACGACGGTGTCATCTTCCACCGCATCATCAAGGACTTCATGATCCAGGGCGGCGACCCCACCGGCACCGGCACCGGCGGCCCGGGCTACAACTTCGACGACGAGATCCACCCGGAGCTCACCTTCGATCACCCGTACCAGCTGGCCATGGCCAACGCGGGCAAGCGTCCCGACATGACCGGTCGCCTCGCGGGCACCAACGGTTCGCAGTTCTTCATCACCACCATCGCTCCGGCGTGGCTGAACGGCAACCACACCATCTTCGGCGACGTCGCCGACGACGCGTCGAAGGCCGTGGTCGATGCGATCGCCGCGGTGCAGACCGGTGCGATGGACCGTCCCGTCGAGGACGTCGTCATCACCGGCGTCGATATCGCCGAGGTCTGAGGCGTGAGCCTGGGCGGGTCGCGGCCGGAGTTCGGCGAGCGCGCGGAGTACGGTCCGAACGACGTCTGCTACCGGCATCCGGACTCGCCCAGCTTCACTCTCTGCCAGCGCTGCGGCCGCACCATCTGCGCGCAGTGCCAGACGAACGCCCCCGTCGGCGTGCTGTGCCCCGAGTGCATGCGCGAGCTCCGCGGGGGCGCTCGTGCGTCCGGGCGCGGACCCGGCCGCACGCAGAATCGCGCCGCACGCAAGGTCACGGTGATGGGTCGACGGCTCGCCGCGACCGATGCCCCCGTGGTGACCTACGGGATCATGATCGCCTGCGTGGTGGTCTGGGTGGCGCAGCTCCTCATTCCTGACGCGACCCGGGCGCTCTGGTTCGCGCCGGCGCACGCGCTCCCGCAGCTGTACGAGCCGTGGCGCTTCATCACGGCGATGTTCACGCACTCGACGGGCAGCATCTTCCACATCCTCTTCAACATGCTCACGCTGTGGCTGTTCGGCCGCAATCTCGAGCAGTTGCTGGGCCGGCTGCCCTTCTTCTGGCTCTACATCTTCTCGGGGGTCGGTGGATCCATCGGCACGATGCTGTGGGCCTACGCCGATCCCGCCGCGGTGGTCGTGCCGACGGTCGGCGCCTCGGGCGCCATCTTCGGCGTCATGGGCGCGACGCTCGTGGCGTTCCGTGCGGCCGGCGTCAGCATCACCTCGCTCGCGGTGCTCATCGCGATCAACGTCGGCATCGGGTTCCTGCCGGGCAACAGCGTGTCCTGGCAGGCGCACCTCGGCGGCCTCGCCGTCGGCGCGCTCACCATGTGGATCCTGGTGCAGACCCGCGGCCCGCGTCGCAGGGGTGCACGGATCGGTGGATTGATCGGGCTCGGTGCGGTGCTCATCGCGCTGACGTTCGCGTACTTCGTCGTATCCCCGCTCCCTGCCGCAGCGCTGATCTGACCCGGTCAGGGCCGGATTCCCTGCGCCGGTGACCGGAAAAATCACACCGGTGTAGTTCGTCCCCAGTTGGGGAGAAAACTGTGGATAAGTCTGGGTGTTAACGCTTCCGGGGCGTCTGCTCCGGGCGGACCCCAACGAAAAAGCCGCCCGCCGCATCCTCAGATGCGGCGGGCGGCTTTTCGAGTTTCGGTGGGGTTACTTCCACCAGGGGGTCATGAGGAAGCCGATGAGCACGAGGCCGAAGCCGATGAAGATGTTGGCCTGGCCGAGCATGGGGATCGGCAGCTGCAGCGAAGAGCTGGTGATGTAGTAGAGCACGATCCAGAGCAGGCCGAGCAGCATGAAGCCGAACATGACCGGCTTGAACCACACCGGGTTCGGTGCGTCCTCGCGGGCTTCGCGCGCTTCGGCGCGGGTGCGCGTCACCTGGGACGCCTTTCGCTTGCTCACGTCTTTTGCAGCTGCTGCCATGCCCATGAGTCTATCCGGTAACCGACGGGGACCCGCTGATATTCCCGTTCGCACTAAAGGTGCCGAGGACACTAAGATGGATCCCGGAGGTTAAAGTCATCATGACCAGAAGTTCCGGGATCGACGTGGCCGTGTCCACCGCGATCCTCACCCTGCGCAAGACCGACCGCGGCGTCGTGCTCTCGCTGCCGCTCGTACGTCGCACCCGCGAGCCGTTCGCCGATCGTTGGGCGTTGCCCGGCGGCTGGCTCACCGCGACCGAGGCTCCGGTCGGCGCAGCCGCTCGCACGCTCGCCGAGACGACGGGTCTCGCCCCCAGCTACCTGGAGCAGCTCTACGCCTTCGGCGCCGTGGACCGCTCGCCCAGCCGCGTCGTATCGATCGTCTACTGGGCGCTGCTCCGCTCCGACCAGGTCGATGCGCAGAGCGCCGAGTACCGGCGCACGGGCCTCGCCCCGGAGAACGTGCGCTGGTTCGACGCCGACGACCTGCCGCCCCTGGCGTTCGACCACGCGCAGATCATCGAGTACGCGCTGTGGCGCCTGCGCAACAAGGTCGGCTACAGCCGCGTGGCCCAGGGCTTCCTGCCCGAGGAGTTCACGCTCGCCGAACTGCGCGAGGCCGTCGAGACGATCCTCGGCCGCAGGCTCGATCCGGCGAACTTCCGCCGCCAGGTCGAGTCGAGCGGCACGCTGATCGCCACCGACGAGTTCCGCACCGGCAACCATCGGCCCGCGCGGCTCTACCGGTCCAGTCCCGACGCCGAACTGGCCGACCGCGGTCCCCTCTCCTCCGAAGAAATGAGCATCCGATGAGCACCCCCGTCTCCCTCGATCCCTCTGTCGACCACCGGATCCTCGAGCTCGTCGCGGTGGGCGACGACGGCGTCTGCAACACGGACCTCGCCGCGGGCCCGTGGACCTTCGACGGGGTTCCCGGCTACGGTCCCGGATCCTCGATGGGCGACGTGATCCCCACGGGATCTCCGCGCCAGGGCGAGCTTCCCGCCGCGTACCGCGAGGCCGACGAGGCCGATCTGGAGGCGCGGATCGTCGCTGCGCGCGAGGTCCTGGGCGACCGGGTCGTCGTGCTCGGGCACTTCTACCAGCGCGAGGAGGTGGTCCGGCACGCGGACTACGTCGGCGACTCCTATCAGCTCGCCGTCGCGGCGAAGCGGCACCCGGAGGCCGAGGCGATCGTGTTCTGCGGCGTCCACTTCATGGCCGAGACCGCCGATCTGCTCTCGGGGCCCGAGCAGGCCGTGATCCTGCCGAACCTCGCCGCCGGCTGCTCGATGGCCGACATGGCCGACATCGATCAGGTCGAGGAGTGCTGGGAGCAGCTTGCCGAGGTGCTCGGGCCGCTCGACGTGCCGGACGCCGACGGGCTCCTGCCCGTGATCCCCGTCACCTACATGAACTCCTCCGCGGCGATCAAGGGCTTCGTGGGGCGCAACGGCGGGATCGTGTGCACCTCGTCGAACGCGCGGACCGTGCTCGAGTGGGCGTTCGCGCGCGGTCGCCGCGTGCTGTTCTTCCCGGATCAGCACCTGGGCCGCAACACGGCGAAGGAGATGGGCGTCGCGCTCGACCGCATGCCGATGTGGAATCCGCACCGTCCGCTCGGCGGGTCCTCGGCCGAGACGCTGGTCGATTCGCGCGTGATCCTGTGGCACGGCTTCTGCTCGGTGCACCGCCGGTTCACGACCGCGCAGATCGACCGGGCCCGCGCCGAGCATCCCGGGGTCCGCGTGATCGTGCACCCGGAGTGCCCGATGGAGGTCGTCGACGCCGCCGACGAGGCGGGATCCACCGCGTACATCCGCGAGGCGATCGAGGCCGCGACGGAGCCGACGGTGTTCGCGATCGGTACCGAGATCAACCTGGTGCGGCGCCTCGCGGCGCAGCACC
>NZ_LAYO01000073.1 GCF_000980875.1 Leucobacter sp. Ag1 | reverse complement strand
GACCGGGACAGAGGCAGGGGCAGCCGAGGCGGCCGCGACGGGGGCACCGCCCGCGCGGCCGCCGCCCGCACCGGCCGGGCCGGCTGCACCCGTCGGGCGGGAGGCGAGCGCCGCCTCGTGCAGTTCGACGGGGGAGCGGAACGAGATCTGCGCGGCGGTGGTGGCACCGGCCGAGGTGCCGATGAGCAGTTCGGCGGCTGCGGCATCGACGCCCTCGCGCAGGAGCCCGGCGAGGACGCCGAGCATCCAGGCGTTGCCGGTGGATCCGCCTCCGCCGAGCACGAGGGCGCGGTCGTGCGCCGATTCGTGCGTGAGCGGAGCGGGGGAGAACGGAGAGGAAAGCGGTGAGGCGGGCATGATGTTCGTCTTTCGCGAGAACGAATGCGAGCGCGTGCCTCCGGTCGCGACCGCTACGGTCGGGTGATCGTGGACTCCGGGGAAGCACCCGCTGCGAGTACTGGGGTCATGGGGCTCACCTCCTGCCGTCCGATCGTGATCGGGACGAGGCTAGCACGCCCGGCCGAACGCCGGAGGGGCCGTTGTCGGTGGTCTGTGCTGGAATGGGAGCGTGATGGAGGGGAACGATGCACTGGGCGGGAATGCGCTCCGGGCGCAGGCGTCGATGCTGCACGTCGACATGGACTCCTTCTTCGTCTCGGTCGAACTGCTCGAGCAGCCCGAGCTCCGCGGACTCCCCACCGCGGTGGCCTTCGATACGGCTCGCTCCGTCGTGTCGAGCGCCAGCTACGAGGCCCGGCGTTTCGGTGTCCGATCCGCCATGCCGGTCGGTCGGGCCAAGCAGCTGTGCCCGCAGCTGATCCTGATCCCGCCCGTGCACTCCAAGTACCGCGACGCCTCGCGCGCGGTGATGCGGGTGTTCGAGGAGTTCACGCCGCTCGTCGAACCGCTGAGCATCGACGAGGCGTTCCTCGACGTTGCCGGATCGCTCAAGCTGTTCGGCGAGCCGACCGAGATCGCCCGGCAGCTGCGAGCACGCGTGCGCGAGCAGACCGGACTGCCGGCCTCGGTGGGGCTGGCGGGCACGAAATTCATCGCCAAGCTCGCCTCGCAGCGGGCGAAGCCCGATGGGATCCTCGAGATCCCGCCGGCCCGCACGCTCGAGTTCCTGCACCCGCTCCCGGTCGAGGCGATGTGGGGTGTCGGCAAGGCGACCGCGCGGTCGCTGCAGTCGCGCGCCATCCGCACGATCGGGGAGCTCGCTCGCGAGCCGCTGCCGAGCCTGGAGCGCCTGGTCGGGCGGGCCTCCGCGCTGAAGCTGCACGCGCTGGCCAACGGCCGCGACGCGCGTGCCGTCGAGACGGAACGCATCGAGAAGAGCATCGGCCACGAGGAGACCTTCGCGATCGACGAGACGGATCGCGCGGTGCTGCACCGCGAGCTGCTGCGGCTCTCCACCCGGACCGCGGAGCGGCTGCGCGAGCACGGCGCCGAGGCGCGCACCATCGCGATCAAGGTGCGCTGGGACACGTTCGAGACGGTGACGCGATCCCGCACCCTGTCGGAGGCGACGAACGCGACGCAGCGCATCTACCGCACCGCGTGCGAGCTGCTCGACGGCCTCGGAGCGTCGCTGCGGCCCGTGCGTCTCATCGGGGTCCGCGCCGAGCAGCTCATGGCGGCGGGGTCCGATCCCGCCGGGTTGTGGAGCGACGACGACGATTGGCGCGCGGTCGATCAGGCGGTCGACGAGGTGCGCGGCCGCTTCGGTCGCGATCAGCTCACCTCGGCGCGCCTGCTCACCGGGCGGGGGCAGGTGGTCGACGCTCGCTCGCTCGAACCGCCGGCGTGATCGCGGCTCAGCTGCGCTCCATGGTGCGCAGCAGGGACTCCAGGATCGCGGCGAGCCAGTCGTAGACCAGCACCGTGCCGCGCGATTCCTCGTCCTCGAGCAGGCGATCGTGGTCCTCCTCGACCTCGAGGCCCACGCGCGCCGCCATGGCGAGCCGCAGCGCCGTCAGCGTGCGGATCCACGCGGGGAAGGTGGACTCGGTGATCTCGAGGGTCACCGGAGCGGGGTCGTCGGGATCGCTGCCCGGGCCGAGCTCGGACGTGACCGTCAGCGCATCCTGGAGCTTGCGGTTGAGCAGACCCTGCTCCGTGACCCGGCGGAACGCCGACGCGTTGCCGCCGCCCTCGTAGGCGTCGGGGAACAGGCGCGCCAGCGCCGGGTCCTCGGGCAGGACCTCGCTGCCACCGACCTCGAGGCTGGCGAACAGGGGATCGGGATCGAGCGCCGTCTTGCTGTGGCTCTGCAGCAGCGCGATCAGCTGGCTCACCAGCTGATCGAGCAGCTGCGCCTCGTCCGGATCGAGTCCGAGGCGCACACCCTCGGGCACGGGCAGCAGCCTCATGAAGCGCCCTCCTTGCGGACCGTGGCCCAGAGTCCGTACCCGTGCATCGCCTCGACGTGCATCTCCATGGCCTCGCGGCCGCCCTCGGCTACGACCGCGCTGCCGTCGTGGTGCACGCGCAGCATCAGCTCTTCGGCGCGCTCGGTGGAGAACCCGAAGTGCGAGCGGAAGACGTACGAGACGTAGGACATGAGGTTGACCGGGTCGTCCCAGACCACGGTCTGCCAGGGGCGCTCGGGCGCGGGCGCGCGGTGCAGCTCGTGCTCGGTGCCGACGCCGGTGCCCGGCTGCGTCTCGGTGGCGACCATCAACCCCACCCCAGCTCGTGGATGCGTTCTTCGTCGATGCCGTAGAAGTGGGCGATCTCGTGCACCAGGGTCACGCGGATCTCGCGGACGAGCTCGTCGTGGTCCGCGCAGTGCTCGAGCAGGTTCTCGCGGAACAGGATGATGCGATCGGGCTCTTCGCCGTACCCGTAGCGCTCGCGCTCGGCGAGCGAGAACCCCTCGTAGACGCCGAGCAGGTCGCTGCCGTCCTCGGGGTGGTCCTCGATCAGGAAGATGACGTTGTCGAGCTCGGAGAGCATGTCCTCGTGCAGACTGTCGAGTCCGTCGGACACGAGGGCCTCGAAGGCCTCTGGCGAAACGTCGAGCATGCCTTCACCCTACAGAAGCGCTGGGGTGATCGGCAGGGGGCGGTAGCATTCCGGCAGCGGACGGGTGCGCGAATCGGGAGGTCGGATGAGCGGCGGCGAGGACACGACGCAGCGGGTCCTGTACGAACTCGATGCGGCCGAGGCGCTCGCACGAGGCGGGGAACCGGACGCGGCGATCGCCGCGTACGTCGAGCTCGTTCCCCGGGTCGAGCGGGCGTTCCCGCATGACCGGCTCGTGCTCGCCGGGGCGCTCGATCGGTTCAGCGCCGCGCTGTCGACGGCCGGACGATTCGACGAGATGACCGAAGCACAGGAGCGGGCGATCCGGGTCGCGGAGGGCGCGGGTCGGACCGCGGAGGATCTCGCGCGGATGCGGATCTCGCTGGGGGACCGCCTGCGCGACAACGGGCGCCTCGATGCGGCGATCCGCGCCTACGCCCGCGCGGCGGAGACCGCGGAGCCCGAGACCGGGACCGCGCATCCGGCCGTCGTGGAGGCCGGGATCGGCATGGCGGAGTGCGCGGCGGATCTCGGACGGCACGGCGACGCGCTGCACAGCTATCGCTGGGTGGTTCCCGCGGCGCGGCGCGCGCTCGGCGATGCTGCGGAGCCGACGCGCCGGGCGGAGGCGGGGATGCGGGCCTCGGCATCGGTGCGGCGCCGTCGGATCGCGGCGGTGGCCGGTGCGGTGCTCATCGCCGTCATCGTCGGCGCGGTGCTCTGGGAGCAGTTCGCCTGAGCCGCTCGGCCCCGGGGTCAGCGGCGGAGCAGCTCGAGCGCTTCCGGATCCGCTCCGGCGGTGCGCAGGCGGTCGCGGAGCGCGCGGCCCGCGACCTCGTAGGGCGCGACGCTGCCGAACAGCAGCGACCGGGCATTGGCGTGCTCGGTGAGAGAGACCAGTTCGAAGGCCAGCGCGGACGCGGATTCCGCCCGGAGCTCGCCGCCGGCGATCGCCGCCTCGACCTGCAGTTCGAGATACCGGTACCACTCGGCGAGCGCGGCGCGGACGGCATCGCTCACGGGCCCCGGTTTGGAGTCGACGTCGGCGGCGGTGGCGGCGAAGAAGCACCCGCCGCTGAAGACGCGGTCGCGGGAGTAGGCCAGGGCGTTGCCGAGCAGGGCGGCGAGTCGGCGCGCGCCGCGCGGCTCGGCGCGCGCCGGTTCGATGATCCGCTCGGTGAAGATCTCGCGGGCCGCGGCGACCGTGGCGAGCTGCAGTCCCTCCTTGCTGCGGAAGAGGGTGGCGATGCTGCTCTTGCTGCTTCCGGCGGCGGTCGCGAGTCGGCCGATGGTGAGGCCGTCGAGGCCGTCGACCGAGGCGAGGTCGGTGGCGCGCTCGAGGATGACGCTGCGGGACGCGTCGCCGCGGGCGCGGCGTCCGTCCGTTTCGGTGCGGTCGCTCATGAATTCGAGTATACGAACGAACGTTCGCATACTATAGGCATGATCGTTCGTATTGTTGCGGGAGGAGAGTGCTGTGCCATCCATGATCGAGCTCGTCGCGGGAGGGATCCGTGGAGTGTCGCGGGTGTCACCGCGACTCGGAGGCGACCTGGCCTATCGCGCGTTCTTCTCGACCGCGCCGCGCATGCGGGTGCGGGAGTCGGCGCGGGCGGTGCACGATTCCGCTCGGAGGAGCGTGCTGCGTCTGCCCGGAGGTGAGGCGGAGGCCTTCGAATGGGGCGCGGGGGAGCGTTCCGCGCTGCTGCTCCACGGCTGGAAGGGGCGGGCCTCGCAGTTCGTCCCGGTCGTGGAGCGGCTGGTGGGGGACGGCTTCCGTGTCGTCGCCTTCGACGCGCCCGCGCACGGCGACTCCCCGGGGAGGCGCACCGATGTGCGCGATTGGATCGCCGCAGCGGAGGTGCTCGCCGAGCGCCACGGATCCTTCGATGTGCTCGTCGGGCACTCGTTCGGATCCCTCGCCGCGCTGACGCTCGCCCGGTCGACGCTGCCGACCCCGCGGGTGGCGGTGGTCGCGGGCGCGGCGAGCCCCGAGGCATTCGTCGACGCCTTCGTGAGCGATTTCCGGCTGCGGATCGCCAGCGCGGATCGCCTGCGCGAGCGATTCCGGAGGCGGCTCGGCGTCGATGAGGCGGAGCTCGTGAGACGCTACGACGCGGTGCGGGATCCCCTGCCCGCCGAGACCGAACTGCTGCTCGTGCACGATCGCGGGGATCGGCGCCTCGCCGACCGGGACGCGGTGCGGCTGTGCGAGGTGCACGGGGACCGCGCCCGACTTCTGCGGACCGCGGGGCTGGGGCACTCGCGGATCCTCGCCGCGGACGCCGTGCTCGACGCGATCTCGGGCTTCGCTCGGGGCGGTCTCGACGGGGTCGCGCCCGCGACCGGGAACGCCGATATCGGGTCGGCTCTGGTGGACCCGCCGCCCGCGTGAGATAGTTAGCCGCATGGCACACTATCGGGACGATCTGGACGCGGTACTGCTCGCGCTCGCCGACCCGACGCGGCGTCGGATCGTGCGTCGTCTCGGGCGCGGACCCGCGAGCGTGGGCGAGCTCGCCCGCCCGTTCGAGATGACGCTGCCGTCGTTCATGAAACACGTGCGCGCGCTCGAATCGAGCGGAGTGATCCGCACCAGCAAGACCGGACGGGTGCGCAGCTGCGTGCTGAACCGCGACCGGCTCGCGCTGATCGACGACTGGCTCGCCGAGCAGCGCGAACTCTGGTCCGATCGGACGGACCGGCTCGAAGCATTCGTCACCGATCGCTGCGCCGACCGCGCCACCGAGCAGAAGGAGCCATCATGAACCAGCACTTCGATCCCGAACGCGACCTCAGCATCGAGCGCGTGATCCGGGCTCCGCGGGAGCGGGTCTGGCGGGCGTGGACCGATCCGCTGCAGCTCGCGCAGTGGTGGGTGCCCGCCCCGACGATCGCGCGCATCGATCGATTCGAGCCGAGCCCCGGCGGCGCCTTCGTCACCAGCATGAGCGACGACGGCGAGGACTTCGTGCCGCACACCGACGGCATCTTCCTGCTGCTCGAAGAGGGGAGCCGGCTGGTCTTCACGAACGCCATCACCAGCAGCTGGCACCCCGCGGAACCCGCACCGGTGGCGATGACGGCCGAGATCCTCTTCGGCGAGCACCCCGAGGGGACGGCCTACCGAGCGGTCGTGCGGCACGGGGATCCCGCGGATCGTGCCAGGCACGAGGAGCTCGGCTTCTTCGACGGCTGGGGCGCGGTCACGGCGGCCCTCGCCGAACTCGTGGAGCGCGGCGCCGGCACTGCCGAGTGAGTCCCGCGCGGGATCCGGTGCGACTGGCCTGACCGGTGCGACCGGTGCGTCAGTGCGCCGCCAGGTACGCCGCGCGTTCCTCGACGGAGAGCAGCACGCAGAACTGGTTGCCCTCGGGATCCGCGAGCACGACCCAGCCGCTGCCCGGCCCGGCGATGCCACGCTGATCGGCGACCTGCGCGGCGCCCAGCCCGAGCAGCCGCTCGATCTCCGCCGCCTGCGTGCCGGTGCGGGGACGCAGATCGAAGTGGATCCGCTTCGCCGGCAGCTCGGCGTCCGGGACCTCGATGAACAGGAGCCGGTGCCCGGTCTCGGGATCCCGGATCATGCACTCCTCGTCGCCAGACGTGTTCGGTTCGTCGTCGAGGTCGACGTACCCGAGCAGCTGCTTCCACCACTCCGACAGCGCGTACGCGTCGTGGCAGTCGATCGTGGTGTGCGCGATGAAGCTGGTCATGGACCGATGATCGCAGGGCGCGCGGCGCAGCGCATCCCGCTGGGGCGTCCGGGGTGTGGCTAGACTGCTTGCCAGTGACACGGGGTGCCGCATCGGGCGGCTGAGAACACACCCGTCGAACCTGATCTCGTTAGTACGAGCGAAGGGATGTCGCGATGAGCGATCTTCTGCGTCCACCGTCCGCACCCGGCCACGCCCGCGAGGCCGCGAACCTTCTGGGGGCGGTGCGCGCACGCGCGCCGCTCACGCACTGCATCACCAACGCGGTGGTCACCGGCTTCACCGCCAATGCGCTGCTCGCGATCGGCGCGGCCCCGGCCATGGTCGACATCGTCGGCGAGGCCGGGATCTTCGCCGGCGCCGCATCGGGCCTGCTCGTCAACCTCGGGACGCCGACCCCCGAGCAGCGGCGGGCGAGCCGTGAAGCGGTCGCGGGAGCGGTGGCCGCGGGAACGCCCTGGGTGCTCGACCCGGTCGCGATCGGAACGCTGCCGATCCGGACCGAGCTGGCGCGGGAACTGTTCGACCGCCGACCCACGAGCGTGCGCGGCAACGCATCCGAGATCCTCGCGCTCGCGGGCCGCAGTGCCGGCGGCCGAGGCGTCGACGCCACGGCGACCCCTGAGGACGCCGCGGACGCGGCCGTCGAGCTGGCCCGCGGATCCGGTGCGGTGGTGGCCGTCTCCGGCCCGGTGGACCTCATCACCGATGGCGAGCGGATCCTGCGGGTGGCGAACGGCGACCCGCTGCTGACCCGGGTGACGGGAGGCGGGTGCGCGCTCGGCGCCGTCATGGCCGCGTTCCTCGGCGGCGCACGCGCCGATGCCGATGCCGGAGCCGACGCGCTCGGCGCGGTGGTCGCCGCGCACCTCGCCTATGCCGTCGCCGCCGAACGCGCCGCATCGCGCGCGTCGGGTCCCGGTTTCTTCGCCGTGTCCCTGCTCGACGCCCTCGCGGAGCTCCGTCCGGAGGACGTCGAATCGGCGGCGCGCATCGAGCTCGAGGAGGTCGCGGCATGATCCGTGATCTCTCGCTGCACCTGGTCACCGACCCCGTGCTGAGCGGTTCACGCGGAGTCGCGGAGACGGTGCGGGCTGCCGTGTCCGGCGGAGTCGGCGTGGTCCAGCTCCGCGACAAGGGAGCGAGCGACGCCGAGACCGTGGATCGGCTCGTCGAGCTCTCCGGAATCATCGACGGTCGGGCCCGACTCATCGTCAACGACCGGCTCGGAGCCGCGGTCTCGGCCCGCGCCCGGGGCGCTCGCGTCGACGGCGTGCACCTCGGCCAGGGGGACGCATCGGTGCTCCGCGCGCGCGAGCTGCTCGGGCCCGACGCGCTGATCGGACTGACCGCGAACCGCGCCGAGCACCTCGACGCCGTCCGCGCGCTTCCGGCCGGCACGGTCGACTATCTCGGCGTCGGAGCGATCCGGCCGACGAGCACCAAACCCGATCACCCGCCGGCGCTGGGGTTCGAGGGTTTCCGAGCGTTCGCCGAGGCGAGCCCGCTGCCCTGCGTCGCGATCGGCGGGATCGTGCCGGAGGACGCCGCCGCCCTGCGCGAAGCGGGCGCCGCGGGCGTCGCCGCCGTCGCGGCGCTCTGCACCAGCCCCGATCCGCGATCCACCGCGACGGAGTTCCTGCGGAACTGGCGCCGGGGCGCGACACCGCGGGTGCTCAGCATCGCCGGCAGCGACCCTTCGGGCGGCGCCGGGATCCAGGCGGACCTCAAATCCATCGCGGCGAACGGCGGGTACGGCATGGCCGCGCTCGCGGCGCTGACCGCCCAGAACACCCGCGGGGTCCGCGGAGTGCATGTGCCGCCGGCCGAGTTCCTGCGGGCCCAGCTCGACGCGCTCTCCGAGGACATCGTCGTCGACGCGGTGAAGCTCGGCATGCTCGCGAACGCGGAGATCATCGAGACGGTGATCGCCTGGATCGACGCGGTGCGGCCGAGCATCGTCGTGCTCGACCCGGTGATGGTCGCGACCAGCGGGGACCGGCTGCTCGATGCTGCCGGAGAAGCCGCGCTGCGCGGGCTGGTCGAACGGGCCGACCTCGTGACCCCGAACCTCGCGGAGCTCGCGGTGCTCGCGGGTCGCTCGCTCGGGGACTGGAGCGACGCGCTCGTCGCGGCGGAGGCGCTCTCGGCGGAGAGCGGCGCCGCGCTGCTGGTGAAGGGCGGTCACCTCCCGGGCGATACCGCACCGGATGCCCTGGTCGATGCCGGGCGGGGGATTCGGCGAGAGTTCCCGGGCGCACGCATCGCGACGCGGAACACGCACGGCACGGGCTGCTCGCTCTCCTCCGCGCTGGCGACCCGCCTCGCCCGCGGCGAATCCGCCGAGCAGGCCGTCGCCGGATCCCGTGCCTGGCTGCGCGAGTCCCTGCGCGCCGGCTCCGGACTGGGCGTCGGCTCCGGCCACGGTCCCGTGCACCACTTCGCCGGGCTCTGGGAACGAGGCGGGCTCGAGACCCGACCGTCGGCCGAGGACATCCGAGAAGCGTGGTGGGGCCGGATCTCGGGCGTGCGGGCGGGGATCGACCGCCTGCCGTTCATCACGGCGCTCGCCGACGGTTCGCTCGCCGAGGTGC
This sequence comes from Leucobacter sp. Ag1, assembly GCF_000980875.1. GTDB lineage: Bacteria > Actinomycetota > Actinomycetes > Actinomycetales > Microbacteriaceae > Leucobacter > Leucobacter iarius. Next base: position 24,350 of record NZ_LAYO01000073.1, on the reverse strand, counting down.
CGTTCCGGTTCTACCTCGCCCAGGACGCCCGCTACCTGCGCGAGTACGCGCGAGTGCTCGCCGAGGCCTCCCGGCTCGCCCCGGACCCCGAGGAGCAGGCGTTCTGGGCGGAGTCCGCGCGCGGTTCGATCCTGGGGGAGATGGAGCTGCACGCCTCCTGGCTCACACCCGAGCGGGGCATCGTCGGCGAGACCTCGGACGCGGAGCCGGCACCCGCGACCGTCGCGTATCTCGACCACCTGCGCTCGGTCGCCTTCGGCGGGGACTATCCCGAGCTGATCGCCGCGTTGCTGCCCTGCTTCTGGCTCTACACCGACCTGGGGAGTCGGTTGCGCGCGGGGGCGCTCCACCCGTTCGCGCGCGATCCCGAGCATCCCTATGCCTCCTGGCTCGACACCTACGCCGATGCCGGGTTCGCCGCGGCGACCGAGCGCGCGATCGGCATCGTGACCCGAGCGGCATCGCGCGCCGGTAGCGAGCAACGCGCACGCATGCTGCGCGCGTTCGAGACGTCCAGTGCGCACGAGCGGTCCTTCTTCGCCGCGCCGATGGCCGAGGAGGACGCCGACCGCGCGTGAGCAGCCGGTTCGGCGGGGACCCGAGGTTGCCCGTCGAACCGGTGCATCGCTACCGTCGAAGCATGTCCTCGGAGCAGCAGCCCACGTCCACGCCCGACTCGAGCGGATCGCGGTCGGGTATCGCGCGCTGGGTGTTCTGGCCCACCGCGGTCGTGGTGGTCGCGTTCGTCGCGGCCACCCTCGTGAACCCCGAGGCCATGAACGCCGGGATCGGAGCGGTGCAGAGCGCCATCATCGCGAACTTCAGCTGGTGGTACGTGCTGCTCTCGTTCGGCTTCGTGCTCTTCTGCGCCTACCTCGGGTTCTCCCGGAAGGGCAACGTGAAACTGGGTCGTCCGGAGCACGAGCCCGAGTTCTCGCTGATGAGCTGGTTCGCGCTGCTCTTCGCTGCGGGCATGGGCATCGGCCTCGTGTTCTACGGCGTGACCGAGCCGCTCAAGCACTTCGCGACCCCGAAGCCCTCGATCGTCGACCAGAACCTGCAGCCGGGTGCGCTGGCGCAGGAGGCGATGTCGACGACCTTCCTGCACTGGGGATTCCAGCCCTGGGCGATCTACGTGGTCGTCGGACTCGCGCTCGCGCACGCCATCCACCGCCGCGGGCGTCCGCTCGCCGTGCGCTGGGCGCTGGAGCCGCTCATCGGCGAGAAGGCGACCCGCGGCGGGTGGGGCAACGCGATCGACGTGATCGCGCTCGTCGGCACGGTGTTCGGCGTCGCGACCTCGCTCGGCCTGGGTGTGACCCAGATCAGCGCGGGCCTGCAGGCGCTCGGGGTGATCGCGGAGGACAACCACTGGATCGAGTACGCGATCATCGGCGTCGTGACCTGCTTCGTGCTGTGGTCCGTGCTCTCGGGCGTCTCCCGGGGCATGAAGTGGCTCTCGAACATCAACCTGATCCTCGCCGGCGGACTCCTGCTCTTCGTACTCATCGTCGGCCCCACGCAGTTCCTGGCGAAGGAGATCCTGCAGTCGATCGGGCACTACCTGCAGAACTGGCTCGGGATGTCGACCGACACCTCGGCGTTCACCGGAAGCGCCGGCGCCGAGTGGCAGGCCTCCTGGTCGACCTTCTACTGGGGCTGGTGGATGAGCTGGGCGCCGTTCGTCGGCGTCTTCATCGCGCGCATCTCGCGCGGCCGCACGGTGCGCGAGTTCATCCTCGGCGTCATCCTCGTGCCCACGCTCGTCACGTTCGTGTGGTTCGGGGTGCTCGGAGGAACCGCGATCTTCAACGAGATGTTCCGGCCGGCCGGGTACACCTCGGTGATCGGCGCAGGTGGCGCCGTCGACGCGAACTCCGCGCTCTTCCAGGTGCTCGAGCAACTGCCCGCGGGCGGTGTGCTCGTGGTGGGCGCGATCGTGCTCTCGGCGATCTTCTTCATCACCTCGTCCGACTCGGGATCGCTCGTCATGGCCATGCTGGCCACGGGCGGCGATGCGGAGCCGCGCAACTGGATCCGCGTGTTCTTCACACTCGCGACGGCGGCGCTCGCCGCGGCGCTGCTGCTCGCGGGCGGGCTGTCAGCGATCCAGACGCTCGCCGTGACCATCGCCCTGCCGTTCAGCGTGATCATGATCCTCATGTGCGCGGCGACGTTCAAGGCGCTCCAACGCAACGTGCGACGCGCGGATCGGCTTCGGCGCGAGGCGTTCGTCGCTGATCTGTCCGAGCGCTTCGGCCTCGACTCCGACGACGACGCCATCGAATCCGGTCCGCGCAGCGCCGACGCCTGGTGGAACGGGCTCAGCAGCCGCCGCCGGCGCGACATCGTGCGCGGCGTGACGCAGGTGGCGCAGGCGCTGCCCGAGAAGCACCGCGCACGCCTGCTGGGCCGCCGTGAGCCGGACGCCGACGCGGACCGACAGCGCTGATCGCCGTCGGGGCGGTGCTGCTGCATCCGCCCCGACGGCGCCGGTCACCGTCCGCAGCTGAGGGTCAGCGTGATCTGGGAGCTCTGCTTGGCTTCCTTGCCGCTGCCGGGGCTGACGGACTTGACGATGTCCTTGCCGGGGTCCGGCTTGCCGCTTCCGGTGTCGCACTGCAGCACGACCTTGGTGAAGCCGGCACCGGCGAGCGCGCTCTGAGCGTCCGCGCCGGTCCGTCCGGTCAGCCCGTCGGGGACCTTCGCGAGGTTCCCGCTGCTGCGGAGCAGCGAGATCGTGGATCCGGCCTGCACCGCGCTGCCCGCGGCCGGGTCGGTCCTCGCGACCATGCCCTTCGCGACCGCGGAATCGGTGGTGCCGCCGTCGACCACGGTGAAGCCCGCAGCGGTGAGCGCGCTCGTCGCCTGCTCGACGGACTTCCCGGTGACATCGGGCACCTGCTGGGTCGTGATGCGGAGGGCGGACTCCGACGGTTCGGGGAACGCGTCGCCGCCGTACTTCCGATCGGCCTCGTTCATCAGGGCCGGCCAGATGGTCTGGTCGGCGTACATCAGATTGCCGAAGAAGCGGGTCGAGACGCGCTCGCAGGTCTTCGCGTCGCGCGGGTCCGCGCAGGTCGGTCCCACGTTGCCGACCCAGGTGGCGGTCGCGACCTTGGTGCTCGCACCCACGGTCCAGTTGTCGACCACGTCGTCGGTGGTACCGGTCTTCGCCAGGTGCGGGACGCCGGTGGAGGAGGCCGCGTGGCTCGCGAGACCGTTGGTCACCGTGTACTGCAGCGTGTATGCGACGCCCGCGGCGACCTCGGGGGAGATCGCGTTGGTGCACTTGCTCCTGGTGAAGTCGACGGGCTTGCCGTCGGGGCCCGTGATGGACTCGATCGGAACCGGGGTGCAGACCTTGCCGCCGCCGGCGAACGCGGCGTAGGCGGAGGCCATGGTGATCGGGGCGATCTCGTCGACGCCGGCGAAGGTGTTCGAGGGCACCATCGAGAGGTCACGGAAGTCGCCGGTGAGGGTCGGGACGAACGGCTTGGCCGGATCCTCCTCGCTCTTCGGGAGGTCCGAGGCGCGGTGGATGCCCAGGTCCTTCGCGGTCTGGAAGATCTCGCACAGGTCGAGCTTCTGCGCCATCGAGACGACTCCGCCGTTGATCGAATTCGCGATGGTGGTCCGCACCGATTGCGTGCCGCGGATGCCGAGGTTGTCGTTCGAGAACGTCCAGTCGCCATAGCTGTAGACGCCATCGGTCATGCACGAGGCGCGGAAGGACTGCTGCTGCACGGTGCGGCCGTTGACGTTGACCAGGTCACGCACGGAGTTCCCGCTCTTGAGCCACTGGGTCAGCGTGATCGGCTTGAACGTCGAACCGACCTGGAAGCCGTTCGATCCGCCGTACTCGAAGTCGGTGTTCCAGTTGATGCTCGTGTACGTCGGGTTCTTCTTCAGGAAGTCGCCGTCGTCGCTGAACGGACGGCTCTGCACCATGGCGAGCACCTTGCCGGTGTCGACCTGGACCGAGGAGCTGGCACCACCGGCGTCGATCCCATCGATCCGCTGCGGCACGGTGTCGTGCATCGCCCGAAGGCCCGCCGCCTGCATATCGAGGTCGATGGTGGTCATGATCTGGTAGCCGCCGCGACGGAACTTGAACATGCGCTCCTCGGCGGTCGAGCCGAAGCTCGCGTCGGTGCGGATGTAGCGCTGGACGTAGTCGCAGAAGTGGCCGAGACCGTAGTTGCCCTCGGCGACCGAGCAGCCCGGCCGACGCGGCTTGATCTTCGGCGTGACCGGGGTCGCCTTCGCCTCGTCGTACTGCGCCTGCGTGATCTTGCCGTGGCGGAGCATCGAGCCGAGGATCTTGTTGCGGCGCTCCGTGTTCCGCGCCACGTTCTCGGGCAGGTCGAGCTGCAGCTGTGACGGGTTGTTCACGATCGCGACGAGGCTCGCCGCCTCCGCGAGGGTGACGTCCTTCGCGGACTTGCCGTAGAAGTACTGGGCGGCGGACTCGATGCCGTAGACCTGTCGGCCGAACAGCGCGATGTTGAGGTAGCCGAGGAGGATCTCGTCCTTCGAGTACTTCTTCTCGATGCTGATCGCGAGCTTCATCTCCTTGAGCTTGCGGTCCGCGGTCTGCTTCATCGCGTCGTTATAGGCAGCCTTGCGCTTCTTCTCGTCGACGATCGCCTGCGACTCCTGGATCAGCACGTTGCGCACGTACTGCATCGACACCGTCGAGGCCCCGGAGATATTCTTGTTCGCGAGATTCTGCAGGATCGCCCGGCCGGTCGAGATGATATCGACGCCGCCGTGCGAGTAGAAGCGCGGATCCTCCTCGGCGACGACCGCGTCCTTCACGTATTGGGAGATGGCGTCCCAGGGCACCGTCTTGCGGTCCTGGTCGTAGAAGGTCGCCAGCTGGACGGTCTTGCCGCCCTTCTTCGCGTACAGGGTCGAGGGCTGTGCGAGCTCACCGGGGTTGAGGTGGTCCGGCAGATTCTCGAAGATCTTGATCGCCGAGGTCGCTCCGGCTCCGGTGAGCGCGACGACCGGAGTGATGGCCGCGGTGAGCAGCACGCCGGCCACGACGCTCATGGCGATGGCTCCGAGGAGGCTCGCGAGGACGCCTCCGAGGCTCCGGGGCTTCGTCGTTCGCACCCCGGTGGAATGCATGCGAGACGGGCGTGATGAATCTCGTTCGGGCATGCGCAGATTCTATGGGAGCATTTCTGCGAGAAATGGACTTCGTCACGAGAATGTGACCATACAAAAACGATATGCGGCTTATGCTATTTGGTTTTCGGAAATCTTGAAGCAGTTTTCGAGCAGGATCACCCGATCACGAGGGCGGACAGGCCGTAGAGCTCCTTGGTGATGCGCAGGTGGGACCAGGCGTCGACGAGCGCGACCTGCTCGATGCCGCGCAGCGCATCGAGCTTGGCGAGCTGGCCCTCCGGGGTCTCTGCCGAGATCGTCGAGATGAGATCGTACGAACCGCTCGACGAGGCGAGGAACTCCGGGGCGACCGCGCAGACGCGGTCGATGAGGTCCGCCGTCAGCGCTCCGCGGATCCGGATCCCGAGACCGAGCGGGGGCGGGCCCACCTGATGGTCGCGGACGGGCAGGCCGACGACCTTGACCGCCCGATGCTGGAGCAGGCGGTGCAGGCGGTTCCTGGCGCTCGCGGGGGAGACTCCGCCGGCTGCGCCGAGCTCCCGGAACGTCGCGCGTCCGTTGCGCTCGAGCGCCGTGATGATCCCGCGATCCACCTGATCGATGCGCAGCGACGCGGCCGCCCGGTCGGGGAGCGGGGAATCGATGTTGACGAAGATCCGCTCGTAGACGTTGCACGAGATACCGCTCACGCCGGGGATCGAGCGGATCTCGCCGAGCACGCGCTGGTGGTCCGCGTCCGAGCCGACCCGCACCTCGGCGTCGACGCCCGCGGTGCCCGCGAGGGCCGAGACGAAGCAGGTCTCCGGCATCGCGTTCAGGGCGTCGAGGATCGGCCCGCTCGGGCCGGAGGACTGGATGAGGAGGTAGGAATAGCGGGTGATGCCGAGCAGGTCGGGGCTGACGGTCGCGGTCAGCCGGATCCGATGCTCGCGCACGGCGTCCTCGACGATCGCCGCGACGAGCTGCCGCGGCACGCCGAGACGGTGCGCGATGCCGGTGTAGCTGGCCCGGCCGTCCTGGCGCACCTCCTGCAGGACCCGTCGTGCGAGCTCCTCGTTCGTCGTCACTGCGCCTCCGTTCGGTTCGGATCGTTCGAAAGTCGCACGATCTGCCTGCGCGAAAATATCGATCGTCGATGCCTTGGAGCAGTTTACGTGCTGATTCGGGGCATTTCTGAAACGTATGATCAGTCTGAGGCGAATCACCCTGTGTTTTCGGTGGCGACCGTGCCCGCGGGCTTCTACAGTTGCCCGAGTCGGTTCGGATCCGGGAGCGTTCCCGGAACCGGAACCACCCGGAACTCGAAGAGGAGCACTCCATGTCGGAGCAGACAGCAGAGCAGGCGGCGACCTTCGCCGTCGAAGCGCACGGGATCGACCCGATCCCGGAATCGGAGCGGTGGGCGAAACCGCGGGACATCTTCGGGCTCATCTTCGGCGGCGCGAACAGCGTCTCGACCGCCGTGCTCGGAACCTTCCCGGTGGTCTTCGGGCTCACATTCTGGGACGGGGTGCTCGCGATCGTGATCGGCGTGCTCGTCGGATCGCTCATCCTCTCGCCCATGGTGCTCTTCGGGCCGAAGAACGGCACGAACAACGCGGTCTCCTCGTCCGCCCACTTCGGTGCGCACGGGCGTCTGATCGGATCCCTACTGGCGCTCCTGGGCGCCTTCACGTTCCTCGCCCTCGCGGTCTGGGCGTCGGGCGATGCGCTGCTCGCGTCCGTCGCGCGGCTCTTCGGCTTCGAGCAGACCGGTCTGCTCTCGGGACTCGTGTACGCGCTGATGGCCCTGCTGCTGATCGTGATCTGCGTCTACGGCTACCGGATGCTCGTGGTCCTGAACCGCTTCGTGCCGATTCTCGTCGGGGTGCTCTTCGTCGTCGGGATCGTGGTCTACGCGAGCCAGGCCGACTTCGCCGCGGTGCTCGCGCACCGGGCCGCCGACCGGTGGAGCGATCCCGTGTACATCGCGGGCTTCTTCGGCTCGGTGCTCGTCGCCATGTCCTGCCCCGTCTCGTACGGCCCCTTCCTCGGCGACTACTCGCGCTACGTCGCGCGCTCCGTGCCCCGCAGGTCCCTCATCGTCGCGGTCGTGCTCGCGCAGCTCGCCTGCCTGGGAGCCTTCCTCTTCGGCCACGTCACGGCGTCGGTCATCTCGATCGGTTCGCCCGAGCTGATCGCCGGAGGCGACTACGTGGGAGGCCTCGTCGCGAGCGCGCCCACGTGGTTCTTCGTGCCGCTCGCCATCATCGGCGTGCTCGGTGGCGTGACCACGGGCACGAGCCTGCTCTACGGGACCGGGCTCGACTTCTCGAGCATCGTCGTGGTCATGGGGCGCGTCGCCTCGACCGCCCTCATCGGCGCGATCACCGTCGTGTTCGTCCTGGTCGGCAAGTTCGTATTCGACATGGTGCAGAGCGTCACCACGCTCTCGGTGCTGCTGGTCGTCTGCACGGTGCCGTGGATCGCGATCATGTTGATCGGCTACGTCGTTCGGCGCGGCTGGTACGACGTCGAACCGCTGCTGGTGTTCAGCCGCCGCGAGACCGGCGGGATCTACTGGTTCCAGCACGGCTGGAACACCAACGCGGTCATCGCCTGGGCCGTCGGCGCGGTCGCCGGCGTGATGTTCGTCAACCTCCCCGGCCAGTTCGTGGGCGTCTGGGGTGGTCTCGCCGGAGGCGCCGACGTGAGCCTGCCCGTGGCGCTGCTGCTGTCGAGCCTCCTCTACTGGGGCCTGCTGCGTCTCAACCCCGACCCCGACTACGTGTTCGGCCCGGAGGGGCCGCGCGGGGTCCCGTCCCGATCGGGCGCGCAGGCGTCGCCGATCGTCCACAGGGGCGCATCCGCGCCCATCATCGAAGGAGCATCCGCATGACCGCTCGCACGAGCGCCGCAGCCATCTACTCGGGCACCGGGGACGAGGTGGAGATCGACCGGATCGAAGTGGCGGCACCGCGCCGCGGCGAGGTGCTCGTGCGCATGCGGGCATCGGGGATCTGCGGATCCGACCGACACGTGCTCGACGGCGAGTGGAACGTCCCCTCGCCGACGGTGATGGGGCACGAGGGTGCCGGCATCGTCGAGGAGCTGGGCGAGGGCGTGACGGGGCTCGCCGTGGGCGACCACGTGGCGCTCGTCTGGAACCAGGCCTGCGGCGGCTGCGTGAACTGCCAGTCGGGCACACCCTGGGCCTGCACCGATCTGCGCTCGAACGAGTGCGTGATGCCGGACGGCACCACCCGCCTGTCGAGATCCGGCGAGGACGTCTTCCCCTACCTCGCCGTCGGATCGATGAGCGAGTACGCGGTCGTGCCTGCGAGCGCTGCGATCCGCATGCCCGAGGAGCTCCCGTTCGATATCGCCGCGCTGATCGGCTGCTCGGTGAACACGGGCATCGGCGCGGTGCTGAACAATGCCCGGGTGACCTCGGGGGAATCCGCCGTGGTCGTCGGCTGTGGCGGAGTCGGACTGTCGATCCTGATGGGCCTGCGGCTCGCCGGTGCGCACCCGATCATCGCGGTGGACCGCAACCCCGAGAAGCTCGAGCTCGCGCTGCGGGCGGGCGCCACGCACGCGCTGCTCGCGGACGACGCCACCGCGGATGAGATCCAGCGGATCACCGGGGGAGGCGCCGACGTCGCCTTCGAAGCGATCGGCAACTCGCGCACGATCCCCGAGCTGCCGTCCCACGTCCGCGTGGGCGGACGGGCGGTCCTCGTCGGCATGCCGCCGGAGGGCTCGATGATCCCGTTCGACGTGCTCGACCTCTGCTACCGCGGCATCACGATCATCGCCTCGAACTACGGGGGCAGCGTGCCCGCGCGCGACTTCCCGCGCTACGCGGCGCTGTACCTCGCGGGGCGGCTCCCGCTCGACCTGCTGATCTCGAACCGGATCCCGCTCGAGGAGGCCAACGGTGCCTTCGCCGCGATGCGCGCGGGCGCGGAAGCGCGGAGCGTGGTGCTGTTCGGCTGAGCCGTGCGCCCGGGCCATTGGGGCCCGGGCGCATTCTCTGCAGCACCAGGCTGGAGAAAACGAAACAGCCCCCGACTCGAGAGTCGGGGGCTGTTTGACTTGGGGTGGCTAACGGGACTTGAACCCGCGACCACCGGCACCACAAGCCGGTGCTCTACCGACTGAGCTATAGCCACCATGCGTGCCCTGCGAGCAAGCTCACGAGGCAACGCTGCAAGCATAGCCTATGCACGGGCTTCGTCGCCAAATGCGCCACGCCGAGCGTCCGCGGGGGCCGTGAGGTGCAGCAGACGGGCCCGGCGGCTCAGGAGCAGGCGCTGCACGAGCAGCACGACACCGAAGTAGACGAGGAGGGTCGCGGTGCCGAAGCCGTGCGTGTGCGTGAAGAACTCGAAGACGAGGTGCTGCCCGATGCCGACGATCCAGAGCAGCAGGGTCCAGACGGTGCCCTGGGTGAGCACCGCGTCACCGTCGCGCCACAGCCGCACGGTGTGGGCGCGCACCGCGGCGAGTCCCGCGCCGACGACGAGGCTGGCGAGACCGAGCGCGACATCGAGTCCGTCGATGCGGGTGTCCTGCGCGAACTGCGCGGTCTGCGCGGCACCGATCACGAGCAGGATCAGCGCGAGCGTGGGGCGATCCTTGAGCGGTCGCACGGAGAGCTGGCGCACGAGCAGCCAGACCACGGCGATGAGTGCGGGGATGTAGGCGGTGTAGGACACGGGGTGCTCCTGGTCGGTCGGGAACGGGATGCTCCCAGCTTCGCGCGGCGTCGGTCCAAGGGCATGCACCCGCGGGTGGAGATCCGGGTGGAGATCGGGCCGGGTGGGTGGGGATCATCGCGCGCGGGTGCCGAACGGGCGATGCCGACGGCAGAATGAGGGCATGCAGATTCCACTGGTGCTCGTGCCGGGCCGACCCTGGAGCACGATCGTGCTCCAGGCCACGGTGATCGGTCTGAGCGTCTGGCTCCTCGCGCTGCAACCGTCCCCGCTCTGGGCGACGGTCCTGCTCTCGCTCTCGCTCGCCCTCCTGGCCGTGCGGCTCATCGCGCTCATCGCGATCCCCACGACCGGGTCGAGTTCGCTCGCGACGGGCGCACCGGATCCGCGCCTGCGGCGACGGGAGGTGCTGATGGCGGCCGCTGCCGGTGCCGCGGCGCTGCTGGCGAGCGCGAGCTCCGGGGCGACGAACGGGATCGGCACGTTCCCCGCGGCGGTGGCCGCGGCGATCTTCCTCTCGGAGATCGCCGTCCCGATCGGTGCGGCCCTCGCCGTCTGCGGTGCCGCGATCCTGCTGCACTGCCTCAGCGCCGGCTTCGCCGGCGCCTCCATCTCGCAGCTGGTGAACACGCTCTTCGGTCTCGGGATCGGCATCGCGGCCGGACTGAGCTGGCGGCAGCGGGCCGCCACCGCCCGTGACCGGGCGCGCGCAGCGGAGCGCGAGCTCGCACTTCGCGATGAGGCGCGCAAGCGCTCGCTCGCACGTGATCTGCACGACGTGCTCGCGCACAGCCTCGGAGGTCTGGTCGTGCAGCTCGACGCCGTCGCGCTGCAGATCGAGGCCGGACGGATCGAGGCTGCCGGAGCGCGGGTCGCCGCGGCCCGGGAGCTCGCGGTCGAGGGGCTCCGGGAGGCGCGCGCGGCGGTGCACGCGTTGCGCGAGGGGAACGATGAGGAGCCGGTGCCGTGGCCGATCCTGCGGGATCGGATCTGCTCGATCGCGAACGCCGTGGGCGGCGATCTGGAAGTCGTGCTGCCCGAAGGCGCAGATCAGCGGGCGCGCGCGTTGTCCGCGTCCGCGGCGATGGCGATCGAGCGCGCCGCCCAGGAGGGGCTCGCGAACGCGCGGAAGCACGGGGGCGGCGCGACGCGCCTGCTGCTCGAACCCGGTAGCGACGACGTGCGCCTGCGCGTCGAGAACGCGCTCGCCCAGGGAGGCCACGTGAACGAGATCCCCGGCGGCGGCTTCGGTCTGCGCGGCCTGCGCGAGCGGGTGCTCTCGCTCGGCCCGCCCGCCGCGATGGAGGCCGGTGAGCGCGCGGTCGATGACGAGTCCGGCCCGCGCATGCGGCGGTTCGTGCTGTCGGTGACGGTGCCGTTCCTCGGGGTCGACGCGTGACCGGCCCCGCGCCCGCGCCCATCCGGGTGCTCGTCGCCGACGATCAGGACATCGTGCGCGACGGCCTGGTCACGATCCTCGACCTCAGCCCCGAGCTCGCGGTGGTCGGCGAGGCGGCGACGGGCGAGCGCGCGGTCGAGCTCGCGGGCGAGACCCGGCCCGATGTCGTGCTCATGGACCTGCGGATGCCCGGCATCGGCGGCGTCGAGGCGACGCGGCGGTTGCGGGCCGAGCAGCCCGGGGTGGCCGTGCTGGTGCTCACGACCTTCGACGACGGCGACTCGCTGCGCTCCGCCCTGGCCGCCGGTGCGCGAGGCTTCCTCACCAAGGACGCCGGCCGGGTGCAGCTCGTGGACGCGATCCGTTCCGTGGCCCGGGGCGGGACCGTCTTCTCGGAGTCCGCGGCCGGGCAGCTGGTACGCGTGTTCGTCGGCGGGGGCGGCGCCGATGGTGCGACCGGATCCGACGGCGGACCGCGGAGCCCGGTCGAGGCCTCGATCGAGAGCGCCCCCGTCGACGCCGCGGCACTCCGAGCGGGGTTCCCGGAGCTCACGCCCCGCGAGAGCGAGGTGCTCGCGGCGATCGCTTCTGGCGCGAGCAACGCCGAGATCGCGTCGTCGTTCTTCATCTCGATCGCGACGGTGAAGAGCCACGTCAATGCGCTGTTCGCGAAGCTCGGGGCGAGCAGCCGCACCGAAGCGGTCGGGATCGTTCGGGATCGCCTGCGCGGCTACTGAACGCGGTCCTCGACAGCGATGCGGTGCTCGGCGAACACCCACCACCGGTAGGCCGCGAACCGGACCGCCGAGCCGAGCGCCAGGCCGATGAAGTTCGCCGAGATGTTGTCGGCGAGCACCGAACGCAGGTCGAGCACGTAGTGGGAGACCCAGAGGCAGAGCAGCGAGACGCCGCTGCCGACGAGGCTCGCGATGAGGAACTCGACGGCCTCGCGCGCGGTGTTGCGTCGGCGGGACGACCGGAAGGTCCACCAGCGGTTGCCCATCCAGTTGACCGCGATCGCGGCGAGCACCGAGATGCACTTCGCGATGATCGGCCACTGGTCCGCGAGCCCCGTCGGCGGGTGGGCGCGCAGCAGGTTGAAGAGGCCGACGTCGACCACGAAGCCGAAACCGCCGACGACGGCGAACTGGAAGAGCTGGCGCACGAGCGTGCGCAGCCCGTCCGTGCGCCGGCGTGGGTGATCAAGCACGGGCTTCGCTCCGAGAGATCTGCGGGAGCGGCTTCGGGCGGCGGAACAGGCGCGAGAAGCCCCAGCCGGTCACCCGCCGGAACGCCTCGAGCACGATGGGGAGCGACATCTTCGAGACGCCGTGCATGCGATCGTCGAAGGTGATCGGCACTTCGGCGATCCGGCAGCCCGAACGCGCCGCCCGATCGAGCATCTCGATCTGGAAGCAGTATCCGCGGCTCGTCACGAGGCCGGGCCGGATGGCCTCGAGCGCGTCCGCGGTGAAGGCCCGGAACCCGCCGGTGATGTCCTTCTGGGGGAGCTTCAGCAGAGTTCCGGCGTAGCGGCTCCCGACGCGGGAGATCCGTTTGCGGTACCAGGGCCAGTGCCCGCCGAGGCCGCCGCCGGGCACCCAGCGCGACCCCACGGCGACGTCGGCCGTGTCGAGCGCGGCGAGCAGCGCGGGCAGATCCTCGGGGCGATGCGAACCGTCGGCATCGGACTGCACGATGACCCGGTAGCCGAGTTCGCGCGCACGGGCGAAGCCGGCGATGTAGGCGGGGCCGAGGCCTCCCTTGCCCGGTCGGTGCAGCACGTGGAAGGCGGGGTCGGCGGAGGCGTAGCGGTCGGCGATGCGACCGGTGCCGTCGGGGGAGGCGTCGTCGACGACGAGGATCGCGGCCTCGGGCAGCACCGCCTGGATCCGGGACACCATGCGCGGCAGATTCTCCGCCTCGTTGTAGGTCGGGAGCACCACGACCGCGCGACCGTTCACGGGTTCCCTCCTGTTGTCTTCTCGAACCGCAGCACCTCCGTGCGCGGCAGCGTCGTCCGCTGCACCAGCCGGTAGCCGGCATCCATGAGCGTCAGCGTATCGGCGGCCGTATGCCCCGCGGCTGGGCGTTCGATGAGCCAGATCCGCTGCGCGGTGAGCTCCGAGGCGACTTCCGACACCGGAGCGAGCGTATCCCACAGACCGGCCTTGCGATCGTACGCGATTCGGAGCTGCGGATCGGCCATATCGGTGAAGCGGTCCTGGTAGAGCCGGTACACGAGTCGAGGATTGCGCGAGGGGCGCACCGATTCGCCGAACAGCAGCGCGTCGCCGGGTTCCGCGTCCGCGGCGATGACGTCGGCGGCCGCACGGAAGTCGGCGCCGCCGTCCTTCGCGAACTCGGTGCGCTGGGAGGCGTAGTGCGGCACCACCGAGACGGCGACCGCGAGGAGCCCGCAGACCACCAGCGACGCCGAAGCGCCCGGGCCGCGCGCGATCCACCCGGACAGGGCGACGATGCCCGCCCCCGCGAGCAGGGCGGCGGCCGGCAGCGAGTAGGCGGTGTACCGCATGTTGTAGGTCGGCGCGATCGCGACGTCGAGCAGCACGAGCGCGAGCGTCGGCAGCAGCAGCCAGACGAGCGTCGGCCAGAACGCGGGTACGGAGCGGGACGCGTGCGGATCCGACTCGCGCGTGCCCGCGGCGGCGCCGAGGCCCGTGGCCAGTCGGCCGAGCGGGCCGCGTCGGCCGACCGAGAGCGATGCGATGGCGCCGATCAGGATCGGGGTCCACAGCACGATCGCAGTGCCGGGGGTGCTGAACCACTGGGTCGCGAGGATGTTCTGCAGGGTAAGATATCCGCGGTTGGCGAGGAACGCGACCTGGTCCTTCTGCGCGAGGGTGACGACGACGAAGGGCAGCGACAGCACCGCGGCTCCGACGGTCGCACGGAGCCAGCCGCGCAGCAGGCGGGTGCGCGCGGCCCCGATCGCGGCCGGGGCCGGATCCGCTCCGACGCGGGTCGCGGTGAGCGCCGCCACCAGGTGCACGGCGGGCAGGAAGAGCAGGTACAGGAAGAGGGCGCCCGATGCGGCCGTGGCGACCGCGTAACCGACCCACTCCCACCGGCGGGCTCCGCCGCGGCGGATGATCGACGAGATCCAGAGCGTCAGCCAGACCGCGGCCGCGATCGACAGCGCGTAGCTGCGCGCCTCGACCGCGAGGTCGGTGGTGCGCGGCAGCAGGGCGAAGACGATGCCGGCCGCGACGCCGACGCTCGGCTTCCACCAGCGGGCCCCGAGGAGCACGATCCCCGCGGCCGCGATGCCGATCGCGATCGCGCTGAGGGATCGGGTCGCCGCCTCGCTCGGGCCGAGCAGATCGACCCAGGCGTGCAGCAGCAGGTAGTAGGCGCCGTGCACCGCGTCGACGTGCAGCAGCTCGGCGGGGAGCGAGCTCAGGGGCCGTACAGCCGACATCAGGCTGGCCGCCTCGTCGCCCCAGTAGGAGGGGATCCAGGAGCCCCAGAAACCGACCAGCGCGGCGAACACTCCGATCGCCGGTGCGACCCAACGCGGCGGGGTGCGCGCGGCGGAAACGGTCATCCGTCCAGTATGCCGCTCCGAGCGTGCACAATGGACCCATGTCAGCTGTCAAAACCGGCCCGACCGACGCCGATGTCGACGCGTTCCTCGATGCCGCGACCCCCGCGGTGCGCCGGGCGGACGGGATCGAGCTCGCCCGGATCTTCGCGGAGACCACGGGGGTCGAGCCCGTCATGTGGGGCCCGTCGATCGTGGGCTACGGCTCCTATCGCTACATCTCGGCGGCCAACCCGCGCACTCGAGGCACCTGGCCCAGGGTCGGATTCTCGCCGCGGAAGTCCGCACTGTCGATCTACGGGCTGAAGGACCTGCCCGCCGGCGCGGAGCTGCTGCCGGAGCTCGGTCGCTACACCGAGGGGGCGGGCTGCGTGTATGTGAAACGGCTCTCCGACATCGACCTCGGAGTGCTCCGGCGCCTCATCGGGATCGCGTGGGAACGCGAGGACGATCCCGAACCCTGAGCGGCGGCTGTGGGAGCGCCCCGACTGATATTCGGGTGTCGCACCATCCCACCCCGACCGGCGTAGTGTGAGCGCCATGAGCGAAGATGCGGTGGTCCGCACGGTCGGGCTGCAGAAGAACTACGGTCGGGTCAGAGCACTGGACGGCCTCGATCTCTCGGTGTCCGCGGGCGAGGTCCACGGCTTCCTCGGCCCCAACGGCGCGGGCAAGTCGACCACCATCCGGATCCTCCTGGGGCTCGCTCGGCCGAGCGGCGGCCGCGCCGAGGTGTTCGATCGCAATCCCTGGAACGACGCGGCGAAGCTGCACCGGCGGATCGCGTCCGTGCCCGGCGACGTCAGCCTGTGGCCGAACCTCACGGGCGGCGAGATCATCGACCTGCTCGCCCGCCTCCGCGGCGCCGACACGCGCAGCGCCGACTACCGCTCCGAGCGCGATCGGCTCGCACAGGCGTTCCAGTTCGACCCGCGCAAGAAGGGGCGCTCGTACTCCAAGGGCAATCGGCAGAAGGTCGCGCTGATCGCCGCGTTCTCGGTCGCGGCCGAGCTCTACATCCTCGACGAACCGACGAGCGGTCTCGACCCCCTCATGGAGGTCGTGTTCCGCGAGGAGGTCGAGCGCGTGCGCTTCCAGGGCGCCGCGGTGCTGCTGTCGAGCCACATCCTCTCGGAGGTCGAGCAGCTCTGCGACCGCGTCAGCATCATCCGCGCCGGGCGCATCGTCGACTCGGGCACGCTGGCCGAGCTGCGGCACCTGACCAGCACCGAGATCTCCTTCGTCGAGCCCCCGGGCGGTCAGGCGCTCGACGTACCGGGCGCGGTCGACCTCGAGGTGAGCGGCGGGCGCGTGCGGTTCACGGCGCCGAGCGACGGGGTGTCCGCACTGCTGCCCGAGCTCGCGCGGCTAGGCGTCACCGGGCTCCGCATCGAGCCGCCGACGCTCGAGACCCTGTTCCTGCACCACTACGGCGACGACCTTGCGAGCGGTTCGCCGGGCGTCGACTCCGCGACCCGAGCGGGGCGACGGCACGCCCGGAACGCAGCAGGAGGTGCGTGATGCCCGCCCTGATGCCGCTGCTGCGGTTGCGGATCCGCCGCGACCGGGTGCAGCTGCTGCTCTGGATCATCGCGACCGTGCTGCTGGCCTACTCGGCGCAGAGCGGGGTGTTCGCGAGCTACGGCTCGCTCGCCGAGCGCAAGGTGCTGCTGCAGACCGTCGTGGCGAATCCCGTCATCCTGCTGTTCCGCGGTCTCCCCTCGGGCCCCGATGACGCGGCGTTCATGCTGTTCCTGATCCTGCCCTGGCTGGCGATGATGGCGGCGTTCATGGCGCTGTTCCTCGCGGTGCGGCACACGCGGGGCGATGAGGAATCGGGCCGCGCCGAACTGATCGGCGCGACGCCGGCGGGGCGTTCGGCTCCGCTCACCGCGACGCTCATCGAGGGCGCCGGCGCGTCGGTCCTGCTGGGTCTGCTGGTCGCGGTGGTCTCCCTCGCGCTCGGGCTCGCTCCGGGCGGGTCGCTCGTGGCCGGCGCGGGCACCGCGGCGGCCGGGTTGGTGTTCCTCGCCGTCGGGCTCTGTGCGGCGCAGCTGATGCGCACGAGCCGGGGCGCGAACGCTCTCGGGGTGTGGGTCCTGCTCGCGACGTTCCTGGCTTCGGGTATCGGCAACGCGCTGGGTACGCCGAGCGCCGATCTGCAGCGCATCGAGAGCTCCTGGCTCGCGTGGACCTCTCCGTTCGGGTGGATCGAGC
This sequence comes from Leucobacter sp. Ag1, assembly GCF_000980875.1. Taxonomy (GTDB): domain Bacteria; phylum Actinomycetota; class Actinomycetes; order Actinomycetales; family Microbacteriaceae; genus Leucobacter; species Leucobacter iarius. The sequence continues at coordinate 7,330 of NZ_LAYO01000073.1, read as the reverse complement.
AGACCCGCCCGTTCGCCGACGACAACTGGGCGCCGCTGGCGGCGGCGCTCGGTCTCGCCGTCGTGCTCGTCGGCGTCGCCTACGCACTGCACGGCGCACGCGACCTCGACGGCGGTCTGGTGCCGGAACGCCCGGGCCCGGCGTTCGCCCCGGCCTCGCTGGGATCCGTCTGGGCGCTCGCCTGGCGACTGACCCGGGGGTCGCTGCTCGGCTGGGGGATCGGCGCACTGCTCACGGGGGCGCTGGCGACCGGACTCGCCTCGGTCGTCACCGACATGGGCGGCAAGGTGCCCGCGGTGCAGCAGCTGCTGCAGGCGCTGGCCAAGGGCGGCAGCGTGAACCAGGGCATGATCGTGATCTTCTATCTGGTGGCCGGGGTGCTCGCCGCCTGCTTCGCGGTGCAGACCGTGTCGCGGGCGCGCCAGGAGGAGGCGCACGGCACGGCGGAGCTGGTCCGCTCGGCGGCCGTCGACCGCGTCGTCTGGCTCGCCTCCTTCGTCGTGGTCGCGCTCGTCGGCGTGGTGGTGATCCTCGCGCTCGCGGTCGCGGGGTCCGCCCTCGGCGCGCTGCGCGCCGGCGACGGCGCGCTGCTGGGCGACGCCGTGATCTCGGGTGCCGGGCAGGCCGCCGCCGCCGCGGTGTTCGCGGCGGTCACCGCACTCGTATTCGTGGTCCTGCCGCGGCTCACCATCGGTCTCGGCTGGAGCCTGGTGCTCGTCACCCTGATGCTCGGACTGTTCGCTCCGCTGTTCGGGGCGCCGGACTGGGTCGTGAACCTCTCGCCCTTCGCAGTGGCTCCGGTTCCCGAGGGCAACGGCGCGGACCTGCGCGGCCTCGTCTGGCTGCTGCTGGTGCTGGTGCTCGCCGGCGGAGCGGCGTTCGCGCTGATGCGCCGCCGGGAGCTCGAAGCAGACGGGTAGGCGCGGCCGCGGCCGGACCGTTCGCCCGAGCGTTCAGGTGCGCCGCGCGGGCGCGCGGCTCGCCTCCCCGCCCAGCAGCGCGATGAGTCCGTCGACGAGACCGACGCGCCAGCACGCGAAGTCGTGTCCGCCGCAGTACTCCCGGTACTGCACGGCCGCTCCGGCACCCTCCGCCAGCGCGCGGAACTCCCGGTTGAGCCCGAGCAGGTGCCCCTCGAACTCGCCGACCTCCTGGAAGATGCGGATCCCGGCCGCGGACCCGCTGCCGCGCCACAGCCCCAGCTGCGCGCCCGGCGCTGCACCGTCCGCGGGGTCCGGCCACCAGAACGAGCCCGATTGCACGATGGCGTTCCGCACGACGTGGGGTGCTCGGCGCACGAGGTCCGCTGCGGCGAGCCCGCCGAGCGACGCGCCGCCCACGACGCGCCGTTCGGGATCCGTCGGCAGCGCCGCGAAGGACCCGGCCCAGGGGAGCAGCTCGTCCGTCAGGAAGTCGGCGAGGGCGGGGTTCATTCCGAGCGCCCTCGGTCGATCGGCGGGGTCCGCGGTCGCGTAGAGCACCGTCGCGACCGGAGCGAGCGCACCGGCCGCCGACGCCCGATCGAGCGCGGGGAGCAGGGGGACCTCCGAGGTGAGCCGGTCGCCGTCGCTGAGGAGCGCGACGCCCGAGACGCCGCGCTCCGCCGCGCTCGCGGGAAGATGACACCAGACGTCGAGCGGGAACCCGAGAACCCGCGAATCGATCTGTCCGCGGTGGACCCTCCCCGCGGGCACGGGATCCTCGGAGGGGTCCGCGCGCACGAATCGCTGCGGCAGCGCGTCGGGGAGCGAGAGGATGCTGCTGCGCCCGCCGCCGGCCGTGACGCACACCTCGCCACCTCCGGGCAGCGCCTCGGTGCGGTCGTAGACCGGGCGCCAGCGCTCGCGGGTGGCGCCGAGCTCGGGATCGAGCGGGCGCTCGACGAGCAGCGCGACGGTCGCGCGCAGCGTCGCGGGCAGCGAGAACGCGCCCGCGTGCAGGCGGCTCCCTGCGTGCCCGACGCGGTCGAGGACGAAGGGAGCGAGGTCGGATCGATGCAGGTGGGTGACGGTGTCGATCAGCAGGACCGCGGACTCGTCGTCGTGCTCGAGGCGGCGGACCACGGTGACGATGCGGTGGTCCGGGGCGTCGGGGTCGGGATCGATCCAGGCTCCGCCGACGCGCGCGGCCTCGGCGAGGACGTCCTCGGCGCTCGCGCCGCGCGCGAGGGCGTCGAGCACGCGGGCGGGCGGTGATCTGCGCGGAATCGGGGGGAGGAAGGGCGGCGGGGACGACGGGGTTGCGATCGAGGCATTCATCGTATGTAGGATAGCCTTACCTTCGTCCGATGTTTGACGAAGCTTCGGATTCCGGATCGGATTCCGCTTCCGCCCGTGACCTCGAGGACCCCGATCGTGACCCGCACCGAAACCGTTCCCTCCCGTGCGCCGTCGGATCGGCCGCCGAGAACGCCGCGCACCGTCGTCCGCGTGACGGCGCTCCTGGTCGCCGGGGCACTGCTCCTGGTCATCATCGCGGCAGCGTTCGCCATCGGCTCCTCGACCATCCCGCTCGATCGCGTGTGGCACCTGCTGCAGCACCCCGACGGCAGCAACGAGAGCTACATCGTCGGCGTCATGCGGTTCACGCGCGTGATCATCGGACTCGCCGTCGGCTGCGCGCTCGCGGTGGCCGGCGCCGTGATGCAGGCCGTGACGCGCAACCCCCTGGCGGATCCCGGTCTGCTCGGCGTCACCTCCGGCGGGTCGCTCGCGGTCGTGCTGGGCGCCGGTTTCCTCGGGATGACCAGCCCCTCGGCCCAGTTCGCACTGTGCGCCGTCGGATCGCTGACCGCCGCCGCCGTAGTGTTCCTCATCGGGACGCGCGGCACGGGGAGCGCCTCGCCGATGCGTCTCGTGCTCGCGGGCATCGCGTTCTCGGCCGCGGCGGGAGGCGTCATCTCGGCCGTGCTGCTGTTGAAGCCGCGGGCGTTCGACGCCTTCCGGTTCTGGGACGTCGGCGGCCTCACCCGCATGGACGTGCCGCTGCCGCTGGTGGTCGTGCCCGTGCTGATCGGCCTCGTGCTGGTGCTGACGATCGCGCGCGGGCTCACCGATCTCTCGCTCGGGGACGACGTCGCCGCAGCGCTCGGCACGCCGGTCGCTCGAACCCGGGTCGTGGCATTGATCGCGCTCACGCTGCTGTGCGCCGCGGCGACGGCCGCGGCGGGCCCGATCTCGTTCGTCGGCCTCGTCGTCCCGCTCGTCTGCGCCTGGATCATGGGCCCGCACCGGGGGTGGATCATCGCGCTGTGCGCCGTCGCCGGACCGATCCTCGTGCTGAGCGCCGACGTGGTCGGCCGCGTCGTCGCGCGGCCGGGGGAGCTCGCGGTGGGGCTGCTCATCGCCTTCGTCGGCGCCCCGGTGCTGCTCGTCATGGTGCTCCGGCTGAGCGGAGCCCGCCGATGACCCGTCTCGCACCCCCGCATCCCTCCGGCACGCGCTGGGTCGGACTCGGCGGCGACCGTTCGCTGCTGCTGCCGCGCCGCACGGTGCGGATCACCGCGCTGCTCCTGCTGGCCTGCGTCGTGCTCGCGGTGATCGCGATCGGCGTCGGCGCCTCCTCCTACGGCTACGCGGATGCCTGGCGTCTGCTGCTCGGCGAGGAGAACCGCGGCGCGCACCTCGTGATCGTCGAGTGGCGCGGATCCCGCATCGTGCTCGCCCTCGTCGTCGGCGCCGCGCTCGGCGTCTCGGGCGCGCTGTTCCAGTCGGTCACCCGCAATCCGCTCGGCAGCCCCGACCTGATCGGCTTCTCGATGGGGGCGCAGACCGGAATCCTCGTCGCGGTGCTGCTGTTCGGCGCGTCGTACGCCTCGGTCTCGGCCGCGTCGCTCGTCGGCGGCATCGCGGTGGGAGCCGTGATCTACGCGCTGTCGCTGCGCAGCGGGTTCGGCGGCCTGGTGCTGATCCTGTCGGGCATCGCCATCAGCGCGATGCTCGGGGCGTTCAACCGCTGGCTGCTCGTGCGCGCCGACAGCGACGCCGCGTTCGGCGCGCTGCGCGCCGTGACCGGAACGCTCGAGGCCTCCGACTGGAGCGTCGCGATCCCGACCGCGATCTGCGTGCTCGTCGTGCTCGGAGCGACGCTCGCGCTCGCGCCGGCGATGCGGGACCTGGAGCTCGGCCCCGATCTCGCGGCGTCGCTCGGCCTGCGGGTGGAACGCACGCGGGCGCTGATGGTGCTCGCGGGCACCGTGCTCGTCGCGCTCGCCACGACCGCGGTCGGCCCGATCATGTTCGTCGCGCTCATCGCGCCCCACCTCGCGCGCCGACTGACGCGCGACTCCGTCGCCTCCCTGCCCGCCTCGGCCGCCATGGGCGCGCTGCTGCTGCTCGGCGCCGACGTACTGAGCCAGGCCGCGCTCGACAGCATGCCCGTCGGCATCGTCACCGCCGCGGTCGGCGGCACCTACTTCATGGCCCTGCTGCTCCTCGAGAACCGGAGAACCTCATGACCCGCGAATCCTCGCCCCGTCTCGCCGCGCGGGACGCGACGCTCGCTTACGATTCCACCATCATCGCGGCCGGGCTCGACATCGGCATTCCGGAGGGCGAGTTCACCGTGATCGTCGGGCCGAACGCCTGCGGCAAGTCGACGCTGCTGCGCGCGCTCGCCCGGCTGCACCGCCCGAGCGCGGGAACCGTGCTGCTCGACGGTGAGGACATCCACCGGCTCGGCACCAAGCAGGTCGCGCGGCGGGTCGGTCTGCTGCCGCAGTCGGCGCTCGCGCCCGACGGGATGCGCGTGCGCGACCTCGTCGCGCGGGGGCGGTCCCCGCACCAGGGCGTGATCCGGCAGTGGAGCGCCGCGGATCACGATGCGATCGAGCGGGCGATGCGCGTCACCGGGGTCGCTCCGCTCGCGGACCGCCCGGTCGACGCGCTCTCCGGCGGCCAGCGGCAGCGCGTATGGATCGCGCTCGTGCTCGCGCAGGAGACGGGGACGATCCTGCTCGACGAACCGACCACGTTCCTCGACCTGGCGCACCAGTACGAGGTGCTCGAGCTGTGCCGACGGCTCAACCGCGACGAGGGGCGCACCATCGTGGCCGTCCTGCACGACCTCAACCAGGCCGCGCGGTACGCGACGCACCTCGTCGCGATGCGCGACGGCCGGATCCGGGCGAGCGGTCCGCCCGCCGACGTCGTGACGGGCGACGCCGTCGCCGAGATCTTCGGCCTGCCCGCCCTCGTCATTCCAGACCCCGTGACGGGAACGCCGCTGGTGATCCCGCACGAACCGCCTCGGGACGCGGTCCACGACGGAGAACCCGAGATTCCGACAGCACCGGCCACCGCGGCCGCAGAAAGGTAAGGCGATGCGCATTCGGCATTCGGCCCAGCAGAACACCCGACCCCGGCGACGGCTCGGAGCGATCGCGGGCGCGATCCTCGTGGCCGCGACGCTCTCGGCGTGCGCCTCGGGCGGCCAGGGGGACGCGGGCGAGGCATCGGGCGGGACGAGCGGCGGGTGGCCGCGCACGATCCAGACCTCGGACGGGAAGCTGACCCTCAAGGAGCAGCCGAAGGTCATCGTCTCGACTTCGACGACGCTCACCGGATCGGCGCTGGCCGTCGGCGCGCCGGTCGTCGCGAGCGCCTCGACCAGCCCCAACATCGACGGCCTGAGCGACGACCAGGGCTTCTTCAACCAGTGGTCGAAGGAGGCGAAGGCCGCGAAGGTGAAGAAGCTCTACGAGAACGCCTCTCCGAACATCGAGAACGCCGTCGAGTACGCGCCCGATCTGATCCTCGTCTCGAAGAACAGCGGCGACTCCCAGATGGACAGCGTCGCGCAGCTGCGCAAGATCGCCCCCGTGCTCGTGATCGACTACAGCGGGGAGTCCTGGCAGGACGTGACGCGCACGATCGCCGAGGCGACCGGGCACGAGTCGCAGGCGAAGGAGGTGATCTCGGACTACGAGCAGCACCTCGCCGACGTCAAGAAGCGGATCGCGCTGCCGCAGGGCACGACCTCCGCGCTCATGGTCTTCGGGGACGGATCGGGCGCGGCCGCGCTGACGAAGGACTCGCCGCACGTGCAGATCCTGCAGGAGCTCGGGTTCCGCATGGCGCAGATCCCGGACTCGGTGAAGGGCGACACCTCGATGGGCGCCGACCGCAAGGACATCGTGAACCTGTCGATGGAGAACATCCAGAAGGGGCTGACGGGCGATAACTGGCTCGTCGTCTCGGCCGACAAGCTCGCGCACGACACCGTCGCCAAGAACCCGGCGTTCTCGACCGCGCCCGCGGTCGAGGCGGGCAAGGTGCAGTACACCCCGGGCGAGACGTTCCGCCTCGACTACTACTCGGCGGGGATGATGCTCGACTCGCTCGCGAAGTCGTACGCCAAGTAGCGGCGGAGCAGGACGCCCCTAGCCGGCCGACGGTGCCGCGGGGGCGTCCTCGCCGTCGATGAGCGGAGCGAAGCGCTCCATGGCCGCCTTCGCGAACCCCTCGGAAGCGGCCTTGTCGGGTCCGGGCTGCGCCACGAGCACGGCGTCGCGGAAGTAGGCGAGCTCCTGGATCGACTCGGCGATGTCGGCGAGGGCGCGGTGGCCGCCGCGCTTCTCGGGAGCCGCGAAGTAGGTGGCCGGGTACCAGCGGCGCGAGAGCTCCTTGATCGTGGAGACGTCGATGCTGCGGTAGTGCAGGCGCTCCTCGAGCTGCGGCAGGTAGCGGGCGATGAAGCGCCGATCCATGCCGATCGTGTTGCCCGCGACGAGGGGGCGGCGACCCGGCAGCACCCACTGCGAGACGTATTCGAGCACGAGGCGGTCGGCCTCCGCGAGGTCGACGCCGGCCTCGATGCGGGGGAGCAGGCCCGAGGTCTCGTGCATGTTCCGTACGAAGTCGTTCATGTGGGCGAGCGCGTCGGGTCCCGGGTTGATGACGAGTTCGAAGCCCGGGTGCAGCGGCTTCAGGTCGAAGTCGGTCACGATCACGGCGATCTCGCACAGCCCGTCGAGCTCGACGTCGAGTCCCGTCATCTCGCAGTCGATCCACACGATCTGTTCGGCGGGGGTGTTCGACACGGGAGCTCTCCTCGGTTCTGCGGACGGACGAGCCAAGTCTACCGACGGGCGGACGCGGCGGCCCCGCCGAGGGAACCCTCGGGCTCCACGTGCAGGATCCGATCGCTCATGTGGTCGATCACGGCCGGGTCGTGCGACACGAACAGCATCGCGGTGCCGCGCTCCGTCTGCACGTCGTCGAGGAGGTCGAGCACCCGTGCCTGCACGGTGAGGTCCAGCGCCGAGACCGGTTCGTCGAGCAGCAGGATCCGGGGTGAGCGGGCGAGCGCCCGGGCGATGGCGACCCGCTGC
>NZ_LAYO01000109.1 GCF_000980875.1 Leucobacter sp. Ag1 | reverse complement strand
CCGCACCCGCCGCCGCGGTGCCGCCGGTCGCGGCGCCGATCCCGCCCGCCGCCCCCGCGGCTCCGGGCGTGCCGAGCTACGGCGCAGCGCAGCCCTACACGACCGATACCGCGCCGAAGAAGGGCCTCGCGATCACCGGCATGGTGCTCTCGATCGTGGGCCTGGTGCTGTGCTTCCTCCCGTTCCTCGGGATCCCGCTCGCGTTCGTGGGTATCGTGCTCAGCATCGTCGCGATGGTGAAGAAGCAGCCCAAGGGCTTCAGCCTCACCGGCCTCATCGTCGGCATCCTCGGCCTGGTCGCCGGCGTGGTCATCGTGATCGTGGCGCTGCTCGCACTCGGTGCGGTCGGCAACGCGGCCGAGCAGTGCGCCAACGGCGCGGCGACGGTCGAGATCGCGGGGCAGACGATCGATTGCTCCAGCGTCGACATCACGACCACTCCGTAGGGTCCAGACAGTGCGGCGGGAGGCCCGGATCCGTGAGGATCCGGGCCTCCCGGCGCTTCACGGGCGTCAGCAGCGCTCGACGAGCAGCGCCGTGTGCTTGCCCGCCGCGCGGGTGAGCACGAGCGTCGCCCGTTCGGCCCCGCGGAGCTTGAGCCGGGTGCGCAGCGCAGCGGGGTCGACGTCGATCCCGCGCTTCTTGATCTCGAGAGTGCCGATCGAGCGCTCCGCGAGGGCGCGCCGCAGCTCCGCTTCTTTGACGGGCAGCGTCTCGAGCACGCGGAACGCCGTCGCGAACGGCGTCGGCACGAGCGCGTCGCCCGTCAGGTAGGCGATCCCGTCGCTCAGCATGCCGGCCCGCAGCTGCTCGGCGAGCAGGCCGATGAGCCGGGCTCGGATCACGGCCCCGTCGGGTTCGTAGAGGAACCCGCCGAGCGGACGCACCTCGGCGTCGTCGGCGTCGGCATCGGCGTGCAGCTCATCGGCGACGGGTTCCGGATCGGGATCCCCGGAGGCGCGCAGGACGAGCGCCGAGCGCCGGACGCCCGGACGCGCGGCGGCCCCGAACCACAGCCCCATCTCGACGAGCTGCCCGCCGACCGAGACCCACTGGGCTTCGGCATCGGCGGGGATGAGTTCCCGGTCGAAGCCGGGGCCGAGCTTGATACCGGTCGGCATCCGTTCGGCGAGGCCGAAGGCGAAGCCGAGCGAGGGCGCGTAGTCGTCGGGGCCGGCGAGCCGTCGGGTATCGCGATGCCCCGCGGTGCGGCGGGCGGGATCGAGGAACGCGGCGTCGGCGTCGGCCGTGCCCAGCGCTTCGGCGTCGCCGACGCGCACGCTGTCGTCGGCGCCGGCAATCGAGAGGTTATGGGCGGCGAACGTCGCCGTCAGCGGATCGAGCTCCACCGCGCGCGGGACCAGGCCCGCTTCGAGCACGGCGAGCGACTCGGTGCCGATCCCGCAGCCGAGATCGGCGACCCGGGTCGATCCCGCCGTCCGGAACCGGGCCGCGTGGCGCTCGGCGACGGCGAAGCGGGAGGCCTGCTCGAGGCCCGCCGGGGTGAAGAGCATGCGTGCGGCGCGGCGCGATCCGAACTTGGCCGCGGCGCGGACACGGAGGCCGTGCTGGGTCAGCGCCGCCGCGATCAGTCCGGGATCGGTCCCCTCGGCGCGCAGCCCGCGTCCGATCGCGGTGGCGTCGAGCCCGGACACGGTGGACGCGTCGATGCGGTCGAGCAGCTCGAGGCCGGCGGGCGTCGCGAGCTCATCCCAGCCGGGCAGCACGGAGCCGGCCGCCGCGACCCGTCCGCCCGGAGCAGCGGAGGGACGGGGCGTCGACGCGCGGGAGTCGGCGGGGCGTGAAACGGACGACCCCGGGGCGTCGCCCCGGGGTCGTCTGCGCGGTTTCGCCATGGATCAGTAGGTGCCGGTCTGCGAGAGGGCGGCGCCGGCCGTGCCGATCATCACGAAGATGAAGCCGATGTAGAAGATGAAGAAGAGCGCGATCGCCACGAAGTACGCGTAGCTGACGATGAGGCCGGTGAGCGCGATGCCGCGGCCGGCATCGCCCGTGCGCTTGATCTGGCCGAGCGAGAGGTGCCCGAAGATGATGCCCGCGAGCGGCGCGATGAACGCGAAGATGATGGCCAGGACCGCGTAGGTGTTGGTGAGGCCCATGGTGGTGGCCTCGGGCTTGCGCGGGGCGGCGCTGTAGGCCGGGGCCGGCTGCGGCGGGACCGCGGGGTACTGCTGCGTCGCGGCATAGGGCTGCGCCGCGGTCGGCTGCGGAACGGTGAACTGCTGCTGCGGTGCGGTGGGCTGCGGAACAGTGGGCTGCGCGCCGGTGTTCTGCGGCTCCTGCGGGGTGGCGTTCGACATGCTGAGCTCCGGATCTCGTTCGTGCAGCCGATACCTGCTGCGCTTCCACCATACGACATGGCGGTTTTCCCGTGTCATCAGGAGTCTGCGAAACCGAGAGGAGGCCCCGGACGTTGGTCCGGGGCCTCCTCTCGGTCGAGCGCGCGAGCGGGTGCTCAGTAGCTCGAGTAGGAGTAGCCGCTGGACGATGCCGCGGCGATCACCGAGATCACGATGACGAATCCGATCCAGAGCACGACGATCGCGGTGCACACGTATCCGATGATGGTGCCGGCGAGCGCGAGGCCTCGGCCGTTCTCGCCGGTGCGCTTGATCTGGCCCAGGCTGATGTGCCCGAGGATGATGCCGAGCAACGGGATGAAGAACGACGCGATGAACGCGATGATCGCCATCGTGTTGGTGGCCGGGGGCGCGGGGTACGCCGCGTACTGCGGGACGGCGCCGGGCTGGGGCGCTCCGTACGGGGCCTGGGGAGCGCCGTACGGCTGCTGCGGGGCGCCGTAGGGCTGCTGCGGTGCACCGTAGGGCTGGGGAGCGCCGTAGGGCTGCTGCGGCGCGGCCTGCGGCGCCGGAACCTGCGGGGCGTTCGGCTGCGGGGCGACGAACTGCGGAGCTTCGGGCTGCGCAGGCGGAGCCGGCTGCTCGGGCGCGGCCGGCTGCTCGGGCTGCTGCGGGGGCTGGGCGGGGTCGGTGGGGAACGACATCTCGTACTTCTTCCTCGGGCCGTCGGCGGCGGACGCCGGGGAGTTCCCGGCCGTTGCCGAACATCCTCGCATGCCGCGCCGTGAGCGCCCGTGCGCACGGCCGGAATCGTTTCCGAGACGGCGCCGCCGGATCGCGCGCGTTCGCCCCTCGCGATCACCTGCGCATTCGCTGGCACTCGCCTTGCAGGAGTGCCAAACCAGACCCTAGACTTCACACGACGCCCGGTTTCCTCCGGGCGCTCGCACAATCTTCAGTTCACGTCAGAAAAGGGGTCAATCGTGTCGGTTGCCATCAAGCCGCTCGAGGATCGAATCGTCATCAAGCAGGTCGAGGCCGAGCAGACCACCGCTTCGGGCCTCGTCATCCCCGACAGCGCCAAGGAGAAGCCCCAGGAGGGCGAGGTCGTGGCAGTGGGCCCCGGCCGCGTCTCCGACAGCGGCGCTCGCGTCCCGCTCGATATCGCGGTCGGCGACGTGGTGATCTACTCGAAGTTCGGCGGCACCGAGGTCAAGGTCGGCGGCGCCGACTACCTCGTGCTCTCGGCTCGCGACGTCCTCGCGGTCGTCACCCGCTAAGCGCTCCGCGGCCTTCCGGCCGCGCGAACATGGGCCCCGGAGGCATCGCCTCCGGGGCCCGTTCTGTTCGCTCCGCCAACTTTCGCGTACAGGATCGTCCGCGGGCGCATCGACCGGGTCCGCGTCGATCACTAGACTGGATCGATGAGCGGAAACGGGGCGACGACGCGGTTCAGGTCGGGATTGGCCTTCGGATTCGGGGCCTACCTCATGTGGGGAGCCTTCCCGCTCTTCTTCACCGTCATCGCGTCGGTGAACCCGCTCGAGGTCGTGCCGTGGCGGGTCGTCACGACTCTCATCATCTGCGCGCTGATCGTCACGATCACCCGGCGCTGGGGCGCCGTGGCCGGGATCCTGCGCTCGCCGAAGAAGCTCGGCGCGCTGGCGCTCGCATCGCTGCTGCTCTACGCGAACTGGCAGCTCTTCGTCATCGGCGTGATCTCGGGCCACGTGCTCGAAACGGCCCTCGGCTACTTCATCAATCCGTTGTTCACGATCCTGTTCGGCGTGATCTTCTGGCGCGAGAAGCTATCGCGCCTGCAGTGGATCGCGGTCTCCATCGCCGGTCTCGGCGTGCTCGTGTCGACGGTCGCCTACGGCCAGTTCCCCTGGATCGCGATCGGCCTCGCCGTGTCGTTCGGGCTCTACGGCGTCGTGCACCAGCGCATCGACGCGGTCGACGGCGTGACGGGGCTCACCGTCGAGACGATCGTCTCGGTGCCCGTGGGGCTCACGCAGCTCGCGATCCTCGCCGCGCTCCCCGCGGGGCTCGGCGCGTTCTCCCACGGCACGCTCGTGACGGTGTTCGTGCTGCTCAGCGGGCTCGTCACCGCGGTCCCGCTGATCCTGTTCGGCGAGGCCGCGCAGCGGCTCCCGCTCACCTACATCGGCTTCCTGCAGTTCATGACCCCGGTGATCGGGTTCCTGTTCGGCTACTTCGTCATGCACGAGGTGATGTCGACGGCGCGCTGGATCGGCTTCATCGGGGTCTGGATCGCGCTCGTGTTCCTCGTCGTCGACATGGTCGCGACGCTGCGGCGCGGGCCGAACGCGCGGGTGACGGCCGAGCCCAAGACGGGGCCGATCGCCCTCGGCGGATAGCCGCCTGGGAACCCGCGGGAAGAAGCGGTGGGGGTCCAGCGTTTAGAATGGTGCAACGGCAGCGGATGCGCCGTTCTCCTCGCAACGATCCCGACCCGGAAAGAGGCTCCATGGAACAGCGCGATCCCTTCGCGTTCACCGGTCTGACCTACGACGATGTGCTGCTGCTTCCGGCGCACACCGACGTCATCCCCAGCGAGGCCGACACCTCGACCCGGCTTACGCGCCGGATCGAGCTCGGGATCCCGCTCATCTCGGCGGCCATGGACACCGTGACCGAGACGCGCATGGCGGTCGCGATGGCCCGCAACGGCGGCCTCGGAATCCTCCACCGCAACCTGTCCATCCAGGACCAGGCCGAGATGGTCGACCGCGTCAAGCGCAGCGAAGCCGGCATGATCACGAACCCGGTCACCACCACGGTCGACGCGACCGTGGCCGAGGTCGACGCCCTCTGCGGCGAGTACCGCGTGAGCGGTCTGCCCGTCGTCGACAAGCAGGGCACCCTGCTCGGCATCATCACGAACCGCGACATGCGGTTCATCGATCCGGGCGAGCGTTCCCGCGTGCGCGTCGGCGACGCGATGACCAAGATGCCCCTCATCACGGGTCGCACCGGCATGAGCCGCGGCGACGCCGCCGAGATCTTCCGCCAGCACAAGATCGAGAAGCTGCCGCTCGTCGACGGGTCGGGTCGCCTCACCGGGCTCATCACGGTGAAGGACTTCGACAAGGAGGAGCAGTACCCGAACGCCACCAAGGACGACGCGGGTCGCCTGCGCGTCGGCGCCGCGGTCGGCTTCTTCGGCGACGCCTGGAAGCGCGCCACCTCGCTGCTCGACGCGGGCGTCGACGTGCTCGTCGTCGACACCGCCAACGGCGACAGCAAGGGCGTGCTCGACATCATCGCCAAGATCAAGGCCGATCCCGCGTTCGCGCACATCGACGTGATCGGCGGCAACGTCGCGACCTACAACGGGGCCAAGGCGCTCGTCGAGGCCGGCGCGGACGCGGTGAAGGTCGGCGTCGGGCCGGGCTCCATCTGCACCACCCGCGTGATCGCCGGCGTCGGCGTGCCGCAGGTGACCGCGGTCTACGAGGCCGCGCGCGCCGCGACGCCCGCGGGCGTCCCCGTGATCGCCGACGGCGGCCTGCAGTACTCGGGCGACATCGCGAAGGCGCTCGTCGCCGGCGCGTCCTCGGTGATGATGGGCTCGCTGCTCGCCGGTACCGACGAGAGCCCGGGGGACCTGGTGTTCGTGGGCGGCAAGCAGTTCAAGAACTACCGCGGCATGGGCTCGCTCGGCGCGCTGCAGACCCGCGGTGAGCGCACTTCCTACTCGAAGGACCGCTACTTCCAGGCCGACGTCCCGAGCGACGAGAAGCTGATTCCCGAGGGCATCGAGGGCCAGGTGCCCTACCGCGGGCCCGTCGGAGCGGTCGCGCACCAGATGATCGGCGGCCTCCGCCAGTCGATGTTCTACGTGGGCGCGCGCTCGATCACGGAGCTCAAGGAGCGCGGCGAGTTCGTCCGCATCACCTCCGCGGGCCTCAAGGAGAGCCACCCGCACGACATCCAGATGGTGGTCGAGGCGCCCAACTACCGGCGCTGATCCGCTCTCCGGCGAAGCCCCCGACGCCCCCGTGCGATCGGGGGCTTCGCCGTATCGGCGTGCGGCCGGTAGGCTGGTTTCGTGAGCAACGAGATCGAGATCGGCCGCGGCAAGCGCGCACGTCGCGTGTACACCTTCGACGAGATCGGCATCGTGCCGACGCGGCGCACCCGCGACCCCGAGCTCGTCTCGACGAGCTGGACCATCGACGCGTTCCAGTTCGAGATCCCGGTGCTGGGCGCCCCCATGGACTCGGTCATGTCGCCCGCGACGGCGATCGCGCTCGGCCGCCTCGGCGGCCTCGGCGTGCTGAACCTCGAGGGCCTCTGGACCCGCCACGAGAACCCGGAGCCGCTGCTCGCCGATCTGGCGACCATCTCCGACCCGGTGGCCGCGCTCGCCCGCATGCGGGAGCTGTACGCGGCCCCGATCCGCCCCGAGCTGATCACGGCCCGCCTGGGCGAGATCCGCGAGGCCGGGGTGACGGTGGCCGGCGCGCTGTCGCCGCACCGCACCGCCGAGTTCTCCGAGACCGTCATCGGTGCGGGCGTCGACCTCTTCGTGATCCGCGGCAACACCGTCTCGGCCGAGCACGTCTCGGTGCCGGGCCGCGAGCCGCTCAACCTCAAGCAGTTCATCTACGAGCTCGACGTGCCGGTGATCGTCGGCGGCGCTGCGACCTACCAGTCGGCCCTGCACCTCATGCGCACGGGCGCGGCCGGCGTGCTCGTCGGCTTCGGCGGGGGCGCCTCGTCGACCACCCGTGCCACGCTGGGCATCCGCGCACCCATGGCGACCGCGATCGCCGACGTCGCCGGGGCCCGCACCGACTACCTCGACGAGTCGGGCGGCCGCTACGTGCACGTGATCGCCGACGGCGGGCTCGGCACCTCGGGCGATCTGATCAAGGCGATCGCCTGCGGCGCGGACGCGGTCATGCTCGGTGCAGCACTCGCACGCGCCACCGACGCCCCGGGCGGCGGCTGGCACTGGGGCCAGGAGGCGCACCACGACGATCTGCCGCGCGGCGCGCGGGTGCAGGTCGGCGGTGTCGCCCCGCTCGAGCAGATCATCGGCGGGCCGGCCCACGTGGCCGACGGCACCGCGAATCTCATCGGCGCGCTGCGCCGGGCCATGGCCACAGCCGGATACTCCGAGGTCAAGGAGTTCCAGCGCGTCGGGATCGTGCACGCAGAGCGCTGAGCGCTTCGCGGGTTCGGAAGGAGGAGCGCATGAGCGTACGGAAGAACTCGCAACCGCCTGCGGCGGGGGACACCCGCGGCAGGCTCGGACCCGATGAGCGCGCCGCGGCGATCGCCGCGATGCGCGAGCCCGGTGCCGAACTCGACGTGCTGGTGATCGGCGGCGGGATCACCGGTACGGGCGTCGCGCTCGACGCGGCGACTCGCGGCCTCTCCACCGGAATCCTGGAGGCCCGGGACTGGGCCTCGGGCACGTCGAGCCGATCCTCGAAGCTCGTGCACGGCGGGATCCGCTACCTCGAGCAGATGAACTTCTCGCTCGTGCGCGAAGCGCTCGTCGAGCGCGGGCTGCTGCTGCAACGCCTGGCACCGCACCTCGTGCGTCCGGTCCGCTTCCTCTACCCCGTCACGGTCCCCGTGATCGAGCGCTGCTACGTGGGCGCCGGCATGCTGCTCTACGATCTGTTCGCGCGGACCGGCGGGCGTCCGCCCGGGGTGCCGTGGCACGCGCACGTGACCCGCCGGCGGCTGGGCCGCGAGGCGCCGGGCCTCCGCCGCGACGCGTTCCGGGGCGGTCTCAGCTACTCCGACGCGCAGGTGGACGACGCGCGACTCGTGTCGACGGTCGTGCGCACCGCGGCCGCCTACGGCGCGCTCGCCGCGAACCGGGTGCGCGTCGAGGGGTTCCTCCGCGTCGGCGAGCGGGTGGTCGGCGTCCAGGCGCACGACCTCGAGACCGGCGAGCGCTTCGAGGTCCGCGCGAAGCAGGTCATCAACGCGACCGGCGTCTGGACCGACGACACGCAGGCGCTCGTGGGGGAGCGAAGCACCTTCCGGGTGCGCGCATCGAAGGGGATCCACCTCGTGGTCCCGCGGGACCGCTTCCGCTCGAAGTACGGTCTGCTGCTGCGCACCGAGAAGAGCGTGCTCTTCGTGATCCCCTGGGGGCGGCACTGGCTCATCGGCACGACCGACACCGACTGGGAGCTCGACAAGGCGCATCCGGCGGCGACCGCGGCCGACATCGACTATCTGCTGGAGCACGTGAACACGGTGCTGCAGACCCCGCTCACCCGTGACGACGTCGAGGGCGTCTACGCGGGCCTCCGGCCGCTGCTCGCGGGGGAGAGCGACGAGACCTCGAAGCTCTCGCGCGAGCACCTCGTGGTGCACGCCGTGCCCGGCCTCGTGATGGTCGCCGGCGGCAAGCTCACTACCTACCGGGTCATGGCGAAGGACGCGGTCGACGAGGCGGTCGCCGCGATGGAGGGGCGGATCCCGTCCTCGATCACCGACGACGTCCCCCTCGTGGGCGCCGAGGGGTACCGCGCGGCCTGGAACCGGCGCGCGCGCTCGGCGAAGGCCGCGGGGGTGCACGTCGACCGGGTGGAGCACCTGCTGCAGCGCTACGGGTCGCGCACCGACGACCTGCTCGCGCTCGTCGCCGAGCGTCCCGAGCTCGGCGAGTCGCTGCCCGGTGCCGACGACGTGATCGGCGCCGAGATCGTCTACGCGGCGAGCCACGAGGGCGCGTTGCACCTCGACGACGTGCTCGCACGGCGCACGCGGATCTCGATCGAGGCGTGGGATCGCGGCGTCTCCGCCGCGCCGGTCGCGGCCGAGCTCATGGCCGGAGTGCTCGGCTGGGACGCGGCGCGCATCGGACGCGAGGTCGAACGCTACCTCGAACGCGTCGCCGCGGAGCGGGCGAGCCAGCAGGAGCTGACCGACGAAGCGGCGGACCGGGTGCGGCTCGAAGCCCCCGATTTCACGGGCAGCGCCGACGATCCGGACGCTCAGGACGGACCCGGCGAGGCCCGATAGAATCGGTTCGTCCGGTCGTCCTCCGACCGTGGGCCGTGGGTTCTCCGGCCCTGATCCCTCTGGCAGGAGCGCCGAACCATCAGCACGTCCGCGAAACGCCCCGAATACCTCGGCGACCCGACCCTCGCACGGGTCATGGTGCGCCCGCAGTGGATCCTGGCGCTCATCGCGGCGCTCGCGGTCGCGGCCGGTTTCGCCTGGCTGGGCCAGTGGCAGCTCGGGGTCGCCGTGCAGAACAGCGCGAAGGACTCGACCTCGTCCTCCGAGCAGCCGCGCCCGCTGAACGAGCTGACCGAACCGGGGATCGCGGTCAGCGATCACGCGGGCGGCATGGTCGCCACGGGCGCCGGTGTGCTGACCCGTACCTCGACCCTGGTGGTCGAGAACCGCACCAACTTCGGCGCGCAGGGCGCGTGGGTGGTCGGCGAGGTACAGGTCGAGCAGGGCGACGGGTCCTCCGCACGGCTCGCGGTCGCGCTCGGCTGGGCGCCGTCCGCGGCGAAGGCCGAGGCGGCCGCGAAGCGCATCGCCGAGCAGCCGGTCGTCCAGGTGTTCCAGCCGGTCCCGTTCGAGGGCAGGTACATGCCGCCGGATGCGCCGCTGATCCCGACGGCCGACCGCGACCCGCAGACCATCCTCTCGATGGCGCCTGCGCAGCTCGTGAACCGCTGGGGCGCGGGCGACGAGCCCAGCTACGGCGGTTACCTGGTGCTGCACCCGAAGCAGTCGGCAGAATTGCTGCAGGGTGAGCCGCTGTCGAAGTACGGGCTCGACCGCATCGAGTCCGTCCCGCCGTTGCCGGCCGAGACGGTGAACTGGCTCAACGTCTTCTACGCGATCGAGTGGGTCGTATTCGCGGGCTTCGCGATCTTCTTCTGGTACCGCCTGGCGCGCGACGCCTGGGAGAAGGAGCACGAGCTCAAGGCGCTCGAGGCGGAGGGCGGCGGCGCGGCCGGCCCCTGATCCTCACCCCGTCATTCTGCGCGAGGGACGAGTCGCAGAATCCCGAGATCCTGCGACTCGTTCCTCGCGCAGGATGAGGTCCTTCCTCCGGGCAGGACGAAACGTCACACCGCGATAGGATGGAATCCATGGTTCTGCAGCCCAAGCCCGCCGACTTCCCGCGCATCCGCAAGTCGCTGAGCTTCTACAAGGTCACCTCGGTGATCACCGGCACCATGCTGCTGCTGCTCTGCGCCGTCATGGTCATGAAGTACGTGTTCCGGGTCGAGCTGTTCCTCTTCACCCCGAACGGCTTCGCCCACTTCGAGCCCGTCATGCCCGGCGGTATGGAGCGCGACTTCGCGGTGCAGGGCTTCGACCTGTTCAAGGCGATCCTCATCGCGCACGGCTGGTTCTACGTGGTCTACCTGATCTCGAACTTCATGCTGTGGAGCCCGATGCGCTGGAACTTCGGACGTTTCCTGCTGCTCGCCCTCGGCGGCGTGATCCCGTTCATGTCCTTCTTCCTCGAGGGACGCACCGCACGAGAGGTCACGCAGACCCTCGAGCACCTCGAGGCCGCCCAGACTCCCACTCCCAACGCGGCCTCGGCCGCACCGATCCCGGAAGGCCGTTCATGACCGATCAGACCTCGACCGAGCACCGCCCGGTCCTCGTCGTCGACTTCGGAGCGCAGTACGCCCAGCTCATCGCGCGCCGCGTGCGCGAAGCGGGCGTCTACTCCGAACTCGTGCCGCACACCATCACCGCGGCCGAGGTCGAGGCGAAGCGCCCGCTCGGCATCGTGCTCTCGGGCGGACCCTCGTCCGTCTACGAGGAGGGCGCTCCCGCCTTCGACGACAGCGTGTTCGACCTCGGGATCCCCGTGCTCGGCATCTGCTACGGGTTCCAGGTCATGGCGCGCGCGCTCGGCGGCACCGTCGGCAACACCGGCGACCGTGAGTACGGCGCGACCGACGCGACCCTCGTGGGCGGCGGCGGGGCGATCCTCGGCGGCCAGCCCGAGGCCCAGAACGTCTGGATGAGCCACGGCGACGCCGTGCAGCAGGCGCCCGAGGGCTTCGAGGTCTACGCCCGCACCGCGGTGACCCCGGTCGCGGCGTTCGGCTCCGCCGAGAAGAAGCTCTACGGCGTGCAGTGGCACCCCGAGGTGAAGCACTCCGATCACGGCCAGCGGGTGCTCGAGAACTTCCTGCACCATGTCGCCGGAATCCCCGCGGACTGGACCGCCGGCAACGTGATCGCCGAGCAGATCGAACGGATCCGCGAGCAGGTCGGCGACGCGCGCGTCATCTCCGCGCTGTCGGGCGGCGTCGACTCGGCCGTCTCGACCGCGCTCGTGCACGAGGCCATCGGCGACCAGCTCACCGCGGTGTTCGTCGACCACGGTCTGCTGCGCAAGGGCGAGCGCGAGCAGGTGGAGCGCGACTACGTCGCCTCGACCGGCGTCAAGCTCATCACCGTCGACGCGGCCGACATCTTCCTCGGTCACCTCGCCGGGGTCACCGATCCCGAAGAGAAGCGCAAGATCATCGGCCGCGAATTCATCCGCGCGTTCGAGCAAGTGCAGCTCGACCTCGTCGCCGAGGCCAAGGCCTCGGGCGAGAAGGTCAAGTTCCTCGTGCAGGGCACCCTGTACCCCGACGTCGTCGAGTCGGGCGGCGGCGCGGGCACCGCGAACATCAAGTCGCACCACAACGTCGGCGGCCTCCCCGAGGACCTCGACTTCGAGCTGATCGAGCCGCTGCGCGCCCTGTTCAAGGACGAGGTCCGCGCGATCGGCCGCGAGCTCGGGATCCCAGAGGCGATCGTCGGCCGCCAGCCGTTCCCCGGCCCCGGTCTCGGCATCCGCATCGTCGGCGAGGTCACCCGCGAGCGCCTCGACGTGCTGCGCGAGGCCGACGCGATCGCCCGCGAGGAGCTCACCGCCGCCGGCCTCGACCAGACGATCTGGCAGTGCCCGGTCGTGCTGCTCGCCGACGTGCGCTCGGTGGGCGTGCAGGGCGACGGCCGCACCTACGGCCACCCGATCGTGCTGCGCCCCGTCTCGTCCGAGGACGCCATGACGGCCGACTGGACCCGCGTGCCCTACGAGGTGCTCGCCAAGATCTCCAACCGCATCACCAACCAGGTGCCCGAGGTCAACCGAGTGGTGCTCGACGTGACGTCGAAGCCGCCGGGGACCATCGAGTGGGAGTGATCCGTCCGGCGTCTCGGCGCTGACGGAAGCGGAACGGGCCGGGGAGCGAAGCTCCCCGGCCCGTTCCGCTGTGCGGCGGCACGCCCCCTGCGTCGCGCTGCGTTCGGCGACGGCGCGCTCAGACGGTGCCGGGCTCCGCGGAGTCGCCCGCCAGCAGTGCGGTGAGCCCCGCCTCGTCCTGCAGACGGGGTTCGGTGCGTCGCTCGGGACGCACTCCGGCCTTGTCCGCGTAGAACGCGCGGATCACGTCCATGTCGGCGACCACGTCGCCGGTGAGCGCGAGCGTCGGCCCGAGGCCCGTGGTGCGGGTGGTGCGGTCGACGAAGCCGAGCGTGACGGGCAGCCCGGCGGCGCGGGCGATCCGATAGAAGCCGCTGCGCCAGCCGCTGCCCGAGCGGGTTCCCTCGGGGGTGACCACCAGGAGGAAGCGGTCGGTCGCGCGGGCGCGCGCGACCACGGCGTCGACGACGCCCGATGCGTTCGCGCGGTCGACGGGGATCCCGCCGAGTCCGCGCATGATCGGACCGGCGATGCCGCGGAAGAGCTCGCGCTTGCCGAGCCAGTGGATCCGCATGCGCGCGCTCCAGGCGATGCCGAGCATCAGCACGAAGTCGACGTTCGAGGTGTGCGGTGCGCCGATCAGCAGGCGCGGCCCGGCGGGCGGATCGCTCTCGGGGACGAGTCGCCACGGGGACAGCCACCAGAAGGCTCTGGCGAGCCCGGCGCGAATCGACTCGAGGATCATCCGTCAAGACTAGCCGGGGGCGCATGCCTCCCCGGTTCGGGCTGCGGTTCGAGTCGCGGCGAGGACCGGCGCGGCGGCCGGCGCGGTGGCCGTGCCGACGGGGGAGCGGCGCAGGGGACTCGCAGCCCGCGCCGAGACTGCGCGGCTAGGGTCGAGCACATGGACAGTGCCGATGACGAACGCATCTCGATGTCCGCGGCCGAGGCCCGGGCGGTCCGCGACGAGTTCCAGCGGTTCCTGCTCGAGTACGAGTTCGGGCTGAAGGAGATCGAGACCAAGATCGAGATCCTGCGCGACGAGTTCCTCTACATGCACGACTACAACCCGATCGAGCACGTGTCGAGCCGGGTGAAGTCGACGGACAGCCTGCTCGACAAGGTGCGCAGGCGCGGTCTGCCGCCGGGCCTCGACGTCGTGCGCCAGCACATCACCGACATCGCGGGCGTGCGCATCACCTGCAGCTTCACCGCCGACGTCTACCGGCTGTTCGAACTGCTCACGCAGCAGGACGACGTGACGCTGCTGCTCGTGAAGGATTACATCGCGCAGCCGAAGCCGAACGGCTACCAGAGCCTGCACGCGATCGTCGAGGTGCCCGTGTTCCTCTCGACGGGTGCGGTGCGCGTGCCCGTCGAGATCCAGTTCCGCACCATCGCGATGGACTTCTGGGCGAGCCTCGAGCACAAGATCCACTACAAGTACGAGCGCCAGGTGCCCGAGGGCCTGCTGGCGAGCCTCAAGGACGCCGCCGACACCGCGGCCGAGCTCGACGCGCGCATGGAGCGGCTGCACCGCGCGCTGCACGGCGGCCTGCCGACGAGTCCGGTGACGGTGGTGCCCGTGCCGCCGATCGAATCGCCGGAGCCGCCTCGCTCGATCTCCGCCTGACCCGGGGAACTCGAACGCACCAGAGACGCCGAAGGGCGGGGAACCGTTCGGTTCCCCGCCCTTCGGCGTCGGTGTCGCGTCAGCCGCTAATTGCTGCGGAAGATCGCGATGATGCGGAGGATCTCGACGTACAGCCAGATCAGCGTGACCATGAGGCCGAACGCGGCCGACCAGGCCCACTTCTCGGGGACGCGGTTGCGCACGCCGTTCTGGATCAGCTCGAAGTCCATGACGAGCGAGTACGCGGCGAGGAGTACCGCGAGAGCGCCGATGACCAGGCCGAGCGGCAGCCAGCCGAACAGCTTCGTGCCGTACATGCCCCAAGGATCGGAGTTGACACCGGTGAGCATGAGTACGACGTTGACCAGCGAGAACGCGGCGTAGCCGATGATCGCGACCATGAAGATCTTGGTCGCACGGGGGCTGGTGCGCACCTTGCCGCTGCGGAACAGCAGCAGCGTGATGGCGAACACGGCGAGCGTGCCGATGATGGCCTGGGCGACGATGCCGTTGAACATCGCCTCGAAGGTGCCCGAGATGCCGCCGAGGAACAGGCCCTGCGCGGCGGCGTAGGCGATGATCAGCGGAACGCTCGGCTCCTTCTTGAAGGCGTTCACGAGGCCCAGCACGAGACCGGCGATCGCGCCCGGGAGCATGAGGACCGGCACGAACCAGCCCACGGCGCCGAAGGCGAGCACGATGAGGAACAGCATGACCGTCTTCGAGATGGTGTTCTCGTAGGTCATCGGCTTGTCGGACGGGGTGATGACGGGCGGCTGCTGGGCGCCCGGCTGCGCGCCGAAGCCCTGCTGCGCGGGCTGACCGGCGGGCACGTCGATGCCCGGGCGCTGGGGCTGCGCCGCCGGCTGATCGTAGATGCGGTGCAGTTCCTCGGCGGTCAGCGTCTTGCCGTTGAGCGCCGGGTTGTTGGAGAGCGCGGGATTGCTCATGTGCGTCGGGATCCTTTCTCGACGGGATTTCACACCAGCCTATCGGCGGATTCCCACGCCAGTATAGGAATCCACTGGGTGTTCGCCCGCAGCTCACCCGGTCCGTCACCCCGATCGTTCACCCGGCGGACCTAGCATGGTCGGCATGCTCGACACCTCCGGCGCCGGCCGATCCCGTCCCCTGGTCATCGGCCATCGCGGAGCCTCCGGCGTCCGCCCCGAGCACACCGAATCGGCATACCGGCTCGCCTGCAGGCAGGGCGTCGACGCGGTCGAGCCGGACGTGGTCGTCACCCGCGACGGCGTGCTGGTGGTACGGCACGAGAACGAGATCTCGGGCACCACGGACGTCGCGGATCACCCGGAGTTCGCCGAGCGGCGCACGACGAAGACCGTCGACGGCGTCGAGCTGACCGGCTGGTTCACCGAGGACTTCGACTGGGCCGAGCTCGCGATCCTTCGCAGCCGGGAGCGCCTGCCCGAGGTGCGCCCCGACAACCGGGAGTTCGACGGACGGGAGCCGATCCTCCGGCTGTCGGACGTGCTCGCGATCATCGACGAGGAGAGCGCGGCGAGCGACCGCGGGATCGGTGTCGTGCTCGAGGTGAAGCACGCGCAGTACTTCTCGGAGCTGGGGCACTGTTTCGAGCAGCTGCTGCCGCCGGTGCTGGCGGAGGCCGGCTGGGCGGACCGCCGGGAGCGGCTCGTGATCGAGTGCTTCGAGCTGGGGATCCTGGACCGGCTGCGCGCCGACGGCCTGGCCGCGGACTTCGTATTCCTGCTGGAGCATGACGGATCGGGCGCCGACGAGGTGGCGCGCGAGGCGGCCGGCGGATCCGCCGCCGCGAGCTACGCCTGGTACCGCAGCGACGCGGGGCTCGACGCGCTGGCCGGCCGGGTCGAGGGGATCAGCGTCGACACCTGCGACCTGGTGGGCGTCGGATCCGACGGCGCCGCGGTGGCCTCCGATCTGGTCGAGCGCGCCCACGCCCGCGGGCTCGCGGTGTTCACGTGGACGCTGCGTCCCGAGAACCGGTTCCTCGCGGCGCCGTTCCGCATCGGCGATCCGCAGGATCCCGCGACCGCGAGCGCGTGGGGCGACTGGCGCGCCGCGTTCGGCGCGATCGTGGGAACCGGTGTCGACGGGATCTTCGTCGACCACCCCGAGCTCGGGGCCGCGGCGGCGCGCCTCAGCTGATCGGGTCCTCGGCGGCCGGCGGTGCGCACTCGCCGATGAGGTTGATGGGGACGAGATCCCGCAGGATGTTGCCGACCGCGCCGCGGTCGACGAGCCAGCCGAGCTTCGCGATCGCGGCCTCCAGCGTGAGGTCGGATCCGGTGATCACGCCCGTGCGCGCCAGTTCGCGCCCGACCGCGTACCGTGCGAGGTCGACCCCGCCGCCGGCCGTGCACTGGGTGATCGCGACGACGGGGATCCGCGAGCTGATCTCGCGGAGCGCGTCGCGCATGCCGGGGCGGTCCATGGGGCCGTTGCCGCTGCCGTAGCACTCGAGCACGAGGCCGTCGGGGGCGCCCGCGACGGCGCCGCGCAGGTCGTCGGCGGTGACGCCGGGGACGAAACGGAACGAGATCACGCGGGCCGAAGCGGCTCCGCGGGAGCCGTCGTCGAGCTTCGGGATCCCCGCGGGCCTCGCGCCCAGGGGGAGCTCGGCGCGGAACGCCTCCAGCGCGGAGCTG
This sequence comes from Leucobacter sp. Ag1, assembly GCF_000980875.1. Taxonomy (GTDB): domain Bacteria; phylum Actinomycetota; class Actinomycetes; order Actinomycetales; family Microbacteriaceae; genus Leucobacter; species Leucobacter iarius. Next base: position 110,716 of record NZ_LAYO01000109.1, on the reverse strand, counting down.
TGGTGCTTGGTCGCGCGCACCGCGGGCACGATCGCCCCGCCGAAGGCGATGGAGACCGGGGCCGTGCGCGACGCGCGCATCGCGGCGCGGACCGCGAGGCTCAGGTTGTCGCGGGCGTCGGATCCTTCGGCGCCGTGGGGGAGCTGGCTGCCGGTGAGCACGACCGGCGAGCCGAGGCCCGAGAGCTCGAATGCGAGGCGCGCGCCGGTGTAGGCGAGGGTGTCGGTGCCGTGCAGCACGACCACGCCGCGCGGCTGCTGCGTGCGCACCCGGGCGCTCAGCGTGCGCGCGATGCGCGGTGCGGTGTCGGCATCGGCGTTCGCGCTGTCGATCGGGGGCTGGAGGTGATTGACCCGCCACTCGATCCCGAGGGGTTCGCAGATCTCGGCGAGCATGTCCTCGAGGATCTCGGGGAAGTCCGGGTCGGGGGCGATGCCCGCCGGCGTCTCGCGCATGCCGATCGTGCCGCCGGTGGCGAGCACGAGGAGCCTCGGATCGGTGGGCATCGGTCTCCGTTCATCGGGGCCTCGGGTCGGACCCCAGCCATGCTAGCCCGGCTCCCCGGGGGAGTATGTCGGTGGTCGCTCCTAGACTGGAACCACGATGAGCGAATTCGAACTTCTCGACCCGTCCGGCGTTCCCCTCGGCGACCCGGGCACCGGCGCCTCCGGCGCGCCGGATCCGCTGCTCGACGGCCTCAACCCGCCCCAGGCGCAGGCCGTCAGCACGCGTTCCCCCGCACTGCTCATCGTCGCGGGCGCGGGCTCGGGCAAGACCCGCGTGCTCACCCACCGCATCGCGCAGCTCATCCGCAACCGCGAGGCCTGGCCCAGCCAGATCCTCGCCATCACCTTCACCAACAAGGCGGCCGCCGAGATGCGCGAGCGCGTCGAGGGCCTGCTCGGCAGCGCGGCCGAGGGCATGTGGATCTCGACCTTCCACTCGGCCTGCGTGCGCATCCTGCGCCGCGAGGCGGAGCGCTTCGGCTACGTCTCGGGCTTCACCATCTACGACTCGGCCGATTCCCGAGCGCTGCTCAAGCGCATCATCAAAGACCTCGAGGCCGACAGCTACGGCTTCACCCCGGCCAACGCGAGCTCGAAGATCTCGCGGCTCAAGAACGAGCTCTCCGACGCCGACAGCTACGCGGCCACGGCCAACGCGAACGACCCGCGCGAGCGGCTGTTCATCGAGATCTTCCGCAGCTACGAGCAGGAGCTGCGCCGGGCCAACGCCTTCGACTTCGACGACCTCATCGGCCAGACGGTGCACCTCTTCCGCACCTTCCCCGAGGTCGCGGCCGTCTACCAACGGCGCTTCCGCTTCCTGCTGGTCGACGAATATCAAGACACGAACCACGCGCAGTACTCGCTGATCCGCGAGCTCACGCGGCCCGTCGAGCGCGACGTGGTCGAGCGCCTCGTTCCGCCCGTGCGCGAGCGCGAGCTCGACGGCCTCGGTTGCATCCCGGCCGCGAGCCTCACCGTCGTGGGCGACTCCGACCAGTCCATCTACGCCTTCCGCGGTGCCGACATCCGCAACATCGTCGAGTTCGAGCGCGACTTCCCGGGTGCCGAGGTGGTCAAGCTCGAGCAGAACTACCGGTCGACGCAGAACATCCTCTCGGCGGCCAACGCCGTGATCGGCAACAACCTCGACCGACAAGACAAGAGCCTCTGGACCTCGGAGGGCGACGGCCCGCAGATCGTCGGGTTCACGGGCTACTCGCAGCACGACGAGGCCCGGTTCGTGGCCGAGGAGATCGAGGACCTGCACCGCTCGGGCCTCGCCTACGGCGACGTGGCGGTGTTCTACCGCACCAACTCGCAGACCCGTGCGCTCGAGGAGCTGCTGATCCGGGCCGCGATCCCGTACCGGGTGCTCGGCGGCACCAAGTTCTACGAGCGGGCCGAGATCAAGGACGCCATGGCGTACCTCACGAGCCTCGCGAACCCCTACGATCCCATCGCCTGGTCGCGCCTCATCGGCGCTCCCAAGCGCGGCATCGGTCCCATGGCCGAGGCGCAGCTCGCCAACTACGCGGAGGCGATGGGCATCTCCTTCCACGACGCCATGCTCCGCGCGGGCGAGCTCTCGTTCGGGCCGAAGGTGCGCGCGGCGATCGAGAGCCTGGGCCAGCTGCTGCAGCGCGCGGCGCGCATGGCCGCGGGCGGCGGCGCCACCGACGACTCCGAGACCCGGAAGCAGCCGGCGCCCGTCGCCGACGTGCTGAAGCTGATCCTCGACGAGACGCAGATGATCGAGAAGCTGCGGGCGAAGCGCGACCCGCAGGACGAGGCCCGCGCCGAGAACCTCGAGGAGCTCGTCTCGGTCGCCAAGGAATACGACGTGCAGCACCCGGGCGTCGGGCTGCTCGAGTTCCTCACCGAGGTGAGCCTGGTCGCCGCGGTCGACGAGCTCGACGACGAGAGCGGCACGGTCTCACTCATGACCATGCACACGGCGAAGGGCCTCGAATTCCCAGCGGTGTTCATCACGGGCGTCGAGGAGGGACTGCTGCCGCACCAGATGTCGGTCGATGAGATCGGCGGCATCTCCGAGGAACGCCGGCTCATGTACGTGGGCATCACCCGTGCGCGCAAGCAGCTCTACCTGACCCTGGCCAGCACGCGCGCCCAGTTCGGCGACGTGCAGGTGGCGATGCCCTCGCGGTTCCTTCAAGAGATCCCCGAGTCCCTCATCGACTGGCGCCAGTCGCCGGGCGAGGTCACGGGCCGCGGCGGCACCGAGTCGCGCGCGCTGAACGCACCCCGTTCGGGCGCCCGCCCGAGTCGAGGCGGCGCCGGGCGCGGCGTCGAGTCCTCGGTCTCGTTCGGATCCGGCTCGGGCAGTGGCGGCTACGGACGCGGCGGATCGGGTGCCGCAGCGGTCTCCGAACCGGCGAGCGGCAACATGCAGTCGGCGCTCGAGCAGTGGCGCGAACGCAAACGGCAGGCCAAGGCCGCGCAGGCCGCGGGCGGCGGATTCCCGAACACGATCGTCGGCTCGGTCCGCGACAACGGCGACCTCGAGCTGGCCCCGGGCGATCGGATCCGGCACGACGAGTACGGCGCGGGCCGGGTCACAGGCGTCACCGGTGCCGGTTCGAAGCGCATCGCCCACGTCGTGTTCGACACGGTGGGGGAGCGCAAGCTGCTGGTCAAGCTCGCCCCCATCGCCAAGCTCGATGCCGGCCTCGACAGCGCCGAAGAGTAGCGCGGGCGCCGTCGAGGGGCGTGTGCGCTCAACCGGGTATCCAGCCCCAGTCGGACGAATCCGGCGCGGGGATCCGGCCGACGGTTCCTATCCGGCCGAGCGTTCGGACCGCCCATATGTCGCACCCCGCATGAGCCGCACCTAGACTCGGCCGCATGAGCGATTCGACGCTGAATCCGTGGCCGGCGATCCTGGAGGACGCCCGCAACTACCCGAGCCCGCACAACTCCCAGCCCATCAAGGTGCGGCCGCACGCCGCGGTCGACGGCGGATCCGGCGCGGTGCTCCGTGCCACGGTCAGCTACGACCTCGACCTCGGGCTCCCCGCCGAATCGTTCGGGATCCCGTTCGGGCACGTCTGCGCCGGCGTCTTCCTCGAATCGCTCGCCGTGGTCGCCGCGGCCCACGGCTACGACGTGCGCGAGACGCTCGACCACACCGAGATGGACTTCGACAGCCCGGACCGGCAGCACCGCATCGCCGAGGTCGAACTGGTGCCCCGCGATCCCGACGACCCGGGCGAGACGGAGCGCGACGCCGAGGCCCGCGCCGCCCTCGACCGGTTCCGTACCCGCCGCACCTCGCGCCGACCCTACGACCGCCGGGCGGTGCCGGCCGAGGTCCGCGCCGAGGCTGCACGCATCTGCACCGACGCCGGCTACGAGTTCCGCTCGACCGATGACGCCGCGCTCGTGCGCCGGATCGTGCACGTCAACCAGGCGACCCTCTTCGACGACCTCGAGAACGATGCCGTCTACGGCGAGATCATGCACTGGCTCCGCTTCTCGAAGGGCGAAGCCGCCGCGAAGGCCGACGGGCTCTCGGCCGAGGCGATGCTCATGCCCGGCCCGATCCTGCGTTACGCGATGGCGCACCGCGGGCTCTGGCGCGCACCGGTCATCGGCGCGCTGATCCGCAGCGTGTACCTGCGCACCATGCGCGGCGTGCACCAGCTCGGCTGGATCGAGGGGCCCTTCGGCGGCCCCGCCGACTACATCGAGGCCGGGCGCACGTTCATGCGGATCTGGCTCGAGCTGCACCGCCACGGCGTCGTGCTGCACCCCTTCGGCACCGTCATCACGAACCCGCGCTCGCACGCCCTGTTCGCCGAGGCGGTCCAAGCGGACGAAGCGGGGGAGCGACTGGCCTGGATGCTGTTCCGCTTCGGCTACAGCGAGACCCCGCCGCTCGCGCACCGCAGGCCGGCCGCCGCCATGACCCTGGAAGGGGCACCCGCATGAAACGCGCCGCCGTCTTCACCTTCGTCTGGATCCAGGACCACCTGGTCCGCCTGTTCATGCCGCGCGTGAACACCCACAAGATCCTGCTCGCACCCGGGATCGAGCCGCTGCGCTGGACCCTGGGGCGCTGGCGGGCCTGGCGCACCTTCGAACGCACGGCGAAGCGGGTGCCCGCCTACCGGGCGTTCCTCGGCGAACGGGGGTTCCCGACGCGGCTGCGCACCCGCGGTGGGATCGCGGCCGCGCTGCGGACGATCCCCGAGATGGACAAGGACAGCTACATCAAGCGGTGGTCGATCCCCGAGCGCTGCGTCGACGGCCGGATCCCGCGCCGCGGCGTGGTGGTCGACGAGTCGAGCGGCAGCTCGGGCACGCCGACGAGCTGGGTGCGCGGGCCGCGCGAGCGGATCGCGACGCGGCAGCTGCTGCAGCTCGGTTTCTCGAACACCGAGAGCAGCATGACGAAACCCCCGTTCGTGCTCAACGCGTTCTCGCTCGGCGCGTGGGCGACCGGCATGAACGTGACCACGTCGCTCACCGACGTCACCATGATCAAGTCGATCGGGCCGGACGCGACGAAGATCATCGCCACGATGCGCGAGTTCGGCACCGGCTTCACCTACGTGATCCTCAGCTACCCGCCGTTCCTCAAAGCGCTGTTCGACGACGACCGCCTCGACTGGTCGCAGTACGACATCGTCGCGGCGTTCGGTGGCGAGGGCATCAGCGAGAGCATGCGCGACCACATCCTGCGCACGGCGCACGCCGCGTACGGCAGCTACGGGGCGAGCGATCTCGAGATCAACCTGGCGATCGAGACCGACCTCACCGTCGATCTGCGCCGCGCGCTCGTCGAGCACCCCGAACTGGCTCACCGCATCAGCAAGCGCCACGAGTACGGGGTGCTGCCGATGATCTTCCAGTTCAATCCCTTCAACTACCAGATCGAGACCAACGCGGCGGGCGAACTGCTCGTCACGATCGCGCGTGCCGAGAACCTGAACCCCCGGATCCGCTACAACATTCACGACCGCGGGCACGTGCTGCGGCTGCGCGAGCTGGAACCGGTCCTCGAGGAGCTCGGACTGCAGCACCTGAAGCAGCGGCAGATGCTCGACCTGCCCCTGCTGTTCCACTACGGGCGCAGCGACCTCTCGGTCGACTTCAACGGCGCGGTGATCGGGCCGGACTCGCTGCGCGACGTGATCAACGCCGATCCGGTGCTGCTGCACGCGATCGAGAACCACCGGCTCATCTCGTTCGAGGACGCGAACGGCGATCGGCAGCTGCACCTCGCCCTGCAGCTCACCGCCGACGCGGATCGGGACGCGCTCGACGAGGATGCGCTCGCCGCCGGGATCTTCGCCGAACTGCGGCGCGGCAACGGCGACTTCCACAACGCGATCCTCACCTCGGCCGACGCGATGCTGCCGACGCTCGCCTTCTACGGCTTCCGCACCGGACCGTTCGCGGGGGACGGCAAGAAGCTGAAGAACGAGTACGTGGCGCAGCTGGACGCGGCCCAGGCCGCGTCCTCCGGGCTGGATCTGGGCCGGATCGCCGAACGCTGAGGCGCGTGCGGCCGGGGCGCGGACCGAGGGAATCGGAAGCCCTGGCGGGGTGGCGCGGTCGCGGGACGGACAGGCTGCGATGGTAGACTCGGGCACTGGTCGACTTATCTCGACATCGAGACATTTTTCTGCCTCGGACCCCCAATACTCCTAGCATGTAAGGACAGTACGTGGATCTGTACGAGTACCAGGCACGAGATCTCTTCGAACGATACGGGGTGCCGGTGCTCCCCGGGATCGTCGCGGATACTCCCGAGGAAGTGCGCGCGGCAGCCGAGAAGATCGGCGGCGTGGTGGTCGTCAAGGCCCAGGTGAAGGTCGGCGGGCGCGGCAAGGCCGGCGGCGTCAAGGTCGCGAAGACCCCCGACGAGGCGTTCGAGGCCGCGCAGGCGATCCTCGGCCTCGACATCAAGGGCCACACGGTCAACCGGGTCATGGTCGCCGCGGGCGCCGACATCAAGCAGGAGTTCTACTTCTCCGTGCTGCTCGACCGCGCCAACCGCTCCTACCTCTCGCTGTGCTCCGTCGAGGGCGGCATGGAGATCGAGGTGCTCGCCGTCGAGAAGCCCGAGGCGCTCGCGCGCATCGAGGTCGACCCGATCGCGGGTATCGACGCGGCCAAGGCCGAGGAGATCGCGCGCGCCGCGAAGTTCCCCGAGGAGCTCGTGGGCAAGGTCGTCCCCGTGTTCCAGAAGCTCTACGAGGTCTACGCGGGCGAGGACGCGACCCTGGTCGAGGTGAACCCGCTCGTGCTCACCGGCGCCGGCGACATCGTCGCGCTCGACGGCAAGGTGTCGCTCGACGCCAACGCCGACTTCCGCCAGCCCGGCCACGCCGAGCTCGAGGACAAGGCCGCCGAGGATCCGCTGGAGGCGAAGGCCAAGGCGCAGGACCTCAACTACGTGAAGCTCGACGGCGAGGTCGGCGTGATCGGCAACGGCGCGGGCCTCGTCATGTCGACGCTCGACGTCGTCGCCTACGCGGGCGAGAAGCACGGCGACGTGAAGCCCGCCAACTTCCTCGACATCGGCGGCGGCGCCTCGGCCGAGGTCATGGCCGCCGGCCTCGACGTGATCCTCGGCGATCCGCAGGTCAAGTCGGTGTTCGTCAACGTGTTCGGCGGCATCACCGCCTGCGACGCCGTCGCCAACGGCATCGTCGGCGCGCTCGCAAAGCTCGGCGACGCTGCGAACAAGCCGCTCGTCGTGCGCCTCGACGGCAACAACGTCGAAGAGGGCCGCGCGATCCTGAACGAGGCCGCGCACCCGCTCGTGACCCAGGCCGCCACCATGGACGAGGGCGCCGACAAGGCCGCCGAGCTGGCCAACGCCCGCTGATCCGACGACGAGACTGACGAAAGAAGCAACAGAATGTCGATCTTCCTGAACAAGGATTCCAAGGTCATCGTCCAGGGCATCACCGGCGGCGAGGGCACCAAGCACACCGCGCGCATGCTCGCCGCGGGCACCCAGATCGTGGGCGGCGTGAATGCCCGCAAGGCCGGCACCACCGTGTCGCACACCGACGCCACCGGCAACGCCGTCGAGCTCCCCGTGTTCGCGTCGGTCGCCGAGGCGATGGCCGCGACCGGCGCCGACGTCTCGGTCGCCTTCGTGCCCCCGGCCTTCACCAAGGACGCGGCCGTCGAGGCCATCGACGCGGGCATCGGCCTGCTCGTGATCATCACCGAGGGCGTTCCGGTCAAGGACTCCGCGGAGCTCTGGGCGCACGCCAAGGCCACCGGAAACAAGACCCGCATCATCGGGCCGAACTGCCCCGGCATCATCACCCCGGGCGAGGCGCTCGCGGGCATCACTCCCGCGACGATCACGGGCAAGGGCCCGATCGGTCTCGTCTCGAAGTCGGGCACCCTGACCTACCAGATGATGTACGAGCTGCGCGATCTCGGCTTCTCGACCGCCATCGGCATCGGCGGCGACCCGATCATCGGCACCACCCACATCGACGCGCTCGCCGCGTTCGAGGCCGATCCCGAGACGAAGGCGATCGTCATGATCGGCGAGATCGGCGGCGACGCCGAGGAGCGCGCGGCGGAGTACATCAAGGCGAACGTGACGAAGCCGGTCGTCGGCTACGTCGCGGGCTTCACCGCGCCCGAGGGCAAGACCATGGGCCACGCCGGCGCCATCGTGTCGGGCTCGGCGGGTACTGCGCAGGCCAAGAAGGAGGCCCTCGAGGCCGCGGGCGTCAAGGTCGGCAAGACGCCGACCGAGGCGGCCGAGCTGCTGCGCGCTGCATACAACGCGCTCTGATCCGAGCGATCCTCACGCAGAGGGGGTGGGTGCCGATCGGCACCCACCCCCTCTGCGTTTCTGCGACTCAGGTCGCGTGGTTCGGCGCGGGACTCGGTGCGAGCAGCGAGATGAACCGACGGAGATCGGCGGCCATGTCGATCTCGCGGTCGATCAGCCAAGCGGTCTGCAGGCCGTCGGCCATGGCGTGCACCGAACGGATGATCCATGCCGGGTCGAGGTCGCTGCGGATCCGTCCGGCGCGCTGAGCGGCTTCGAGCTCAGCGATCGCATATCCCTCGAGCCGGGCGGTGCGGTGCGCGAAGAATGCGCGCGCCGGGTGCTCGGGATCCGCGGCTTCGGCCGCGAGCTGGGCGTAGAGCTGCACGAGCCCGGGTACCGCGGTGTTGCGGCCGACGATCTCGAGCAGGCCTTCGACGATGTCCTCGCTGACGACGCGGTCTTCGTCGCGGGCGTCGCGGGCGGCGAGGATCGCGACGAAGAGCTCCTCCTTGCTTCCGAAGTAGTGCAGCAGACCGGCGGGGCTCAGCTCGACCGCATCGGCGATCTCGCGGACGGACGCCTTGCGGTAGCCGTGCTCGGCGACGACGCGGAGGGCGGCCTCAAGGATCTCCTCGCGCTTCGCGAGGCCCTTCGCGTACGCACCTCGCCGAGCCATGGGTTCAGGCTAGCGGACTCGCGGGCATCGGATCACGAAAGCCGATCATTGTTCGGAAATTGTGCGCTGTGCTCTTGCGCGGCCGACGCGAAGGTGACAAAGTGGTCGCCGAATCCTCAAATGCGAACGATGTTTGGTTTTGGATTCCCCTTCGACCCGCTCAACGAGGAGCATCATGACCATGCCGCCCACGGACCCGGCCGCAGGCCTCGCGCCGACCGGAACCATCACGACCGCGCCTCCCGGCGCCGGCGAACCCGCCGCCAGCCCACCCGCGAACCGGAGGCTGCTGCCGAGCCTGCTCTTCGGCTCGCTCACCCTCTACGGCACCTACGCGGGGCTCATCGCGATCCTGCTCCCGATCCAGGTGGCGCTGCTCGACGAGTCCCGCAAGGAGGCGAATCTCGCGATCGTCACGACGGTCTCCTTCGTGTTCACGCTCTTCGCGCAGCCGCTCGCCGGTGCCCTGAGCGACCGGACCCGGTCGAGGTTCGGCCGACGCGCACCGTGGATGCTCATGGGCGCGGTCGTCGGAGCCGTGTTCCTGTTCGGGATCGGCTCGCTCACGGACATCCTGTGGATCACGGTGTTCTGGACCGTGATCCAGGTCGCGCTGAACTTCCTCCAGGCGCCGTTGACCACGATCACCGCGGATCGCTTCCCGCGTGCGAAGCGCGGCGGAGCGAGCGCGATGATGGGCGTCGGCATGCAGCTGGGCGGCCTGCTCGGCGTCATGCTCGCCGGGGAGCTCGGTGCACGACTCGGCCTCGGCTACTCGGTGTTCGGGGCTGCCGTCCTCGTGATCACCGTGCTCTTCGTGGTGTTCAACACCGACTGGTCGTCGAAGGACGCCGCCGTCGAACTGTTCAGCTGGCGACGCTTCTTCGTCGGATTCTGGATCGACCCGAGGAAGTACCCCGACTTCGGTTGGGCTTTCGCCGCCCGCTTCCTGCTGATGCTCGGATACTTCGTGGTGGCCGCCTACTCGATGTACATGCTCACCGACTACATCGGGATGTCGCTCGAGGACGCGACGAACGCCACCGTGATGCTGACGCTCGTCTCGTTCCTCCCCACTCTCATCGCGATCGTGCTCTCGGGCTGGTGGAGCGACCGGATCGGCAAGCGCAAGGTGTTCATCTACGCGGCGTCCGCGGTCATGGTCGTGGGATTCGTCTTCCCCCTCGTCATGCCCGATATGACAGGGATGATCCTGATGAACATCGTCAACGGCGTCGGCTTCGGCCTCTACATGTCGGTGGACGCGGCGCTCATGACCGAGGTGCTGCCGAACGAGGGCACCGCGGCGGGCAAGGACCTCGGGATCCTCAACGTCGCGACCAACATCCCGCAGGCGCTCAGCTCGAGCGTCGCCCTGCTCATCATCACGCTCTTCGGCGGATACGCCATGCTGTTCGTATTCGGGATCGTGTTCGTCGTCATCGCCGCCCTCGCGATCATCCCGATCCGGAGCGCCCGATGATCGCGCGGTACCGGCCCGACCGTCGATTCGCGAACGTCCTCGAAGGAACGGAGACCCCATGACCCTGGAACACCCGGCATCGAACGGTGCGCTGCTCGGAACGGAGCATCCCGAGGTGCGCATCGCCGAGGGCCTCGTCCGCGGCCGCTGGCGTCCGACCACGGGCGGGCGGGGCAACGCGCGCTCGGCGGCGTTCCTCGGGATCCCGTTCGCCGAGGCGCCGGTCGGCGAGCTGCGCTTCGCGGCGCCGCAGCCGAAGGCGCCCTGGGGCGACGTGCTCGACGCCGCCGAGTTCGGCGCGACGGCGCAGCGCGGCGATCCCGGGGTGACGCTGATCCCCGAGCCGAGCATTCCGGGCGACTCGACGCTCAACGTCAACGTGTTCACGCCCGAGCCCGTCGCGGCGGATCCGGGAACCGGTCTGCCCGTGCTCGTCTGGATCCACGGAGGCGGATACTTCGCCGGGTCTCCGGCGAGCGTCTGGTACGACGGCCGCAACTTCACCCGAGACGGCGTCGTGACCGTCACCATCTCGTACCGCCTGGGCTTCGACGGCTTCGGCTGGATCGAGGACGCGCCCTCGAACCGCGGCGTGCGCGACTGGCTGCTGGCGCTCGAGTGGGTGCAGCGCAACATCGCGGCGTTCGGGGGAGACCCCGCGCGGGTCACGATCGCCGGGCAGTCGGCCGGCGGCGGAGCCGTGATGACGCTGCTCGGCATGGAGCGCGCGCAGCACCTGTTCCACGGCGTGTACGCGATCTCGGGGGCGCTCGCCGACGTGTCGGCCGAGCGGTCCGAGGCGTTCGGTCGGAAGCTCGCGGAGTCCGCGGGCGCGGCACCCACCCGGGCCGGCTGGTCCGCGATCCCCGAGGATCAGGTCCTCGAACTGCAGAAGGCCGCGACCGCCATGACGTCGGACTCGATGAGCGAGATCATCGACGAGGGGCTCCCGCTCGGTCCGGCGGTCGACGGCGAGCTGCTGCTGCGCCCCACGCCCGAGTCGTTCCGGCTCGGCGTCGGATCCGACAAGCCGCTCGTCCTCGGCGCGACCGATGACGAGTTCAGCATGGCCATGACGGACGCGGCGAAGGCCCTGCGCTGGGTGCCGAAGGGGATCCTGCTCGGCAAACTCGGCGTGCCGAAGTCGGCGCGGGGAGCCTATCTCGCGGCGAACGCCGATGTCGTCGCCGCGGGCAAGGCGCGGCTCGCCGGCCGGGTGCTCACCGACCGGATGTTCCGCACCGCGATCCTGCGCATCGCCGAGGACCGGGGAACCGCCCCCACCTGGGTGTACCGCTTCTCGTGGCCGTCCGGCGCCTTCGGATTCGCCGAGCACTGCCTGGACGTGCCGTTCTTCTTCGACTGCCTCGACGGGCCGGCCATCGAGCCGCTGGCCGGGCCGAACCCGCCGCAGGCGCTCGCCGACGAGGTGCACGCGGCGGCGGTCGCGTTCATCGCGAACGGGGATCCCGGCTGGCCGGCGCACGGCGGGGCCGACTGCATCGCGCGCGTCTTCGACGTCCCCAGTCGGGACGCACGAGACGCGTACGCCTCCGTCAGGCCGCTGCTGTGAGGGGCGCGTCGGCCGTGCGGCCCGCGTCGACCGCGCGGCCCCGGGCGCTGCTGATCGCGGGGATCGCCTTCCTGGTCGTCTTCGTCGGCATGGGAGCGGCGGTGCTCGCCGACCCCGCGAAACCGTGGAGCCAGGGCATCGACGACGCCTGGCGCTCGGCGGTGGGCGTCGGCCCCGACTCACCGCTTCCGGGTTCCCCGGTCGCGATGTTCTTCCAGCAGCTCGGTCAGCTGCCGGGCATGATCGTGTTCGCGCTCGTGCTCCCCATCGTGCTCGTCGCGCTGGGCCGCTGGCGCTCGGCGATCTTCGTGTTCCTGCTGCAGCTCGCGGGGCCGGGCCTCGTCTCGCAGCTCGCCAAGAACCTCGTGAACCGGCCCCGACCCGCCGCGGACGAGGCCGCCGGGCTCTTCGGGCCGCTGTTCACCGTCGACCACGGGTCCTTCCCCTCCGGGCACGCGGTGAGCGCCGCCGTCGCCGCGGTCACGATCCTCGCGCTGATTCCGCCGGCCAGGCGCGGGCTGCGCGCGGTCGGCTTCGTCGTCGCCGCGATCCTGCTGATCGGGATCGTCTGGCAGCGCACGCTGATCAACGCGCACTGGTTCAGCGACACCATCGCCGGAATCCTCGCCGGACTCGGCGTCGGCCTGCTGCTGCAGTGGGCCTTCTGGCCCGGCCTGCAGCGCGACTTCGCGCGCAGGCCCGGTTTCGCCCGCGGCCGGGCCCGGGCCGAGCACCCGGCGACCTGACCCACCCCTCCTCGATCCACCCCGACTCGCAAAGGACACGACATGACCGAATCACCGCGCGACCGACTCCCCGAACTCAGCACGGAGGAGAAGGCGTCGCTGCTGAGCGGCGCCGACTTCTGGACCACGAAGCCGATCGAGCGGATCGGACTGCCCTCGATCATGCTGACCGACGGACCGCACGGACTGCGCAAGCAGGCGGAGGCGAGCGACCACCTCGGGTTGAACGGCAGCGTGCCAGCCACGTGCTTCCCGCCGGCCTCGGGCCTCGGCGCGAGCTTCGACCCCGAGCTCGCCGAACGCGTCGGCGTCGCACTCGGCGTCGAGTCCGCCATCGAGGACGTCGCGGTGATCCTCGGCCCCGGCATCAACATCAAGCGCTCGCCGCTGTGCGGACGCAACTTCGAGTACGTCTCGGAGGACCCGATCCTCTCGGGCGAGATCGGTGCCGGACTCGTCCGCGGAATCCAGTCCCGGGGCGTCGGCGCCTCGCTCAAGCACTTCGCGGCGAACAACCAGGAGGATGACCGCATGCGCGTCTCCGCCGAGATCGACGCGCGCACGCTGCGCGAGATCTACCTGCGCGGGTTCCAGCGGGTCGTCACCGACGCGCAGCCGTGGACCGTGATGTGCTCGTACAACCGCCTGAACGGCGTCTACGCCTCCGAGCACCGCTGGCTGCTGACCGACGTGCTCCGCGACGAGTGGGGTTTCGACGGACTCGTCGTCTCCGACTGGGGAGCGGTGCAGAACCGGGTCGCCGGCGTCGCCGCCGGCCTCGACCTCGAGATGCCGTCGAGCGGCGGGCACACCGATCGGCAGGTCGTCACGGCGGTCGAGAGCGGCGCCCTCCCGATCGAGGCGCTCGACACGGCTGCGGGACGCATGCTCGACCTCGTCGGTCGGGCGCAGCAGCGCCCGTCGGTCGCGGGCCCGCTCGACGTCGACGCCCACCACGCACTCGCGCGCGAGGCGGCCGGCCGCTCCATCGTGCTGCACAAGAACGACCCGGTGGACGGCGCGGAGCCGCTGCTGCCGCTCGCTCCCGATGCCAGCATCGCCGTGATCGGCGAGTTCGCGCGCACCCCGCGCTTCCAGGGCGGCGGATCCTCGCACATCAACCCGACCCGCGTCGACACCGCGTGGGACGCGCTCTCGGCGGAGGCGGGCGACCGCGCAGCCTTCGCGGCGGGCTTCGCCTTCGACCCGCGGACCCCCGTCGAGGAACAGGCGCGGCTGCGCGACGAGGCCGCCGCGCTCGCCGCCGGTCGCGACATCGCCGTGGTGTTCCTCGGTCTGACCGACCCCGAGGAGTCCGAAGGATTCGACCGGGAGCACATCGACCTCTCGCCGGTGCAGCTCGCGCTGCTCGACGCTGTGCTCGCAGCGAATCCTCGCACGGTCGTGGTGCTCTCCAACGGCTCGGTCGTGGCGCTCCCGTTCGCCGACCGGGTGCCCGCGATCCTCGAGGCCTGGCTGCTCGGTCAGGCCGGGGGATCCGCGACGGTCGACGTGCTGCTCGGTACGGTGAACCCTTCGGCCCGCCTCGCCGAGACCGTGCCGCACCGGATCGAGGACACCCCGGCGTTCGGCAACTTCCCGGGCTCCTTCGGGCGGGTCCAGTACGGCGAGGGGATCCTCGTCGGCTACCGCTGGTACGACGCCCGACGCATGGACGTGGCCTTCCCGTTCGGCCACGGGCTCTCGTACACGAGCTTCGAGTACGGGAGCGCGCGCGTCGCCGAGCTCGGCGACGGGAACCTGCGGGTGGTCGTTCCCGTCACGAACACGGGAGCGCGCGACGGTCGCGAGGTCGTGCAGGTCTACGCGTCGATCGACGAGTCGGCCGTGGTGCGCGCCCCGCGCGAGCTCAAGGCGTTCGCCTCCGTCGAGATCGTGGCGGGCGAGACCCGCGAGGTCGAGCTCGTGGTGCGCTCCGAGGACCTCGCGTACTGGGACACTCGGGTCGATCGCTTCGTCGTCGAACCGGGGATCTACCGGTTCGAGGTCGGGGCATCGAGTCGGGATATCCGCAGCAGCGCGGCGATCGAGCTCGCGGGGGAGCCGATCCTGCTCCCGCTCAGCGAGGACTCCTCCATCGCCGAGGTGCTCGCCCACCCGGTCGCCGGCCCCATCGTCCAGGCCCGGCTCGCCGGAACCCGCGGGCAGATGGACGAGGCGATGGACGCCGGGGTCATGGGAGACGAAGCGATCGACAAGATGATGGAGTCCTTCCCGATCGGAAGGATCGCCGGGTTCCCCGGCATGGGGATCGACCGCGAGCAGGTCGCCCAGCTGATCGCGCTCGCGAACGCGCCGCAGGGCTGAGGCCCGGCCGGTGCACGCGGCCCGCGCGCCCTCAGGGGGCGCGCGGGCCGCGCTCGTTAGACTGCACCCAGCATGAGATCAATTCTGACGGCGATCATCGCAGCCATCGAATCAGTCGCCGTCGCGCTCGCGGGCGGCCTCCTGGTCGCGGCATTCGCCATGCTCCTCTGGGGCGCGGGCTTCGGCTTCGCGGCCGACCCGGGCGACGTCGGCGGGGCGGTGGCCGGCGGCTGGCTGCTCGCGCACTTCGTGCCGCTGCACTTTTCAGTGAGCGCCCAGGCCGCGCTCGGACTGGGCCTCCCGGCGCAGGCGCTCCAGATCCCGTTCTCGCTGGCGCCGCTCGGACTGACCGCGCTGACCGCCGTGCTGGCCGCGCGCTCGGGCTGGCGGTTCTCGGCCCGTGGCGGTGTCGGGGTCGCGGCGGTGCTGGGCGGCAGCATCGGATTCGGCGCCGTCGCCGCGGTCGCGGCGGCGTTCGCGGGACCCGTGCTCGACGCGCCGCGCTGGATCGCGATCGCGCTGCCCACGACCGTCTACGCGATCTCGAGCGGTGTCCCGTTCCTGGTGCGGGCGGCGACCGAGCCGCACGACTGGTGGCTCGCCGCGGCCCGGGGCCTCGGCAGGGTCCGCGAGTACCTCGGCGTCCGCAGCCTGCCCTCGTTCGGCTGGGCCATCGGTGCGGCGATCCGGATCGCTACCGCGTCGACCGTCGCGCTGCTCGGGCTGGGCGCGTTCGGTGTGGCCGTCGGGCTCATCGCCGGCTACGTCGACAGCATCTCACTGAGCCAGCAGTTGCAGCTGGATCCGCTCGGCGCGATCCTGCTCTTCGTGCTCCAGCTGGCGCTCCTGCCCGTCGCCGTGATCTGGGGCGCGACCTGGTGGACCGGGACCGGCTTCGCGATCGGCCAGGGGAGCTCGGTCTCCCCGTTCGGCACCTACCTCGGCCCGCTGCCGCAGCTCCCGCTGCTCGGCGCGCTTCCGCCGGAGTGGGCCGCCATCGGCGCCGCGGCCCCCGCCGTGGTGCTCGTGCTCGGCCTGGTGATCGGACTGCTCGCGGCCCCGCGTCTCGCCGGTCGCGCCCGCGGGCTCGCGGCGACGGTCGCGGTGCCGGTGCTCGGCGGGATCCTCGCCGGGGGCGTCATCGCGCTGCTCTCGGTCCTCGCCTCGGGCGCGGTGGGGCCAGACCGTCTCTCGGTCACCGGCCCCGACGCGTGGGCGGCCGGTGGATTCGCCGCGCTCGAACTCGGTATCGGCCTGCTGCTCGGCGTGCTGATCGGCCGTCGAGAGGTGCTGGTGCGGGCGGTCGGCGAGCTGCGGGTGCCCGACCTCTCGGCGCTGCCGATCCCCGGGCGCTCCGCGCGCGCCGGGGCCGTCGCCGACGGCACGGCCGAAGGCGCGGGAGCATCGGATCCGACGCCGGCGGACACCACCCGACCGAGGACGACCGGTGCGGATGCCACAGGGCCCCTCGATCTGCCGCTGCCCGAGATCGACGCGCACGAGCTCGCCGCGAGCGAAGCCGCGATCGCCGCCGGGACGCTCGAAGAGCAGGAGACCGCGCCGCTCGATCCGCTCGGCCCCGACGGATCCATCGAGCCGCAGGATCTCCTCGCGACGGACGCGGAGACGGGCGCCGACCCGGATCCTGCGGAGGAAGCCGTGCCCGTCGGCTCCGGCGCCGCGGATCAGGCGACCGTCGAGATCTCGGACGAGGTCGTCGCCGCCGCGCAGGATCAGCCCGAGGCGGACGACGCCCCGGAGCCGGCCGACCTCGCGGAGGAGCGCGCCGAGGACGAGCACGTCGATCCGCTGCTGCGCGCCTTCTCCTGGGACGCGAAATCGCCCGAGGGTGGATCCGTCCCGGACGCGATCGAGCTCGGACCCGAGAAGGGGCCGCGCGCACCGTTCCAGCTGCCGAAGGGGCTCCGTTCCCGGCTGCGTCGCGACAGTGTTGAGGACGATGACGCATCGCCGCACGGCGGTGACGGCGACGGAGTACGGTAGGGCCGACGCGCGGAATCCTCGCGCGATCCGGCGCGCCACGCGACGCCGAGCACAGCGAGCGGGAGTGAATCCATGAGCCAGCCCGGCACGGTCCAGGGCGCCCACCTGGTGGGAAGCATCAACTTCGACGACGCGGAGTCGACCATGCGCGTCGCCGCCGAGCACCTCGGCTCCCACCTGAAGCGGATCCCCGACGGCGAAGTGGGGGAACGGTTCCACTGGATCGCGTTCCAGCCCGACCGCATCGCGCAGGCTCCGGGCATCGTGCGGGTCGGCGACACCCCGATCCCGCTCCGCATGCTCGACTTGCGGCCGGTCGCGCTCGCGGAGGGCGTGCGCGCGGCCGACATCGCGCTGCCACCGCTCGGGTACGCGGACGCCGCGCTCGAATCGTGGACCGTCTTCGACCGGCTGCAGCGCGAGGGCACGATCCCGGCCGGCACCCGGTTCCAAGTCTCCCTGCCCAGCCCGCTCGGCGTCGTCGGCAGCTTCGTCGCCGAGGCGGATCGGGCCGAGTTCGAGCCGGTCTACGAAGCGGCGCTCGCGGCCGAGCTTCAGCGGATCCTCGACGCGATCCCGCACGACCGGCTCGCGATCCAGTGGGACGCCGCGCTCGAGTTCGCCATCATCGAGTCGGCCGCCTACGCGGAGCGCGGCGGCAAGCGCTACGGATGGTTCGACGACGCCTGGGCGGGCACGAGCGAGCGCCTGGCGCGCCAGATCGACCGCGTGCCCGCGGACGTCGAGGTCGGCGTGCACCTCTGCTACGGCGACGTCGCCGAGAAGCACTTCGTCGAGCCCTCGGACAGCGCGAACCTGGTCCGGTTCGCGAACCTGCTCGTGGGCGCCGCCGCGCGCCCCCTGACCTGGCTGCACCTGCCTGTGCCGATCGAGCGGGACGACGCCGAGTACTTCGCCGCGCTCGCCGAGCTGGCGCTTCCCGAGCACACGGAGCTCTACCTGGGCCTCGTGCACCGGGAGGACGGCACCGAGGGCGCTGCGCGCCGGATCGCCGCTGCGCAGCAGCACGTCGTGCGCCCGTTCGGCGTCGCCACCGAGTGCGGTTTCGGGCGGGCCCCCGAGGGCACCGCGGTGCCGCTGTTCGAGACCCACCGGGCGGTCGCCGCGGCCTGGTGAACCGGGTGGGCCCGGGCGCTCCCCGCCCGGGCCCACCGGCTCCGCTCCGCGGTCAGGCCTTGATGTAGCCGTTCGGGTTCAGCACGTACTTGCGCGCCGCGCCCTGATCGAACTCCGCGTAGCCGCGGGGTGCGTCCTCCAGCGAGATCGGGGTCGCGTTCACCGCCTTCGCGATCTGCACCTTGTCGTGCAGGATCGCCTGCATGAGCTGCCGGTTGTAGCGCATCACCGGGCACTGGCCCGTGGTGAACGACAGCGACTTCGCCCAGCCGAGTCCGAGCCGGAGCGACAGCGAGCCGACCTTCGCCGCCTCGTCGACGCCGCCCGGATCACCGGTCACGTAGAGGCCGGGGATCCCGAGCCCGCCGCCGGCCTCGGTGAGATCCATGAGCGAGTTCAGCACCGTCGCCGGGGCCTCGGTCGCCGAACCGGCCCCGTGCCCGCGCGCCTCGAAACCGACGGCGTCGACGCCGCACTCCACCTCGGGCACCCCGAGGATCTGCTCGATCTGATCGCGCGGATCGCCCTTCGAGACGTCGACCGTCTCGCAGCCGAAGGATCGCGCCTGCGCGAGCCGCTCCTCGTTGAGATCGCCGACGATCACGCAGGCCGCACCGAGCAGCTGCGCACCGACCGCCGCCGCGATCCCGACCGGGCCCGCACCGGCGATGTAGACGGTCGACCCGGGCCGGACCCCCGCCGTGTAGGCGCCGTGGAAACCGGTCGGGAAGATGTCGGAGAGCATCGTGAGATCGAGGATCTTCTCGAGCGCCTGATCGCGGTCGGGGAACTTGAGCAGGTTCCAGTCCGCGTAGGGGACGAGCACGAACTCGGCCTGGCCGCCCACCCAGCCGCCCATGTCGACGTAGCCGTAGGCGCTGCCCGGACGGTCCGGGTTGACGTTGAGGCAGATCCCGGTCTTCCCCTCCTTGCAGTTCCGACAGCGCCCGCAGGCGATGTTGAAGGGGACGGAGACGATGTCGCCGACCTTGATGAACTCGACGTCGGGGCCGACCTCGACGACCTCGCCCGTGATCTCGTGGCCGAGGACCAGGCCCTCCGGCGCGGTGGTGCGGCCGCGGACCATGTGCTGGTCCGAGCCGCAGATGTTGGTGCTGACGGTCCGCAGGATCGCCCCGTGGGGCACCTTGCGTCCGACGTTCGCCGGGTTGACGCCCGGCCCGTCCTTGAGCTCGAACTCGGGATAGGGGGTGTCGACCACTTCGACGACACCGGGCCCCTGATACGCGACTGCTCGGTTTCCAGACATCTTCGTCCTCTCTGCAGATTTCGGCGGCTCCCGCCACCCCGAGCCTCTCCCCGCACCGGGCTGCGCTCAACCGTCCCGAGGGCTGGGCCGGACCACCCGTTTGGGGAGGTGCTTCGGTCAGAGCGACGCGACACCGATCGCGACGAGCTCGGCGCGCGAGGTCGATCCGGTCTTCTGCAGGAGCTTCGACACGTGGTACTTGACCGTGTTGGGGCTGATCCCCAAGGCCTCCGCGATGGCCTTGTTGCGCTGCCCCGCAGCGACGAACCCCAGCACCTCGCGCTCACGGGCCGTCAGATCGGCGGTCCCCGAGGGGGAATCCCGCGGCGCGGGCGGATCGAGCGGGATCCGGATCCCGAGGGTGGAGCCCCAGCCGGAGGTGGAGTCGACGTCGAGCGCGCCGTCGAGCGCGATCACGCGCTCGACGATGGGCCGGAGGGCGTCGTGGTTCGCCGTGAGATCGCCCCGGCCGTCGTCGCGGATGCTCATGAGCAGGTGGAGGCCGTCGCAGTCCCACTGGATCCGCACGCGCCGCGCATCGCCCGTGTCGATCAGCGCGAGCACGGCGATCCGGACGATCGAGCGGGCCGTGTGCGCGACCTCACCGGGGAGCGCGCGTCCGGAGCGCGGGGGATCCACGAACTGCATCTCGAGATCGCCGAAGCGGACGAGCGGGCGGAGATCCTCGCGCAGGCGGGTGAACGCGGCGGTCACGGGCTCGAGCAGGCCCGCCTGCTGCTCGTCGACGCCGGAGCGGAGCCCGATCAGCGCCTCGACCGCGAGGTCGACCGCCGTCGCGCGTGCCGCCCGGTCGTCGAGGCGCGAGGAGCGCAGGACCGCGAGCAGGGACTCCAGCGTCACGGCGTGCTGCGCCGCCTGCTCCTCGACCGTCTGCGCGTGCTCGAGGAGCATCGCCCGAGTGGCCGATGCGGGCACCGCGCCGTGGTCCGTCATGCGGTCAGCCTACCCGTCGGGAGAGTCGGGGATGCGGAGTGCGCTAGGCTGAATCGAATCCACGGGAGTCCCTGCGCGAGGGGCTGAGAGGGAGCACGCGAGCTCCGACCGTCAACCTGATCTGGGTCATACCAGCGGAGGAAGGAACCCTATGCGTTCGCATGCCCGTACATTCGCCGTGCTCGCTCTCACCGGAGCGCTCGCCCTCACCGCGGCCGGGTGCGCCGCGTCCGGCGGCTCCGGCGAGAAGGCCGCCTCGGGCGAGGTCACGCTCGTCGTGCACAGCTCGTTCCCGAACAAGGAGTTCGCGAAGGCCGCGAGCAAGGCGACCGGCCTGAAGGTGAAGGTCGTCTCGGCCGGCGACGGCGGCGAGCTCACCAACAAGCTCGTGCTCACCAAGGGCGCGCCGATCGCCGACGCGTTCTTCGGCGTCGACCAGATCTTCGCGTCCCGGCTCATCGACGGCGGGATCACGGAGGCGTATACGCCCAAGGGCCTGCCCGAGGGCGCGAAGCAGCTCGCGGCCGACGACCGCGGATCGCTGACCGCCGTCGACTACGGCGCCACCTGCCTGAACATCGACACGGGCTGGTTCGCGAAGCACGGTATCGCGGCCCCCACGGGCTACGATGCGCTCACCGACGCGAAGTACAAGGATCTGGCCGTCGTGCTCGACCCCACCGCCTCGTCGACCGGCGGTTCGTTCCTCGTCGGCACCGTCGCGAAGTTCGGCGAGAACGGCTTCGCCGACTACTGGAAGCGGGTCGCGAAGAACGGCACCCGCGTCGAGCAAGGCTGGACCGAGGCGTACAACGGCCAGTTCACCCAGGGCGGCGGCACCGGCACCCGGCCGATCGTCGTCTCGTACGCGACCTCGCCCGCCTGGACCCTCACCAAGGACGGCTCGGCGACCACCACGGCCGCGCTGCTCGACACCTGCTCCAACCAGGTCGAGTACGCGGGCGTGCTGAAGGGCGCCGCCAACCCCGAGGGGGCGAAGAAGGTCGTCGACTACCTCGTCTCGCGCGAGTTCCAGGACACCATCGCGGATTCCATGTACATGTTCCCCGTCGACGCCGGCGCGAACGTGCCCGCCGACTGGACGAAGTTCGCGCCGAAGCCCGCGAAGCCGAACGACCTGCCCGCCGCCGAGATCGGGGCGAAGCGCGAGTCCTGGCTGAAGACGTGGAGCACGGCGACCGGCTGGTGAGCCGCTCGACCCGGCGAGCGGGACGCGCGGTCGGCACCGGCCGCGCGTGGGGGATCGCGGCGTGGACCGCCGCTGCCGCGATCCCGCTCGCGTTCCTCGCCGTCTTCTTCCTGCTGCCCGTCGTGTCGCTCATCGCGACGGGCTTCACGACCGAGGGACGCTTCGACGCGTCCGGGATCCCCGCGGTGCTCGGCGAGCCCCGCACCTGGAGCGTCGTCGGGCAGACCCTCGCCCAGGCCGCGCTGGGCACGCTGCTGTCGCTCGTGCTCGGCGTGCCCGCCGCGTTCGTGCTCTACCGGCTCCGGTTCCGCGGCCGCGCGGCCTTGCGGGGCCTCATGACGGTACCGTTCGTGCTGCCCACGGTCGTGGTGGGCGTCGCCTTCGAGTCGGTGTTCGGCGAGGGCGGTCCGCTCGCCGCGCTCGGACTCGACCGCACCCTGCTGGTCGTGGTGCTCGCGCTGGCGTTCTTCAACGTCACGGTCGTCGCCCGCACGGTCGGCGGATTCTGGTCGCAGCTGGACCCGCGCCCCGAGCAGGCGGCGCGCATGCTCGGCGCCGGCCCAGTCCGAGTCTGGTGGACCGTCACGCTGCCGCAGATCGCGCCCGCGCTCGCCTCCGCGGCGTCGCTCGTGTTCCTGTTCTGCGCCACCTCGTTCGGCATCGTGCTGATCCTCGGCGGTCGCAGCCTGTCGAATGTCGAGACCGAGATCTACCGGCTGACCGTGCAGTTCCTCGACCTGCGCTCGGCGGCCGTGCTCTCGCTGCTGCAGTTCGCGCTGGTCGCCGCCGTGCTCGTGGTCTCGGCCCGGCTGCGCCGTCGGCGCGAGCAGACCGTCTCGCTGCGGCCGACCGCCGAGCGGATCCGCCGGGCCCACGCACCCGTGATCGCGGTGCTCGCGGCGACCGTGCTGCTGCTGCACCTGCTGCCCATGATCGCGCTGCTCGTCGGGTCGCTGCGCGGCCGCACCGCCGGCGCCGACGGTGCCGCCGAGTGGACCCTGCAGAACTACACGAACCTGTTCGTGCCGCCCGCGGATTCCCCGATCGACGGATCCGTGGCCGACGCGCTCGCGACGAGCCTCGGCATCGCCGCGCTCGCCGCGACGATCGCGCTGCTGCTCGGCGGATTGGTCGCGCTCGTGGCCTCGCGGCGCCCGAGATCCCGCGTTCTCGCCCGGGGGATCGAGTGGTTCGACGGAGCGATCATGCTGCCCCTCGGAGTCTCCGCGGTGACGCTCGGCTTCGGTCTGCTGCTGACGATGAACCGGCCGCTCGGGATCGGGCTCGACCTGCGCACCTCGACCGTGCTGATCCCCATCGCGCAGGCGCTCGTCGCGCTGCCCATCGTGGTGCGCACGCTGCTGCCCGTGCTGCGCGGGATCGACCCGCGGCAGCGGGACGCCGCCGCCATGCTCGGTGCGGGCCCGCTGCGGGTGCTCGGCACGATCGACCTGCCGCTGCTCGGCCGATCGGCCGGGCTCGCGGCGGGCTTCGCTCTCGCGGCCTCGCTCGGCGAGTTCGGCGCGACCTCGTTCCTGGTGCGCCCCGACACGCAGACCCTGCCCGTCGTGATCGCACAGCTGATCGGGAGACAGGGGAGCGACAGCTACGGCACCGCGCTCGCGGGCGCGGTCGTGCTGGGCGCGATCACGGCGGGGATCATGCTGCTGGCGGAGCGCTGGCGAGGAGAGGCGGCGGCAGAATGGTGACCGAGACGAAGGAGCGGCGCATGGCGGAAGCGGACGGGACGGGTCGGGTGATCGGAACGCGCGGACTCTCCGTGGATCGCGCGACGGTGCGGTACCCGGGAACCGACGCGTCCGCGCGGCCGGCGGTCGACGGTGCGAGCATCGCCGTCGACGAGCGCGAGATCGTCGCGCTCCTCGGGCCAAGCGGCTGCGGCAAGTCGACCCTGCTGCGGGCGATCGCGGGGCTCGAGCCGCTCGCCCGGGGGCGCATCGCGTGGGCGGGCGAGGACCTCGCCGGGGTCGCACCGCACCGGCGCGGATTCGGGCTGATGTTCCAGGACGGACAGCTGTTCGGGCACCGGAACGTCGGGGCGAACGTCGCCTACGGGATGGAATCCCAGCGGATGCCCAAGCCCGAGCGCGCCGCGCGGGTCGCCGAGCTGCTCGAGCTGGTCGGCCTGCCGGGGACCGAGGGGCGGCGCGTGACCGAGCTGTCCGGAGGAGAGCGCCAGCGGATCGCGCTCGCGCGCTCCCTCGCACCTCGACCGCGTCTCCTCCTGCTCGACGAGCCCCTCTCGGCGCTCGACCGCGAGCTGCGCACGCGTCTCGCTGATGATCTGGCACGGCTGCTGCGCGAGACAGGCACCACGGCGATCCTCGTGACCCACGACCCCGAGGAGGCCGAAGCGATCGCCGACCGTGTCGTCCGCATGCGCGACGGCCGCGTCCTCGCGGAGGGGAGCGCGGCGTGAGCGGGCCTGCGACCGGGCCGGACTCCGGCGCGGAGACGGCCGCGCGCGCCCTTCTGGCGCGGGCGGCCCTGCTGCGCGGACGCCTTCCGCGCGTGGTGCTCGTGGACGGCCGTTCCGGATCCGGCAAGACCACGATCGCGGGTGCACTGGTGCCGCTGCTCGGGGACGCCCTCGGCGCCCCCGCCGAGCTGCTGCGGGTCGAGGACCTGTACCCCGGCTGGGACGGGCTCGCGGCGGGAGCTGCCTCGGTGCCCGCGGCGCTGCGCACGGGACGCTACCGACGCTACGACTGGATCGCCGGGGACTTCGCCGAGGAGTGCGGGATCGAGCGCGGACGACCGCTCGTGATCGAGGGCTGCGGCGCGCTCAGCGCCGAGAACCTGGCGGCCGCACGGGCATGGGCGGCGGGTTCGGGTGCCGGTGCCGGTGCTGGTGTCGATGCCGGTGCTCGTGCCGCTGCCGGTGCCGTGCTGCCGGTCTGGATCGAGCTGCCCGCGGATGAGCGCCGCCGCAGGGCGCTCGCGCGCGACGGCGAGACGTTCCGACCGTACTGGGACCGCTGGGCGAGTCAGGAGGATGCGCTCGCCGCCCGCACGCATCCGACCGCGCTCGCGCGCGAGATCCTGCACGGTGGCTGACTTCGGGCGTGGATCGCTTCGGTGGGCCGGGCGTTCATCGATGTGCCAGCATGCGCGGCCTCCTCGCGTCGACGCGTTCGCTCGCTGTACCTGGTTGGGGCGTTGGCGCCCGACAGATCGAGAGAAGGTTGTCGGGAAGTGGGATTCGTCGTGGTGTCATGGAAGCAGTTTGCTGGAGCTGAAGGCTGATTCCCGGGTTATCCCCTGCCTGCGAGGCAGTTCGACAGGCGACGCCAGCTGTGGACGGTGATCCCAGCAGCCGAGACTCTTCGAACGCGCATCGACCGGTCCCAAATCATCCTTTTCGCGAGGGGATAAGGATGATTTGGGATCGGTCGATGCGTCGCAATCGGGGAGGAAGGCTCGCGCTCCCGCACGGGGAAGGGGTACGGGCACGAATCACCGCCACGAACGTGGTGGCCTGGGTGGCCTCACCCGCACCGCTTGCGGAGACCAGCCCTAAACAGTCGCGTTTCGCCAACCACACGACCGGGTGCAGCTAGGTGCCGTCGCCGATGGTCACGGCGCGCCTGCCCATCAGTGCCCGTGCGCCTCGGAGCCCGCGGCCTCGTCGGCCGCGATCTGCTCGGCTTCGGCCGCGGGATCGACGCCCGCGCCCGCGCCCGCGCCCGCAGCTGCAGCTGCAGCGCGGCGCTTCGCGAGCGAGCGGCGTACCAGGGGCCAGCAGGCGACGAGCGCACCGGTCGCGATGAGACTCGTCCACACCTGCGTGCGGCCGGTCTCGGAGCTCAGCATCACGACGAGCACCGCGGCGATCGCGGCGATGAGGAGGATGTTGAGCCACGGGTGGAGCCACATCCTCAGCTTCAGCCCGGCGACCTCCTCGGCCGACATCTTCTGCCGCATCCGCATCTGCGTGAGTGCGATGAAGACGTAGACGAAGAGGGCGACGAGACCGGCCGAGTTCATGATGAAGTCGAAGACGCCGGACTCGGGCGCCGCGAAGTTGACGATGGTCGCAGCGACCGCGCCGATGGTGGAGGCGAACAGTGCGAAGGCGGGGACGCCCGAGCGGGTCCGACGTGTCATGATGCGCGGGGCGTACCCCTGCTCGGCGAGGGCTGCGAACATGCGCGACGCCGAGTAGAGGCCCGAGTTGAGCACCGAGATCACGGCGGTGAAGATGATGATCTGCATGATCGCGGCGGCGCCGGGGACGCCGAGCAGCGAGAACACGTAGGTGAAGGGCGCGGTCGCCACGTTCACGGGCTCGGGCAGCTCGTCCCAGGGCACGACCATCGTGATGATGAGCACGGCGCCGACGAAGAACAGCAGGATCCGCCAGATGACGGTGCTGGTGGCCTGCTTGATGCCCTTCGCGGGGTTCTCGGACTCGGCCGCGGCCATCACCGCGATCTCGGTGCCGAAGTACGAGAAGATGACGAGCGCGACGCCCGTGAACGCGATGCCGAAGCCGTTCGGGGCGAATCCGCCGTGCTCCCAGAGGTTCGGAACGGAGAAGGTCGACTGCGGCCACAGGCCGAGCGCGAAGAGCAGGCCCGCGCCGAGGAACACGACGATCGCGATGACCTTGATGCTGGCGAGCCAGAACTCGACCTCGCCGAAGGTGCGCACCGAGATCAGGTTGGCGCCGATGAACACGGCGATCAGGATCAGCGACCACGCCCAGCCCGGCAGGAATGCGAACCAGGAGTGCAGGGTCTCGCCGCCGAGCACCGCCTCGTAGGCGAGCACGCCGACCCAGAAGTACCAGTAGAGCCAGCCGACGAGGTAGGCGGCCCAGTCGCCCAGCCCGACGCGGGCGTACTCCATGAACGAGCCGATCGCAGGCCGAGCCGCGGCCATCTCGCCGAGCATGCGCATCGCGAGGAACACGAGCAGGCCGCCGATGAGGTAGGAGATGATCGCGGCCGGACCCACCGAGCGGATGATGTTGCCGGACCCGACGAAGAGGCTCGCACCGATGATGCCGCCGAGCGTGATCATGGTGACGTGCCGCGGGCGGAGCTTGGCTCCGTTCGACGGGGACGGAGCGGAAGCCGGTTCCTGCACGGGTGATGCCTCTTTCGGTTCGACGGCGGCGGGTTCGCCGTGTGGCATGGTACCCGCGCGGCAGCGCGAAACGAAATTGGGATATCAGTTGCGCCGGGCCGCTCGCGAGACCCCCAGGATCGCGCAACCGATCGCGGCGCCGGCGGCGTTGAGCACGACGTCGGACAGATCCGGGACCCGACCGGGGATCACCGTCTGGCTCAGCTCGATCGCCGCGGTCGCCGCGACGCAGATCGGCAGTGCGAACCACCACGCACGGCGGGGGAGCACCGCGGCGACCGCGAGGCCGAGCGGCACGAACAGCGCGATGTTGGCGAGATCCTCGATCTGCATTGTCGTGAGCGACGCGTCGAAGCGACCGAGCACCGCATTGATCGCGTCGACCGCCTCGATGCGCGCCGTCAGCACGAGACCGCGCGGTCCGAGGGTGACGACGCCGATCCCGGCGACGACGAGCAGCAGGAAGACGACCGCTGCGGGGCGGGGAGCGTACTCGGAACGGACGGTCGGGGCGTGAGCGGACATGCGGAACCTGCTTTCTTCGGGCGGACGCGCGGGGCGCCCACTCCAATGAGACCGCAGCGACTGTTTCGAGAGCGTATGCTCCGCGGCCCCGCTAGACTTGCCGCGTGCTGAACATCGCGGTGCTGATCTCCGGTGGGGGCAGCAACCTCAAGGCCCTGATCGACGCGACCTCCGAACCCGGCTTCCCCGCCCGCATCGCGGTCGTGGGATCCGACACCGAGGCGCCCGGACTCGCCCACGCCGAAGCCGCGGGCATCCCGACCTTCGTCGTGCGGCCCGCCGACTCCGACACCCGCGAGGAATGGGGCCAGCTGCTCGCAGCAGCCATCCAGGAGCACGGCGTCGGCACCGGCCCCGAACCGAGCCTCGTCGTGAGCGCCGGGCTCATGCGGATCCTGCCGCCCGGCTTCGTACGCCTCTTTTCGCCCGCCCTCATCAACACCCACCCCGCGCTGCTGCCGAACTTCCCCGGAGCGCACGCCGTGCGCGACGCGCTCGCCGCCGGCGCCGCAGAGACGGGCGTGACCGTGCACGTGATCGACGAGGGCGTCGACACCGGTCCCGTGCTGCGCCAGCGCTCCGTCGTCGTGCGCGACGGCGAGACCGAGGACGAGCTCCACGAGCGGATCAAGCAGCTCGAGCGCCCCCTGCTCGTCGATGTCGTGCGCGACATCGCGACCGGAGACCTGAACCTTCCCCAATCGGCCGAATAGGAGACCGAACCTGATGGCAGTCCAGAGCCACGACCCCAGCCTGTACGAGCACCGCGATCTGATCCCGGTGCGCCGGGCGCTCATCTCGGTGAGCGACAAGTCCCGCCTGCTCGAACTCGCCGGGGCGCTCGCCGCCGCGGGCGTCGAGATCGTGTCGACCGGTTCCACGGCGTCGACGATCCGCGACGCGGGCCACCCGGTCACCGACGTCGCCGAGGTCACCGGATTCGCCGAGGCGCTCGACGGGCGCGTCAAGACGCTGCACCCCTCGGTGCACGCCGGCCTGCTCGCCGACCTCCGCCTCGCCGATCACCGCGATCAGCTCGCGCAGCTCGGCATCGAACCGTTCGAGCTCGTCGTCGTGAACCTCTACCCGTTCGAGGAGACGGTGGCCGCGGGCAAGCCCGTCGCCGACGTGATCGAGAACGTCGACATCGGCGGCCCGGCGATGGTGCGCGCAACGGCGAAGAACCACGCCAACGCGGCGATCGTCGTGTCGCCCGAGCGCTACGACGAGGTCATCGAGGCGGTGCAGGCGGGCGGTACGACCCTCGACCTGCGTCGCTCGCTCGCCGCCGACGCGTTCACGCACACCGCTTCGTACGACGCCTCGGTCGCGACCTACTTCCTCGAGCAGGAGTTCGTCGGCTGGACGGGCGAGACGCTCGACGAGGCCGGGTTCGACGCGGACTTCGACGCCGACTTCGGCGCGGAGCAGGGTGCCGAGGTGCTGCTGGACGACGACGCGGACTTCGACGGCGAGGACGGGACCGTGGGCTCGATCGACGCGATCTTCGCGATCGACCCCGAGGACCCGACCGGCACGACCGTCGGCCTCGAGGTCGGTGGCCTGCGCGACGCGGTGCTGCGCTACGGCGAGAACAGCCACCAGCGCGCGGCGCTCTTCACCGAGCCGGGCGGCACCGGGATCGCGCAGGCGACCCAGCTGCACGGCAAGGAGATGTCGTACAACAACTACGTCGACGCCGACGCGGCCCTGCGCGCGGCCTACGACCACGACCGTCCGGCGGTCGCGATCATCAAGCACGCGAACCCGTGCGGGATCGCGGTGGCGCCCGAGGGTGCGGCCGACGAGATCGCGGCGGCCCACGAACTGGCGCACGCCTGCGACCCGGTGTCGGCGTTCGGCGGCGTGATCGCCGCGAACCGCACCGTCACGAAGGCCATGGCCGAGACGGTCTCGGGCATCTTCACCGAGGTGATCATCGCTCCCGGCTTCGATCCCGAGGCGCTCGCGATCCTCACGCAGAAGAAGAACCTGCGTCTGCTCGTGCTGCCCGGCGACTTCGAGCCGAGCCCGCTCGAGCTGCGCCAGGTCTCGGGCGGCTTCCTGCTGCAGGACGCCGACCGTTCCTTCGCTCCGGCCTCCGAGTGGGAGCTCGCCACCGGCGAGCCGGCGGACGCCGGGACGCTCGCCGAGCTCGAGTTCGCCTGGCGCGCCTGCCGCGCCGTGAAGTCGAACGCGATCCTGCTCGCGCAGGGAGGCGCCTCGGTCGGCGTCGGCATGGGGCAGGTCAACCGGGTGGACTCGTGCCGCCTCGCGGTCGAGCGTGCGGGTGAGCGGGCCACGGGTTCGGTCGCCGCGTCCGACGCGTTCTTCCCCTTCGCCGACGGTCTGCAGGTGCTGCTCGACGCCGGCGTGCGCGCCGTCGTGCAGCCGGGCGGCTCGGTGCGCGATCCCGAGGTGATCGAGGCCGCGAAGGCGGCAGGCATCACCATGTACTTCACCGGGGAGCGCCACTTCTTCCACTGAGCCGCACCGGCAGAGTCGAAGCGCAACGCCCGAGGGGCGCCGGATCCGAGCGGATCCGGCGCCCCTCGGGCGTTCCATCTCCCGGGCCGGCCGACGGTACCGTCGGCTGACCCGGGAGGCACCCAGGGACGACGCGGAGCGCCCGCGTCGATCCGTACCGTCTGAGGTATGGAGACACAGCCAAGCGACCTCGGGCTCATCGCCCGCGTCACTCACCTCAGCAAGCACTACGGTTCGGGCGAGCACCGCGTGGTCGCCCTCGACGACGTCTCGATCGGGATCCGGCGCGGTGAGTTCACCGCGATCATGGGTCCGTCGGGCTCGGGCAAGTCCACCCTCATGCACGTCATGGCCGGCCTCGACACCGCGGACGCCGACGGCGGCGGACGCGTCTGGCTCGGGGATCAGGAGATCACCGGCATGCGCGATGCCGAGCTCACTGTGCTGCGCCGCCGCCGGGTCGGCTTCGTGTTCCAGGCGTTCAACCTGGTGCCGACGCTCGACGCGCAGGACAACATCACGCTCCCGTTCGAGCTCGACGGCCGCCGGCCGACGCGCGAGGAGCGCGAGTGGATCGACAGCATCGTCGACGCGCTCGGACTGCGCGAGCGCCTCACCCACCGCCCGCATCAGCTGTCGGGCGGGCAGCAGCAGCGCGTCGCGATCGCGCGCGCCCTGGCCCGCCGCCCCGACCTGCTGTTCGCCGACGAGCCGACCGGCGCGCTCGACTCGCGCACCAGCCGCGAGGTGCTCGCGCTGCTGCGCGACGCGGCGCACCGTTCGGGTCAGAGCATCGCGATGGTCACGCACGATCCGATCGCGGCGAGCCACGCCGATCGGATCCTGTTCCTCGCCGACGGCCGCATCGTCGACGACCGCGGCCCCATGAGCGCCGAGGACATCTCGCGCACGATGCTCGGCATGGAAGCGGTGGCGCGATGAGCGGGCGCGGCTTCGGCGCTGCCGCCGGAGGGTCGGCGCGCGACCACGGCGCCACGGTCGTCGTGGCGGCGCTCTCGGCCATGTTCGCGGCGACGCTGATCCAGACGGTCGGGATCCTGACCGCGGCGATCGACCCGCGCCTCGTCGAGGAATCGGGCACCATGCGGATGATGCTCTTCATCGTCGCGACCGTGTTCATCCTGATCGCGCTCTACGTCGGGTCGATCGTCACCGCCAACACGTTCTCCACGATCATCGCCGGGCGGGCGCGCACGATCGCGCTGCTGCGCCTCGTCGGGGCGAGCTCGCGGCGCGTGCGCTCCCGGGTGGCGTTCGAAGGGCTCATGGTCGGCCTCATCGGCGCGGCCATCGGTTTCGCGGCCTCCTGGCTGCTCTGCACGGTCTTCGTCGCGGTCGCTCCCGGGCAGGGCTGGCTGCCGGCCGGGCACGACTACCCGCTGTTCGATCCGCTCGCGCTCGTCGGCGTCGCCGTCGTCGCGCTCACCACCTGGGTGTCGGCCTGGGTGGGCTCGCGGCGCGTGGGCGCGGTGTCGCCCATCGCGGCGACCGGGGCGTCGGTCGAACTCGACCCCGAGTCGGCCCAGCGCCGCACCGGGCGCACCGTGTTCTCGGTGATCCTGCTCGTGCTCGGCGCGGGCGTGCTGGCGCTCGGCGTGCTGGTCGGCCTGGTGTCGCCGCTCGGGCTGCTCGTCGCGTTCTTCGGCGGGCTCGCCTCCTTCACCGGCATCGCGATCGGCGCCCACTGGATCATGCCGCCGCTGCTCCGTCTCTCGGGCCGGCTGCTCGGGCGCGGGGTCACCGGCCGGCTCGCCGCGGCGAACGCGGTGCGGTTCCCCGAGCGGAGCGCCCGCGCGACGATCGGGCTCGTGATCGGCGTGACGCTCGTCACGATGTTCGCGGTCGCGCTGCAGACGTACCAGCAGATGACGATGCAGGTGTTCGACGGCAACCCCGCGATGAAGGAGGCGCTCGAGAGCACCTTCGCCGTCACGATGGCGATCCTCACCGGTCTCGTCGGCTTCTCCGCGGTGATCGCGGCCGTGGGCATGGTGAACACCCTCTCGCTCAGCGTGCTGCAGCGCACCCGCGAGCTGGGCCTGCTGCGGGCGCTCGGCTTCACCGGGCGTCAGGTGCGCAGCACCATCACCGCCGAGAGCGCGCAGATGACCTTCGCCGCGCTCGTGTTCGGGCTGCTGCTCGGCACGTTCTACGGCTGGGTCGCCGCGCAGAGCATGCTCGGGCAGCAGGCGGGGCTCATGCCGCCGTCGATCCCGTGGGGCATGATCGCCGGGGTCGCGGTGTTCGGCGCAGTGCTCGCGATGATCGCCTCGGCCGCACCCGCGCGCCGCGCGATCCGCGTCTCGCCGGTCGCCGCGCTCGCGGTGGATTGAGCGGCCGGATCCTCGGGTCGGGAACCGAGTAGCAGAGTGATCGAGGAAGGGGCTGAACGATGATCGTGCCGAGGCTGCTGCTGGCCTGGAGCGCCGGATACGATGGGGGTATGGAAATCCTCAAGTCGATCCTCGTGGTGCTGCACATCGTCTGCTTCGGCGTGGTCATGGGCGGCGCGCTCGCCCAGCTGCCGGCGGTGCGCGAGGGCCGCGCGAAGATCTCGAACGGGCTGCTGCACGGCTCGCTCGGTCTGCTGGTCACGGGACTGGCGCTCGTCGGCACCATCTACGGCGTCGGCGGCCACCCGAACAACATGAAGATCGGTGTGAAGCTCATCGTGCTGATCGGCCTCATCGTGCTGATCCTCGTGAACCGCAAGAAGGAGAAGATCTCGGGCGGCGTGCTCGGCGCGATCGCGGGCCTCGCGACGCTGAACGTCGCACTCGCGGTGCTCTGGCACTGAGCCCGAGCCCTCCGGCAACGCGGAAGCCCCGCCGTCCCTCGGGACGGCGGGGCTTCCGCGTTGTTCCGGTGCGGATCAGCGCCAGCGGGCGCCCCACTCCTGGGATTCTCCCGCGCCGGTGCGCGCCTGGGGCACGCCGAGCGGGTTGTCGTCGCGCAGCGCCGCGGGCAAGAACGCCTGGGTGACGTTCTGGTAGGCGACCGGGCGTACGAAGCGCTGGATCGCGGCCGTGCCCACCGAGGTGCTCGAATCGTTGGAGGTGGCGGGCCACGGGCCGCCGTGCTGCATGGCCGGGGTGACGGCGACGCCGGTCGACCAGCCGTTGAAGAGCACGCGGCCCACCTGCAGGCTCATCGCCTCGACCAGCGCGGCGATCGCCTCGGCGTTCGCGGAACCCGCGCCCTCGGCCTCGCTCAGGTGCAGGGTCGCGGTGAGGTTGCCCTCGAAGAACTCGGGCAGCAGCGCCGCGAGATCGGTGCCCGCGGGGACCTCGACGAGGATCGACAGTGGCCCGAAGGCCTCGTGGACGAGGCGCTCGTGCCCAGCGCGGAAGTCCTCGAGCGAGACGGCGACGATGGTCGGAGTGGCCCAGCCCTGACCGTCCGCGTCGAAGCGGACGCCGCCCTCGACGACGGGACGGACGCCGGGGGTGCCGAGGATCGTGTCGCGGCGCTCGGCGAAGCTCTTCGCGATGCGCGGGTCGAGCAGGCGGTGCTCGGGGATGCCCTGCGCCGCCGCCGCGATGGGCGCCTCGAGCGCCTCGACGGAGGGGACGAAGACGAAGCCGGGCTTGGTGCAGAGCTGCCCGGCGGATCCCGAGACGCTCGTGACGAAGCCGCTCGCGATGTCGTCGCCGCGCTCGGCGATCGCCGCCTCGGTGACGAACACCGGGTTGACGCTGCCGAGCTCGCCGAAGAAGGGCACGGGTGCCGGGCGCGCGGCCGCGATGTCGGCGAGCAGGCGGCCGACGGCGATGGAGCCGGTGAACGCGCCGCCCTTGACGCGGGGGTCCTTGAGGATCGCGACGCCGGCTTCACGGCCGTGCACGAGCTGGAAGGTGCCATCGGGCATGCCGGCGCCGGCGAGCGCC
The DNA here is from genome assembly GCF_000980875.1 of Leucobacter sp. Ag1. GTDB lineage: Bacteria > Actinomycetota > Actinomycetes > Actinomycetales > Microbacteriaceae > Leucobacter > Leucobacter iarius. Next base: position 77,020 of record NZ_LAYO01000109.1, on the reverse strand, counting down.
GCCGTGACGACGGCCGCGGTAGCGTCGGAGAGCTCGGGGTGACCCGAGTGCGCCTTCACGATCAGCGGGCAGCCGGCCGCGAGGATCGCGGCAGAGTCTCCGCCGGCGACGGAGAAGGCGAAGGGGAAGTTCGAGGCCGAGAAGTTGATGATCGGGCCGAGGGGGCGGAGCACACGGCGCACATCGGGGCGGACGCCGAGGGCGAATGAGCCGTCGGCCTCGTCGATGCGGGCGTCGAGGTGGACGCCGGTCACCAGCGTGTCGGCGAAGAGGCGCAGCTGGACCGCGGTGCGGGTGACCTCGCCGCTGAGGCGGGCCTCGGTGAGGCCGGTCTCGCGCATCGCGATCGCGACCAGGTCCGCCTTGTTCGCCTCGAGCGCGTCGGCGACCGCGACGATGGCGCGGGCGCGATCCTCGGGCGCGACGGCGGCGTAAGCGGGAGCAGCGGCCGCGGCGCGCGCGACGACTGCCTCGAGCTCGGGGGAGAGGGTTTCGGTCATTGCTGGGTTCCTCCACGGGGTCTGATCGACGGCGGCGTCTGGTGGGCGGGTTCGGAGCGCAGCACGGGCCGTGCTGTGGCATGTGCAATTGTACTGTGAAGTCCTCGCGCGTGCGCGACTCGGCGCGCCCGCCGCCCAGTCTTCCAGGTTTACCCGGATGGGAGGGTGGCCGTTCTGACCTGCTCATCCTCGAGCGGATGTGCATCGTGGGCGAAGCGAAGGGCTCCCGGCGGGGGTGGGAGTGGCCCCCGGCTCGTATGATCAGACGATACTTAGGTTAGGCTAAGTTAATGAACGTCTGATCTTTTGGCTTCTGCCGCACACGTTCGAAAGGTGCACTGTGTCCATCACTCCTCCGTCGAGACGCGGAGCCGGGAGGGCGCTCGGCGCCGTCGTCGCGCTCGCCCTGGCTATCCCCGGGGTCGCGCTGCTCGCGACGCCCACCCCAGCCGCCGCCGCCCCCGCCGCCGACCGCACGGTCCAGGGCCCCACCGGCACTGCCTTCGGTTCGACCGCGTCGCAGGCGCGATGCGATGTCAACGGGGACGGAGCGCCCGATCTCGCCGTCGGCACCTACGCGACCTTCGATACGAGTCCGGGCGCCACGGGTGCCTACGTACTGCTCGACGCCGGGGCACAGGCGACCGGCGGCACGACCCGCGTCGAGGACGAACGCCCCGTGCGGATCATCGACACGGCCCGCAACATGATGGGCGGTGTCGACGTGCGCTGCGCGGGCGACGTGAACGGCGACGGCATCGACGACCTCGCGGTGGTGGCGCAAGCGGTCGGGGTGTTCATCGTCTTCGGATCGCCCGACTTCTCGGAGGTCCGGCTCGATTCGCTCGGCGACCGGGGCCGCACCGTGCTTGGATCGATCACCCGCGGCAACGGTGTCGGCGACATCGACGGGGACGGCCGCGACGAGGTCGCGGTCACCGACACGAGCGGTGTCGTCACGATCCTGCACGCCGAGCACTTGCCGCCCCAGTCGCGTCTCGCGGATGCGCCGGGCCCCCGGATCTCGGGGAAGGGGATCGACCTGGTCTCGGTGAGCCGAGCGGGCGACATGAACGGGGACGGCCGTGAGGACCTCGCCGTCGGCGCCTCCTCGTGGAAGGCCCCCGGCGCGGAGCGCTTCGCGACGGGAGCCGTCTGGGTGATCACGGATTCGAGCGCCGACGTGCGAGTGGGCGCGGACCCGATCCCCGGCTTCCGGATCGACGGGCCGCCGCGCGGCTACGACCTGCTCGGAACGGCGACGGTCGGGCTCGGCGATATCGACGGAGACGGGTACGACGACCTGCTCATCGGCGGCGAGTCGGATGAGCCGAAGCCGGGCAGCGCGGTGGTCATCACCGGCGGTCCCGACGGCGTCGACGTGCGAACCGACCCGCTCGCGACCGACGGACCCGCCGTTCGCGAGGCCGCTCCGCGGAACGATGCGGCAGCCGCGGCTCCGGCGGCGACGGCTGCGGCGCCCCGCGCGCGCGGCTGGTGGATCAACGGCATGGCGTCCGGCGACCACTTCGGGCACGGCGTGGGCGCGGTCCGGATGCAGGGTTGGTCGATGCTGCTCGTCGGCGGAATGGACGGATCGCCCGATCCCGCCCGCGAGGGGTCCGGCTACGCGGTGGCGGTGGATTCCCGCTTCCTCGCGGCCGGCAAGGCGGCCGGCGCGAACCGCGTGCTCGAGACCTCCGAGCTGGCGTCGGCGTCGGTTCCCGGAGTCGAACTCATCGCCGGCGAGCGCGCCGGGCAGCGACTCGGCCGCGCCTTCGCGGACCTCACCGGCGACCCCGCGGGGAAGCGGGTCACCTTCGCCGTGGGCGCTCCCGCGATCTTCAGCGACAGCGAGGATCCCGCGGTACGGATCCTGAGCCTCGACACCGTGGCTCCCGTGGAACCGGACCCGAAGCCCACGCCGAAGCCCACCGTCACCCCCAAACCGACGGTGCAGCCGACGCCGACCGGGAAGCCGACGACGGGAACCCCGGGCAGCGCCGGTGCCGGCTCCGACGGCGCGGGTTCCGCAGGCGCCTCCGGCGAGGCGGGCGCGAAGCGGCCGCTCGCCGAGACCGGTGCGGAGTCCCCGTTCGGGCTGGTCTGGGCTGCGGTCGTCGCGACGGGCCTCGGAGTCGTCGGGATCGGAGCCGTCTGGCTGGTCGCGGTGCGCAGGCGCCGCGCGGATCACGAGGAAGGGTGATCCTGCCGCAGGGCGACCTCGCGTGAGCGAGTGAGAAGCGGGGCGCGACGGTCCGGTGCGAACCGGGCCGCCGCGCTCAGTCCTTGAGCGCGCGCTCCGAGATGCGCAGGTCGAGCCGGAAGTCGACGGGCGCGTCCCCGAAGAGCAGCCGCCCGGCCGCCTGCGCGGATTCTTCGATCGCGCCCGCGACCGCCTCGGCGTGCGCTCGGGGTGCGTGCACGATCACCTCGTCGTGCAGGAAGAAGGCGAGGTGGGGGCGCGCCGAGAACACCGGGCCGGACGCCGCCATAGGAGCCTCGCCGGGCGATGGCTCAAACGCGAAGAGCCGCCGGCGCAGCTCGCCCATCCAGGCGAGCGCCCACTCGGCGGCGGTGCCCTGCACGACGAAGTTGCGGGTGAACCTGCCGAAGTCGCGGGCGATGCGGCGCGCGTGCTCCTCCTCGCGGCGTCCGGCTCCCGGCAGGCTCGCTGCGGCCTGCACGCCCCGCCACTCTTCGCCGGGCGGCGGGGAGCTGCGTCCGAGCCAGGTCGTCACGATGCCGCCCTGCTCGCCGACCGCGGCCGCATCGTCGACCAGCCGCATCGCAGCGGGGAACGCGCGGCGCAACCGGGGGACCAGACGGCCGCTGTCGCCGCTCGTGCCGCCGTACATCGCACCGAGCACGGCGATCTTCGCGTCCTGCCGGGTGGCGACGGCCCCGCTCTCGACGATTCCCGCGTAGAGGTCGCGTCCGGCACCCGCGGCGGCCATGGCGCGGTCGCCCGACATCGCCGCGAGGACGCGCGGTTCGAGCTGCGACACGTCGGCCGAGACGAGCAGGCAGCCGGGGTCGGCGCGCAGCGCCGGACGCAGGCTGCGCGGGATCTGCAGGGCGCCCCCGCCGCTCGATGCCCAGCGCCCGGTGACCACGCCGCCCGGCACGTAGACCGGCCGGTATCGGCCGTCGCGCACCCACTCGTCGAGCCAGTTCCAGCCGTTCGCCGAGAGCAGGCGCGCGAGCTTCTTGTAGTGCAGGAGCGGCGGGATCGCGGGGTGCTCGTGCTCGGCGAGCTCCCAGCGCGACGTCGAGGACGCCTCGACGCCCGCGGCGCGCAGGGCGCGCAGCAGCTTCGGCGGCGAGTCGAGGCTCGCCGCGGGGTCGCCGAGCGCGGCGCGGACCTCTTCGCCGACGGCGAGGAGCGCCGCCGGCTTCGCGCCGGGTGCCGGTCGGGGACCGAGCGCCTCGCTCAGGATGCGGTCGTGCTCCTCGGCGTCCCAGGGGACCCCGGCCGAGGTCAGCTCGACCGCGATGAGCGCTCCGACCGATTCCGCGGCGAGCAGCAGCGCGATGCGGTTCGGTTCGGCGGCGGAGTCGATGGCGGCACGCTGCCGGTCGAACTCGGCGAGCGCCTCCGGCAGGGATTCGGGGACCGACGGGCGTCGCACGGACCTCGCCTCGGCCTCGAGCTCGAACAGGGCGGGTGCGAGGGGTGCGCGCGGTTCTTCGGCGGCCTCGGAGGGCACCGCCCACTGCGTCGCCGCGCGAACCGCGGAGCGATCGCCCACGAGCTCCGAGCTGCGCAGGATCTGGTGGCAGAGCCGCAGATCGTGGCATCGCTCGACGCGGACGCCGGCGGAGAGGAGTCCCGGGTAGACCGCGGGGGTGTCGGCCCACACCCACCTGCGCGGCGCCTCGGCCTCGCGGGCCGACACGAACTCGGCGAGCCCGTCCGCCGGAATCGGGATCTCGGGCGAACGCGCACCCTGATCGTCGATCTCGACCGCTGCGAACCCGCCTGCGGCTGCCGATCGCCCGACGACGCACCAGCGGGGCGTCGACAGGGGTTCTCGAGGGGGCATGCCGACAACGGTATCCCGCACCACCGACATCGCCGGCGGACGAAGGCCCGCGCGCACGAGAACGGCCCCGGATCCGCGAGGGATCCGGGGCCGTGCTTCGGGAGGTTCGGGCTCAGCCGACCTTGGGCTGCTGCTGCGTGATGCAGTGGATGCCGCCGCCGCGCGCGAACAGCGGGCGCGCGTCGATCCCGATGATCTCGCGGCCCGGGTAGGCCTCGCGCAGGATGCCCTGGGCGCGATCGTCGGCCGGATCCGCGAAGGCGCAGGCCAGCACGGCGCCGTTGATCACGACGTGGTTGATGTAGCTGTAGTCGACGAAACCCTCTTCGTCGCGCAGCGCCTCGGGCGCGGGGAGGTCGAGGATCTCGAGGCCGGCCGAGGTCTCGGTGTTCCAGCGCTCGGCCACGGCGCGGTTCTCGCGCGCGATGACGTGGTCGGGGTGGCTCTCGGCGTCCTGGCGGTGCATGAGCAGCACCTCGGGGTTCGGGAACACCGCGAGGATGTCGGAGTGGCCGCGGGTGCCGAAGGTGTCGTGGTCGCGGTGCAGGCCGCGGGGGAGCCACAGCGCGCTCTCGGTGCCGATGGTGCGGTTCAGCTCGGCCTCGACCTGCGCCTTGCTCCAGCCCGGGTTGCGGCCCGGATCGAGCTGCACGGTCTCGGTGAGCACGACGCGGCCGGTGCCGTCGACCTGGATGCCGCCACCCTCGTTGGTCATCTCGGAATCGATCAGCTCGGCGCCCGCGGCCTCGGCGACGATGCGGCCGATGTGCTGATCCTTGTCCCACTGGGCCCAGCTCTGGCCGCCCCAGCCGTTGAAGACGTAGTTGACGGCGCCGAGGCGGCCGTTCTCGCCGAGCACGAAGCTCGGGCCGATGTCGCGCATCCACGCGTCATTGAGCGGCGCGGTCAGCAGCTCGATCTGCCCCGAGAGGTAGCGGCGGGCGACGGCCTCGTCGCCCGGGTTCACGACGACCGTCACCGGCTGGAACTCGCTCGCGGCGTTCGCCACGGCGGACCAGGTCGTGCGGGCCTCCTCGGCCTCCGCCTCGGTGTCTCCCAGCGTGTAGCCGGTCGTCGGCCAGGCCAGCCAGAGTCGATCCTGCTCGTGCCCCTCGATGGGCATGCGCCAAGCGCTCATCGCACCCTCGTCCTTCATCGTGTCAGTGGTGTGTCGGAACAGTCTACGGGTCACCGGAGCGCTCGTGATCCTCGGCCGCGCCTCTGCCGCAGACCCTGCGGTGCGGCCCGCGTTCGTGCGCAGCGGACTCCCAGCCGCGCTCCTTGCGAAAATGTATTCAAGTGAATATAGTTGGGGTATCGCAGGCCCCGCAGAACGCGGAGCGAGAGCAGTTGAAGGAGCCCGTCATGGAGTTCGGAGTCTTCTCCGTCGGAGACCTCACCGTCGATCCCACCACCGGCATCATGCCGACCGAGCACGAACGGATCAAGGCGCACGTCGCGATTGCGAAGAAGGTCGAGGAGATCGGCATGGACGTGTTCGCGACCGGCGAGCACCACAACCCTCCGTTCTTCCCCTCGTCGCCCACCACCACGCTCGGCTACATCGCCGCGGTGACCGAGCGGATCACGCTCTCGACCGCGACCACGCTCATCACCACCAACGACCCCGTCAAGATCGCCGAGGACTACGCCACGCTGCAGCACCTCGCAGACGGCCGCGTCGACCTCGTCATGGGCCGGGGTAACACCGGTCCGGTGTACCCCTGGTTCGGCAAGGATATCCGCACCGGGATCCCCCTCGCGATCGAGAACTACGCGCTGCTGCGCCGCCTCTGGACCGAGGACGTGGTCGACTGGGAGGGGCAGTTCCGCACCCCGCTGCGCGACTTCACCTCCACGCCGCGCCCCCTCGACGGCGTGCCTCCGTTCGTCTGGCACGGATCCATCCGCAGCCCCGAGATCGCGCACCAGGCCGCGTTCTACGGCGACGGGTTCTTCGCGAACAACATCTTCTGGCCGAAGGAGCACTACCAGCGCCTCATCGCGATCTACCGCGAGCGCTACGAGCACTACGGGCACGGCAAGGCGCACCAGGCGATCGTCGGACTCGGCGGGCAGTTCTTCATGCGGAAGAACTCGCAGGACGCGGTGAACGAGTTCCGTCCCTACTTCGACAAGGCCCCCGTCTACGGGCACGGGCCCTCGATGGAGGACTTCATGAATCAGACGCCGCTCATCGTCGGCAGCCCGCAGCAGGTCATCGACCGGACGCTCTCGTTCCGGGAGTGGGCCGGGGACTACCAGCGCCAGCTCTTCCTCATCGACCATGCCGGGCTGCCGCTCAAGACGGTCCTCGAACAGCTCGACCTGTTCGGCGAGCTCGTGCTGCCGGTGCTCCGCGAGGAGTTCGCCAAGGGCCGTCCGGCCGACGTGCCCGAGACCCCGAAGCACGCCACCCGGCTCGAGGCGGCGCGAGCGGCGACGGCCGAGGCCGAGGCGCAGGCCGCCGAGGCTCCGGTGGATCCCGCTCTCGACGAGGACCGCTGGTGAGGGCGGGGAGCTCCGGGGCGGCGGTCGCCGCCTGGGAGGCGCTGTTCGTCGCCCAGTCGACCCTGGCGCGCCGGTTCGCGGCGGCACCCGTCTGGCACGGCCGCACCATGCAGGAGTACGACGTGCTCTACCAGCTGAGCAAGCCGGGCGCCGAGCGGCTGCGCCAGTGCGACCTCACCTCGCTGCTGCTCATCTCGCAGCCCTCGCTGAGCCGGCTGATCGATCGGCTCGTGAAGGAGGAGCTCGTGGAGCGCCGTCCCGATCCCGAGGACCGGCGCGGCACCATCCTGTCGCTGACCGCCACCGGACTCGAACTGCAGCGCCGCATCGGCGCAGGCCACGCACGCGACGTCGCCGCGGCGATGCGCGAACGACTCACGGCCGACGAGATCGAGACCCTGCGCGGCCTCACCGAACGCCTTGTGGCACCCGAAGAATAGACCGGAGAGAACCATCGTGAACGCCACCCAGCACCTCGCACCGGCAGCGACCCCGCAGCGGGTCCGCCTGGTCGCGGTCTCGGGCGGGCTCGGCAGCCCGTCCAGCTCCCGTCTGCTCGTCGACCGGATCGTCTCGCACGCGCAGCGCTCGCTCGAGGCGCACGGGATCGTGGCCGAGACCGAGGTCGTCGAGCTCCGCGAGCTCGCGGTCGAGATCGCCCACAACCTCGTCACCGGATTCGCCGAACCCCGGCTGCGCGCAGCGCTCGACGCGGTGCGCTCGGCCGACGGCGTCATCGCGGTCTCGCCCGTGTTCAACGCCTCCATCGCCGGGCTTTTCAAGTCCTTCTTCGACCTCGTCGAACCCGGGGAGCTGCGCGGGATCCCGGTCGCGATGGGAGCGACGGGCGGCAGCGCCCGGCACTCGCTCGTGATCGAGTTCGCGATGCGGCCGCTCTTCGCCTACCTGCGATCCATCCCCATGCCCACCGGCATCTTCGCGGCCACCGAGGAGTGGGGATCGGCCCGGGGCAGCGACGGGATCGACGAGCGGTCGGCGCGCGTCGCTCGCGAACTCGTCGACGCGATCCGGCACCGCCTCTGGGCGGGCGGGGGCACACGCTCCTCGGGCGGCGACGCCGTGCTCTCCGCGCTTCCGGTCCGTGGGGGAGGCGAGACGACCGATGCCGGTGCCGATGCGTCGGCGGCGGCTTCCGCGCCGGGCGACGACTCGACCGCGCGCATGGACGACGACCCGGCGGCGGCCGGTGCCCCGACCATCGCCGCCACGACGGCGGACTTCAGCCGCAGTTCGCTCCAGGACCAGGCCAAGCGCGAGGAGCACGATGCCTTCGCCGACCTGATGTCGAAGTTCGCGGGAACCGAGGTCGGGGACTCCTGACCTGAGGCGTCCCGTCGGGCGTCTGTGACGCGCGGGTGACGACGCGGTGAACGAGCGGGATCGCCGAGCGGAAGCTTGGCGGTCCCGCGCGCGCGTCGGGTGCGGGCGCGATGAGGATCGCCGAGACTGAGTGCGTTCATCCCGCAGCATCCAGCGCCTCGGAGGCCACCGTGACCCCGCACCGCAGCCGCTTCTCCCGTCGTCACCCGATGATCCTGCCCGCGACCGTGGTCGCGCTGCTCGCCGCCGCGAGCGCCTGCCTGCTGCTCCCCGAATCGACGACCTCATCGGATCCCGCGCTCGGACTGTTCCTCGTCGCGATCCCGGCGTCCGCAGCGGCGGTCGTGCTGGCGATCCGGCCGCGTACCGGGGTCTGAACCGCCGGACGCGCGCCGAGGCAAAGTTGCCGGGGCTCGGGAGCCGGTCGTGCTCCCGATGGCCGGGTGCCCTATCGAGGACCGGTCCCTCCCTCGAGGAGCGGTGCTGCTCTCGAGGAACGGCACCGGATTGAGGAGTTCGCCCGTTCCTCGGCACCGAGCCCGGCCCTCGGCACCGGGCCCGGCCCTCGAGGATCGAGCCGACACGAGCAACGCTCGAAACGCGTGAGGGCCCGCGCCGAAGCGCGGGCCCTCACGGTGCGGTGAACCGGGGGATCAGCTGTCGAAGGTCAGCGCGCGGCTGATCAGCGACTCCTGCTCGACCGCGTGCACCTTGGCGGAACCGGTGGACGGCGCCGCAGAGGCTGCGCGCGAGACCAGGCGGATCTTGTCGTTCGCGAGCTTCTTCGCGAGCTCGAGCGAGATGAACGGCCACGCGCCCTGGTTCTCGGGCTCGTCCTGCACCCACACGAGCTCGGCGCCCGGGTACCCGGAGAGCACCGAGGTGAGCTCGGCGGTCGGCATCGGGTAGAACTGCTCGATGCGCACCACGGCGACGCGGGGATCGGGGTTCTTGTCGAGCGCCGCGCGCAGGTCGTAGTAGGTCTTGCCCGAGACCAGGATCACCCGGCGCACCTGGCTCTTGCTCTCGAGCTTCGGATCGTCGATGACGGGCTGGAACGCTCCGGTCGTGAACTCCTCGACGCTGGAGGTCGCGCCGCGCAGGCGCAGCATCGACTTCGGGGTGAAGACGATGAGCGGCTTGCGAGGACGCGCGTACGCCTGGCGGCGCAGCAGGTGGAAGTAGTTCGCGGGCGTCGAGGGACGGGCGACCGTCATGTTGTCCTCGGCGCACAGCTGCAGGTAGCGCTCGATGCGGGCCGACGAGTGGTCGGGGCCCTGGCCCTCGTAGCCGTGCGGCAGGAGCATGACCACCGAGGAGCGCTGGCCCCACTTCTGCTCGGCCGCCGCGATGTACTCGTCGATCACGGCCTGCGCGGTGTTCGCGAAGTCGCCGAACTGCGCCTCCCACAGCACGAGGGCGTCCTCGCGCTGCAGCGAGTAGCCGTACTCGTAGGCGAGCGCCGCGTACTCGGAGAGCAGCGAGTCGTAGATCCAGAAGCGTGCCTGATCCTCCGACAGGTTGAGCAGCGGGAGCCATTCCTGGCCGTTCGCGCGGTCGTGGAAGACGGCGTGGCGCTGCGCGAAGGTGCCGCGGCGGGCATCCTGGCCGGCGAAGCGCACCGCGGTGCCCTCCATCAGCAGGGAGCCGAGTGCGAGCAGCTCGCCGAAGCCCCAGTCGATGCCGCCCTCGCGGCTCATCTGCACGCGCTTGTTGAGGAGCTGCTGCAGCTTCTGGTGCACGGTGAAGCCCTCGGGCTTGTTCGCGTGTGCGTCGCCGATGCGCTCGACCACGGCGCGGCTGACCGCGGTCTCGACGGCGGTCGTCGCGGTCTCGGCGCTCGGCGGGGTCCCGACGCCGCTCTGGTCGATCACGGGGATCGAGCCGGTCTGTGCGGCGTGCGTCTCCATGAACGCCCGCTCGAGGCGGTCCTGGAAGTCCAGCTTCGACTTCTCGTACTCCTCCTCGGTGATGTCGCCGCGACCGACGAGCGCGCCGGTGTACAGGCGACGGGTCGAGCGCTTCGCCTCGATGAGGTCGGTCATGAGCGGCTGGGTCATCGAGGGGTCGTCGCCCTCGTTGTGCCCGCGGCGGCGGTAGCAGACGAGGTCGATGATGACGTCGATGTGGAACCGCTGACGGAACTCGTAGGCGAGCTTCGCGACGCGGACGACCGACTCGGGGTCGTCGCCGTTCACGTGGAAGATGGGCACCTGGATCGTCTTGCCCACGTCGGTCGAGTAGATGCCGGTGCGCGAGTCGCGGGGGAGGGTCGTGAAGCCGACCTGGTTGTTGATCACGATGTGGATCGTGCCGCCCGTGCGGTAGCCGCGCAGCTGCGACATCTGCAGGGTCTCGTACACGACGCCCTGTCCGGCCATCGCCGCGTCGCCGTGGATGAGGATCGGCAGCGTGGTGAACGAGCCGATCGGCTTCAGATCCTGCTTGGCGCGGACGATGCCCTCGAGCACGCCGTCGACGGTCTCGAGGTGCGAGGGGTTCGCGGCGAGGTGGATCGGCACCTGGGTGCCGTTCGGTGCCGTGAAGACGCCGGAGGTGCCGAGGTGGTACTTCACGTCGCCCGAGCCGGCCTTCTGCATCTGCGCGCCCTCGAACTCGCGGAAGATCTGACCGTAGGTCTTGCCCGCGATGTTGGAGAGCACGTTGAGGCGGCCGCGGTGCGCCATGCCGATGTCGACGCTGTCGACGCCGTCCTCGGCCGCGTCGATGAGCATGGCGTCGAGGAACGGGATCACGGACTCGCCGCCCTCGAGGCTGAACCGCTTCTGCCCGACGTACTTGGTCTGGAGGAACGTCTCGAAGGCCTCGGCCTCGTTCAGCTTATCGAGGATGCGCAGCTGCTCGTCGTGGCTGGGCTTCTCGTAGGGGACCTCGACCTTGCCCCGGATCCAGAGCCGCTGCTCGGGATCCTGGATGTGCATGTACTCGATGCCGATCTTGCGGCAGTAGGAGTCGCGGAGCACGCCGAGGATGTCGCGGAGCAGCATGGTGCGCTTGCCGCCGATGCCGCCGGTGACGAACTCGCGGTCGAGATCCCAGAAGGTGAGTCCGTGGTTCTCGATCTCGAGGTCGGGGTGCGTGCGCTGCACGTACTCGAGGGGATCGACGTCGGCCATGAGGTGGCCGCGCACGCGGAAGGAGTTGATGAGCTCCTGCACGCGGGCGGACTTGTCGATGGCGCCCGAGATGTCGACGTGGATGTCGGAGGCCCACTGCACCGGCTTGTAGGGGATGCGGAGCGCGGCGAAGATCTCCTCGTAGAAGTCGTGCCCGCCGGTGAGGCGCTCGTGCACGATCTTGAGGAACTGGCCCGATCCCGCGCCCTGGATGACGCGGTGGTCGTAGGTGCTGGTCAGGGTGATGGTCTTCGAGATGCCGAGACGGGTCAGCACCTCTTCGGAGGCGCCCTGGAACTCGGCCGGGTACTCGAGCGCGCCGGCACCGATGATCGCGCCCTGGCCCTGCATGAGGCGGGGGACCGAGTGCACGGTGCCGATGCCGCCGGGGTTGGTCAGCGAGATCGTGGTGCCCTGGAAGTCGGCGGCGCCGAGCTTGTTGTCGCGGGCGCGCTTCACCAGGTCCTCGTAGGCGACGAGGTAGTCGTTGAAGTCGAGGGTCTCGGCGCGCTTGATCGAGGGGACGAGCAGCGAGCGGGTGCCGTCGGGCTTCGGGATGTCGATCGCGATGCCGAGGCCGATGTGCGCGGGCACCACGATGGACGGCTTGCCGTCGACGTCGGCGTAGGCCACGTTCTGGCTGGGGAAGTCCTTGAGGGTCTGGATCAGCGCCCAGCCGATGAGGTGCGTGAACGACACCTTGCCGCCGCGGCTGCGGCGGAGGTGGTTGTTGATCACGATGCGGTTGTCGATGAGGAGCTTCGCCGGGATCGTGCGCACGCTCGTCGCGGTCGGGATCGTGAGGCTCTGGTCCATGTTCTTGGACAGCGTGCGCGCCATGCCGCGGAGCGGGGTGACGGCGTCCTCGTCGACCGGGATCACGCCCGTGATGGGCGTCGTGCGGGGGGCCTCCGCCGGGATCGGGGCGGAGCGCGGTGCGACGTTGGTGGTGCGCGCGGGTTGGGTGCCCGTCGAGGCGGCGGGGCTCGCGGCCGCGGCTGCGGGAGCCGGGGGCGGCGTCACCGCCTGCGCGGCGGGGGCTGCGGTCTGCGGGGGAGCGGCGGCTCCCGGAGCGCTGTCTCCTGCGGCGAAGCGCTGGAGGATCGGCCACCAGGAGCGGTCCACCGAGTTGGGGTCGGCGCTGTACTGCTTGTACAGCTCCTCGACCAGCCAGGCGTTCGCACCGAAATCTCCTGCGGGGTTACCGTTCTCGGTAACCGGAGTCCGCTCAGCCAAACCGAATTCCTCTCGTTTTCTGTAGCGCGCGCGGGAAGGCCCGCAAGCGCCTCGCATCGATGGGGGCGCTCACCCGAATACCCTACGCCTATTCCCTGGGCGCCGTGGATCCGTCCGCGGTGCGCGGACAGGCGTTCATCCGGTATCCCGGACACCTGTCGGTCGAGAAGGTCCCCCTGCTAGGATGAGCGCAAATGGACGCCCCAGCCCACTCTCAATCGGACCCTCCGAGTACCAACCGCGCTGAGGCGCGGAACCCCGTGCGAGGCCGTCGATGAACGACGCCATCGCTTTTGCACTCGGCATACTGCTGACCTTCGGAACCGGCGTGTTCGTCGCGGCCGAATTCTCGCTCGTCGCGCTCGATCGCCACGAACTCGAGCGGCGCCGCGACTCCGGCGAGCGCGGGCTCGACCGGGTGATCAACGCCCTCCGGCACACCTCGACGCACCTCTCCAGCGCGCAGCTCGGCATCACGCTCACGACGCTGCTCGCCGGCTTCCTGCTCGAGCCGGTGCTCAGCGCCTGGCTCGACGGACCCATCGGCGCGCTCGGAGTCCCCGAGTCGCTGCGCCGCGCGATCAGCGCGCCGCTCGCGGTCGCCCTCGCGACGCTCTTCTCGATGGTGGTCGGCGAGCTCGTGCCCAAGAACTTCGCCCTGGCGAAGCCCCTGGGTACCGCGCGCTTCGTCGTCCCCATGCAGGCCGCGTTCACCGCGGTGTTCAAGCCCGCCGTCCTCGTGCTGAACGGCAGCGCGAACGGCGTGCTGCGATCCATGGGGATCGAGCCGAAGGAGGAGCTCTCGGGCGCCCGCACGGCCGAGGAGCTGTCCTCGCTCGTGCGCCACTCGGCGAGCGCCGGCCTGCTCGAGGCCGACACCGCGACGCTGCTCGACCGCACACTGCGCTTCTCGGAGCTCACCGCGGCCGATGTGATGACCCCGCGGCTCAAGGTCGAGAGCGTGCAGCGCCTCGAACCGGCGCAGGCCGTGCTCGAGCTCGCGGGCCGCACCGGATTCTCCCGGTTCCCCGTGATCGACGGCGACCGCGACGACGTCGTCGGCGTCGTCCACGTCAAGCAGGCGGTCTCGGTGCCGCGCGAGAAGCGCGGCGAGGTGCCAGCGGCGGCGCTGGCCGAGGAGGCCATGCGCGTCCCCGAGACCATGCGGCTCGACCAGCTCCTCGGCGAACTGCGCGGTTCCGGCTACCAGCTCGCCCTCGTCGTCGACGAGTACGGCGGGACCGCCGGCATCGTCACCCTCGAGGACCTGGTGGAGGAGCTCGTCGGCGAGGTCGCCGACGAGCACGATCGAGCGCAGGCCGGCGTGGTCGGTACCGCGACGGAGCTCACCTTCCCGGCCGACCTGCGGCCGGACGAGGTCCGCGATCGCACCGGGATCGAGATCCCCGAGCACGACAGCTACGACACCGTCGCCGGCTACGTGCTGCAGCAGCTCGAGCGGATCCCCGTGGTCGGCGACGAGGTGCTGCTGCCCGAGGGCGGCCGCCTGCGGGTGGAGCGCATGGAGGGGCGTCGCATCGCGCGCCTGCGGTACTTCGCGCCCGCGCCGGTGACCGACACCGGATCCGCGACCGACGAGGGGGAGGCCCGCGCATGAACGACTGGCTCGGAATCCTCTGGCTGGTGCTGCTGCTCATCGCCAACGCCTTCTTCGTCGCGGCGGAGTTCGCGGTCATCTCGGCCCGACGATCGCAGATCGAACCGAAGGCCGAGGCCGGCTCGAAGCGGGCGAAGACCGCGCTCTACGCGATGGAGCACGCCACGCTGATGCTCGCGACGAGCCAGCTCGGCATCACCGTCTGCTCGCTGCTGATCCTGAACGTCTCGGAACCCTCGATCCACCACCTGCTGTCGGGGCCGCTGAGCTGGACCGGCCTCTCGACCGAGGTCGTCTCCGTCGCGGCGTTCGTCATCACCCTGCTCGTGGTGTCCTACCTGCACGTCGTCTTCGGCGAAATGATCCCGAAGAACGCGGCCTTCTCGATGCCCGACCAGGCCGTGCTGCTGCTCGCGCCGCCGCTCGTCTGGATCTCGCGGATCCTGCGCTTCGTGATCGCCGGCTTGAACGCGACCGCGAACGGGGTGCTGCGCCTTTTCAAGGTCGAGCCGAAGAACGAGTCCAACAGCACCTTCACGCTCGAGGAGGTCGCGAACATCGTCAGCCACTCGACCCGAGAGGGAGTCCTCGAGGACCGCAGCGGGGCGCTCTCCGCCGCCTTCGAGTTCACGACGAAGCAGGCGAAGGACATCCTGGTGCCGCTCGACCGGCTCGTCTCACTGCCGATCGGCGCGACGACCGAGGACGTCGAGGCCGCGGTCACGAAGCACGGCTTCTCGCGCTACCCGATGCGGGACGCCGACGATGCGCTGGTGGGCTACGTGCACATCAAGGATCTGCTGCGACTCGGGGCCGACCGCATCGCGGAGCCGATCCCGCCGAAGCGGATCCGCGAGCTGCTCACCATGCACCCCGAAGCGGAGCTCGAGGACGTGCTCGCGCGCATGCAGGCGCGCGGCGTGCACCTCGCTCAGATTCGGGATCGGGACGGCCTGATCCTGGGCATCGTGTTCCTGGAGGACGTGATCGAGGAGCTGGTCGGAGAGGTGCACGACGCCACGAGGCGTCAGCGGTTCGCCGACTGAACCTCGTGCTCCGTCGACAGCTGGACGGACGCGTCGATGCTGCTGGTCGAGCCGAGCATCAGCTGGAGCGCGGGGGGCAGGGTCTTCGGGATCTCGATCGACAGGTCGAGCCGATCGTGCCCCTCGCCGACCAGGTGCGGCGTGACCGAGACGTTGGTGCCCACCGGATTCTGACCCGCGATGGCGAGGCTGCCCGAGACGGTGACGGGATCCTCGTCGCCCGCGCGACGGAGCACCACGGCCTCGGTGAGCGAGAAGGTCAGCTCGGGACCGTCGGCGAGCCGGGCGTCGACCGTCGCCGCGGTGATCTCGCTCGAGCTGATCGTGATCCTGCCGCTGACCGTCACGCCGTGCTCGCTCAGCAGTTTGAGGCTCTCGGGCTTCGTGATGGTGAGGCCGGTGACCCGGTGCTCGGTCGCCGCCTGCTCGTCGAAGATGCCCGATCCGTTCTCGGCCCGCAGCGGGGGACTGACGGAGTGCGACGGGGCCTGGGCCGCCGCGCAGCCGACGAGGCACAGGGGGACCGCGAGCGTCGCAGCCACCTTGGCACGGGACGTGCGCGCAGAACGACGCATCTCTCCTCTTTCTCTCCCTGTGGGACCGACTCAGGAAGCCTAGGCGGGCGAGGTGGGAGCGTGCTGAGCGCCGCTCCCGCACCCGGCCGAGGGGGCGGCCGCCGATGGACGGCGGTTCAGGCGGCGAGCAGCCGCTCGAGCTGAGCGCCGACGAGCCCGAACTCGATCAGGAACGCGTCGTGCCCGAACGGGGAGTCGATGCGGGTCGCGCGGTCGCCGTCGAGGCTGCCCGGGGCGTGCTCCGCGATGAGGTCCTGGCCGTCGATCGTGAACAGCCGGTCGCTGGGGATCCCGAGCACGAGAGTGGGGAGCTCGAGCCGCTGCAGCGCAGCGGCGACGCCACCGCGCCCGCGGCCGACGTCGTGCGAGTTCATGGCTTGCACGAGGGCCACGTAGCTGCCGGCGTCGAAGCGGCGGGTGAACTTGTTGCCGTGGAAATCGAGGTAGGACTCGACCGCGAAGCGGCCGCCGCCGCCGAGCGGGCTGACCGCCGACTGCCAGGCGCGCCCGAAGCGCTCGTCGAGCTCGGTGTTGCTGCGGTAGTTGAGCAGCGCGAGCCGCCGAGCCGTGGCGAGGCCGTGGTGCGGGCCGACCCCGTCGGGCGCGTCGTAGTAGTTGCCGCCGCGGAAGGCGGGATCCGAGCGGATGGCCTCCAGCTGCACGAGGTTCAGGCCGATCTGGTCGGCGGTGGTCACCGGCGGGGCGGCGATCACCGCGAGGCGGTCGGCGCGATCCGGGTGGCTCAGTTGCCACTCCAGCGCGTGCATGCCGCCGACCGATCCGCCGATGACCGCCCGGAAGCGCGCGATGCCGAGCTCGTCGACGAAGCGTGCCGCGGCGTTCACCTGGTCCCGGATCGTGAGGTAGGGGAACCGGCCGCCCCACTCGCGTCCGCTCGGGTCGAGCGATGCGGGTCCGGTCGATCCCTGGCAGCCGCCGAGCACGTTCGGGGCGATGACGCAGTAGCGGTCGGTGTCGAGCGCCTTGCCCGGCCCGACGATCTCGGCCCACCAGCCGTCGGTCGGGTGCCCCGGACCCGCGGGACCGGCGAGGTGGCTGTCGCCCGTGAGCGCGTGGAAGACGAGGATCGCGTTGTCGCGCGCGGGGGTGAGCTCCCCGAAAGTCTCGTAGGCGATGCGGGCGCCGGGCAGCGTATCGCCGGCCTCCGTGACGAAATCGCCGATCGGCAGGAACTTCCGGGAGCCGACGGGGTCGCCGTCGCGCCAGGCTCCCGAGATCGGCGGGCGTCCGATGAGGGCGCGCAGCTGCGCGTCGGTGATGAAGTCCGTCGGAAACGAGTCCTCGGGCGTCTGCCAGTCCATGTCCTCCATCCTGCCCGGCTTCCCGGGCGCGCGAGCGAATGTTACGCGTACGCTGGGCGGCATGACCGAGACGAACACCGCGATCACCGTGCGCGAGCAGCTCGCCGCTCTGGAGGACCCCAGGGTCCGGGCCGTGAACGAGCGGCACGGAGACTCGCACGGGGTGAACCTCACGAAGCTGCGCGCGGTCGCGAAGGCCGCGGGCCGTGACGAAGCCGCGGCGGCCGAGCTGTGGTCGTCCGGGGACGTCGCGGCCCAGCTCGTCGCGATCCTCATGCTGCGTCCCAAGGATCGCGACGCCGAAGGCTACGACGCCATGCTGCGCGAGGCCGGATCGCCGAAGGCGCACGACTGGCTGGTGGCCTACCTGGTCAAGAAGAGCCCGAGCGCCGAGCCGCTGCGGCAGCGCTGGATCGCGGATCCCGACCCGGTGGTCGCGAGCGCCGGATGGGCGCTGACGACCGAGCGCGTGGCGAAGCAGCCCGAAGGCCTCGATCTCGACGGGCTGCTCGACACGATCGAAGCCGAGATGCGCGATGCGCCCGACCGCCTGCAGTGGGCGATGAACTCCTGCCTCGGCGAGATCGGGATCCGGGACGCGAGCCGGCGTGCGCGAGTGCTCGACATCGGCGAGCGCCTCGGCGTGCTCGAGGACTATCCCACGTCGCCCGGATGCGTCTCGCCCTACGTGCCGATCTGGGTGCCCGAGATCGTGCGACGGAACGAGAGCTGACGCTCAGCGGGCGTCGCGCAGGGCGTCCACCGGTTCGATCCGGGCGGCCTTGAGCGCCGGGTAGGCCCCTGCGGCGAGACCGACGAGCGCTCCCAGGAGCACGCCGACGGGAGCCGCCCAGGGCGCGATCGTCGGAGTCCACTCCTGCACGAGGCAGACACCGAGCATCGCGAAGAGCCCGATCGCGACGCCGATGAGCCCGCCCAGCACGCCCGTGGTGAGCGACTCGAGGATGAACTGCCGCGCGATGTCCCGGGTGCGAGCGCCGAGCGCGCGCCGGAGGCCGATCTCGCCGCGCCGCTCCGAGACGGAGAGCAGGGTCACGTTGGCGATGCCCACGCCGCCGCCCAGCAGCGCCACGCCGCCGATGATGACGAAGATGACGTTGATGTCGGACTCGACGCTGCCCTGCAGATCGCTGCCGGACTGCGGCGCCGCCACCTTGAAGGTCTTGGGAGCGTTCGGATCGAGCGCGATCGGCGCCTGCCGGGCGACCACGGGTCCCGCCCCGACGGCGATCCGGATATCGAGGCTCTCGGGGGCGGTGAGCCCGAGCGCGGCTCGCGCCGTGCGCGCGGGCACGATGACGGAGTCGAGCGTGGCCTCGCGGGCGCCGACGCGATCCATGATCCCGATCACCGTGTAGGCGCGGCCGTCGATGAAGATCGCCGGTTGACCGCTCACGCGGTTCACGCCGAGCTGCTTCGCGGCCTTCGAACCGAGGACGGCGACCCGATCGCCGCGCTCGTCGTGGCCAGAGTCAAAGAACCGGCCCGTGCGGATGTGCCCCTGCACGACGTCGATGTAGTCGCCGGACGCGGCGATGACCGGCGGCGGCGCCTGCGAGGCTTCGGCGGGGTCGTGGACCTCGACGGCCTCGACGGTCGGGGTGTTCGGCAGCTTCGCATAGACCGAGGCGGCTTCGACGCCCGCGAGGCCGCTCACGCGATCGGCGGCGTCCCAGGGAATCCGGCTCTGGGCGCGCTCCTTGCCGCCCGCGGCCTTCGCGGTGCCGGGCTCGACCGTCACCCGGGTCGCCGCGACGGAGTCGAACTGCTGCGAGATCTGGCCCGCGGCGGTCTGGGAGAGGCCGATGGTGACGATGAGCGAAGCGATGCCGAGCACCGTTCCGATCAGCGTGATCGCGAGCCGGGACGGCCGCGATCCGATGCCCTCGAGCGATTCGTGCGCGAGGTCGCGCCAGTGCAGTCCGGTGTGCGCCCAGCCCGCGGGGCGTCGGGCGATGCCGAACCGTCGCGGGCGTCGCCCCTCGCGCCCGGTGCGCCCGTCGCGGGCCGCGCGGGGGCTCACGCGAGCTCCGAGAGACGGCCGTCGCTGATGCGGACGCGGCGACGGGCCGCATCCGCGACCGCTGAGTCGTGCGTGATCATGACGATCGTCAGACCGTCGGCGCCGAGCTCCGAGAAGAGCCGCAGCACGGCCTCGGAGTTCTCCCGGTCGAGGTTGCCGGTCGGCTCGTCCGCGAGCAGCAGACGGGGCGAGGTGCTCACGGCCCGTGCGACGGCGACACGCTGCCGTTCGCCGCCGGACAGGGTCGCGGGGGAGAACCCGACCCGGTGGGCGAGGCCGACCCGATCGAGCGCCTCGCGCGCGAGCCGTTCGCGGTCGTTCGGATCCACGCCGGCGTAGACGGTGGCCAGCATCACGTTCTCGAGGACGCTGCGCGTGGGCATGAGGTGGAACGACTGGAAGACGAAGCCCAGCGCCCGCCCGCGGAGCGCCGCGCGCTCGTCCTCGGTGAGCTCCGAGGTGTCGATGCCCTCGAAGCGGAAAGCGCCGCTGCTCGGCCGGTCGAGCAGGCCGAGGGTGTTGAGCATCGTGGATTTGCCGGAGCCCGAGGGGCCGACGATCGCGAGGAAGTCGCCGCGCTCGAGCACGAGATCGACCCCGCGCAGCGCCTGCACCGCGGGCGGCCCGGGGAAGAGTCGGGTGACGTCGGCGAGCTCCACGATGGGGCCCGCGAAATCGGGATCGCCGACCGTCGTCGGCCGCTCGGTGCGCCGCTGCTCGCGGGCGCGCTTCGCCGCGCGGGACCGGGCGCGCGAGCGGACGCGCCGATCCTCCGCGCTCTCGAGGATCACCGGCCGACCACGACCTTGGCGCCCGCCTTGATCCGGGGATCCGAGGAGCTGATCTCGACGTAGCCGTCGGCCGCGAGTCCGGCCTTCACCGTCACGGTGGCGGTCTCGTCGGTGCGATCCTTGCCGTTCTGCTTCGACGAGACGAGGAGCTCGACCCGGTTCTCGCCGCCGGAGCCCGTCGACAGCGCCGCGATGGGGACGCTGAGCACCTCGCCCTTGGTGGACGCCACCGGGATCTTGAGCCGTACGTTGGTGCCGCGCAGCTGCTCGATCTGCTCGGAGGTGAGCTTGCCGGGGTCGAGGAACACGGTGTAGCGGTCGCTCGACTTCGGGGCTTCGCCGCCCGAGCCGCTGCTGTCCCCGCCGCCGGATCCGGCATCGGCGGACGCGGAACCGTTCTGACCCGAGCCCTCGGTCTTCGTGCCGGGCTTGTCGATCCGGGTCACGGTGGCCTTCAGCTCGGCACCGCCCGCCGGGGCGAACGTGGCCGGGAGACCCTTCGAGAGCAGCTCGGCGTCCTGCTTCGCGACGGTGCCCGTGACCGTGAGCGTCGCGCCGGACACCGTCATCGCGGTGCCCTGGAGCACGTCGCCGCGCTTCACCCGGACCTCGTCGACGCGCCGGGGCAGGCTGCTGAGGAACAGCACCTCGGCCGAGGGCATGGTCGGCATCGCCGCCTCCTGCGCCTTCACGAGCGCTTCGCGCGCCTTCTCGAGCTCGGCGGCGGCGGAATCGACCCCGGCCTGCTCCGCGCGCACGTCCTTCGACTTGGCCTCGATCGCCTGCGACAGGGTGACCTGGGCCTGGGTGAGCGCGAGCTCCGCGTTGCGGACGCCCGACTCCGCGTCGGTCGCTCCCTGCGCGCTGTCGGGTGCGACGGGTGCGGGGTAGCCGAGCCGCTCGTAGAGCGCTCCGATCGCGTTCGAGGTGTCGCCCTCGAAGACGTTGTTCGAGGTGTCGCCCGCCGACAGGCCGAGCGCGGTCAGCGCCTGCTTGAGCTGGAGCACGTCGGGTCCGCGCTGGCCGATGCTCATGCTGCGGTACGCGGGGAGCTCCCCGGCGAGCACGATGACCGGGCGTCCCGCGATCTCGAGGGCGATGTCGCCGGCCTTGAGGATCTTGCCCGACTGGGGGACCTGCCCGGTCACGACGGCGCGCTCGGAGAGGCCGGCCGCGTCGATCTGCGCGTCGACGGCGTCGGCGTAGGTCACCTCGCCGCGGCTCACGACGGTGTTCTCGATCTTGCGCTCCTCGATCGGAGCGGTGACCGGGCCGGCCTTCGGCGGAGCGGCGCGTGCGGCGAGCTCCGCCGGGGACACGATGAACTGCATGAGTACGACGCCCGCGAGGAGCGAGAGCACGGCCACGCCCGCGATGAGCGCGACGAGCCGGGACCCCGTCCACGGGCCCGAGAACCAGCGGCGCAGGCGGCCGGGACGCGCGGCGTCGGTGCCGTCTGCCGTTGCGGCATCAGCACCCGGTGAATCCGCGTCGGCGGCACCGGCGGCACCTGGCTCCTCGGGCTCGCCCGCGAGCACCCGCGAGAACTCGTCGCTCCCGCCGACCTCTTCGTGCTGTTCCGCTGAATTCCTCTGCTTCCGACTCCGCACGACTACTTCTTCTTCACGCCGTACTGGGCGACGAGCGCCTTGAGCTGCTTCTCGTGCTCGTCGACGAACTTCTGCTCGGCCTTCAGGTTCAGCGCGGCGGCCTTGTCGTCGTACTGCATCTTCTCGGCGCAGGTGATGTCGGCGACAGCGACCTCGATCTCGCGCTCCTGGAACTTCTTCTTCTCGGCCTTGCTGGGCTCTTTCCACTCGCCGCTGTCGTCGGCGGGCTGGCCCTGGGACATGGCCTCGTTCCACTCGTCGTTGAGCTTCGACTGGGCGTCGTTCCGCTTCGCGGCGTCCGAGAAGCCGGCCTTGCTCATGCAATCGGCCCACTTGCGATCGAGCGCGTCGAGCGCGTCATTGTTCTCGTACTGCTTCTGCCAGAATTCATCGACGGACTTGAGCAGCTCGGTGTACGCCGGATCCTTGCTCGCGGCCTCGTAGCTCTGCTCGCCCTGCACCTCGTGCTGGGCCTTGCCCTGGCAGCCGGCCTTCTTCCAGTCGTACGGAACCGGCTCGGCGCCGTCCCCCTCCTCCATCGCGGCCATCTCTTCGGCGGTGGGCTGCGGGCCGTAGAGCGTCTCGGAATAGGCCATCTGCTCGGACTCGCTCAGCGACTCGAGGTACTTCTGGTTCGGGTCGGCCGGCGGCTGGTCCTGGTTCTGCTCGTCGATGCTCTGCTGCCAGGGGGAATCGATGATCCCGTAGCCGTACTGCTTGGCGAACTCCATCGTGCCCATCTGCGGGCCCTCGTCGTCCTCGGGGTTGAACACCGTGCCGCCCTGGTAAGGAGCCGGCTTGTACTCGAAGCCTTCCTTGGTCATGCACTCGGCGATGACCTTCTCCATCTTCTTGTGGTCCGCCTCCATGCGGTCCTCGGTCCAGGCCGACTCGTCGTAGAGCGCCGACAGGTACTTGGCGAGCGGACCCTCCTCCGGCTCGTTCTTCTTCTTGCCGTCGCCGGAGCAGCCGGCGAGCGCGAGGGTCGCCGCGAGTGCGGCGGCGATGGCGATGGTGGCGCGGGTCATGGCGGCCTCGTTCCTGGGGTGCGTCATGTCGGAAGGGGGACCGGCTGCCGGGAACGGCGGGCGATCATCGCGCAAAAGTATCACGGTGAATGATGCGGAAAGGCCGAAATTCGGTGCCGAATACTCAGGGTATTAGTATTCGTGACCGAATTGTGAATATCGCACGAAATTAGGTGTCGCCCGTCATCTATTTCGGTGGCGAATCATCCGGAAAAGCAGATGGGCCCGGGTCGCTCTCGATTCGAGAGCGACCCGGGCCCATCTGGGACCGAGACCGGTTACGCGGTCGCGCGCGCCTCCGAGACCGCGGCGCGGGCCGCGGCGAAGCCGGCCTCGAGGTCGGCCTTGAGGTCGTCGACGTTCTCGATGCCGACCGACAGTCGGACGAGGCCCGGCGTGACGCCCGCCGTGAGCTGCTGCTCGGGCGTGAGCTGCGAGTGCGTCGTCGACGCCGGGTGGATGATCAGGCTGCGGACGTCGCCGATGTTCGCGAGGTGGCTGAACAGCTCGACGTTCTCGACGAGGGCCTTGCCCGCGTCGACGCCGCCCTTCAGCTCGAACGAGAGCACCGCGCCGACGCCCTTGGGTGCGTAGCGGTTCGCCGCCGCGTACCAGGGGCTCGTCGGCAGACCCGCGTAGTTGACGCTCGCCACGTCGGGGTGGTTCTCCAGCCACTCCGCGATCTCCTGCGTGTTCTGCACGTGGCGCTCGATGCGCAGCGACAGGGTCTCGATGCCCTGGATCAGCAGCCACGCGCTGTTCGGCGCGATCGCCGAGCCGAGGTCGCGCAGCAGCTGCACGCGCGCCTTGATGATGTAGGCGAGGCCGTCGCCCACCGCTGCGGTGTACGAGGCGCCGTGGTACGAGGGATCCGGCTCGGTGAGCCCCGGGAAGCGCTCGACGTTCTCCGACCACTTGAACGTGCCGCCGTCGACGATGATGCCGCCGAGCGTGGTGCCGTGGCCGCCCAGGAACTTCGTCGCCGAGTGGATCACGAGGTCGGCGCCGTGCTCGAACGGGCGGATCAGGTACGGGGTCGCGATCGTGTTGTCGACGATCAGCGGGACGCCGTTCTCGTGCGCGATGTCGGCGACGGTACGGATGTCGAGGATGTTGATCTTCGGGTTGCCGATCGTCTCGGCGAAGAACGCCTTCGTGTTCGGGCGCACCGCGCGCTGCCACTCGGCCGGATCGTCCTGGTTCTCGACGAAGGTGACCTCGACGCCGAGCTTCGCCAGCGTGTACTTGAAGAGGTTGTAGGTGCCGCCGTAGATCGAGCTCGACGAGACGAAGTGATCGCCGGCCTGCGCGATGTTGAGGATCGCGAAGGTCGCCGCCGCCTGACCGCTGGCGAGCAGCAATGCGCCGGTGCCGCCCTCGAGCGCCGCGAGGCGCTCCTCGACGACGGCCTGCGTGGGGTTCATGATCCGGGTGTAGATGTTGCCGAACTCGGCCAGCGCGAAGAGGTTCTTCGCGTGGTCGGTGCTGTCGAAGACGTACGACGTCGTCTGGTAGATCGGCACGGCCCGCGAGTTGGTGGTCGGATCGGGCTGCGCGCCCGAGTGGACCTGCTTGGTCTCGAAATGCCAGGCGGCGGAATCGGTCATGAGAGGCTCCCCTTTTGGATCGGTTGGGGAGAGCGTACGGAGTCGGCGCCGCAGGAGGGAAGCCTCCCGGACACCGGGCGTAACAGGCGCGATAGGCTGCACAGCGGGCCGGCAGCGGCCGAACACGAGGGAGGCCGGCATGGCGGAGCGGCGCGTAGTGGTGACGGGCGCGAGCTCGGGGATCGGAGCCGCGACCGTGCGGCGGTTCGCCGAGCTCGGCTGGCAGACGGTCGCGGTCGCGCGGCGCGAGGACCGCCTGCGTGCGCTCGCCGCCGAGACCGGGGCGCACCCGATCGTGTGCGATGTCACCGACGAGGCGCAGGTCGCCCGCATGGCCGCCGAGGTGGCTGAGACGGGTGGCGCGACCGGGCTGGTGAACAACGCGGGCGGCGCGCTCGGCACCGAGTCCGTCGAGCGCGCGCTGAACGAGGACTGGCGGCGCATGTTCGAGGTCAACGTGATCGGTCTGCGCACCGTCACGGCCGCGCTGCTGCCCGTGCTGCGCGACGGTGCCCGAGCCGGCCTCGATGCCGACGGCGCGGGCTGGGCATCGATCCTCAACCTCACCTCGACCGCGGGGCACGCCGCCTACCCGGGCGGCGGCGGATACAACGCCGCCAAGTACGCGGCGCACGCCGTCACCGAGGTGCTGCGGCTCGAACTCGCGGGCGAGCCGATCCGCGTGATGGAGCTGGCGCCCGGACTCGTGCACACCGAGGAGTTCACCCTCAACCGCCTGCGCGGCGACGCCGCGGCCGCGGCGAAGCCCTACGAGGACGTCATCCCGCTCGCGCCCGAGGACGTCGCGCGGGTGCTCGTCGGCGCGTTCGAGCAGCCGCCGCACGTCAACCAGGACCTCATCGTGATCCGGCCGGTCGCGCAGTCGAGCGTGTTCCACACCCACCGCGGGCCGCTGGTGCCGAAGGCGGAGGCATGAACATGGCCATGAACCTCGCGGAGCTCGCCGACAACGGTTACCTGGCGCGCGACTGGGCCGAGGCCCTCGAACCGATGGGCGACCGCCTCGCGGAGCTCGGACGGTTCCTCAACGCGGAGCGCTCGGACGGGCAGCAGGTGCTGCCCGCGGGCGACCGGATCCTGTCGGCCTTCCAGCGGCCGCTCGCCGACGTGCGCGTGCTCATCGTCGGGCAGGACCCCTACCCGACGCCCGGGCACCCGATCGGGCTCTCCTTCGCGACGGCGCCCGACGTCCGGCCGATCCCGCGCAGCCTGCAGAACATCTACAAGGAGATGCGCGAGGACCTCGGTATCGAGCCCGCGCCCCACGGCGACCTCTCGGCCTGGGCCGACCACGGGGTCATGCTGCTGAACCGGGTGCTGACCGTGCGCGCCGGTACCCCGGCGTCGCACCGCGGCAAGGGGTGGGAGGCCTTCACCGAGCATGCGATCCGCGCGCTCGTCGCCCGCGGCGGTCCGCTCGTCGCGATCCTCTGGGGCAACGATGCGCGCTCTCTCGGCCCGATGCTCGGCGACGTGCCGCGGATCGAGAGCCCGCACCCGTCGCCGCTGTCGGCGTCGCGCGGCTTCTTCGGCTCGAAGCCGTTCAGCCGGGCGAACGCGGCGCTCGAAGCGCAGGGCGCCGCGCCCGTCGACTGGCGGGTGGATCCGGCCGCCGGCTGAGCCGGCGCGCTCGCTAGTGCCCGCCGCCCGTGTAGGCGCCGAGCACCGCGAGCCGCTCCAGGTGCGACGCGAGCGCGAAGCGCGGATCGATACCCGCGTCGGCCGGCGACGAACCGGTCGCGAGCGCGGCCGCGAACTCGCCGAGGCGCGGCGAGAACTTGAAGCCGTGGCCCGACAGGCCGGCGATCGTCACCACGCGTCCGCTCGCGTTCACGTCGACGACCGGCAGGCGATCGGGCGTGTAGGCGCAGTGGTGCACGCTCTGGCGCACCGGCTCGGGGTTGATCCCGTCGAACAGTTCGGCGGCCCGCTGCCCGATCTTGATGAGCTCCTCGCGGGTGTGCGACGTCGGCACCTCGGAGGGGTCGCGGAACACGGGCCACTCGGGGTTCGTGCACGCCTTGAACGCGTAGCCGTCGAAGCTCGGAGCGCCGAAGAAGTGCACCGGGCCCGAATCGCGCAGGAACGCCGGGAACCGCTCGGGCACGAACGCATCGGGGTCGCGCGGCATGAACCAGGTGAGCCCCAGCACCTGCAGGCGCAGCAGATCGTGCAGCTCGGGCGAGAGGCGCCCCGACCACGATCCGGACGCCACCACGACGGTGTCGGCCAGCCAGGATCCCTGAGTGGTGCGCACGACCACGCTGTCCGCGCGTTCCTCGATCCCGAGCACCGCGGTGTTGAAGAACAGGCGCGCGCCGTTCCGCTCGGCGATGTCGAGGGCGCTCATCACGGCGACCTCGGGGCGGAGCCCGCCGCCGTGCGCGTCGAGCAGGCCGATGTCGCCGTCCTGCACGAGGTGCTGGGGGTATTCGCGACGCAGCTCCTCGGTCGTGAGGGTGCGGTGCGGTATCCCGAACTCCTGCACCGTGCCCAGCGCGGTGACGAGATCGGGGAAGCCCTCGGGAGCGATGCTCAGGCAGCCCGCCTCGAGGTAGATGCTGCGACCCGACTCGCGTTCGAGCTCGCGCCACAGGTCGCGCGAGCGCTGGATCATGCTCACGTAGGTGCCGCCCTCGTGCACCGCGGTGCGGAACACGCGCGATTCACCGGCGTAGGAGCCGTGCGAGTGCACGCGCCCGTACTGCTCGATGCCGACGACGTCGACGCCCTCGCGCTTGCTCAGCTGCCACAGGGCCATCGAGCCCACCGTGCCCGCGCCGATGACGACGACGTTGGTCTTCTGCAGGTCCATTCGTTCCTTCTTCTCCGCTGCTCGTGTCGTTGTTCGGTTCGTCCGGCCGGGCTCAGGCGAGCGCGGGCTCGTCCCAGAGCTTCAGCTTCGTCCCGATGCCGCGCTCGACCGCGTTGCGGTACACGCGGGTGGCCCAGGCGACGTCCTCGACCGGCATGCCGCCGACCGAGTAGATGAAGATCTCGTCGTCGTTCGTGCGGCCCGGGGTATCGCCGTCGATGATCTCGCCGAGGTCCTCGAACTGCTCGGGGGTCATGCGTCCGTCGCGCACGCGGTCGACGAGGTGCATGCCCCAGATGCCGACGACGTCGTGGGCGTTGCCCGGGATCTCGGAGGCCCAGGCCTGGTAGATGCTCCTCGCGTCGGCGACGTGCCGGGCCTTGCGCACGAGCGACTCCTCGACGCCGAGGTGCGCCGAGCAGAGCACGAGCGCGCCCGGCTTGACCCAGGCCTCTTCGACGGTGGGGTAGTTCTCGGTGCCGGAGGGGCTGGGGATCGCGATGCTGACGATGTCGCAGCCCTCGACTGCGCCGCGCAGCGAATCGACCTGCTCGGCCGAGGTGATCTGCGGGAACTGCTGCTGCGCCCAGGCGATGTAGGCGTCGATGCTGCCCTGGCTGCGACCGAACACCCGGATGGTGTCGATGCCCGGACGGACCGCGATGAGCGCCTCGAGCGAGGTGCGGTTCATCGGGCCGGGACCCGCGATACCGACGACGTGCGCGTCCTCGCGGGCGAGGTGACGGGCGCCGATGCCCGGGATCGCGCCGGTGCGGTAGGCGCTGAGGAGGTTCGCCGACATGTGCGCGAGCGGGGCGCCCGTGTCCTTGTCGTTGAGGGTGAACATGAGGATCGAGCGGGGGAGGCCGAGCTTGCGGTTCTCGGTGTTGGAGCCGTACCACTTGCAGCCGGCCATCTGGAAGCTGCCGCCGAGGTATGCGGGCATCGCCATGAACCGGCGGTCGGGGCCGTCGAGGGGCATCCCCGCGAAGGGCGACTCCTTGGGGAAGTAGATCTGGGCGCCGTGCAGGTCGTTCTCGACGCCGGCCATGCGGTAGTCGCCGCGCTTGAACTCGACGAGCATCTCGCTCATGGTGTCGACGCACGCGGCCATGTCGGTCACGCCGGCGGCGATCATGTCGGGTTCCGACAGGTAGAGGAATTCGATGGCGGTGTTCGGCACGGCGGTGTGTCCCTTCGGGTCTGGTCTCGATGTCCCGCCGGGCGGTGCCCGAGCGGCGACGGAGGCGCTTCAGCCTAAGACTATCCAATTGGATAGTCAAGGGTGCGCGTGCGGATTCGGGCTGGGAATCCGCGGGATCCGGCTGCGGCTCAGCGCTGCGCTGCGTCGGCGATCAGCGCGCGGATCCGGCTCAGCGCCGCACCGGCGTTCTCGGGCAGCACCAGCTGCTTGAAGACGATGCCGTCGAGCGCGAACCAGATCAGTTCGGCGAGCTCGGGATCCTCGACGCCGAGCCGCGCCAGCTGGCGCGTGATCGCGTCGTGGTAGGCGCCGTAGTGGCGTTCCGCGAGCGAGCGAAGCTCGGGGCGCCTGCGCGACTCGAGCAGGAGCTCGTACTGGAACGACTGGATCTCGCTGTCGCGGTCGGCCAGCGACTCGATGCCGGCGGCGAACGCGTCGACGGTGAGCCCGCTCTCGAGCATGTTCGAGCCACGCAGGCTCTCGTCGATCGCGAACTCCATGGCCTCGGCGATGAGTTGATCGCGGCTGCCGAAGTGGTGCCGGACCAGGCCGTGCGACACCCCCGCCTCGGCCGCGACGGCGCGATAGGTGAGCGCGCGCAGGCCGCCCGAGGCGACCACCACGATGGTGGCGTGCAGCAGGGCGGTGCGGCCGGAGGCGTCGTTCATGCGTTCGAGCGTAGCGGTGGCACGACGTCGTCCTGCTCGAGGGACGAGTCGCAGGGTCCTGCGACCCGTCCCTCGAGCAGGACGACGAGGGGCGCGGAGCTCAGCGCTCGTCGACGACGCCGATGAGCTCGGTGCCGTAGGCACCCGGCTCGGTGCCGTGGCCGATCTGGCGGTAGATCTCGGGCTTGCGGCGCCGCAGGGACAGGCCCCAGGCGACGCCGACGATGCCGGCCAGGACCACGATGATCGGCAGGACGTAGGTGCCGAACGTGGGCTCCTTCTGCCCGAGCTGCACGTGGAAGTTCGCGATGATCATGACGAACACCCAGGCGAGCAGGAGGCCCGAGACGAGCGGCGCCACGACCGTCGTCCACGCGCCGAGCCCGCGGCGATCCCTGCGGAAGAAGCCGATGACCGCGGCCGCGATGACCGCCATGAGGAGCACGAGGCCCATGGCGCCCGTGTTGGTGAGCCAGGTGAACATGGTGAGCACCGGGTAGAGGAAGCTCTGCTCGCCGAGCGCCGCGGCGCCGCCGAACACCTCGCCCGAGAAGATGAAGCCGATCGTGACGACGAGTGCGATGACGGTCTGCGCGACCGAGCCGGCCCAGGGAGCGCCGTGCTTCGAGGTTCCCGCGAACCAGGTGGGCAGCACGCCCTCGCGGCCGAGCGAGAAGAAGTAGCGGGCGACCGCGTTGTGGAACGACTGCAGCGAGGCGAAGAGGCTCGTGAGGAACAGGATGTTCATGATGTCGACGAAGATCACGCTGACGTGGCTGTTCATGAACACGAACATCAGGTCGGGGCCCGACTCCTGCGACTTCGCGACGATGTTCGACGGGCCGATGCCGACCGAGAACGCCCACGCGCTGAACGCGTAGAAGAGACCGATGATCGCGACGGCGGCGTAGGTCGCCCGCGGCACGGTGCGCTTCGGGTCCTTCGCCTCCTCGCCGTAGATCGCGGCGCCCTCGAAGCCCATGAACGCGGCTACGCCGAAGACGAGCACGATGCCGAGCGAGGGGCCGAAGAGCTCCGCCGGGTTCAGCGTGGTCGCAGTGACGCCCTCGGGCGCGACGGCGAGCGAGACGACGTCGAACACGATCACGACCAGGAACTCGAGGGCGACGAGCACGCCGAGCACCTTCGCCGAGAAGTCGATGCGGTTCACGCCGAGCACGCCGACGACCACGATGCAGAGCAGGATCCACAGCCACCAGGGCGACGAGAAGCCGAACTTGGCCTCGAGGAACATCGAGAGCTGGAATCCGAAGAGTCCGTACACGCCGATCTGCATCGCGTTGTACGAGACGAGCGCGATGAGCGAGGCGCCGACGCCGATCGGGCGGCCGAGGCCCTGCGAGATGTAGGCGTAGAACGCGCCCGCGTTGGTGATGTAGCGGCCCATGGCGGTGTAGCCGACCGCGAACACGGTGAGGATCACTGCGATCACGACGAAGCCGAGCGGGACGCCGAGGGAGCCGGTCACCGCGAAGGAGGTGGTGACGCCGCCCGCGACCACGGTGAGCGGTGCGGACGCGGCGATGATCATCAGCGTGATCGATGGGACGCCGAGCGTCCGGCGGCTGAGCCCCGGATCGTGCGTCGCCGGGGCGTCGGTGGTTGAAGCGGTCATGAGCAGGTCATCCTTCCCGCGCGCAGCGTCTTCGTCGCGCGCCGGCGTCGTCGCCGATGAGGTTCGAGTGCCCCCGAGTCTAGGAAGGGCGCGAAGGCATGGCCTGGTCGCTGCGCGCACAGGCCATGTCCGAAAGCGCTCAGCTTCAAGTAATCCGGTTCCCGGCCGTCTGACGGTGCTCCGCGGGGCGGCCGGGGCGGCTCAGGCGCTCGCCGCGAACGCCGCGCGCACCTCGTCGTGGGGCAGGGCGAAGCTCTCGTGCCCGTCTCGCCCGACGGTGTCCTCGGCGGCCGCCAGCGCGTTGAGCACGGCCTCCTCGGTCGCCTCGACGACGGCCGCGTAGAAGGGGTCGATCCGCCCCCAGGCGAGGTGCGAGAGCTCTTCGACGTCGGGCCCGGCGGTGCTCATGCGCGAGCCGAGGGCCCCCGCGTTCGCCGTCGAGAACGCGAGGAAGATGTCGCCCGAGAAGTGGCTGCCCGTGGTGCCGGTGCGCGCGAGACCGAGCGGGACCCGGCGCGCGAGCGCCGCGCACTGGTCCGGGAGGAGCGGGGCGTCGGTCGCGACGATCGCGATGACGCTGCCCGCGCCGGCGACCGCGCGGGCGCCGGGACCGGCCTCGCGCTCGAACCAGCCGCTCGTCTCCATCGGGTTCGGCGCCTGCGAGTCCCGGCCGAGCGGGCGGCCTGCAATGCGGAGCTCCGAGCGGCTGCCGAAGTTCGCCTGCAGCAGCACGCCGACCGTCCAGCGCCGATCGCCGATCCGCACCACGCGCGAGGAGGTGCCGGTGCCGCCCTTGAAGCCGTAGCAGTTCATGCCCGTCCCGCCGCCGACGTTGCCCTCGGCGACCGGGCCGCCGCTCGCCGCGTCGAGCGCCGCCGTCGCGTGCTCGGGGCGCACATGCTCGGCGTTGATCGAGTTG
Organism: Leucobacter sp. Ag1; assembly: GCF_000980875.1. Classification (GTDB taxonomy): domain Bacteria; phylum Actinomycetota; class Actinomycetes; order Actinomycetales; family Microbacteriaceae; genus Leucobacter; species Leucobacter iarius. The sequence continues at coordinate 45,345 of NZ_LAYO01000109.1, read as the reverse complement.
AGGTAGCCGTCCCAGGTCTCGCCGACGACGGGGAGCATCCACGCCGCGGCGCTGCTCGGGTGGTGCTCGGCCATCCAGCGATCGATCCCGGAGTGCACGGCACCGACGGAGTGCGAGTTGGTGATCCCGATCGGGGTCTGGAACTGACCGGACTCCTCGATCCAGCTGCGGCCGGTGAGCTCGCCGTTGCCGTTGAGCACCGCGACACCCGCCGCGCAGGGGAGGCCCGCGTGCTCGCGCCCGCGGGGGAGGATCGCCGTCACCCCGGTGCGGGCGGGCGCCGGTCCGTCGGACACGATCGTGCTGAAGCCGACCTCGAGGCCGGGAACGTCGGTGATCGCGTTCCATCGGCCGGGTTCGCCGTCGAACGGGACACCCAGGTCCCGTGCGCGGATCGCGATGCCGGCTTGCTCGTCAGCGCTGAGCGAGTCTTCAAACATTGTTCAATCCTCTCGTTTGTGTTTACACTACCCAAAGGATTCACGAATCGGAAAAGTTCTGATCAACGTTCAGCAACTCGCGGATCTCGCAGCATCGGACAAAGGAGTCGCCCTCATGACCGCCTCAACATCGCACTCGTCGCAGGCCCCGGAGGCGGGGTCGGGCGGGCGTCTCGCGACCGGCCGCCTCGGCACGTGGGACATCGTGTTCTTCGTGATCTCGGCGGCCGCGCCCCTCACCGTGATCGCCAGCGGCGCGATCACCTCGTTCCGCATGGGCGGCATCGGCGCACCCGGTGCGATCCTCTTCTGCGCGGTCGTGCTCATCTTCTTCGCGCTGGGCTTCACCGCCATGTCGAAGAGCGTGCGCAACGCGGGCGCCTTCTACGCCTACGTCTCGCGCGGGCTCGGCAAGCCGTTCGGTCTCGGCGTCTCCTCCGTCACGGTCTTCGCCTACATCTCGCTCGTGATCTCGTTCTACGGGTTCATCGGCTTCTTCGCGCAGTTCACATTCAAGGAGCTGCTGCACATCGACCTGCCCTGGGGCGTCTGGTCGCTCATCGCCGTCGCGATCGTCGCGTTCCTCGGCTACCGCAAGATCGACGTCGGGGCGAAGGTGCTCGCGGTGCTGCTCACGCTCGAGGTCGCGATCCTGCTCGTGCTCGCCTTCGCCGCCATGGCGAACGGCGGCCCCGAGCCGTGGAGCCTCGCCTCGTTCGAACCGAAGAACGTGTTCTTCGCCACCGGCGCGGGCGCGCTGTTCGTGATGGGCTTCGGCGCCTATCTCGGGTTCGAGAGCACCGCCATCTACGCCGAGGAGGCGAAGCAGCCGGAGCGCACCGTGCCGCGCGCCACCATCATCGCGGTCGCGTTCCTCGGCGTCTTCTACGCCTTCACCTTCTGGATCCTCACCGTCGCATTCGGGGCGAACGGCGTCGTCGAGATGGCGCGCAGCGACGCGTTCGAGACGATGGTGATCGAGGGCACCGGTGACCTGGCCGGGGCGTGGGCGGCGTTCGTCATGAAGATCCTCATCGTCACGAGCTTCTTCGCCTGCGTGCTGTCGTTCCACAACGCCTGCACCCGCTACCTGTTCTCGCTCGGTCGCGAGGGGCTGCTGCCGCGCGTGCTCGGCCGCACCAGCCGCAGCACACAGTCGCCCGCCGTGGCGAGCCTGACCCTGAGCGCCTTCTCGGCGCTCGGCGTGCTCATCGCCATCGTGCTGAACGCCGACCCGTTCCTCGGCCTCGCGCTCTGGACCTACGCGACCGGCGTGCAGGGACTCGTGTTCGCTCAGGCGGTGACCGCCATCGCCGTCGTCTGGTACTTCGTGAAGGACCGCCGCGGGCACAGCGTCTGGCGCGTGACCGTCGCGCCGATCCTCGGGGCGATCGGGCTCGTCGTCGGCTTCATCCTGATCGCCACGAACTTCGACGTGGTCACGAGCCTCGAAGGGCCGATCAACCAGATCCTCCTGCTGCCCACCCCCATCCTCTTCATCGGCGGGATCATCGTCGCGCTCGTGCTGAAGGCCCGCAAGCCCGACTACTACGCCGGGCTCACCGAGTCGGTGCGCGTCGTGCCGGTCGACGAGGTCGCGGAGTCCGCAGGTGAGCGCGATTCCATCGGGGCCCGCTCCGAGCAATAGGCTGGGCCTGTGAATGCGACCGCGCGACGACGCCATGAACGACGGGATGAGATCATCCGCGCGTTCTGGCGCGTCGCGCGGTCGCGGCCGCGTCGCGCGATCAACGTGCGGGCGGTCGCGGCCGAGGCCGAGATGAGCCCGGCCAACGTGCTGCACTACTTCTCGACGCTCGACGAACTGCAGATGACCGCGGTCGCGGGCGCTCGCGAGGAGTTCGTCGAGCAGCGCAGACGCGTGCTCGACCTGCCGCTCACCGCGACCGAGCGCATCTACGCCATGATCGAGGCCGGTGTGCCCGACACCATCAGCGACGAGCTGCGCCAGGTGTACGAGAGCGTGGCGATCCTCGCCGAGCACTCCAAGTACATCGCCGAGCACCGCGCCCTCAACGAGCGCCAGGTGATGCTCTACCGCACCCTCGTCGAGATCGGCGCGGGCGTCGGGGAGTTCGAGCTCGCCTCGCCCCCGGGGACCATCGCCCGCAACCTCGTCGCGCTCGAGGACGCCTACGACCTCTACCCGCTCATCGGCGACCTGACGCCGCGCGAGGAGTGCCGGGAGGCGGTGCGGAGCTACGCCGAGCTCGCGCTGGGGATCCCGCCCGAGCGGCGTCCCGGATACGTCGCGGACTGAGGCCGTCGGTCGTCGCTCGCGCAGTTCGCGCGAGCACGCGGAAGGGGCCGGGACGCATCTGCGTCCCGGCCCCTTCCGCGTGCGCCGGGCCTACAGCGTGTTGCCGAGCTTGAAGCCCTTCTCGCCCTCGTCGTCGCGGGTGTACGAGAACCCGTCGGCGCCGATGGTCACGGCCATCTCGCTGTCGTCGGTGCGCGCGACGACGGGCTGCGGGTTGCCGTCGAGGTCGAGCACGAGCGAGGCGTCCGTGTACCACGAGGGCACGACCGGGTTGCCCCACCAGTCGCGGCGCTGGTTGTCGTGCACGTCCCAGGTGACGACCGGGTTGTCGGGATCGCCCGTGTAGTAGTCCTGGGTGTAGACCTCGACGCGGTGGCCGTCGGGATCGCGCAGGTACAGGTAGAACGCGTTCGAGACGCCGTGGCGGCCCGGGCCGCGCTCGATGCTGTCCGACTTGCGCAGGGCGCCGAGCTTGTCGCAGATCGCGAGGATGTTGTGCTTCTCGTGCGTCGCGAAGCAGACGTGGTGCATGCGGGGGCCGTCGCCGCCCGTCATCGCGGTGTCGTGCACGGTCGGCTTGCGGCGCATCCACGCGGCGTAGACGGTGCCCTCGTTGTCCTGGATGTCCTCGGTTACGCGGAAGCCGAGGTTCTGCATGAACCCGACGGCGCGCGGCACGTCGGGCGTGACCTGGTTGAAGTGGTCGAGGCGCACGAGCTCACCGGGGATGTGCAGGTCGTAGCGCCACGACATCCGCTCGGTGTGCTCGGTCTGGTAGAAGAACTCGTAGGGGAAGCCCAGCGGGTCGACGACACGGACCGAGTCGCCGATGCCCTTCACGAAGCCGTCGGGGTTGCGCCGGACCTCGCAGCCGAGCTCCTCGTAGAAGGCGACGGCCTTGTCGAGGTCCTCGGGGGTGCGCACGCGGTACGAGAACGCGGCGACCGCCGCGACCGGGCCCTTGCGCAGCACCAGGTTGTGGTGGATGAACTCCTCGGTCGAGCGGAGGTAGATCGCCTCGTCGTCCTCGGTGGTGACGTAGAGGCCGAGCACGTCGACGTAGAACTCGCGCGACGCGGCGAGGTCGGTGACGATGAGCTCCATGTAGGCGCAGCGCAGGATGTCCGGTGCTTCGGACGTGGCGGTGGGGATCGGGTTGGCCGCCACGATGGGGGCCTCCTTGGTGACCCAGAAGCCCGCGGACTGCTTGTCTTCTTCGTTGAGTTTTGCCATGTTCGCTTCCTTGCGTGGTTCTCGTCATCCTGAGCGACGGAGGAGTCGCAGGATCCCGACGGATCCTGCGACTCGTTCCTCGCGCAGGATGACGAGGGCGGGGGATGGGATCGGATTACTTGCCCGCGCCGAAGCGGGGTGAGTGGGCCTCGTTGAGGGTGATCTGGATCGACTGCGCGGTGGTGTAGAAGTCCACCGAGCGGTAGCCGCCCTCGCGGCCGAGGCCCGAGGCCTTGACGCCGCCGAACGGTGTGCGCAGGTCGCGCACGTTGTTCGAGTTCAGCCACACCATGCCCGACTCGATGCCGTGCGCGAAGTTGTGCGCGCGCTTCAGGTTCGAGGTCCAGACGTAGGCCGCGAGGCCGTACTTGGTGTCGTTGGCGAGCTCCAGCGCCTCCTCGTCCGTGTCGAACGGGGTGATCGCGACGACGGGGCCGAAGATCTCCTCCTGGAAGATCCGGGCGTCGGGCTTCACATCGGCGAACACGGTCGGGGCGACGTAGTTGCCCTCGGGGAAGCCCTCGGGGCGTCCGCCGCCGGCGACGAGGCGGCCCTCGCTCTTGCCGATCTCGACGTAGCTCATGACCTTCTCGAAGTGCGACGGGTGCACGAGCGCGCCGACCTCGGTGGCCGGGTCGGAGGGCAGGCCGATCACGATGTTCTTCGCGCGCTCGGAGTAGCGGGCGACGAAGTCGTCGTAGATCGAGCGCTCGACGAGCACGCGGCTGCCGGCGGTGCAGCGCTCGCCGTTCAAGCTGAACACGCTGAACACGGTGGCGTCGAGCGCCTCCTCGAGGTCGGCGTCGGCGAAGACGACCGAGGGGCTCTTGCCGCCGAGCTCGAGGGACAGGCCCTTGAGGAACGGCGCCGCGTTGGTCGAGATCATCGCGCCGGTCGAGCTGTCGCCGGTGAAGGAGATCAGCGGGACGTCAGGGTGCTTGACGAGCGCGTCGCCCGCGACGCCGCCGGAGCCGAGGATCAGGTTGAAGACGCCCTCGGGCACGCCGGCCTCGCGGAAGATCTCGGGCCACAGCGCGGCCGAGAGCGGGGTGTAGCTGGCCGGCTTCAGCACGACCGTGTTGCCGGTCGCGATGGCCGGAGCGAGCTTCCACGACTCCTGCATGAACGGGACGTTCCAGGGCGTGATGAGGCCTGCGACGCCCTTGGGCTTGCGGTTCACGTAGTTGATCTGGCGACCCGGCACCTTGGTGACGTTGTCGTGCTCGGCGACGATGAGGTCGGCGAAGAACCGGAAGTTCTCGGCCGCGCGACGGGCCTGGCCCTTCGCCTGGGTGATCGGGAGGCCCGAGTCCCAGCTCTCGAGGAGCGCGAGCTGCTCGTCGCGGGACTCGACGATGTCGGCCACCCGGTGCAGGATCCGCGAGCGCTCTCGGGGGAGCATCTTGGGCCAGGGGCCCTCGTCGAAAGCGCGCTTCGCCGCGGCGACGGCGCGGTCGACGTCGGCCTTGCCCGCCGAGGCGGCGGTGATGTAGACCTCGTTCGACACGGGCTCGATGACGTCGAACGTCGCGCCGTCCTGGGCGTCGACGAACTCGCCGTCGATGAAGAGCTGGATCTTCTCGGGGAGCCCCTCGGGCTTCTGGTGGGTCATGCGGTCTTCCTCCTCTGATGGGTGAGTTGGTCCTGGTGCGCCAGCACTGCGTCGAGCGTGGCGAGTCGGTGATTGCGAGCGGCGAGCTCGATCTCGAGCGGCGACGCCCCGTCCTCGATGAGGTCGAGCAGCCGTTCGTGCTCGTCGACCGATGCCGCTGCGCGGTCGGGGACGAAGCTGAACGACGAGTTCCGCAGCACCTTCATGCGGTTCCAGCCGCGGTGCACGAGGTCGAGGATGTGCGGGTTCGGGCAGCTCTCGAACAGCACGGAGTGGAGTTCGAGGTTGAGATCGGTGAACGCCTGCGGGTCGAAGCGGGTCAGGGTCTCGCGCATCTGCGCATTGATCCTGCGCGCCCGGGCGATCTGATCGGCCGAGACGGTGGGCGCGGCCAGCGCGGTCGCGGATCCCTCGACGAGCGCGAGCGTCTGCATCGTGTGCAGGTACTCGGTCTCCTTGATGAGGGAGACCTGCGCGCCGACGTTCGCCTCGAACGTGACGAAGCCCTCGGCCTCGAGGCGGCGGATCGCCTCGCGCACGGGCACCACCGACATGCCGAGCTCGGTCGCGATGGGCGAGAGCACCAGGCGGTAGCCGGGCACGTACTGCCCGCTCTCGATGCGCTCGCGGATCAGGCGGTACGCGTGCTCGCTCTTGGGGACGACGGCCATGTCAGGCCCCGGTCCCGTTCGCGGAGCGCGAGGCGTCGTACTTCGCCCGCCACTCGGCGTTCATGGGGAACAGTCCATCGACGGGCGCGCCGGCGGCGACCTGCTCGGCGACCCACGCGTCGGCCTCCTCCTGCGCTGCGGCCTCGGCCGCGACCTCGGCGAGCAGGAACGGCGGGATCACGATGACGCCGTCGCGGTCGCCCATGATGATGTCGCCGGGCTGCACCGCGGCACCGCCGCAGGCGACGGTGACGTCGACCTCCCACGGCACGTGGCGTCGGCCGAGCACGCTCGGATGGGCGCCCTGCGAGAAGACGGGGATGTCGAACTCCTGCACGGCGGCGAAGTCGCGCACGCCGCCGTCGGTCACGATGCCGGCGGCGCCGCGCACCTGAGCGCGCAGCGCGAGCACGTCGCCGACCGTCCCGGTGCTCGGGATCCCACGGGCTTCGACCACGAGCACCTCGCCGGCCTCGACCGTGTCGAAGGCGCGCTTCTGGGCGTTGAAGCCGCCGCCGAATTCCTTGAACAGGTCGGGGCGGAACGGGATGAAGCGGAGGGTCTTGGCGGTTCCGAGGATCCGGTCGCCCTCGTGGTTCGGGTGCACGCCGTCGATGAAGATGTCGACGTAGCCGCGCTTGCGCAGGGCCGCCGAGACCGTGGCGACGGCAACGCCGTCGAGCTGCGCGCGGATCTCGTCGGTCAGGGGACCCGCCGAGGGGCCGTCGAGCGGGGTCGCGCGGCCGGCCGCGACGGCCGCCGCGTGCGCGGCCTCGTCGCCCCAGGCCTCGACGCGCTGCAGGTCGTCGATCTTCGGACGGTTGCCGAAGTCGCCGAACGCGGTGGTGCCCTGGGTGACGGTCGTGACGAGGCGGCCGGTGGTGGGAGCTCCGGGCGCGTTCGGCGCATCGACCTCGACCTCGACGACGTCGCCGGGGACCACGACGGAGGAGCCGGCGGGCGTACCCGTGAGGATCACGTCGCCGGTCTCGAGGGTCATGTGCTGCGACAGGTCGGCGACGAGCTGGCCGAAGGGGAACTTGAGCGTGTCGCTCGTGTCGTCCTGCACGAGCGCGCCGTTGACCCAGGTGCGCACGCGCCAGGAGTCCTGGTCGATGCCGGCGGTCGGGATCGCGGCCGGGCCGATCGGGGTGAACCCGTCGCCGCCCTTGTTGCGCACGTTCGAACCCTTGTCGGCGGCGCGGAGGTCATAGAGCCCGAAGTCGTTCGCCGCGGTGATCTGCGCGACGTGCTTCCAGCCGTCCTCGGGGGAGACCCAGCGGGCGGGCTCGCCGATGACGAGGGCGATCTCGCCCTCGAAGGCGAGCAGCTCGGTGCCGGCGGGGCGCTCGATGGTGCCGCCCGTGGGGGCGAGCGACGAGGCCGGCTTGAAGAAGTAGGAGGGGAACGCGGGCGTGCGACCGCGCTGCGCGATCCTCGACGGGTAGTTGAGGTGCACGGCGATGATCTTGCCGGGGGTGTCGATTCCGTAGGTCATGGTGTCTCGCTCACTTCGTTGTATCTCAAATCATATACGATCTTGCGGGCTTCGGGAAGGGGCGGGTGCTGCCGTCATTCTGCGCGAGCCCGCAGACCTCGTCATTCTGCGCGAGCCTGGGATCCCCGTCATTCTGCGCGAGCCTGCGAGTCGCAGAATCTCGGATGGATCCTGCGACTCGTCCCTCGCGCAGGATGACGGAGGCTCGTTCCTCGGGCAGCCACCGGAGCTCAGTAGCTCGAGCGCTCGCCGCCGGCGACACCCGCGAAACGATCGACGAGCGCCTCGGTCTGCCGCGCGAGGATCGCGACATCGGCGCCGACCGCGACGAAGCTCGCGCCCGCCGCGATGTAGCGCTCCGCGTCGGCGGGGACGAACGCGTTGACGCCGACGGGCGTGCCCGCGGCGCGGCCCGCTTCGATGGAGCGCAGCACGGCGTCGACGACCTCGGGGTGGCTCTGCTGGCCGAGGTGGCCCATCGACGCGGCGAGGTCGGACGGGCCGACGAAGAGCGCGTCGACGCCGTCGACGGCCGCAATGCGCTCGACGTCCTGCACCGCCGCGGCGGATTCGATCTGCACGGTGAGGCTGATGGTCTCGCTCGCACGGCCGAGGTAGCCGTCGACCCGGTTCCAGCGTGCCGAACGCGCGAGCGCCGATCCGACGCCGCGGACCCCGCCGAGCGGGTAGCGCGCGGCGCGCACGATCTGCTCGGCCTGCTCGGCGGAGTCGACCATCGGGATCAGGAGGTTCTGCGCGCCGAGGTCGAGGAACTGCTTGATGAGCACGGTGTCGCCGAACGGCGGGCGCACGAGCGGGGTCGCCGGGTAGGCCGACATGGCGTGCAGCTGGGCGAGCACCGATTCGAGGCCGTTGGGGGAGTGCTCGGCGTCGAGGAGCACCCAGTCGCAGCCGGAGCCCGCGACGATCTCGGCGGTGACGGGGCTGCCGGCGCAGGTCCAGAGGCCGATGAGCGCGCGCCCGTCGGCCTCGGCGAGGCGGTCCCGGAACGTCGGGGGGAGGGTCAGAGGAACCGGCATGTCACCGACCCCAGTCCCTGGTACTCGGCGTGCACGGTGTCGCCGCGCTCCACCCACATGGGCTTCGTGAAGGATCCGGCGAGCACGATCTCGCCGGCCTCGAGCGACTGCCCGTGCTGCGCGAGCTTGTTCGCGAGCCAGGCGATCCCCATGGCGGGGTGGCCGAGCACGGCACCGGCGACGCCCGAGTCCTCGATGGTCTCGTTGCGGTAGAGCAGAGCCGAGATCCAGCGCAGGTCGAGCTCGCCGACGGGGACGGGGCGGCCGCCGAGCACGATCGCGCCGGTGGAGGCGTTGTCGCTGATCGTGTCGACGATGGTGCGGCCCTCGAGCTCGATGTGCGCGTTGAGGATCTCGAGCGCGGGCACCACGTAGGCGGTCGCGTCGAGCACGTCGAAGATGGTGATGTTCGGGCCGACGAGCGGCTTCGCGAGCACGAAGGCGAGCTCGACCTCGATGCGCACGTTCGAGAATCGGTCGAACTCGACGACGGATCCGGACTCGATGACCATGTCGTCGAGGATCACGCCGTAGTCGGGTTCGGTGATGCCGGTCGCGAGCTGCATGACCTTGGAGGTGAGGCCGATCTTGTGGCCGACGAGGCGTCGGCCCGCGGCGATGCGGCGGTCGGTCCAGATCTTCTGGATCGCGTAGGAGTCCTCGATGGTCATGCCGGGGTAGCGCGTGGTGAGCTTCGGCACGATGGTGCGTTCGCGATCCGCGCGCACGAGTTCGTCTGCGATCGTCTCGATCTCTTCGGGGGTGAGCATTGAGCCTCCACTTCGTCGGGGTCGATCAGATCGTATACGATCCAGCCCGGCCGGGGCCAGCGAGTCGGATTTTCGACCGTTCGAACCGTTGCCGAAAATTGATCTCGCGACCGCTTGTGGTTTTTGTCAACGTTTGTAGAATGAAACGCGACGGCACACCGACGTGGCGTCCATCGCAGCCGGGGAACCTCGAGTTCCGGACAGGCGAGGTGGATACGCAGGCGGAGCCTCACCCCATACCTACCCGCATGTCCGAATACCGAGAGAAGTAGACATGATGAAGAAAACTCTGACGGGCGTCGCGGCGCTCGCAGCCGTCGCGCTCGCGCTCACCGGCTGCTCGTCCGACGGCTCCGGCGACGGCGGCAACGGTGCCGCGGCCGGTGCGAGCGTGCCGCTCAGCATCGGCAACTTCCTGGACGTCACCAACTGGGATCCCGCGAGCGCGGACCTCGGCTTCGACGGTCCCTATCTGTCCGCGGTCTACGACGCGCTCCTGACCACCAACGAGAAGGGCGAGCCGCAGCCGGGCATCGCCAAGAAGTGGGAGGTGTCGTCCGATTTCAAGACCGTCACCTTCGACATCCGCACCGACGCGAAGTTCTCGGACGGCACCAAGCTCGACGCGGCGGCCGCCGTGACGGGCCTCGAGCACCTGCAGAAGGGGCCGACCTCGCAGGAGGCCTACACGAACGTCGAGTCGATCGAGAAGACCGACGACCACACGATCGTCTTCCACATGAAGAAGCGCGACGACACGATGCTGTACCTCATGGGCCTCGGGCGCAGCTACCTCGCTTCGCCGAAGGCGATCTCCGGCGGCAAGCTCTCCGAGAAGCCCGTCGGTTCCGGTCCCTACACGCTGGGGGAGAACAGCACCCCGGGCAGCGAGTACGACTTCGACAAGGTGAAGGACCACTGGGACGCGAAGCAGTTCCCGTTCGACCCGCTGAAGATCACTCCGCTGAGCGACGGCACCGCCATGCTCAACGCGATGGAGGCCGGCCAGCTGAACCTCATCTACACCGATAAGACCGGCAGCGATGCCGCGAAGAAGAACGACTGGAACGTCGCCAAGGGCCTCTCGATGTGGGCCGGCCTGCAGTTCGCCGACCGCTCGGGCGCCATGGGTTCGCCGATCGGCAAGCTGAAGGTGCGCCAGGCGCTCAACTACGCCTTCGACACGCAGGCGATGCACACCTCCATCGCGCAGGGACAGGGCTACGTCACCAACCAGTTCTTCCCGGTCGACCAGACGGGCTACGTGAAGTCGCTCAACGACCGCTACAAGTACGACATCGCGAAGGCGAAGCAGCTGCTCGCCGAGGCCGGCTACCCGAACGGCTTCGAGATCAGCATGCCGATGGCCCCGCCGTTCCAGCCCTACCAGGCGATCACCGAGCAGACCTTCAAGCAGCTCGGCATCAAGGTGAAGTGGGACGCGACCGACTTCATGAGCTACATGGGCAAGGCCGGCAAGTACCCGATGTACATCGCGGTGATCGCGATGGACTCGAACCCGGTCGCGACCGTCGAGCGCCAGATCGCCAAGCCGCAGTGGTACAACCCGAACCCGGGCATCGACACCCTCGACGGCGTGCAGGCGCAGCTCGACAAGGTCTTCGCGGCCGCCCCCGGCGACGCGCAGAACACCGAGATCGAGAAGCTCAACGAGCTCGTCACCGACCAGGCCTACAACGCGGTCTGGGGCCAGAACGAGAACACCTACGTGAGCACGAAGGAATTCACCGTGAAGCCGGTCATCGGCCTCATGTTCCCGACGCTCCGGCAGATCTCGACCAAGTGACCCCCGCGGGTCGGGGCCGCCTCGGCGGTCCCGACCCGCGACCCCGCTTCCCCATCTCTTCTCATCGTTCGACCCGGGAGACCCGATGATCCCCTTCGTGCTCAAACGACTCCTCTTCGGAGTCGTGCTGCTGTTCGTGGTCGCGAGCGGCACCTTCTTCCTCGCGCACGCCGCGATCCCGAACCCGGCGCTCGGGCTGCTCGGCAGCAACGCGACCCCGGACGCGGTGCAGGCGCTCACCGCGAAGATCGGAGCCGACCGCCCGATCCTGGTGCAGTACCAGGAGTGGCTCGTCCACCTGTTCCAGGGCGACTTCGGCACCTCCTGGAAGAACGGCCTGCCGATCGGCAAGACCCTCGGGATCCGGTTCCCGATCACCCTGTCGCTGGTGATCGCCTCGGTCGCCCTCTCGGCCGTGCTCGGCGCGGTGCTCGGCACCGCCGCGGGCCTGCGATCCCACAGCTGGATCGACAAGGCCGTCAAGGCGGGCTCCGTGATCCTGTTCGCGCTGCCCGGCTTCTGGGTCGCGGTCGCGCTCGTCATGCTCTTCGCGGTGCAGCTCAAGTGGTTCCCGGCCATCGGCTACGTCTCGCCGTCGGAATCGCTGCAGGGCTGGCTCCGATCCATCACCCTGCCCGCCGTCTCGCTCGCGCTCGGCGCGATCGTCATGATCGCCGAGCAGCTGCGCAACGGCATCATCCACGCGGACTCGCAGGACTACGCCCGCACCCTGCGCAGCCGGGGGCTCCCGTTCTGGCGCGTCGCCCTGCACCTGCTGCGCAACTCGGCGCCGGCCTCGCTCACCGTCCTCGCGCTCATGTTCGTCGGGCTGCTCTCGGGCGCGATCATCGTCGAGCAGATCTTCGGCATCAAGGGCCTCGGCGAGCTGACCCAGTCGGCCTCGCAGAACGGCGACATCCCGACCCTGCTCGGGGTGACGGTGCTCACCGTCGTCTTCGTCGTCATCGTCAACCTCCTGCTCGACATCGTGCTCGGCTGGATCAACCCCAAGGTGCGTGTGAAATGACCACTTCCGCAGGCCCCATCCTCGACGCGACGACGGTCGACGCGGTCGACACCCGCGGCGGCGACCGCGGATCCGTCTTCGTGCGGCTGCTCCGCCGCCCCGCCGGCCTCGTCTCGCTCGCGGTCCTCGCGCTCATCCTGCTCGTCGCGATCCTCGCTCCGTGGATCTCGCCGCATGATCCCAACGAGGTGATCCTGTCGCAGGCGCGGGCCCTGCCGACCTGGGCGCACCCGCTCGGCGGCGACAACACCGGCCGCGACGTGCTGAGCCGCCTCATCTGGGGCACCCAGATCACGCTGTGGGGCGCGTTCGTCTCGATCCTGACGTCGCTCGTGCTGGGCGTCCCCTCGGGCCTCGCCGCCGGCTACTTCGGCGGCGCGACCGATCGCATCGGCACCTGGATCAGCGACGCGCTGCAGTCGGTGCCCGGCATGATCATCCTGCTGATCGTCGGCGCGAACACGGGCAACGACCTCACGATCCTCATGGTCACCGTCGGCGTGTTCATGGCCCCCGGCTACTTCCGCCTCACGCGCTCCACCGTGCTCGCCGTGCGCGGCGAGATGTACGTCGACGCTGCGCGGGTCGCGGGCCTCACCGACCTGCGCATCATGTCGCGCCACGTGATCCGCCAGGTGATCGCACCGATCGTGATCCAGTCGGCGCTCACCGCCGGTATGGCGATGGGCATGCAGGCCGGCCTGCAGTTCCTCGGCATCGGCGGCGGCACGACCCCCGGCTGGGGCGCCGCGATGAACGAGGGCTTCCAGGTGATGCGCACCGCGCCGCTCCTGCTGCTCTGGCCGTCCATCGCGCTCGGCGTCGCGATCGCCGCGTTCGCGGTGCTCGGGTCGACCCTCGGCGACGTGATCAACTCGAAGCAGCCGGTGCTGTCGCGCAAGCAGCGCCGCGCGGTCGAGGCGGCGAACGCCGCGAACCGCGCCGCGCCGAAGTCCACCACGACCGGATCCATCTCGGTCGCCGCCGTCGACTCGGCTGTGCGGCTCGAGAACCTGCGGGTGAACTACGAGACCGCGGCGGGCGAGGTCGAGGTGGTGCACGGCATCACCCTCGACGTCGCCCCGGGCGAGGTGCTCGGCATCGTCGGCGAATCCGGATCGGGCAAGTCCCAGACCGTGTTCTCGATGCTCGACCTGCTGCCGAAGTCCGGCTACTACACGGCCGACGCGATCTGGATCGGCGGCGAGGACGTGACCACGCTGTCGCGCAAGGACCGCGCCCGCCTGCTCGGCTCCGAGATCGGGTACATCCCGCAGGAGCCCATGACGAACCTCGATCCCTCGTACACGATCGGCGCGCAGCTCACCGAGCCGCTGCGCGCGGTGCACGGCATGAGTCGCGCCGAAGCCCGCGAGCGCGCGTTCGCGATGCTCGAACGGGTCGGGATCGTCGATCCGGTCCGCGTGATGAAGTCGTACCCGCACGAGCTGTCGGGCGGCATGGCGCAGCGCGTGCTCATCGCCGGTGCGATCGCGGGCAAGCCGTCCGTGCTCGTCGCCGACGAACCGACCACGGCGCTCGACGTGACCGTGCAGGCCGAGGTGCTCGAACTGCTGCGCGAACTGCAGCAGGAGTACCAGATGGCGCTCGTGATCGTCACCCACAACTTCGGCGTCGTCGCCGATATCTGCGACCGCGTCGTCGTGATGCGCTCCGGATCGATCGTCGAGATCGACGACGTCGGACCGATCTTCGCCGACGCGGAGAACCCCTACACCCGCGAGCTCATCGCCGCATCGCTCGACGGGGCGGCCAGCCGTGTCGAGCTCGACCGTGAAGCCGCGCTCGCGAGCGCCGGGGCTCCGGGAGGCGGAGCCGCGCTCGCCGCGCGCGTGAAGACCGAGGAGGCCGGAGCATGACCGCAACGACCCCGCTGCTGCGGGCCGAGAACGTGATCGTCGAGTACGGCTCGAAGCGGCGCCCGAACCGGGTGCTGCACGAGGTCTCGCTCGAGGTCGGCCCGGGCGAGTGCGTCGGCCTCGTCGGCGAGTCCGGTTCGGGCAAGTCGACGCTCGGCAAGGCGATCCTGGGCCTCGTGCCGGTCGCCGGTGGGCGCATCGAGTTCGACGGCCGCGACATCACGCACCTCAAGGGGCGCGGGCGGCGCGAGCTCGCCTCCGACATCCAGGTGGTGTTCCAGGATCCCTACGGCTCGCTGAACCCCATGATGACGGTGGGCGAGATCCTCTCCGAACCGCTCTCGGCGGCCGGAGCCACCCGGGCGGAGGCGCTGCGGACCGTCGGCGAGATGCTCGAGCGCGTCAACCTGCCTGCGAACGTGGTCGACCGCTATCCGAGCGAGTTCTCGGGCGGCCAGCGGCAGCGCATCGCGATCGCCCGCGCCCTCGTGCGCCGGCCCCGGCTGATCATCTGCGACGAGCCCGTCAGCGCGCTCGACCTCACGACCCAGGCGACCGTGCTCGACCTGCTCATCGACCTGCAGCGCGAGACCGGGGTCTCGTACCTCTTCGTGTCGCACGACCTCGGCGTCGTGCGCCGCATCTGCCACCGCGTCGCCGTGACGTACCGCGGCAACCTGGTCGAGATCGGTGACGGCGAGCAGGTCACCCGGGACCCGCAGCACCCGTACAGCAGGCGACTGCTGGCGGCGTCGCCCGTCGCCGATCCGGTGCTCCAGGCCGAGCGTCGCGGGGAGTGGCTCGCGCTCCGCGAGGACGCCGTCGCGTCGTAGGGTCCGGTGGGGCGCCGGGCGCGCTAGCGTGGATCGCATGGAGTTCCGTGCCTTCGCCGAGTACGCCGTCGCCGTCGGACGGCCCGAATCGGTCGGTGCGGTGCGGCCCGAGGAACAGAACAGCGACTACGAGTCGGGCGTCGTCGAGATCGACGGCGGGACCTGGCACCTGCGCACCGCGCGGACCACGCCCACCAAGCCCGGCGCGTTCCTGGCGTTCTGGCGCCGGGACGGGACCGGCGGGACTGCGCCCTTCGCCGCCGACGCGGTCGGTGCCGGACTGATCGTGCTCGTCGAGCAGGCGGGCCGCCGCGGCGCGTTCCGCTTCACCGCCGAGCACCTCTCCGCGCTCGGGATCACCGCCGGCCCCCGCCCGGGCAAGCGCGGTTTCCGCGTGTACCCGGGCTGGTGCGGGGGGCTGAACCCGAGCGCGACGGCGACGCAGCGCGCCCAGGCGCCCGCCTTCGACGAGTACTGAGCCCGGCGAGCGGACGGCACAGGGGCGGGCGACGTCGCCGTCGCCCGCCCCTCCGGCTCAGCACCGCCGGGTCGATCCCGTCGGCCTCAGCCGCGCACGGGCCTGCCGAACTCCGCGGGTGCCAGCCGGCGCACGAAGAGCGCACCGATGAGGGCGGCGGTGCCGGAACCCGCGAGCACGGTCGCGGCCATCGTGAGGGCCGAGGTGCCGAACAGCGCCGAGACGACCGGGACGAGCAGCGCGCCGACCGTGAACATCGAGGTGCCGAGCAGCGCCGAAGCCGTGCCCGCGTGGCGGCCGTGGCCGCTGAGCGCGAGCGTGGTGCCGTTGGGGCCGCCGAGCCCAATCGAGCAGAGGAACAGCGCCAGCAGCACGAGATACACGGGTGCGGGCAGCCCGAGAAGCGTCGCCGCGAGGAGCGCCGCGCCCACGAGGCCGGTGCCGATCTGCCCGGTGAGGTACACGCGGGTGGGACCGAGCCGGCCGACGAGCAGCCGGCTGATCTGGGACCCGGCCAGGTTCGCGAGCGCATTCACGGCGAACAGTAGGCTGAAGATCTGCGGGGTGATCCCGAACTCGTCCTGCAGCACGAAGCTCGACATCGACAGGTACGAGAAGAACGACAGCCCGCCGAGGCAGGACGCCGCGAGGATCGCGGTGAAGAGCGGGTCGCGCAGCACCTCCGACATGTGGGAGGCCGTGCCCCCGACGCTCCCGCCCGAGTGCCGGCGCTCGGGCGGGAGCGTCTCGCGGAGCCCGAAGGCGGCGACCGCGAGCAGGGCGACGCCGATCCCGCCGAGCACGAAGAAGATGCCGCGCCAGTCCATGAACCGGGCGAGCTGTCCGCCGAGCACGGGCGCGACGATCGGGGTGCTCGCGGTGACGATCGCGAGCATCGAGAGCATGCGCGAGAGCGCGACCCCCTGGAACAGGTCGCGGGCGACCGCGAGGCTGATCACGGCCCCCGCCGAGCCGGCGAGCCCCTGGAGGAACCGCGCGACGAGCAGCAGCTCGATACTGGGCGCGATCGCGCAGAGCGCCGACAGCAGGGCGAAGCAGGCGACGCCGATGGCGAGCGGGCGCTTGCGCCCGAAGCGGTCCGAGAGCGGGCCCGCGACGAGCTGCCCGAGTCCGAGCCCGATCATGCACACCGACATGGTCGCCTGCGCGAGCGCGTCGGAGGTCTGCAGCTGAGCGGCGAGCTGCGGCAGCTGCGGCATGTACACGTCCATCGACAGCGGCCCGAAGGCCTCCAGCGCCCCGAGCACGAGGGTGAGGCGCAGGAGGCCCATCGGCCGCTTCACTCCGGCTCGCGGGGCGGCCGCGGTCGTCGCGCTCACGGTGCGAGCACCCGGCGCCACCAGCTGTCGCGCGCCGCATCGGCGGCCTGCGAGACGACGGCGTCGGGCGAGAACCCGCTGAAGCCGTGGTACCCGCCCGCCCAGACGTGCAGCTCGGCGCTGCCGCCGGCCGCCCAGATGCGGCTCGCATAGGACACGGCCTCGTCGCGGAACACCTCGGCGGCGCCGACCTCGATGAAGGCTGGCGCCAACCTCGACAGATCGGTCGCGCGCGCGGGCGCCCGGTACGGGTGCACGTGCTCGGTGCCGCGATCGGCGCCGAGCATCGCGTCCCAGCCGGTGTCGTTGTTGTTGCGGTCCCACGCGCCGATGCCGTCGTACTGCCAGGCCGAGACCGTGTCGTTGCGGTCGTCGATCATGGGTGCACCGACCAGCTGGCCGGCGAGCGAGATGCCGCGATCCCGAGCCATGAGCGAAACGGCCGCGGCGAGCCCGCCCCCGGCCGATGCGCCGGTCACGACGATCCGCGCGGGATCGCCGCCGAGCTCGGCCGCGTGCGCGACGATCCAGGCGAGCGCCGCGAAGCAGTCCTCGGCCTGGGCTGGAGCGGGGTGCTCCGGCGCGAGCCGGTACTCGACGCCGACGCCGATCGCGCCGTAGCGCTCGGCGAGGTCGACGAGCTCGGACGTCTCGAAGAAGCGGGTGCCGAGCACGTAGCCGCCTCCGTGGATCCCGAGCACGATCGGGCGGGGCCCGTCGAACGCGCCGGCGGGACGAACGATGGTGATCTCGACCTCGGGCGCCCCCTCGGGACCGGGGATCGACCGGTCCTCACTTGTCACGGCGCGACCCTCGACCTGCGCCTCCATCGGCGGAATGATGGTCGCGAAGTGCGCGCGGTTCTCCAGGATCGTGTGCGCGCGGAGCGGGATCCGCTCGACGAGGTCGAGGAAGAACGCGAGGCCGGGTTCGAGCGCGGGGTCGTAGGGCACGGGCACCGGGCGCGGATCCGGCGGCGTCGCGCGGTAGGGCGCGCCGCTCACGAGACGGCCCCGTCGGAACCGGCGGCGCCGAGCACGCGCGCGAGCCAGGAGTCCCGAGCGGCGAGCGCCGCGCGGGTGAGCTCGCTGTCGGGCGCGTACACGTCGAAGCCGTGGAACCCGCCCGACCAGACGTGCAGTTCGGCCTCGCCGCCCGCGGCCCAGATCCGGCTTGCGAACGCGGTGTCCTCGTCGCGGAACATCTCGGCCGATCCGACCTCGATGAACGCGGGCGGAAGGCCCGAGAGATCGGTCTCGCGACTGGGCGCAGCGGCGGCCGGTGCGGCGTTCGAGTAGGCGAGCTCCTCGCCGAGCACGAGCCGCCACGCGAGCAGGTTCGCGTCGCGGGTCCAGGTGCCGATCCCGTCGTACTGCAGCGACGAGACGGTGCGGTTGGTGTTGTCGAGCATGGGGCAGAGCAGCAGCTGACCGGCGATGGCCGGACCCCGGCGCTCGCGGGCGAGCAGCGCGACGGCGGCCGCGAAGCCGCCCCCGGCGCTGCCGCCCATCACGATCAGGCGATCCGGATCGCCGCCGAGCTCGGCGGCGCGCTCGGCGACCCAGACCGTCGCCGCGTAGTTGTCCTCGACACCGGCGGGGAACGGGTGCTCCGGCGCGAGCCGGTACTCGACGTTCACGCCGATCGCGCCGTGCGTCTCGACGAGGTCGACGAGACGGCCGTGCTCCCAGCTGCGATGCCCGACGATCATGCCGCCGCCGTGGAAGTTGACCAGGATCGGCAGCGGCCCGGCCGACGGCACGGTCGGGCGGAACACGGTGATCTCGAGATCCGGGGAGCCCTCGGGGCCGGGGATCACGAGCTCCTCGGCCGAGACGGCGCGGCCGGCGACCGCGCCCGCACCGTCGGGGAAGCCCGGCCCGAAGGCGGTTCCTCCGTCGCGCAGGTTCTCCTCGGTCAGCGGCGGCATCGGGTTCGCGGCCATCGCATCGACGAGCGGCTGCAGTTCGGCTGCGAAGGGGACGGGAGCGACGCCGGGGGCACCGTGCGCCACCGGTGCTGCTGGTGCTGCGGGCACGGTCATGCTCACGGTCCTTCCGGATCGACGACGTCGCGGTCGGCCCAGAACGGGGTGACACGCTCGCGGATCGTCTCGGCGCCGATGCGGCCGAGCAGTTCGAGGCTGCCGAGGTTCGCCTCGAGCTGTGCGACGCTCGACGCCCCGAACAGGGTCGTGGCGGTCGCGGGGTGGGTCAGGGTGAACGCGATGGCGAGCTGCGCCGGGGTCGCTCCGAGCTCCTCGGCGAGGGCGACGAACCCGGGGACGTCGTCGATGATCCGCTGCCGGATCCCGCCCGGATCGCGCCCGACCTCGCGGTCGGTCGTGATCTTGCCCGCGAGATAGCCGCCCTCCATCACGTCGGACGCCTGCATCGAGAGCCCCTGCTCCCAGAGCTTCGCGAACGGCGCCCCGTCGGGGATCGAGCGGCGCGAGACGCTGTACTTGAGCTGCGCGATGGCGGGACCCTCGACGTCCTCCTCGGAGGCGATGTCGATGAGGCGCTGCACGTTGCCCGCCGACCAGTTGTTCACGCCCCAGGCGCGGATCAGGCCGGCGTCGCGCAGCGAGGCCAGGTTGAGCACGATGTCGCGCAGTTCGAGATCGTCGCGGCGCAGATCGCCGAGGATCACGAGGTCGGCGTTCGGGCTGTCGACGCGGAACAGTGCGGCCTCGAGCTGCGCCCGGAACCCGGTCGCCGCGTCCCACCCCTCGAGCCAGAGCTTCTCGGAGAGCAGGTACTCGTCGCGGGCGACGCCCGCGGCGCGGATCGCGGCGGAGAAGAGCACGTCGGTGAACGCCGGCGGGAACCCGGGGGTCGCATAGACGCCGACGTCGAACAGGGTGATGCCCCGGTCGATCGCGGTGCGCAGCAGGGCGACGGTGTCCTCGAAGTGCATGCGGTCGTAGACGTGCCACGAGCCGAGCGCGAAGACCGAGGTCTCGAGTTCGCTCGTGCCGATGCGGCGGCGGGGGACGGGGGATACGGAAGTCATGGTGTCCTCTCTGACGGGTGCTCGGTCTAGCGCGCGGCCGACTGCTCGGCGGTGCGTTCGGTGATGCGCGGATCGATCACGGCCTTGACCTCGCCGAGCGCGTGCATGTTCGCGATCCGCTCGGACGCCTCGGCGAGACCGCACGGCTCCGAGAACAGTTCGTCCCAGGGGAAGCGGTCGGCGAAGGCGCGGAAGAACTCGATCGAGCGGAAATAATCGGAGACGTCGCCGTTGAGCGATCCGACGACCGTGAGCTCCTTGCCCATGATCGCCGAGATGGGGAAGGGGTCTCCGGTGGGGCCCGTGGAACCGACGACGGCGAACACACCGCGCTGCGCGGCCATCGCGATGGCCTCCGGGCCGATCGAGGGGGCGCCGGCGAAGTCGAGGATCAGGTCGGCGCCCCGGCCGCCCGTCAGGTCCTGCACCCGGGCGATGGTCGCCTCCGACCCTCCGGCGATGTCGACGGTGTGGGTGGCGCCGAATCGCTCTGCGAGCGCGAGCCGGGAGGCGGGGGCTCCGACGGTGATGACCTGGGCCGCGCCCGAGATGCTCGCGACGGCGGTCGCGAACAGGCCGAGCGCACCGGAGCCCTGCACCACGACCCGGGATCCCGGCCGCACGCCGCCCGCTCGGTCGAACGCCCGCAGCACGGTCTTCGCCGCGCAACCGGCGGCCGAGGCCCACGTGTCCTTGACCTCCTCGGGCAGGCGCAGCTTCTGCGCACCCGGCGTGACGTAGGCGTACTCGGAGAGGCCGGCGGTCGCGTAGGGCGGCACATCGGAGCGCTGCAGGAACCCGTAACCGCGCTTCGAGCAGGCGACCGGCTGGCGCAGCACGGTGCAGCCGAAGCACTCGCCGCAGACGGACTCCGACCAGCCGATGCGGTCGCCGACCTCGATGGGTGCGCCGAGCGCGTCCACAGTGCCGTCGCCCACGGCGATCACCTCGCCGACCATCTCGTGGCCGAGCACCATCGGCAGCATGCCGGGGAAGGTCATGCGGCCCTCCCAGATCTCGATGTCGGTGCCGCAGAGCGTGGTGCAGGTGATGCGCACGAGGGCGGCGCCGGGCTCGACCGTCTCGGGCAGCGGGAGGTCCTGCAGCTCGAGAGGGGCGCCGTGCTCGACGAGCACGGCGGCGCGGGTGGAGGTGGGGATCGTCATCGAAGGCTCCGTTCCGGTGGGCTCGGCCGGCGTCGTTGCTCTGCTGCCGAGAATGTGGTTTTATTCTACATACGTTGACCAAAACGGGAAGCCCCTCGATCCGAACCGGGCCCCGCCCGTTCTCGAGGGAGAGCAATGACAGGAATCGGTGCGAGCGCATCGGCGGAGCACGCCGAGCTGGTGCTGCAGGGCGGACCCGTGCTGGTCATGGACGCGGCGGGCAGTCGCGCGGACGCGGTCGCGGTCGCCGGCGGCCGGATCCTCGCCGTCGGCACCCGCGACGACGTCGCGCCCCTGATCGGAGCGGCCACCCGGGTGATCGAACTCGACGGACGCGCCGTGCTCCCCGGCATCAACGACTCCCACCTGCACGCCACCTGGCTCGGGGCGCGCTGGCCGCACACCTTCTTCGGCGGGCACGCCGACGGAGCGCAGATCGAAGGAGTGCTCACCGGCGACCGGGCGGCCCGCCGCGCCGCGATCCTGCGCGCCGGCGAACTGCTGTCGCGCTTCGGGGTCACGAGCCTCACCGAGCCGGGCATCGGCCCCGGCGAGGACGACGGCGAGACCGGCTGCTTCGCCGGAGAGGTGCTCGACGTCTACCGCGAACTCGCCGAGGCGGGGGAGCTGCGGCAGCGGGTGACCCTGCTCGGGCTGTACGGGATACTCGACGGGCCCAGCCGGCTCGACGTCGTCACGGCCGGCATCGCCGAGCTCGTCGACGCGCAGGGCGGCAGCGATCCCGAGTGGCTGCGCATCGCCGGCATCAAGATCTTCGGCGACCTGATCCCGCTCTCGAAACAGGCGTGGAGTTCGCGCCCCTACGACGACGGCACCCACGGCGGCCTGCTCGTCGAGGGCGAGACCCTCGAGGTGCAGACAGAAGCGCTGCGCGAGATGGTGCGCGCCGGGCATCGGGCGGGCCTCCAGGTCGGCGTGCACGCCACCGGCGACCGCACGATCGAGGTCGTGCTCGACGCGGTCGCCTCGGCTGCCGACGAGCCGGGCGCGCCGCACCCCCGCGACCTGGGCCACTACGTGATCCACGGCGACCTCGCGACGCCCGAGCAGGTCGCGCGGATCGCGGAGCTCGGCATGTGGTTCAACTCGCAGCCGGGCATCGCCGTCACCACCGCCGACTGGATGGCCGGCGTGCTGGGCGCGGACGTCGCCCCCTGGCCCTATGCCGTGGCGCTCGATGCGGGCGTGCTCGTGCTCTCCTCCGACGCGCCGATCCTCGCCCCCGACTGGCGCGAGACCGTCGCGGCCGCCGAAGCCTGGATCCTGCGCGGCGGTGCCCCGGCCGATCCCGCCGCGGCGGCGGCCCGGCTGCACGGCCTGCTGCGGGCGCACACCGCAGTGCCGGCGCAGCAGGATCGCGCGGCCGACTGGAAGGGGACCGTCGAGGCGGGCAAGGTCGCCGACCTCGTCGTGCTCGCGCAGGACCCGTTCGCGGTCGGCGCGGCGGGCCTGCCCGGCGTCGAGATCGATCTGACGGTGCTCGACGGGAACGTGGTCTTCGAACGCGAGAGCTGAGGGGTGCGGACGGCGTTCCCGGGGTGCTGGGTGTCCGGGGTGTCCGGGCGCCGGGGGTGCCGGGTGCCGTTCGTGCGTTGGGGCGACGGTCGTGCGTTGGGGCGCCGGTCGGACGCCGTGCTCTCGGTCGGACGTTGAATCGACGACCGGACCTCTTGCTGACGAGTGGATGCCTTGTCGACGAGTGGACGCTGAATTGGTGCGCGACTCGCCGTCCAGTCGTCGGGATGGGGTCCACTGGTGCAGGGCAGGGAGCGGGCTGGACTGTTTCGACGGATCGGGACGCCTCGGTTCGCCTCGGTGGATGCCCGCTGTTCGAGGAGGAGACGCTGAGCTGGTGACCGGACGCTGAACAGGCGAATGGGTGCCTTGCTGACGATCGGACACTGAGCCGACGATCGGACACCGAGCCGACGAGCGGTGTCCTGTCGACGACTGGACGCCGTGTCGACGAGTGGACGCTGAAATGGTGTGCGACTCGCCGTCCAGTCGTCGAGCAGGGGTCCAGCGCTGGGAATCGCGGGGCCGGTGGTGCTGTGGCCGTGGTCCAGCAGTCCCGCAGGCCCGCGGCTCCGCACCGGAGGCGGAGGTTGTCCGACCTCGGAAGGAGATTCGGCGTCGGAAGGACGAATTGAACGGAATCGTCCTTCCGGCGCCGAATCTCCTTCGCAAGAGCACAAGGGCGCCGGGCACAGGGCACAGGGCGCCGGGCACAGGGCCCAGGGCGCAGGGCGCAAGCGCGCGGCTCAGGTGAGCAGCTGCCCGCCGTCGACCGCGAGGCTGACGCCCGTGATGTGCGCGGCGCCGGATCCGGCGAGGAACACGACGGCCGGGGCGATATCGGTGACCTTCGCGAGGTCGCCGAGCGGGATCCGGCTCGCCCACGCCTGCCGCGCGGGGGATCCCTCGGGCATGCCCATCTCGAGCATGGGGGTGAGCACGGGCCCGGGGGCGACGGCGTTGACGCGGATCCCGTGCGCGGCGAGCTCGATCGCGGCCCAGCGGGTCACCGAGTCGACGGCGGCCTTGCTGGATTCGTAGGCGCCCATGCCGGGGGTGGGCTGGCGACCGCCGATGGACGAGATGTTGACGACGGATCCGCCGCCGCCCGCCGCGATGCGGTGGTGCGCGAACGCCTGAGTGACGGCGAAGGTGCCGATCACGTTGACCTCGAGGATCGAACGGTACGCCTCGGGCGCGAGTTCGGTGACGGCGCCGTGCACCGAGAGGATCCCGGCGTTGTTCACGAGCACATCGACCGCGGTGCCGGCGGCGGCGAGCGATGCGAACGCCGCGGCGACCGCGGCGGGGTCGGTGATGTCGAGCGTCAACGCGTCGGCGCCGAGCGCGTCCGCGGCCGATGCGACGGTGTCGGGGTCGCGGTCGGCGAGGATCACGCGCTCGCCCTCGGTGAGGAAGGCGCGGGCGATGCCCTGGCCGATTCCGCCGGCGCCGCCGGTGATGAGCACGGTTCGGGGTGTGGTCACGGTGACTCCTTCGTCGGTGCGGGCCGCGGGTCCGGCCCTTCGGGACTCCGATCTGGAATCCGCGCAGTCTTTATTATACGATTGTAGAAAATAAAGGGGAAGGCTCGCGCACGCGAAACGCCGGACCCGGGGCTGCGAGGAGGCGGTTGTGAAGTTCAGCGGTGAGGTTCCGATCCGACGGTTGGGTCCCGGCGGCCCCGAGGCGCCCGTGTTCGCGCTCGGCTCGTGGAACATCTGGGACCGGATGGAGGCCGCGGAGCGACGTGCGCTGATCGCCCGCGCCGTCGAAGTCGGCTCGGCCTTCTTCGATGTCGCGTACTACAACATGGGTCCGCACGCCGAGGCCTCGCGCACCGATCTGCTGTTCGGCGAGGCGCTGCACGAGCTCGGCCTCGCGCGCTCCGACTACCGGCTGTGCGGCAAGCTCTGGCTCTGGGAGTACCCGGCGACCGGGTTCGCGGGGCAGATGGATGAGTCGCTCGAGCGCATCGCGCGCGGCGGCGCCGAGGTCGGATCCTTCGACACCGTCGTCGTCGGCGACTTCATGAGCGACATCGACATCGCCCAGGTGGTGCGCGACGTGCAGGCCGAGATCGACCGGGGCAGCTTCGCGAGCTGGGGTGTGAACAACTGGCCGGCCGAGTCGCTGCAGCTCGCGCTCGATACCGCGGCCGCGGAGGGGCTCACTCCGCCCTCGTTCGCGCAACTGAAGTACGGCATCGCCCGCCGCAGCATGGCCGAGGGCGAGTTCTACGGCCGATGGTTCCGCGAGGGGACGCTCGCGCTGCAGGCGTCCGACGCGTTCGAGGGCGGGATCCTGGTCGGGAAGCTGTCGCCGAATCGCAAGATCGGCGCCGATGTCGGCGGGATCCGTGCGCGCATCGTGGCGGCCTACCCACGGGTCGCCGAGATCGCGCGATCGTTCGGGGCGACGCCCGCGCAGCTCGGACTCGCGTTCTGCCTCGCGAATCCGGCGACCGCCAACGTGCTCTTCGGGGCATCGAGCGTGCGGCAGTTCGACGACAACCTCGGAGCGATCTCGCTGCTCGACGCGGTCGGTGCGGACGCGATCCGCGAGTCGGTCGCCGAGCTCTGGCTGGACCGCGAGGTGCGCGCCGACGGGGTGTGGGCGCCCGCCTGATCCCGAAGCGCGCCGACCGCGGGTCGCGCCGCTCTCACGAGGAGCGCAGTTGTTCGAGCGCGCTCTCCGAGATGCCGTCGCCGCCGGTCCAGAACCGGAGCGGATAGGCCCACTCCTGCTTGTTGCGCTCGGCAGGCATACGGGATTGCGCATCGTCGTACGCGATGAACTCCTCGGCGTAGCTCGGGTGCTCGCCGACCCGAAGGATCCCCGCGGTGCCGAGCGCCTCGAGCAGCACGGTGCGCTCGAGCTTGTTCGACGGCAGTGCGCCCGTGATGCTCTTCTCGAGTTCGGTGAGCTGCGCGCTCGGCGGAAGCGCTCGTACGCGCGCGGCCAGCGCGTCCAGGACGGCGCGGCCCCGATCGACGTCCGCCGGGTCGTCGGCGCCCGAGACGTGCTCGACCGCGGCAGCGGCCCAGGGGACGTTCAGAGGGCGGAACCAGAACGCATCGTCGTCGAGCTCGGCGGGCGTGACGAGGTCCGCCTCGGCGCGCAGGCCGCAGACCGCGCACCGGGTCGCGTTGAACACTCGCGACGGTGCGAACGCGTGTTCCGGGAGGTGCCGGAGGAACACGTACCGCGGCCAGACGCTGCGTCGCCGCATATCCCTGGACGCGAGGCTCGCGATCCAGGCCCGCGCGATCGCGGCCCCGTCCGCGGCTCGAGAAGCGGCGACGACGTGCGTGATGAGGGCGTCGTGGTGCATACGACCACGATACGACCCCGGCGGGGTCTCAGCCCGCCAGGAACTCGATCGCGGACGCGCGGAACTCGGGGCTGTCGAGCGCGCCGCGGTGGTCGCCGGGCACGCGGACGAGTCGCCCGTCGGGCAGCGCGTCCAGCAGCGTTTCGACGCCCTGGCTCATCGGGTCCTGCTCGCCCGCGACGAGCAGGGTCGGCACCCGGGGCGCGCTCGCCTGCGGGGCGAACGGCTCGGAGGCGAGGCCCGGGATGAGCGTCGCGAGCGACGCGGTATCGGCCCCGGGTGCCGAGATCATGGCGGCCATCATGCCGACCAGCGGGTTCTCGGGTGCGACGCCCGCGAGCGCCCGGCCGAGCTCGGCCGGATCCACCGCTGCGAACGGCTCCATCGGGCTCACGCCGCCGAGCGCGAGCCGGCGGATGCGGGGCGACGCCTCGGGCAGCTCCCAGGCGAGGCGCCCGCCGAGGGAGTAGCCGATGACGTCGACCGGGCCCTCGGGTTCGGCCAGGGCGATGGCCTCCAGGATCGCGGCGATCACGGCCGAGGTTCGGGCGTCCTCGGGGCCCGCGATCGCGGGGCTCGATCCGTGTCCGGGCAGGTCGATCACGATCGACGAGCGTCCGGCTGCGGCGAGGGCTTCTGGCCACCCGGTCGCGACGAAGTCCGAGTCGCCGCTCGCGGCGAAGCCGTGCAGCAGGGCGACCGGGGGGAGCGGCTGCGCGGATCCGGTGCCGGGCTCGGCGGGGAAGGAACGGGTGGCGAGGACCATGGGGGACCTTTCGGCGGTGAAGGGTGCGGATGGATCGTGCGGGTGGATCGTGCGGCGCCCGGAGGAGGGCGGCCCCGGCGAACAAGTTTTTCGCCAAGGGTGGAAAAACAGGATACAAGCGCTGGACATCTTTTGTCTACGCTTGTAGAGTTTCGCGCAGGCCACCGGCCGGACACCGTCGTCCCCAACGATTCGGGGCGGCACGAACTGTGAAGGATGACACCCAATGACCGCCTCACCAGCACGCATCATCGACATCGCGATCGGCTTCATGGGCGCGAAGCAGCTGACCGCCGCCAGCCGGATCGGTCTGTTCTCGGCGCTCGCCGACGGCCCCAAGGATCTCGCCGCCCTCGCGACCGCGACCGGGCACTCCGAGCGCCAGGTCCGCACGCTCGCCGACGCCATGAACGGACTCGGCCTGCTGAACCGCGCCTCGGGGGAGTACTCGCTCGCCGAGGACTCCGCGAAGTACCTCGCCGGCACCGGGGAGATCGACCTCGGCCCCTTCCTCGCCTTCCTGAACGACATCAGCTACCGGCAGTGGCTGGGCTACGACCGCACGGTCGACACCGACGAAGCGGGAACGCTCGACCTCGACGAGGCGGGCTGGACCGACTTCCTCGCGGGCGTCATGACCTACAACGCGCTGCACGCCGAGCAGTTCGGCGAGGCGTTCGACTTCTCGGGCTTCCGCAGCGCCCTCGACTTCGGCGGCCTCGCGGCCGGATTCTCGTTCGCCGCGATGCAGCGGAACCCCGAGCTCACCACCCGCTACGTGTACGCGCCCGGCTTCGCCGATTCGATCACCGACGCCGCGACCGAGGCCGGATTCCTCGGCCGCATCTCGATCGAGGAGGCGCCGACCGAGACCGTGCAGCCCGGAGGCGACCACGACCTCGTGCTGCTCACCCATGTGCTGCACCGCTTCGACGAGGCGCAGAACCGCGCGATCCTGGCCGCCTCTCGCGGTGCTGCGGCTCCCGGCGCCACCCTCATGCTGCTCGACTTCTTCCTCGATGCTGACGAGACCCAGCGCCCGATCGACGCGCTGCACGCCGGCGAGTACTTCAACATCGACGGCACGGTCGTCTACCCCGTCGAGCAGGTCGAGGCCTGGCTCGCCGAGACCGGATGGAAGTCGGAGCGCCTCGTCGCGCTGCCCGGCAGCCCCCGCGTGCTGGTCGCGACGGCGGTCTGAGCATGGCATCGGTTCCCGGGCCCGGGCCCGCCTCCGCGATCACCGCGGTCCGGGGACCGGTTCCCGCCGGCGACGTCGGCGTCGTGCTCGCCGCCGAGTCCCTCCTTCGCGCGCCGGTGCCGGCGCGCGGCAACGCGGGGATCCCCGCGAGCGACGCGGAGTTCCTGCGAGCCCCCGTCACCATCGACGTGCTCGGACGCCTCCTCTTGGGAGCCGAGAACCTCGAGGACCGCACCATCGGGGAGCCCGAGGCGACCGCCGCGCTGCTCCGGTTCCGCGCGGCCGCCGCACCGGCGGCACCCGCGCTTCCCGGGGCCCCCGCGGCATCGAAACCGCGGTCGCCGGACGGCGGCGGGATCCGCCTGCTCGTCTCGCTCGACGAGCGGGAAGCAGCTGGCACGGGCGACGCCCTCGCCCGGGTGAGCGCCGCGTCGGGCATCGAGATCGTACGGGGCGCCGCAGGACGATCCGCCGACGGCTGCTCGGGCGGAGCGCGCACCGCACCCGAGGATCCCGAGAGCGTGGGGCTCCGGATCCTCGCGGAGCTGAGCGCGCCCGCTCACCCCGCCGGAATCGTCGGGGCGATCCCGGTCCGCGACGTGGACGCGGACGGCGGCATCGACGGCACCGGCCGTCGTGCGGCGGATCGGCGCTCCGCCCTGATCCGGGCGGCCGCCGATGCCGCCCGGCGGGCCGGGGCAGCGCTCGTGCTCGACCTGTCGGGCCCGGGGACGCCCTCCGGCCCAGCGGCAGCGGATTCCGACTCCGACGCCGTGCCGGCCCTCGACCGGGCGCTCACCGCGGTCGACTCCGCCGGACTGCCCCGGCACCGCGTGCTGCTGACCGGCGTCGCGACCGCCGTCGCCGGTCGGATCGGCATCGACGGGACCCGCTTCGACGCCCTGCTGGATCGCGGGACCGCGCTCTGCTTCGACGACCTGGGACGGATCCCGAACGTGCGCACCGTCGTGTCGGATCACGACATCGCGCTCGTGATCCTGCGTGCCGCCGAGCACGGTGCCCAGGAGCGGATCCTGCTCAGCTGCGGGATCCGCAACCGGCACCGCCTCACCGCGTTCGGCGGGAACGGGCTCGAGTTCACCGTCGAGCAGTTCCTGCCCTACCTCGGCATGCTCGGCGCAGATCCGGCCCTGCAGCGCGCGGTCGGCGGCGCGAACGCTGCGAGGATCCTCGCCCGAACCGCTCCGGAGGAGACCCGATGACCGCGAAGGCGAACGCCGCAGCACCGATCCCGGACCTCGACGGCCTCGAGATCCCGAACCTCGAAGGCCTCGTGCAGACCGTGCTCGGACCCGTGCGGCCCGAGGCGCTCGGGACGACGCTCATGCACGAGCACCTCTTCCTCGACATCCGCAGGCCCGCGCACAGCCCGAACCCGCGTCCGGGCGAGTGGGACGACGACGCGCAGGAGCCGCTCGGGCTCGGGAACCTCGCCGCGGTGCGCCGCGGTCGTCCGAACACCGACAACGACCTGATCGGCGACTTCGCGACCGTGCTCGACGAGGTCGGCGACTTCGTCGCGCAGGGCGGCGGCACGATGGTGGAGGTCACGACGCCCGGGATCGGGCGGGATGCGCGAGCGCTCGCGCGGCTCAGTCGCGCGTCCGGACTGCACCTCGTGATGGGCGCCGGTTGGTACCAGAAGGACCTGCACCCCGCGGGGTTCTCGGAGCTTCCGCTGGAGGCGCTGGTCGCAGCGATCGTGCGCGACATCGTCGTCGGCGCGGACGGCACCGGGATCCGCTCCGGGATCATCGGGGAGGTCGGTGCCGAGGGCGCGCCCGTCGATCCGCAGGAGATGCGCAGCGTGCGCGCCGCCGGCCGCGCCTCGGCGCTCACCGGTGCGCCGATCACCCTGCACATGGGCGGCTTCGGCGAGGAGCGGCTGCGCGTGCTCGATGCGCTCGAGGAGGAGGGCGCCGATCCGCGACGCGTGGTGTTCGGGCACGCCGGTACCATCGGCGACGACCTGGACTTCGCCCGCCGCCTGCTGGCGCGCGGCGTCTCGGTCGAGGCCGACTTCCTCGGGACCACCGGAAGCCCGTGGGGGACGCTGTTCCCCTTCACCGATCGCGGCGTCGCCCGCGGCTTCGCCGAGCTCGTCGCCGACGGCTGGGGCGACCGGCTCGTGCTCGGCGGCGACGTCTGCCAGCGCGTGCAGCTGCGCCGCTACGGCGGGCACGGCTACGGTTACGTCGTCGAGCACTTCCTGCCAACGCTCGCCGAGTTCGGGGTCGGCGCCGAAGCGCTCGATCGGATCATGATCGACAACCCGGCGAGGCTGCTCGCCTTCGCCGCGCCGCGCTCCGCGGGGTAGGCGCGCCGGCAGCGGCACGCCGGCCAGCGGCGCGGCGGCCGATCCTGCGCCGCTCAGTCCGCCCGGCGCAGCCGGGCGACGAAGTCTGTGACCTGCCGCTCGAGCACGTCCACGTGCAGGTGATCGGGGCTCACGACCCTGATGACCGTGGCGCCGATGTTCATCATGATGATCTCGTCGGCGAGCTGATCGTCGGGGGTCGAGGATCGGATGTCCCCGTCCTCGCGGCCCTCGGCGAGATAGCGCAGGTATCCCGCCTTCCAGGTGTCGAGGTGGGCGTCGTAGCCGCCGCGCACCTCGACGCTGAACGCGCAGCGCTCCCAGAACGACAGCAGCACCCGGGCGGCGGTCGCATCCTCCTGCTCGACGGGCAGGGTGTACCGCATGAACATCTCGAGCGCCTCGATGCCGCGCTTGCCGGCGACGTAGGCCGTGAGGCGATCGCCCAGGCTGTTCAGCGAGCGCTCGTACGCGCCGGTGATGATCTGATCCTTGCCCGTGAAGTAGTGCTTCAGCGCTCCGTTCGCGAAGCCGGCGCGCGACGCGATCTCGCGCATGGTCGCCGCCTCGATCCCGCCCTCGACGATGAGCTGCCAGGTGACGTCGACGATCTCGTCGCGGCGCTGGTCGTGGTCGATGATCTTCGGCATGGGGGCCTTTCCGGGGCTCGGTTGCGTCACCCAGTGTAGACGGAAAAACGCGCGGATCGGGGGATTCGACGCCCGTGGAAAGTCCCATCCTGCCCCGTCCCAGTGCCTCGCCGGTCCCGCGCTCCGCGCAATAGCCTCGCTGCACGGCGGCCGACGGCCGACCGGAACCCGACGAGCGGCGCAGGCCGCCCCGAACGAAGGATCGACACCGTGGCACCGAGCCAGTACGAGCACCTCTTCGTCCGCGATCTCGTGGACTGCCGTGACGACATGACCAACGAGGCGGAGGCGGCCGGCCGGCCCCTCCCCGCCAACCTCAGCCGGCCGTGGGCGATCATGCGCGCGGATGACGTCCCCGAGGCGAAGGCGTACATCACCATGAGCTGGGTGCACCCGACGCAGGAGGAGACCTTCTGGGTGCACGAGCATGAGCACGAGTACGACGAGGTGCTGGCGTTCACCGGATCGAATCCGGAGGATCCGCACGACCTCGGCGCCGAGGTGTACCTCGACATCGAGGGGGAGCGGCACCTCATCACGACCTCCGGTTCGGTGTACATCCCGGCCGGGACCAAGCATTGCCCGCTCGGCTTCAACCGGGTCGATCGGCCCTTCCGCTTCCTCGCGGTCGCGGTGAGCGGCGACGGTCACTACCGGCCCGAATCCGAGCGCTGATCCGGCTTCCGCCCCGCAGTTGTCGTTCCCGGCAGAGGAGTTGTCCCGAGCCGTACAGACTGCCGGGCCCGCCTTGCCAGCACGCCCGGCCCCCCTCGACCATGAGGGTGCGCACCCGTACCCGCCGCACCGAGCGGAGGCCGGGAGCGCGGAACTCGAAGGCGAGGGCCGCCGCGCAAGCCGGTCGCACCGCCGCAGGTCCCCGAAATCGGGGAGGGCGACTGCAGCGGGACCGACCACCCCACGCATACGCATCAGGAGGACTGGACTCATGACTTTCCGATTCCGCTCACGCGCTGGAGCCCGGGTCGCCGCAGTCGCGGCGGTCGCGCTCTCGCTCTCGCTCGTCGGTTGCGCGCCCCCCTCATCGGGCGGGGCCTCCGGCCAGACCTCGATCCGGGTCGGCATGGTCGGCAGCACCAGCGACGAGGTCAACCCCTACCAGCAGCAGGGCTCGGTCTCGAGCGATGCGCTGTTCAAGCAGGTCTACGAGGGGCTCACCGCCCGCGACCGCACGGGCAAGGTCGTCTACGTTCTCGCCGAGTCCATGGAGCCGAACGCGGCGAAGGACGTCTGGACCATCAAGCTCCGGAAGGGCGTGAAGCTGCACAACGGCGAGACCTTCAACGCCGAGGACGCGGCCGAGAGCATCAAGGCGATGATCGACCCGAAGAAGGCCTGGGCGTACGCGACCAACCTCGACTTCGTCGACGCAGCCGGCATCGAGGTCGTCGACGGCACGACGCTCAAGCTGAACCTCAAGAAGCCGTTCGGCCTGGTCCCCGAGATGTTCTCGATGGCGCGCATCAACATGCGCAGCATCCGCGGCGGCGCCACGGTCGACAAGCCGGCGGGCACCGGCCCCTGGACCATCGACTCGTTCACCCCGGGCCAGGAGGCGAAGCTCTCGAAGTTCAAGGACTACTGGGGCGAGAAGCCGAAGCTCGACAGCCTCACGCTGTCGTTCTTCACCGAGCAGAACGCGGTCACCAACGCGATCCGCGGCGGTCAGATCGACGTCGCGCAGGGCATCCCGTTCCCCGAGGTCCCCGCGCTCAAGGGGGATCCGAACCTCGGGCTCGTGGTGAGCGACACGGCGAGCTACCCGCTCATCGCGATGAACATGCAGGACAAGCCGTTCTCCGACCCGAAGGTGCGCGAAGCGATCCGGCTCTCGGTCGACCGCGAGCGGATCGTGAAGAACGCCTTCGGCGGCTACGCGACGGTGGCGAACGACTTCATCGGCAAGAACTCCTCGTGCGAGCCGCCGAAGCTGCCGCAGCGCACGCAGGACCTCGCGAAGGCGAAGCAGCTCGTCTCGGAGGCCGGCGCCGAGGGCACCCAGGTGGAGCTCGTCACCGACGGCGCGTTCCCCGGCATGATGGAGATGGCCCAGCTCGTCGCCGATGATGCGGGCAAGGCCGGGATCAAGATCTCGGTGCGCAAGCTCGACGTGGCCACGTTCCTCGACCGGTGGCTCGACTGGCCGCTGTTCATCAGCTACACGTCCAGCCCGTACGAGATCACCGCGAAGGGGCACTTCCTGCCCGGTGGATCCGAGAACGGCACCCACATGAACGATCCCGAGTACAACTCGCTCGCGGCGGAGCTGTACCAGACCACCGACACCTCGGCCCAGTGCAAGATCATCCAGCAGCTGCAGACGATCGAGTACGAGCGGGGCGGATACCTGGTGCCGGTCTACGGCCAGAACATCACGGTGCACCGTGCCAACGTGAAGGGACTCGAGAAGGACCTCTACGGGCGCACCTCGTTCCTGCTGACCAACGTGACGGTCGGCTAGCGGGCTCGTCCACCGCCGAAGGGGCGGGAGCGAAGGATCGCTCCCACCCCTTCGTGCGTGCGCATGCGTCTGCGCCCCGGGACGAACGTCGACCGGGCCCGAAGCATTCTTTCTTCAGCGAGAAAGGACGATTCGGGCCCGGTCGATTCTGCGGTGCTCGGTGCCGGCCGCTACTCCGAGTGGTCCTGCGCGCGGTACTTCGGCGCGAGCGAGAGCGCGCTGAAGCGGAACGGGCGGTCGATGCGGGTGAAGCCGAGCGGGCAGTGCACCGTGCCGGCGGGGATGTAGACGGATCCCGACGTCGTGATGACGTGCCGCTCGCCCTCGATCTCCATGTACAGTTCGGCGCCGAGATCGCGCGGATCGTCGGGGTTGCCGCCCGTCCAGATCAGGATCTCGTCGTAGTCGTGCTGGTGCGGGTTGACCCACAGCTGCGGTTCGTCGGACGGGTGGATCCAGATGTGCGTCATGTTGGCCTGAGCGCCGGGCACGAGGTCGCTGTTCACCAGCCACAGCCCCTCGCCCAGGTTCGGCAGCGGGTATTCCAGCTGCTCCTCGTCGTCCATGACCATCTCGTCCATGCAGTTCGGCATGTCCTTGACGAACAGGTGATCGTACTTCGCCATGATGCGGCTCCTTCGGTGCGGTGAGTGTGCGGTGTGCGGTGAAATTGGGAAACAGAAGAGCGGCCGAACGACAGCAGTCCGGCGGATCAGGGCCGTCGCGGCGCCCGGCCGAACGTCGCGAGACCGACGGCGAGCATGAGCGCGGACCCGACGAGCATCGTCAGGCCGAGCACCGCGGCGGTGACGCCGGAGAGCGAGACCAGCGGGGCGACGATCGGGCCCAGGAACAGCGAGGACGTGCCGAGCAGCGCCGCCGCCGATCCCGCGCGGTCCCCGTGCGCGGTCAGGCCGATCGCGCTCGCGTTCGGCATCGTGAACCCGGTCGATGCGAGGTAGAGTGCCAGGCCGGCGACGAACGGAGCGAAGCCGAGGCCGAGCAGCGCGCTCGCCGCAGCGGCGGCGCTGCCGAGGAACGCGAGCACCATGCCGACGAGGTAGAGCCGCTCCGGGCTGGTCGAGGCGAGCAGCACGCGGTTGGTCTGGGAGCCGACGACGTTGCAGAGCGACCCGGCGGCGAACAGGATCCCGAATACCGCGGGGGTGACGCCGAAGCCGTTCTGCAGCACGAAGCTCGACATCGAGAGGTACGCGAAGAACGCGGCGCCGCTGACGGCGGAGATGATGAGCACGGCCCGGTAGGTCGGGTGGGCGAGCAGCACGCGGGCGTCGGACAGCAGCGAGAGAGGCCCGCTGCTCGTGCTGCGCAGCTCCCGCGGATGCGATTCGGGGAGCCAGCGGAGCGCCGACGCGAGCAGCAGGACGCCGATGCCGGCGAGCACCCAGAAGATCCCGCGCCAGTCGAGGAACCGGCTGAGCTGCCCGCCGAGGATCGGGGCCACGACGGGCGCTACGGCGCCGACGAGGGCGAGCCAGGAGAGCATGCGCGCGAGTCGCGCGCCCGAGAAGATGTCGCGCGCGATCGCGAGCGTCACCACCATGCCGGCCGCGCCGCTCACGCCCTGGAGCGCGCGGAACAGCAGCAGCCAGCCGACCGAGGGCGCGACGGCGCAGGCGGCCGAGAACACCGCGAACGCGGCGACGCCGATGAGCAGCGGGAGCCGGCGCCCGAAGCGATCGCTCATGGGGCCGGCGATCAGCTGGCCGAGTCCGAGTCCGAGCATGCACACCGACATGGTGGTCTGGGCGAGCGCATCGCCGATGCCGAGCGAGCGCGCGAGCTCGGGCAGCGCGGGCATGTAGAGATCCATCGACAGCGGGCCGAAGGCCTCCAGCAGCCCGAGCAGCAGGATCAGTCCGGCGCTCGGCCGAATCGCGTCAGTCCGCACGCGAGTGCACGAGCCGGCCCTCGAACCAGGTCTCGACGACCTGCGTGTCGGCCAGTTCGAGCGGGTCGCGCTCGAACGGGTCGGCGTCGAGCACCACGAGGTCGGCCGAGAATCCCGGTGCCACGCGCCCGGTGACGTCGCCGAGCCCGATGGCCTCGGCGCCGCGCGAGGTGCAGACGCGGAGCGCCTCGAGCAGGGTCAGCGCCTGCTCGGGCCACAGGGTGCCCGGCGTCTGGCGGAACGGGTCGGCGCGGGTCACGAGCCCGTGGATCCCGAACCAGGGGTTCGGGGTGGGGCTGACGGGCCAGTCGGAACCCATCGCGAGGCGGGCACCGAGATCGGTGAGGGCGCGGTTCGGCTGGATCTTCCCGGCGAGGGGCTGGGGCAGCACCTCGGAGAGCGCCTGGGGGATCACTCCGGGGAACCACACGAACGGCGACATGTCGGCGGTGACGTCGAGCTCGGCGAGGCGCGGCAGGTCGGCGTCCGAGAGGAACTGGCCGTGGGCGATGTGCACGCGGGTGCTCGTGTCGCCGCGTTCGCGCAGCGCCTGCGTCGCGTCGAGCACGGCGCGGGCCGCCGCGTCACCCGCGCAGTGCACCTTGAGCCCGAGGCCCTGCCCGGCGATGCTCGTCATCAGTTCGGCGAACTCGGCCTGCGGGATCAGCATGGCGCCGGTGAACTCGTGCCCGTGCTCCTCGTCGGGCAGGTAGGGCTCGAGGAACGCGGCCGTGCGGGCCGGCGGCACGCCGTCGAGGAACACCTTCACGAAGTCGGGGCGGTGGTGCGCGCTGCGGAACGGCTCGGCCAGGTCGACGAGCTCCTGTCCGATCGGGGTGAATCCGAAGATCTCGTCGTTGATGGTGATCGAGGTCACGACCCAGGCGTTCAGATCGCCGGCGGTGTCGAGCCCGTGCAGCGCGCGGAGCATGTCGAGCGAGGCGGCCGCGTCCTGGAACGCGGTGATGCCGAAGCTGTTGAGGATCTCGACGCCGCGGGCGGACGCGGCCCGGTGCTGCTCCTCGGTGAAGCCGCCGGCCTCCGCCATCGCGTACTCGACGCGGAGGCCCGCGCCCTCGAGCAGCACGCCGGTGGGGGATCCGGTCACGGGATCCCGCAGCACGCCCGCGCTGCCCGCGCCGTCCGCGTGCGAGCCGTCGAGGATCCCCGCGAGGCGCAGCGCCTCGCTCGAGGCCCAGCGGTTGTGCCGGCTGTCCTCGATGAGCACCACCGGGCGCCCGCCCGCTGCCTCGTCCAGGCGCGCGAGCGCGGCGGACGAGTTCAGTTCGCCCAGGAGGTTGGTACCCCACGGGCCGCCCACGATCCACCCGTCCGCGGGGGTGGCCGCGGCCTGCTCGGCCACGGCGGCCAGCACCTCGTCGAGACTCGCGCCGATGGGCACGACGAGCTCGAACAGCTCCGCGCGTCCCGCGACGGCGTGGTGGTTGTGCACGTCGACGAGCCCGGGCATCACGAACGCCCCGGCCAGATCGCGGCGCACGGTCGCCGGGCCGACGAGGTGGGAGAGGTCGGCGCCGATGCCGATGACGGTCCCGTCGGCCACCGCGATCGATACCGGTGCGTCCAGCAGCTCCTCGCCGTCGAAGAGGGTGGCCTGCTCGAACAGGAGGTCAGCTTGCATGTCGGTCCTTTCGTGGGGGATTCTCGCCGCGGAGTCCGAGGTCCCGGTACTCGGTCGGCGTGCAGCCGACCTCGCGGCGGAAGAAGCGCGAGAAGTAGGAGGCCTCGGTGAACCCGAGGCGGAAGGAGATCTGCGCCGCGCTGAGCGCGGTGCCGCCGAGCAGCCGCTGCGCCTCCCGGGCGACGGCCGTGCGCAGGATCCGCCCCGGCGTCGTCCCCGTATCGGCGGCGACCTGCTCGGCCAGGTATCCGGTGGTCACGCCGAGCGCGCGGGCGCAGCTCGACACGGTCTGGCTCGCGTCGGGTGCGCGCAGCACCTCCCGCAGGAACGCGCGGGTGAGAGGCGAGCGGGCGCTCGGGGCGTCCGCCTGGGGGATCGCCTCGGCGCACTCGTGCAGCAGCGCCGCGAGCAGGTGCCGGGTGCCGCCCGGCGATCCGGCCTCGCGCAGCGCATCGACGAGCCGGCGCAGGCGGTCCGCGGCCGCCTCGGACGGGGCGAGCGGCGCGGCGCCCAGCAGGAGCAGCTCGTGCATCCGATCGGGCAGGGCGCCGACGGAGTCGAGCACGTCCTCCGAGAACATCACCGCGGTGCAGCGCAGCCCCGGGTCGGCGCACCACTCGTGCACCTGCCCGGGTGCCAGCAGGTGCACCTCGCCGGCGCGGATCGGCACGGGCGAGAAATCGATGCGGTGGATCCCGCTCCCGGCCTCGACGAGCACCAGCTGGGTGAAGGCGTGGCGATGCGGCGAGCGGAACGCTGCGCGGTCGTCGATGTCCTCGACGACGAGGAACGATCCGCACGCGGATCCCTCGCGCGGGACGATGTCGTGCACCGGGAAGATCGGCGCCGTCGCGGTCTGCATGCGTCCTCCATCGCTCCATCGGCCCGGTGTCCACCGGCTGTCCGTTTCAGTCTTGCCGCCCGTACGGCGGGTCGGTTTGTCATCCGGAGCATGCAGATTGACGGCGGGAGCAGGAATGGGCGCGGCGCGATTGTGCCGCCCGCCGCGGGTGCCCACGATGGAGACATTCAAGAGATGTCTCGTTCGGTCGAGATGCCCTGTGATGACGCAGGAACGGGGTTCCCGTCGTCATCGCTGCACGCGATGCGGAAGGAACCACCACCATGACCGAGATGATCGCGCTCTCGCGGGAGCGGGGCAGCGGAGCGGTGCGACGCCGACGGCGGCGCACGATGATGCGCTGGGGCGGCAAGCTCCTGCAGGGCGTCATCACGCTGCTGCTGGTCTCGCTGCTCATCTTCTTCGCCACGCAGGCGATGCCGGGCGACGTCGCCAAGGTGATCCTCGGCGTGAACGCGACCCCCGAGCGGCTCGCCACCCTCCGCAAGGAGCTGGGGCTCGATGCGCCGCTGCTGCAGCAGTACCTCACGTGGCTCGGCGGGATCCTGCGCGGCGACTGGGGTGTCTCGCTCACCAACGGCGCGCCCGTGGCGGACACGCTGTCGCTCCGGCTGCGCAACTCGCTGACGCTCGGCGCGCTCGCCCTCATCATCATGCTGCCGATCTCGCTCGTGATCGGCGTCATCGCGGCGCAGCGCAAGGACCGCGTCTTCGACAAGCTGTTCATGGGCGGGTCGATGGTGGTCAACGCGGTTCCCGAGTTCGTGCTCGGCACGGTGCTCATCGCGCTGTTCGGCACGACCGTGTTCCGGATCTTCCCGCCGGTCTCGCTGATCCCGCCCGCCGATATGCCGTGGTGGCACCCGCTCGCGCTCGTGCTGCCCGTGACGACGCTCGTCATCGGCGGCGTCGCCTACCTGTCGCGGCTCGTGCGCGTCTCGTTCATCGACGTGATGAACAGCGAGTTCATCCAGACGGCCCAGCTCAAGGGGCTGAGCACCCGCCGGATCCTGTACCGGCACGCGCTGCCGAACGCGCTCGCGCCGATCATCCCGGCGGCGTCGCTCGTCGCGGCGTTCCTCATCGGCGGCACCGTCGTGGTCGAGTACCTGTTCTCGTACCCGGGCATCGGGCTCACGCTCGTGGAATCCGTGGGCAACCGGGACCTGCCGCTGATCCAGGCGGTCGTGCTGATCATCGCCTCCGCATACTTCGTCTTCAACTTCATCGCCGACCTGCTCTCGGACGCGGGCGCCGGCCGTCGCAAGGAATAGGTGGGATCCATGACTCAGCAGAACGACGTGCTGCCGGCATCGGCGCCCGACTCCCGACCGCGGTCCCGCGTGCTCGCGCGGTTCCTCGCCTCGAACCAGGTGCGCTGGGGGATCGGCCTCGTGGTGCTCACCACGCTGCTCGCCTGCTTCGGCGGCCTGCTCGCCCCGTACTCGCCGACCGACCCCATCACGACGCCGTACGCCCCGCCGGGCGGGGGCCTGCTGCTCGGCTCCGACCAGCTCGGCCGCGATGTGCTGTCGCGCGTGCTCGCCGGCGGCGTCTCGCTCGCGTGGATGGCTCCGTTGAGCGCGGTGCTCAGCGTCGCGGTCGGCGCGGCGGTCGGGCTCGCGGCCGCCTTCTACGCCGGCTGGACCGAGACGATCCTGATGCGGGCGATGGACGTGCTGCTGGCGTTCCCGGGCATCCTCATGGCGCTCATGTTCGTGTCCGTGTTCGGTCCGTCGCCGTGGCTGCTCGTCACGCTCGTCGTGCTCGCGCTGATCCCCGGCGTCGCCCGCGTGATCCGCGGCGCCGCTCGCCCCATCTGCGACCGCGAGTTCGTGCTCTGGGCCCGTTCGGTGGGGATCCCCGGCCGGCGCATGATCGTGCGCGAGGTGCTGCCGAACATCACCTCGCCGCTGCTCGTCGAGCTGGGCGTCCGTCTCATGTGGGCGGTCGGCATCCTCGCCTCGATCAGCTTCATCGGATACGGGATCCAGCCGCCGACTCCCGACTGGGGGCTCATGGTGAGCGAGAACCGCACCGGTCTCGCCACGCAGCCGTGGGCCGTGCTCGCGCCGATCGTCATGATCGTGCTGTTCACGGTCGGCGGCAACCTCATCGCCGAGGGCGGCGCACGCGTCATCGCCCGCACGGAAGGGAAGTAACCATGGCCGCAATCACGGTGACCGGTCTCACGGTCGGCCTGACGGGCAAGGACACCACGATCATCGAGGACGTCTCGCTCGAGCTCGGTTCGAGCGAGGTCATGGGGATCGTCGGAGAGTCCGGATCGGGCAAGAGCACGCTCGCGCTCGCGCTGCTCGGGTACGCGCGCTCGGGCGGCGAGATCCGTGCCGGATCCGTCGACATCGAGGGGACCGATCTGCTGCGGCTCGACGCCGCCGGTCTCCGCGCCGCCCGGCGCGGGCTGGTGAGCTATGTCGCGCAGGATCCCGCAACGGCGCTGAACCCCTCGATGCGGCTGCGCACGCAGCTCCTCGAAGCCATCGACGGCTCGAGGGAGCAGTCGATGGCCCGGATCCGCGAGGTGCTCGAGGCCGTCGGTCTGCCGGCGGACGACGCGTTCCTGAAGCGGCGCGCGAGCGAGCTGTCGGGCGGGCAGCAGCAGCGCATCGCGATCGCCATGGCGGTCGTCGCGCAGCCGCGATTGATCGTGCTCGACGAGCCGACCACCGGACTCGACGTGTCGACGCAGATGAAGGTGCTCGAGCTGGTGAAGCGGCTCTGCGCCGAGTACCGGATCGCCGCGATCTACGTGACGCACGACCTCGCGGTCGTCGCCGAGGTCGCCGACCGTGTGACTGTGATGTACGGCGGTCAGGTCGTCGAAACCGGCTCGACCGCATCGGTGCTGCAGGCCCCGGCGCACCCCTACACCCGCGCGCTGCTGCAGGCGCTACCGTCGACGCAGGACCGGCACATGCTCGTGCCGATCCCCGGGCGCGCGCCCAGCATCGGCGACCGGCCGACGGGCTGCGTGTTCGCGGCGCGCTGCGCGTTCGCGACCGACGCCTGCCGCTCGGCGGTGCCGCCGCTGGAGCCCTCGGGTGACGGCCTCGTGCGCTGCATCCGGCACGTCGAGATCGGGCAGCGCCCGCCGGCCACCGTCTCGGTCGCGCCCGTCGGCGACTTCGAGGATCGCCCCGACTCGGTGCTCCGCGTCGCGGATCTCCGCGCCTCCTACGGCCACGTCGAGGTGCTGCACGGCATCGACCTCGACGTGCGGGCCGGGGAATGCCTCGCGATCGTCGGCGAATCGGGCTCGGGCAAGAGCACCCTGTCGCGCTGCCTCATCGGCCTGCACACCGAGTGGGAGGGCGAACTGCTGCTCGACGGCGAATCGCTGGCGCGGTCGGCGGCGAAGCGCAGCTCCGCCGCGCGCCGACGGATGCAGTACATCTTCCAGAACCCCTACGGCTCGCTGAACCCCCGCCTCGACGTCGGCACGAGCCTCGCCGCACCCCTGCGCCACTTCGAGCGCCCGAGCGGCGCCGAGGTGCGCCGCCGCGTCGGCGAGGCGCTGGAGCGGGTCGAGATCCCGGCGCGCATGGCCGAGCTGTACCCGTCGGAGCTGTCGGGCGGGCAGCGGCAGCGCGTCGCGATCGCCCGGGCGCTGCTCGCCGACCCCAGCGTGCTCATCTGCGACGAGGTGACCTCGGCGCTCGACGTCTCGGTGCAGGCCTCGGTCGTCGAGCTGCTGCGCGGGCTCCTGCAGGACGGGCTCAGCATGATCTTCGTGACGCACAACCTGGCCGTGGTGCGCAGCATCGCCGACTCGGTCGCCGTGCTCAACCGGGGCGAGATCGTCGAGCAGGGGCGCGTCGATCGCGTGCTCGATCACCCGCGCGATCTCTACACGCAGGGGCTGCTCGCCGACACGCTCGACCTGTCGGCGGCCTGAGCACGCGGAAGGGCGGGCCCGGATCTCATTCGGGCCCGCCCTTCCGCGTTCGCCTGCGCCGAGCTACGCGATCCCGAGCAACCCCAGCAGCTGGTCGTGGGGCAGCCCGTAACGCACGGTCCCGCCCTTGCCGACCATCGTGTCGGACGCGAGCATCGCGTTGACGATCGCCTCCTCGGTGGCCTCGATGGTGGCGTAGAAGAGCGGGTCGATGCGATCGTTCGCGACCGCCGAGACGGTGTACTCGATGGGTGCGCCGGGATCGAAGCCCGCCGGGATCCCCGAGTTGCCGGTCGAGAAGCAGAAAGCGAGGTCGCCGCTGCCGTTCTCGCCGGCGCCGCCGACGCGGGCGATGCCGAGCGCGGAGCGCTGCGCGAGGCGGGCGCACTGGTGGGGGAGCAGGGGCGCGTCGGTGGCGACGATCACGATGATGGATCCGCTCCCCTCGGGCAGCGCGCTGCCCGCCGTCGCGCTGCCGTCGGCGTCGCCGGGCAGCTCGATCGACGGGCCGACCAGCTTCCCGTCGATGCTCAGGCGCTCGCGGCGGCCGTGGTTCGCCTGCACCAGCACGCCGACCGTGTAGCCGCCGTCGGCCTCGGCGACCACGCGCGATGCCGTGCCGATGCCGCCCTTGAACCCGTGGGCGATCATGCCGGTGCCGCCGCCGACGCTGCCCTCGGGCACGTGGCCGTCGTGCGCTGAAGCGATCGCCTCGCGCACGTGCTCCGGGCGCACGTGGAACCCGTTCAGATCGTTGAGCGCGCCGTCCCAGGTCTCGCCGACCACGGGAAGCGACCAGTAGTCCTCGCCCGGGGGACGGGTCGATCCCTCGTGCGCGACGAGCGCGTCGCGCACGACGCCGACGCTGTGCGTGTTGGTGAGGCCGATGTAGCTCGTGAGGGTGCCCGATTCGCGCACCCACTCGAGGCCCGTCATCTCGCCGTTGCCGTTGAGCCGGTGCGGTGCCGCATACAGCGGCTGCTTCCATGGGGCGTCGTTCGGGACGATCACGGTGACACCCGTGCGCACGGGCCCCTCACCGGGCACGAGCTCGCCCTCGCCCGAGACGAGGGTGGTGTGGCCGACCCGGACGCCCGCGACGTCGGTGATCGCGTTGCGCGGGCCGCTCGGCAGCGCGCCCATCCGCAGACCGAGATCACGGGCCTTGCGCCCCGACGGCGTTCCGGCGAATGCATCGCCCTGCTGCCCGGTCACGCGTCGTCCCCCTCGGCGGCGAGCGCGACGAGGCGCGTGTCGGTGATCTGCTCGAAGCCGGTGATCTGGTCGCCGTCGAGGCGCCAGATGTGCACGGTGCGTGCGTCGAGGGGGCGGCCGGTGCGGCGGTGGGTGCCGACGTAGCGCCCGACGGCTATGACGGTGCCGGCGTCGCCGACGAGTTCGTCGACCCGCATGCCGAAGCCGTCCCATTCGGCGGCGATGGGGCCGAGCACGCGGTCGCGGATCTCGTCGGGGCCGACGTAGGTGCCCGCCAGCGGGAAGCCTGCGGACTCGGTCCAGCTGATGTCGGGGGCGAAGTCGGCGAGCATGCCGGCGAGGTCGCCGCGTGCTCCGGCCGCGTAGTGCGCGGCGACGATGTCTCGATGGGTCACTGCCGCATCCTTT
Organism: Leucobacter sp. Ag1; assembly: GCF_000980875.1. Classification (GTDB taxonomy): domain Bacteria; phylum Actinomycetota; class Actinomycetes; order Actinomycetales; family Microbacteriaceae; genus Leucobacter; species Leucobacter iarius. Next base: position 1,992 of record NZ_LAYO01000109.1, on the reverse strand, counting down.
CGAACGGTGGGTGTGCTCCGAGTCTCGGGCAGCCGGGGGGCCGGGCTCAAGGGTCCTCCGGTTCCGTGCCGATGCGCGCAACAGTTCTACCGGCAGAGTCAATCGGCGGGCTCCCGGTGCGGGCTAGCCTCGAGGCGGAACGCGAATCGGACGATGGGGCGGACGCATGACCAGCAGCAGAATCACCGGCACTTCGGGCATCACCGCGGCGCTCGACGCGATGAATCGGCGGGACCGGGCGCTCGATCCGCAACTGCCCGATCGTTCGTTCGATGCGTCCGCGCGGCTGCTCGTCTCCGAGCACGGCGGCGCGGTCCGGGCGGCGGGCGCGTCGACGGTCGAGATCCTGCGGCCGGGCGATCCCGGCGCGATCTGGGGTGCGGCACGCCGCGCCTCCCTCGAGCTGCGCTGGGACGGCGATGAAGCGGGTGTCGGGGAGCTGCTCGACGACTGGATCGCGGAGGCCGGCCCGGAGCTCGCCGGTGCCGATGCCGGTGCTGATTCCGGCGCCGGCGACTGGGACTCGTCGCTGTCGCTGCGGCTGCCGAGCCGGGATTCGGCGCTGGTGCGGCCGATGCTGTCCCGGGGTTTCGCGGTCACGGGGGTCGAGGGGATCCGGATCGGGGCGCGGGGCGCGGACGCGGCTGGCGCCGCGGAACGTCTGCGGGCCGCGGGGGTCTCGGTGCGCCCGGCGGGGCCGGCCGACCTGGATCTGCTGGCCGAGCTCGACACCGAGCTCCTGGCGCACGACGCGCAGCACGGCGGGGTGACCCCGCGCCCGGGCGCGACCGGGATTCTGCGCGACGGGATCGCCCAGCGCCTCGCCGCGGATCCCGAGTGGACCTGGATCCTCGAGCAGGACGGCGCCCCCGCGGGGTACCTGAGCATCGAGACCGGCAAGGACCGGCACCGCGAGCGGCTCGCCCCGGGCGGGAGCATCGCGTTCATCCAGGCCATGTTTCTGCGGCCCGGAGTGCGCGGCGGCGGGCTCGGCGAGGCCGTCGTCGAGTTCGGGCACGGGCACCTGGAGGGGGCGGGCTTCGACCGGATCCTGCTCGACTACGCGGCGCTCAACCCGCGCTCGGGTCCGTTCTGGTGCCGCATGGGGTACCGGCCGCTCTGGAACACATGGCAGCGCCGTCCGGCGCTGCTCGCGCGCCGCTGACCGCGGCGCTTCTCCAGTTCGCGCAGGAGATTTGACCCGGCGAGCAGAGGCTCGCGGAGAGCGTTGCCCGGCACCGTGCCGGGTCCGTAGCGTCGAAGACGGGCATCGGCGTGGATGCCCGGGAAGGAAGCAACCATGGGGAATCAGTACGAGCGCCTCTTCGTGCGCGACATGCCGGTGATCGTCGGCGAGATGGACAACGAGGGCGAGGCCGCCGGTCTCGAGCAGCCGAAGAACCTGGGCGACGGCTTCTGGCTGATGCACAGCAAGCTGGTGCCCGAGAGCCAGATCAACATGACCCACATCTGGGTGCACGAGATCTCGGAGCCGGTGCACTGGGTGAACCCGCACACCCACGACTACGACGAGATCCTGATCTGGACGGGCTCGAACCCGGACGATCCTCGCGATCTCGGCGCTGAGATCACGATGGAGATCGACGGCGAGAAGCACACCATCACGACCTCCGGCTCGGTCTACATCCCGGCCGGCACGGTGCACTGCCCGCTCGACTTCGTGCGGGTCGATCGTCCGTTCCGCTTCAGCGCGCTCTCGCTCGCGCCGAAGTACACGAGCAACAAGGACGCCGCGCAGGCTGCGTAGCGCGCACCCGCGAAGGGGGCCCGGGATCGTCGATCCCGGGCCCCTTTCACGTCTCCGGGCGGTTGAACGGCCGCGGAGATCTGCGGGCATTCGGACGGGCCTGCCACTGGCGCTCCGAAATCGGGTGGATCTCCGAAATCTGGCACCCGCACCGGGCGCCTCATGCCGCCCAGCGGGACCGCAGACGCACGAGCAGGGCCCGCACTCCGATCGGAGTGCGGGCC